>DATJQX010000128.1:0-13575 GCA_035505275.1 Streptosporangiaceae bacterium | reverse complement strand
CCGGGAGCTCAACGTGGACGCCGAGGGCATCGACATCGGCCCCTCGCCGACGGACGCCGCGCTGGCGGCCGACCTGGCCCTGCCGATCGAGGACCTCAACCTCACCGTGCGCTCCTACAACTGCCTGAAGCGCGAGGGCATCCACACGGTCGGCGAGCTTGTCGGGCGCAGCGAGCAGGACCTGCTCGACATCAGGAACTTCGGCGCCAAGTCGATCGAGGAAGTCAAGCAGAAGCTCGTCGACATGGGCCTGTCGCTGAAGGACTCGCCGCCCGGATTCGACCCGAGCAGCGCGGTGGGCGCCTACGGCGACGACGACGAGAGCTACGTGGAGACCGAGCAGTACTGACGTGGCACCGCCACGACCCCGTGAATACAGCACCGAGGAGAGGTCCGTATGCCCACGCCCACCAAGGGCCACCGCCTGGGCGGCAGCTCGGCCCACGAGCGGCACATCCTGGCGAATCTGGCCACCGCGCTGTTCCAGCACGGCCGGATTACCACCACCGAGGCCAAGGCGCGCAGGCTGCGGCCGGTGGCCGAGCGGCTGATCACCTTCGCCAAGCGCGGCGACCTGCACGCTCGCCGGCACGTGCTGACCGTGGTCACGGATAGGGGCGTGGTGCACCAGCTGTTCGCCGAGATCGCCCCCGAGTACTCCGATCGTGACGGCGGGTACACCCGCATCACCAAGATCGGCCCGCGTAAGGGCGACAACGCGGCCATGGCGGTCATCGAGCTGGTCCGCGGGGAAGCCGCCGCCAAGCCCCGCCGCCGCGCTCGCCGGACCGCCGCCCCGGCGTCGGCTCCGGCCGCCGCCGCCGCCACCGCTACCGCCGTGGCCGACGACGCTCCCGAGGTACCCGTGGCCGACGAGGTCACGGTGCCCGAGGACGACGCCGTCGGCGAAGGCGACGACGAGGACGTCGAGGACTACGGGGACGACGACGCCGAAGACGACGAGGACACCGACGTCGAGACCGGCGAGAGCGACTAGCCCCGGACCGGTGCGGCGGGCTCGGCTGTGGAACCACCGCCCGTTCGGCTTCGTCTTGACCTGTCCTACGACGGGTCAGGGTTTTCCGGGTGGGCAGCACAGCCCGGCAGGCGCACCGTGGAAGGCGTCGTGGCGGCCGCGCTCGGCGAGATGCTCCGGCAGCCAGCGGTACCAGGGCTGACGGTCGCCGGGCGCACGGACGCGGGCGTGCACGCGCGCGGGCAGGTCGCCCACGCGGACGTGCCGGCGGCCGCCTGGGCGGCGGCGGCGGACCGGGCGCTGGCCAGGCTGAACCGGATCCTGCCCGCCGACGCCCGCGCCCGCGCCGCGCGCCCGGCTCCCGACGGGTTCGACGCGCGGTTCTCCGCGCTGTGGCGGCGTTACTCCTATCGCGTCTGCGACGACCCGGCCGCCGCGGACCCGGTGCGCCGGCACGAGACGCTCTGGTACTTCCGCCGTCTGGACCTTCCCGCCATGAACCAGGCGGCGCTTTCCTGCCTCGGCGAGCACGATTTCGCCGCTTTCTGCCGGCGCAGGCCGGGGGCGACCACCGTCCGGGCGCTGCGCCACCTGGAATGGCAGCGGGACGGCGACGGCATACTGGTCGCCACCGTGGTGGCGGACGCGTTCTGCCACAACATGGTGCGCTCCCTGGTCGGCGCGCTCCTCGCCGTCGGTGAGGGGCGGCGGCCGCCCGGCTGGCCCGCTTCACTGCTCACGGCCGCGGACCGCGACCCCGCGGTCCGGGTCATGGCGCCGCACGCGCTCTGCCTCGAGGAGGTCGGCTATCCGCCGGACGGCGCACTGGCCGCCCGGGCCGAGCAGGCCAGGAGGCTGCGGACCCAGAGCTAGCCAGGGGCCGCGGTCACGCCTTGCCGGTCAGCATCCGGGTACTGAGGTTGATGTTCGCGCTGCCGGTGACGAGGTTGCTGGCGAACTGCTCGAGCATCTGCCGCTGCGCCGAGGTCGACGGCTTCTTCAGGTCGGTGAACTCGGCCCACATCAGGATCAGGTAGTGCCCCTTGATCTCCGCCTGGACGACTCCGGTGCCGGTGCCCAGCTTGCTCGTCACGCCCTTGCGCGAGCTGAGCGGCGCGATGATCTCCTCCGGTCCGGTCACCTTGCCGGCCTTGCTCGCGGCGCTGGCGGAGGTCAGGTTGATGACGCCGATGGTGCCCATCATCGTGCCCGAGACGTAGCTCGCCCGCAGCACCTGGCTGCAGTCCCCGGCCTGCAGCGCCGCCTGCAGCTTGGCCCCGTATACCGCCAGGGAGCACGTCGTGGTCACGCTGGCCGCGGCCCTGACGAAGGAGCCGCCGTTCAGCTCGAACTGCGCCGGGAACAGCTCGTCGATGGTCGCCGGCGAGCGATCCTCGGCCCTGGTCCCGATGTGCTGCCACTTGCCGAGCGCCTTGTCGTAGTCCGGGTCGGAGGGAACGGTCGTCGGCAGCTTCAGCGTCGGGGAGACCGGCGCGTTGGCCCGGGACTCGTACAGGTACTTATATCCGGCGAACCCGGCGCCGACCACGACCACGGCGACCATGCCGAGCAGCGCGCCACGGGACGGGAAGCGGCGGCGCGCCCGTGCGCTGCGCCGGCGTCCCGCAGCTACCCTGGCGACGGGGGCCGGGAGCGGCGGATCGTCGTATCCGTCCTGGGTGTCTGCCTCGTCCCCGGCGGTGTACTCGGTGTACTCGGTGTACTCGCTGTAGTCGAAGTAGGCGACGGAGTCGCCGTTCTGTCCCGCGGGTCCCGCTGGTCCCGCCCAGGCGTCGTGCGAGAGGCCGAACGCCTCGGCGCTCTGCCCGCTAACCGGAGGGAAACCGCGCACCGGCGTCCGGCCGAGGGCCTGCTGCGGGCCGCTGCCTGGCCCGGTCGCGTGCCGTCCCCGGTCATCCATACCACGAGGGTAGCGTCATGGTCGGCGCTAGCGACGCCGCTTTGGCATCACCGGGCGAGTCGGAGTATGCTGCATTGGCGTCATGCGCAACGGGCAGGCACGCTGCGTGCCCCCTGCGCGAGTCCCTCGCCGTCAGCAGGCGCGGGCCGCCAAGACCACGAAACACACGCGAAGGCTCAGGACTGTGCGCACTTTCAGCCCGAAGGACAGTGACATCACCCGGCGGTGGCATGTCATCGACGCTTCCGACATCGTGCTCGGCCGCTTGGCCAGCCACGTGGCGGTACTGCTGCGAGGCAAGCACAAGCCCATCTTCGCGCCGCACGTCGACACCGGCGATTTCGTGATCGTGGTCAACGCGGCCAAGGTTGCGCTCACCGGCACCAAGCTGGAGGACAAGTACGCCTACCGCCACTCCGGCTACCCGGGCGGCCTGCGGTCCGTGTCCTACGCTCACCTGATGGCCACCAGCCCCGAGCGCGCGGTCGAGAAGGCCGTCAGGGGGATGCTGCCCAAGAACGCCCTGGGCAGGAAGACGCTACGCAAGCTGAAGGTGTACGCGGGACCCGATCACCCGCACCAGGCGCAGCAGCCGCAGCCCTACGAGATCACCCAGCTCCAGCAGTAGCGCGCCCGAGCAGCAGCTAAGACAGGAAGCACGAGGAACAGACCGTGGCTGAGCCCACCAGCGGAAGCGCCGCAGGCGTCGAAGAAGACGCCGAGTACCCTGACTACGCCGACGACGAACTCGGCGCGGACGTGCCGTCGGAGTACACGACGGAAACCGCCCAGGACGGTCCGGCGCGGACCGTCGCCCGGCGCCCGGTGGTGACCGGTCACGCGACTGGCACCGGCCGGCGCAAGGAGGCGATCGCGCGGGTCCGGATCCTGCCCGGCACCGGCCAGTGGCAGATCAACGGCCGGTCGCTCGACGTGTACTTCCCGAACAAGGTGCACCAGCAGCTGGTCAACGAGCCGTTCGTGACCCTCGGCGCGGAAGGCAAGTTCGACGTGGTGGCGCGCATCTCCGGCGGCGGTGTCACCGGGCAGGCAGGCGCGCTGCGCCTCGGCGTGACCCGCGCGCTCACCATCGTGGACCCGGAGAACCGGCCGGCGCTGAAGAAGGCCGGGTTCCTCACCCGGGACGCCCGGGTCAAGGAGCGCAAGAAGTACGGCCTGAAGAAGGCCCGGAAGGCGCCGCAGTACTCCAAGCGCTAGGCGCCGATCGCTCATCCTGTCGGTCACAACGAGCGGGAGCAACAGTGGGCGAGGCGGGTCAGCGCGGTCGTATGTTCGGTACGGACGGTGTTCGGGGCGTCGCAGGTCACGACCTGACCGCCCGGCTCGCCATGGATCTCGGCGTGGCCGCGGCCACGGTACTGGGCCGGGCCGAAAGTGCCAATGGCGGGCCGCCGCGCGCGGTCGCCGTCATCGGCCGGGACCCGCGCGCCTCCGGCCCGTTCCTCGAGGCGGCCGTGGTGGCCGGCCTGGCCAGCTCCGGCGTCGACGTGCTGCGGCTCGGGGTCATACCGACGCCGGGGGTGGCCTACCTGACCAAGGCGCTGGGCGCGGACTTCGGCGTGGTCATCTCCGCGAGCCATAATCCGGCCCAGGACAACGGGATCAAGTTCTTCGGCCGCGGCGGGGTCAAGCTGCCGGACGCCACCGAAGACCAGATCGAGGCCGAGCTCGGCCAGGGCGCGGAACCGCGTACCCGGTTCGGCCGCATCGCCGAGTCAGGGGCTGAGCAGGAACGGTACGTGGACCACCTGCTGGCGACGCTGCCGGCCGAGCCGCGGCTGCCGCTGGCCGGGATGCGGGTGGTGGTCGACTGCGCGCACGGGGCGGCGTACCAGGTGGCGCCCAGGGTGCTGCGCCGCGCCGGGGCGGAGGTCATCGCCATCGGAGCCGAACCCGACGGCCTGAACATCAACGAGGGCTGCGGCTCGACGTGCCTGGAGACCCTGGCGGCGGCCGTGGTCGGGCACCGCGCGGACGCCGGGGTCGCCTACGACGGCGACGCCGACCGGTGCCTGGCGGTGGACGCGGACGGCAAGCCACTCGACGGGGACCAGATCCTGACCGTGCTCGCGACCGAGATGAAGGAATCGGGCCGGCTGGCCCGCGACGGGGTGGTGGTCACCGTCATGTCGAACCTCGGGTTCCACGTGGCGATGCGGCAGGCCGGGATCGGCGTCATCGAGACCCCGGTGGGCGACAAGCACGTCTCCGCGGCCATGCGGGACGGCGGCTACATCCTCGGCGGCGAGCAGTCCGGGCACATCATCCTGATCGAGCACGCCACCACCGGCGACGGCGTGCTCACCAGCCTGCAATTCCTCGCCGCGGTGAACCGCCACGGGGTCAGCGTGGCGGCGGCGGCGGCGATGATGCGCAGGTACCCCCAGGTCCTGGTCAACGTGCCGGGCGACGCGTCGCGGCTCGGCCCGCGGGTCGACGCCGCGGTCTCCGCGGCGCAGTCCCAGCTCGGCGAGCAGGGGCGGGTCCTGGTCCGGCCGAGCGGCACCGAGCCGGCGATCCGGCTGATGGTCCAGGCGGCGGACGCGAACCTGGCCGAACTGGTCATCCGCCAACTCGCGGGCGAGGTCCGGCTGGCCCTCGACGGCCAGTAGGAGCCCGGCCATGCGACAGGCCTACCAGGTTGCCGCGGTGCGCGCGGCCGAGCGCGCGCTCATGGACGCGGTGCCGCCGGGAGCGCTGATGCGGCGGGCCGCCACGGGGCTCGCCTCGGCGTGCACGGCCCTGCTGGCCAGGCACCCGGGTTACGTGTACGGAGCGCGGGTCCTGGTGCTGGCCGGCACCGGCGACAACGGGGGCGACGCCCTGTACGCCGGCGCGCTGCTGGCCCGCCGCGGCGCGGTGGTCACCGCGATCGCCGCCGGACCGAAGGCGCACGAGGGCGGTACCGCCGAGCTCATCGCCGCGGGCGGCCATATCCGCCAAGGTACCGCTGCCGGGACCGGCCGCGGCGAGGCGTTCGCCCGCGCCGACCTGATCATGGACGGCCTGCTCGGCATCGGGGGACGGCCCGGGCTGCGCGAGCCCTTCTCCGGCCTGGCCAAGCTGGCCAACCAGGCCGAAGGGACCGTGGTCGCCGTCGACGTGCCGAGCGGTATCGACGCCGACACCGGGGCCGCCGACGGCCTGGCCGTGCGGGCCGACGTCACGGTCACGTTCGGCGCGATCAAGCCGGGCCTGCTGATCGACCCCGGGGCCGGGCACGCGGGAGCCGTGGACTTCGTCGACATCGGCCTGCGCCCGTACCTGCCGGGGCAGCCGAGCGCCCTGGCCCCGCAGGCCGTCGACATCGCCAGGATGCTGCCGCGCCCCGGGCCGGAGTCGGACAAGTACCGCCGGGGCGTCCTCGGCGTGCTCGCCGGGAGCGACCGGTTCGCCGGGGCGGCCCTGCTGGCCACCGGGGGCGCGGTGCGCGGCGGGGCGGGCATGGTCCGGGTCGTGACCGGGCAGGTCCCGGCCGCGGCGATCCGGCAAACCTGGCCCGAGGTCCTGCTCGTCGCGCATCCGGATACCCCCGACTGGGACCTGCTCGCCTCCGCGGGCCGGGTCCAGGCGTGGGTGGCCGGCCCGGGCATGGGGACCAGCCACGACGCCGCGGCCCGGCTGGCGGCGGTGCTCAGTACCGACCTGCCGGTGCTGGTGGACGCGGACGGCCTGACCATCGTGAGCCAGGTCCCCGGACTGCTCCCGCGCGCGGCGCCGACGCTGATCACGCCGCACGCCGGGGAACTGGCCAGGCTGCTCGGCACCGACGCGGCCCGCGTCGAGGCCCGCCGGCTCGAGCACGCCCGCCGCGCGGCGGGCAAGCTCGGCGTCACGGTGCTGCTGAAGGGCTCGACGACGGTCATCGTGCCGCCGCCGGCCGACTCCGGGGGCTCTGGGGACCGGCCGGTGTTCGTCAACCCGACCGGGACGCCGTGGCTGGCCACGGCGGGCACCGGTGACGTGCTGTCCGGCCTGGCCGGATCGCTGCTCGCGCAGGGCCTCGAGCCCGCGCACGCGGGCATCGCCGCCGCCTACCTGCACGGGCTGGCCGCGCGGCTGGCCGCGGCAAGCGGCGGACCCGACCGTCCCTGGGTCCACGGTGAGGCGCCGATCGGGGCCTCCGACGTGGTCCGCGCGCTCCCGGCCGCCTTCAGGAGCCTGTGAGCGCCATGGACCGGCAGGCGGTGGTCGATCTCGCCGCGGTCGCGGGCAACGTGGCGGCGCTGCGGGAGTCCGTACGCGGCAGCCAGGTGATGGCGGTCGTGAAGGCGGACGGGTACGGGCATGGCATGATCCCCGTGGCCCGCGCCGCGCTGACCGGAGGCGCGAGCTGGCTCGGGGTCGCCGACCTGGCCGAGGCCGTTACGCTGCGGCGGGCGGGCATCGCCGTGCCCGTGCTGTGCCTGATGGCCTTCGGCGAGCCCCTGGAGGCCGTACGGCAGCGCGTGGACCTCACCGCGGGTTCGGCCGCGTACGCCGCGAAGGTCGCCGAGGCGGCCGACCAGGCGGGGGTGCGGGCCAGGCTGCAGCTGAAGGCCGACACCGGGCTGAACCGCGGCGGGGCCACCAGCGCGGACTGGCCCGCGCTGGTGGACGCCGCGCTGGAGGCCCAGTCCCGCGGCCTGGTCCGGGTGACGGGCCTGTGGTCCCATTTCGCCTGCGCCGACATCCCCGGCCACCCGTCGATCGCCGCCCAGCTCGACCTGTTCGCGCAGGCTTGCGCGTACGCCGAGAAGGCAGGCCTCACGCCCGACGTCAGGCACATCGCCAACACCGCGGCCGCGCTGACGGTCCCGCAATCCCGGCTGGACCTCGTCCGCCTCGGCGGCGCCCTGTACGGCCTGTCCACGCTGCCCGGCGGCGCGCCGTCGTGGCTGCGGCCCGCGATGACCCTGCGCGCCAGGCTGGCCCTGGTCAAGCGGGTACCGGCGGGCTCCGGGGTCTCCTACGGCCACCGGTACGTCACCGGACGCGAGACCACGCTCGGCCTGGTGCCCCTGGGGTACGCGGACGGCGTGCCGCGCGCCGCGTCCGGATTCCCCCTGGTGACCGCGCGCGGCCGGCGCTGGCCGATTGCCGGCACGGTGTGCATGGACCAGTTCGTCGTGGACTTCGGCGACGAGCCGGCCCAGGCCGGCGACGAGGTGGTCCTGTTCGGGCCGGGGGACGGGGGCGAGGCCACCGCGCAGGAATGGGGCGCGGCGATCCGCGGCATCTCGTACGAGATCGCCACCGGGATCGGCGCCAGGGTACCCAGGACCTACCCGGGTGGTTCCGCATGATCATCCCGAACGAGAAGTGGTATCCCGCCCCGGACCTGCGTATCCCCACCGACGCCGCGATGCGGGACCTCGGCCGCTCGCTCGCCGCCGTCCTGCGCGCCGGCGACCTGGTGATCCTGACCGGCCCGCTGGGAGCGGGCAAGACCACGCTTGTGGCGGGCATCGGCGAAGGGCTCGGCGTGCGCGGGCCCGTCACGTCCCCGACGTTCGTCATCGCCCGGGTGCATCCGCCCGCGTCCGGATCTGGCCCGTCGCTTGTGCACGCGGACGCCTACCGCCTGGGCAGCGTCGCCGAAGTGGATGACCTGGACCTCGACGCTGACCTGGGTAGCTCGGTCACGGTCGTGGAGTGGGGCGAGGGCCTGGCGGAAGGGCTCGCCGAGGACCGCCTCGAGATCTCGATCCAGCCGGTCCCCGACGGTGATACGCGGATGGTCCGGATCATCGGTCACGGTGCCCGCTGGCACGGCATGATGAATCTGAATAATCCGAACGCTGCCGCGGACCACCGTTTATAGTGCGGCTGTACTTGATCACCGTCCGCCCCATCGCGCCGGAGGCGTGCCGTGCCCGAGCAGGAATACCTGCCGCCATCGCGCCCGAGCCCGGGCCGCCGGATGAGCCCCGAGTATCCCCTGGGCTCCTGGCAGACCGCGAGCCCGCCCGCCCCGCCGTACCCGATGGGCCCGCCTGATCCCGGGGTACCCGAGTGGGCCGGGCCCGACGTCGACGAGGAGGAGCCGCCGCCGGCGGCCGAGCCGCCGCGGACCCAGGGCGGGCGCGCCAGGCGACTGGCCGCGCGCCGCCGGCGCCGGTGGTACGTCATCGCCGGCGGGCTGGTCGGGCTGGCCGCGGGGGTAACGGCCGTGGTCCTGCTCACCCAGGGCGGGTCCACTCCGCCCTCGGTCACGCCGAACGGGCTCATCACCACCTTCCAGCCCGGTGAACTCCAGAAGGTACCCGGCGCGTGCGGCACGGTCCCGTCCGGGACCGTGCGGCAGTACCTGCCGGGCAAGGTCACCGTAGCGTCCCCGCTGCCGGTCGACGGGTCCGCCGAGTCGGCCTGCAACTGGACCATCGACCGGCCCCCCGTCTACCGCGTGCTCGAGCTCAACATGCTCGCCTACTCGCCGAGCGGCCTGGCCAGCGGGAACGGCAGCGCCACCGCGGCCGCGACGGACGCCTACGACGCCGCCCTGCGGAGCACCCAGCACCCGCCGAAGGACTCTCCTGACCCGCCCGCGAAGGTGACGCTGCTGCCCGGGCTCGGTAACCAGGCGTTCAGCGCCCTGGAGGTGTTCCGGGAAGGCGGTGCCGTCACCGACGTGGCCACCGTCATCGTGCGGTACCACAACGTGATCGTGACCGTGATCGTGAACGGGCTGCAGCATTCGAACCGCGGCAACTACGGGCCGGTCTCGAAGTCCCAGCTGTCCGCCGCCGCCCTGGCGTTCGCCGAAGCCGCCGAGGCCAGGCTGCTCTAGGCGGCTATTAGGCTGGGCGGGTGCTTGTGCTTGGTTTCGATACGGCCACTCCCGCGGTGAGCGTCGCCCTGCACGACGGGGACCGCGTCGTGAGCGAGGCGTTCGCGCTCGACGCCAGGCGGCATTCCGAACTGCTCACGCCCATGATCGCGAAGGTCATGGCCGATGCCGGCGCATCGCGAGGCGACCTCACCGGGGTAGCCGTGGGGGTCGGGCCGGGGCTCTATACCGGGCTGCGGGTCGGGATGGTGACCGCACGGGTGCTCGGGGCGGTGCTGGGCGTTCCCGTGCACGGCGTGTGCTCGCTTGACGTCATCGCCGCGCCGGCTGCGCCGGCCGTGGCCGGCACCGGGTTTCTCGTGGCCACCGACGCCAGGCGCCAGGAGGTCTACTGGGCTCGCTACGACGCGGCTGGGGCTCGCGTAGCGGGTCCCGCGGTCGGCCGGGCCAGCTCGATCGAGGGCGCCGCGCAGCTCCCCGTGGCGGGGGCCGGCGGGCAGCTGTACCCGGAAGCCTTCGGCGCCCCGATCGGGCCGATGTATCCGGACGCCCGCGTCCTGTGCGACATCGTCGCGGGACGACTGCGCGGAGCGGCTGAGCCGCCGCTGCTGCCTGCGGAGCCGCTGTACCTGCGGCGCCCGGACGCCAGGGAGCCCGGGCCGCCCAAGCGGGTCACGCCGCCGTGAAGGCCGCCCCCCGGGAAAGCACGCGAAGGCTCCGGCCGATGAAGCGGGGCGACATGCCCGCGATCCTGTCGCTCGAGCGTGACCTGTTCCCTGATGACGCCTGGACGCCGGAGATGTTCGCGGCGGAGTCCGCTCAGCCGGCCTCGCGCCGGCTCTACCTGGTCGCCGAGGAGGGCGGCGCGCTGGTCGGGTACGCGGGGATGATGTTCACCGGCGGGCCGCAGGCCGACGTGCTGACCCTGGCCGTGGACCCGGCGCACTGGGGACAGGGCGCCGGGACGGCGCTGCTCTGCGCGCTGGTCGACGAGGCGGTCAAGCGCGGCCACACGGAGGTCATGCTCGAGGTGCGGAAGGACAACCCCCGGGCCCGCGGGCTCTACCTACGGCACGGCTTCACCGAGATCGGGATCAGGCGCGGGTACTACCAGCCGTCCGGCGTCGACGCCGTGGTCATGCGGAAGGCGCTCACCTGATGGCCGCCCCGCTGGTGCTTGGCATCGAGACCTCCTGCGACGAGACCGGCGTCGGTCTGGTGCGCGGCCCTGAGCTGCTCGCGGACGCGGTGGCCTCCAGCGTGGCGGAGCACGCCCGGTTCGGCGGCGTCGTGCCCGAGGTGGCCAGCCGGGCGCACCTGGAGGCGATGCTCCCGACGTTCGACCGCGCGCTGGCCACCGCCGGTGTCCGCGCCAGCCAGATCGACGCCGTGGCCGTCACCGCGGGGCCCGGCCTGGCGGGAGCGCTGCTCGTCGGCGTGGCCGCGGCCAAGGCGTACGCGTTCGGGCTCGGCAAGCCGTTGTACGGGGTCAATCACCTGGCCGCGCACATCGCCGTCGACCAGCTGGAGCACGGCCCCCTGCCCTCGCCGGCGGTGGCCCTGCTCGTCTCGGGCGGGCATTCCTCGCTGCTGCTCGTGGAGGACGTGGCCCGGCGGGTCATCCCGCTCGGCGCGACCATCGACGACGCGGCCGGCGAGGCGTACGACAAGGTGGCCCGGGTGCTCGGCCTGCCGTTCCCCGGCGGGCCGCCGATCGACCGGTCGGCCCGCGAAGGCGACCCGGGGGCGATCAGCTTCCCGCGCGGCAAGTACGGCGACGGCACGCTGGACTTCTCGTTCGCGGGGCTGAAGACGGCCGTGGCGCGCTGGGTGGAGGCGCGGCAGGCGGCCGGCGAGCCGGTGCCGGTCGCCGACGTGGCCGCGTCGTTCCAGGAGGCGGTCGCCGACGTGCTCACGCGTAAGGCCGTGCAGGCCTGCCAGCGCCACGACGTCGCCGACCTGATCATCGGCGGCGGCGTAGCGGCCAACTCCAGGCTGCGCTCGCTAGCCGCGGAGCGGTGCGCCGACGCCGGCATCAGGCTCCGGGTCCCGCGACCGGGGCTTTGCACCGACAACGGCGCGATGGTCGCCGCGCTGGGCGCTGAGCTCGTGGCCCAGGGTATTGCGCCGTCCCCGCTCGAGCTGCCCGCGGATTCCTCGCTGCCCGTGACGGAGGTCGTCGTCCGCTAGGTACGGGCGAAGCGGTCCAGCGCGGCCATCATGCGTTCGGTCATCTCGTCCCCGCCTTGGTGCCCGGTCCGGACCAGGTACAGTTCGGAGCCCGGCCAGGCCTGGTGGAGCAGCCAGGCCTCCTCGAGCGGGCCCTGGATGTCGAAACGGCCGTGGATCAGTACGCCGGGGATGCCGGCTAGCCGGGCCGCGTCGCGCAGCAGCGGCCTGTCTTCCAGCCAGGCCGCGTGCGAGAAGTAATGCGCGCACAGGCGTGCGAAGGTCATCCGGAAGCGGGGGTCGGTGTACTTCTCGCTCGGGGTCCAGCCCTCTTCCAGCGAGTTGACCGCGTCTTCCCAGGCACACCAGTCCCGGGCGGCGCGGGCCCGGACCTCGGGATCGGGATGGGCGTTGAGCAGCTCGTCGTAGGCGGCGACGAGGTCCTCGGCGTTCCCGCCGCCTGCGGCGTACCGGTGCCACTCCTCGCGGAAGAACCGGCCCGCGCCGTGGTAGAGCCAGTGCACGTCGCAGGCTGGCTCCCGGGCAATCCGGTACGGTCAGTCGTCGCGTGGACAGACCCCGCTGCGGACCGACATGGCTACGGTGGATCAGGCCCGGGCCGGGGGCGCACCACAGCAATACCGGTGGCGGCGAAGTCATCACCGACGCACAGTACGGGGTGCCCGGTTCGCTCGGCGAGCGCGTATGTGAAGGAGTCACCGAAATTCAGCCCGGCTGGATGACGCCCTTTGCCATAGCGCCGCCAGCCGCTCATCGCCCGGGCGGCCAGGTCTGCGTCGACAGGCACGATGTCGATCCTCGCGTCACGGAGGAACCGGTCGACAGCGTCTTGCCCAGCTGGCCACAGCCTGGCCTCGATGACGATGCCCAGCTCGACGCGGATGGCGGCGGACATCAGCCGGGCGAGGGCGTTCTCTAGGCGGACCGCGAGCTCATCGCACCCCGGTTCGCCGAGGATGACTGCCACGGCTGCCGACGTGTCGACGACAAGGCTCCCGCGCGCCGACTGCGTCAACGCGGCAGGCCAGCGTCGTCGTAGCCGATGATCTCCTCTGGCGCACGGCTGTCGGCAACCGGCAGGGCCGCCACATCGGCGGCCAGTCGCGCCAGTCGCGTCCTCATGCTGGCCGCGTGCCTGGCGTGCTCACGGTCGAGTCGCTCCCTGAGCGCGATCACGACGGCCTCGGTCAGCGTCTCGCCTGTCTCCGCAGCCAGCTCCCTGGCGAGCTGGTCCGCTTCGTCGCTCTTGATGCTCAGCGCCATGGAAGAAGTATAGATGGTATAGCAGACTTCTGCCATACAGGGGAGAGCGAGGCCGGAAGCTTGCCCTCTTGGCACCCGGCGTGGTGGTGACAGCGGGATGCCGGATTGTCCGTCAGCCTGTCGTTATGGCGATCAAAATGGCGATCGAACCAGCGAACGATCTTGAGCCCACTTCGCAGGAGGTTCACCATGACCCGGAGCCTGCCAGCTCCATCGTTGAGACCTCGTTAGAGGTCCGCGACGGCCCGGGCGGGATCGGGATCCGGCGGCCCGCTCGGCTCCCAGTCACCGTCCGAGCGCGCGTACGGATACCAGCGCAGGTCACGGCCAAGGCGCAGCTGCAGGCGGCCCGTGGTGATCCGGTTGCCCTCGATGACGGTCTCTGCGCCGCCGTTCTTGTCTCTCAGCGCGCTCCGCGCCGTCTTCAGCAGGTCC
>DATJQX010000127.1:0-22367 GCA_035505275.1 Streptosporangiaceae bacterium | reverse complement strand
CGCGCAGTACTGGACCTGGCTCGTCGGCGTCCTGCACGGCAACTTCGGCAAGTCGCTGGCCAACGGGCAGCCGGTAGGCACCCTCATCGGCGGGCGGATCGTGAACTCGCTGGTCCTGGTGGTCCTGGCCGGCGTGATCGGCACGCTGATCGGCGTGGGATTCGGCGTGCTGGCCGCGGCGCGCCGGGACAGCGTGTTCGACCACGTGCTGTCGGTCACCGCGCTGGCCGTCACGGCACTGCCGGAATTCGTCGTGGCGGTGGTCCTCGTCATCTTCTTCGCCGCGGTGGTCTTCCACTGGTTCCCCGCGGTCTCGGTCTTCGTCCCCGGCACCGCACCGTGGTCGAACCCGAGAGAGCTCGTGCTCCCGGTGGCGACCCTGGTCATCGTGATCGTGCCCTACGTGTTCCGGATGATGCGGGCGTCGATGATCGACGCGCTGGAAAGCGACTACGTACAGATGGCGCGGCTCAAGGGCGTGCCGAGGTGGCGGGTCCTGCTCGTCCATGCGCTGCCGAACGCCATCGCGCCGACCATCCAGGTGATCGGGCTGAGCTTCCTCTACCTGGCCGGCGGCGTGGTGGTCGTCGAGTACATATTCAACTACCCAGGTCTCGGACAGGCCCTCGTGAATGCGGTGTCTGACCGGGATATCCCGCAGATCCAGGCCATCGTCCTGGTCCTCGCGGCCTTCTACATTTTCGTCAACATCCTGACCGACGTCATCTCGCTCGCCGTGAGCCCGCGGCGGCGGCTGCCCAGATCCTGAGGGTCGAAGGGAAGGTACCCATGGCGCGCAGACCCGAGGCAGTCGTAATACTCGGCCGCGCGGTGCGCACACCGCGCGGCGCGACCGGGCTGGTGATCGCCGGCTGCGTGATCCTCGCGGCGGCGATCGGCCCGGCCGTCGCACCGTACTCAAGCACGGAGTTCGTGACGTCGCCGTTCGCCCGGGCCTCCCGCGCCGCGTGGCTCGGCGGTGACGTCCTCGGCCGGGATGTGCTCACCCGGACCCTGGACGGCGGCTGGGAGCTGCTGGTGATGGCGGCCGTCGCCACCGCGCTCGGCGTCATCGTCGGGGCCGTGCTCGGCGTGATGGCGGCTTACTACGGCGGCTGGTGGGACAACCTGATCATGCGCGCGGTCGACGTGATCCTGGCGTTCCCGCAACTGGTGTTCGCGCTGCTGCTGGTCAGCATCCTCGGCCCGAAGATCTGGCTGATCGTGCTGGCCGTCGCCATCTCGCACGCGCCGCAGGTGGCCCGCGTGGCCCGTGCGGCGGCGCTGGATATCAGCGAGCGGGATTTCGTCAAGGCCATGCAGATCCTCGGCATCCCGGGGCGCCGGATCATCCGCAGGGACGTGCTGCCCAACCTGACCTCGGTGCTCATGGTGGAGATCGGGCTGCGGCTCACCTACTCCATGCTGATCATCGCCGGCCTGAGCTTCCTCGGCTTCGGCCTGCAGCCGCCGGCGGCGAGCTGGGGACTGATGATCAACGAGAACCGGGTCGGCCTGATCGCCAACCCGTGGGGAGTGCTCATGCCGGCCATCCTGATCGCGCTGTTCACCATCGGCGTGAACACCTTCACCGACTCGGTGGCGCGCGCCTCGCTGGGCGTCGGCGGCCGCGCCACCGAAACGGACCCGGTGCTCGAGCTCGCCGTCGAAGGGACCGCGCAATGACCGCCCCATCCGAAGACATCCCGATGACCGAGCTGCCGGGCGGGGAAGGCACGCCCCGGCTGGCGGTGGAGGACCTGCGGATCGTGATGGCGCCGTCGCGCCGGCGGCCGGAGGCCGATGTCGTCGACGAGGTGTCGTTCACCGTGCAGCCGGGGCGCGTGCTCGGCCTGGTGGGCGAATCGGGTTCGGGCAAGACCACGGTCGCGCTCGCCCTGCTCGGCCTGGTCAAGCGCGGCCTGGCCATCGGCGGCGGCAAGGTGCTGATCGACGGCCAGGACATTCTCTCGCTGTCAGAACACGAGCTGCAGAAAGTGCGCGGCCAGACGGTCGCCTACGTCCCGCAGGACCCGGGCAGCGCGCTGAACCCGGTCCTGAAGGTCGGCACCCAGCTGCGCGAGGTCTTCGCCATCCACGGCGGCGATGCCGACCGGCTCACGCAGGTGATGGCCGAGGCCGGCCTGGAGGATCCCGGCCCCATCCTCGCCTCCTACCCGCACCAGCTTTCCGGCGGTCAGCAGCAGCGCGTGGCGCTGGCCATGGCCTTCGCCTGCCGGCCGCGGCTGATCGTGCTGGACGAGCCTACGACCGGCCTGGACGTCACCACCCAGCGCCGGGTCCTGGACACGGTGCGCGGACTGTGCCGGACCTACCAGGTGGCCGCGGTTTACATCAGTCACGACCTCGCCGTCGTGGCCGAGATCGCCGACCACGTCGCGGTCATGTACTCGGGCAGGCTGATCGAGATCGGCGCCGCTGCCGAGGTGTTCGCGAGCCCGGCACACCCATACACCCGCGGGCTGATGCGGGCCATCCCGTCCCTGGAAATGTCTCATGAGCTGCTGGGCATGGCCGGCTCCCCGCCTCGCCCCGGCAACCGCCCGGCTGGCTGCTCGTTCCGGCCACGGTGCGAGTTCGCGATCGCGGAATGCGAGCTGCGCGAGCCGCCCGCCGTCGTCGTGTCCGACACCGGGCACGCGGCCAGGTGCGTGCGCGCCACGGAGGTCGTCGGGCTGTCCGGCGCCGCGCTGCTGGCCCGGGAGCGCACGGCACCTCCGGCGCAGGAGCCGGTGCTCACCATCAGCGGCGTATCGGTCTCCTACACGAACAAGCCGGTGCTGCGGGAAATAAGCCTCGACGTGGGGGCCAGGAAGGCGGTCGCGATCGTCGGCACCTCAGGATCGGGTAAGACCACGCTGGCCCGGTGCGTCGTCGGGCTGCATAAGGACTGGACGGGGACCATCACGTTCGGCGGCCGGGAACTCCCGCCCGGCGTCCGCGGCAGGACGCAGGACCAGTTGCGCAAGATCCAGTTCGTCGCGCAGAACCCGTACGGCTCGCTCAACCCGCGGCAGACCATCGGCCAGATCATCGGGCAGCCGCTCGCGCACTTCACCAAGCTCCGAAGCAAGGAACACGACAAGCGAGTCGGGGACGCGCTGACTTCCGTCGCGCTGCGCGAGTCCTTCGCGGCGCGCTACCCCGACGAGCTTTCCGGCGGGGAACGCCAACGGGTCGCGCTGGCCCGTGCGCTGGTCGTCGATCCCGAGCTGCTGGTCTGCGACGAGATCACCTCGGCGCTCGACGTGTCGGTGCAGGCCGCGATCGTCGAGCTGCTGCTTCGGCTGCAGGCCGAGCGCGGGCTCGCGCTGCTGTTCATCACGCACAACCTGCCATTGGTCCGGAGCATCGCGGACGACGTGACCGTGATCAGCGCCGGGGAGATCTGCGAGCGGGGCCCGGTCACGCAGGTGCTGACCGCGCCCAGCCACGCCTATACCCGCCAGCTGCTGGCCGACGTGCCCTCCATCGGGCCGGAATGAGCCTGCTCGAGACGGGCGGCAGGGCCGTCCCGCCGGAGTGGATCGACTACAACGGGCACATGATGGACGCCTACTACTTCATGGCGTTCACCGAGGCGACCGAGGCGTTCCTGGACCACGTGGGCCTCGGCGCCGCTTACCGGGCCCGCACGGGTAGCGGCATCTACACCGCGGAAGGCCACCTGTGCTTCATCAGCGGCGTGGCGGAAGGCGCCAGGCTGACCTACCGGACCCAGCTGCTCGGTCACGACGCCAAGCGGCTGCACGTGTTCCACCAGATAACCAGCGAACAGGTGCTGGCCGCCACCTGCGAGCTGATGTTCCTGCACGTCAGCCAGGACCACGTGACCGCGGTGCCGAACGAGGCGGGCGCTGCCCTGGCCGCGCTGGCCGCCGCGCACGCGCCCCTCCCCCGGCCGGAGAAAGCCGGCCGGCACATCGCGATGCCGACCCCGGCAGCGCAGGTGACTCGCCGAGCGGCTACCGCTCCGGGCTAAACGACGGAGGGGGCGGTAGCGGCCACCCCGGGGTGGACGGGTGGGTGCCGGGCGAGCGCCTCCCCGGCGGATCCCGCCAGAATGGACGCTTCGTTGGCCGCGCGGTTGGGGACGGGCCAGCCTGCGGAGTCGCAGCCCGCGACTTCGCGGGCTTGGGCACGTAGACCGCGAAAGGCGCGGCCATCCTGCTGGGGGTAGGCACATCTGTGGCTGGAGGCGGGACGGCGTATGCGGGTACGACCACCGCCGAGCTGGCGGCGGCGCCCGCTTCTGCCGCGGGCCGCCGCGCTGCATGGTGACCGCCCTGGATGAGCGTCAGCAGGATCGCGGTCACGGCGACGGCGATCACTCCGGCCACGGTGGCAGTGCCCGTGCGGAAGCTCAGCGCCTCCATGCGGGCGTAGATCGCGCGCCTGAGCCTGCTCACCCAGCCGATCCATTCACTCACGACAAAGCACGATACAGGGGTATCAGCCTATTGGGGCCGAGCCCGGAGATCGGGGCCCGGCGGTAAGTCCCGAATAGCTCGGCCTTCCGCTGGAATGTCCCCGCAGTTATTTTTCCGGTACTACAGCACGACGTCCAGCATCATCGGCATGTCGGGTCGCCTGGAGCCGCCCGCGGGCTCGGCGGTGAGGACCAGCTGATCCCCCTCGCGCAACCCGGAGGCGATGAGCGGGCCCGTCGTGCCGTGGCGGCCGGCCGGGAGCATGCCCACCGGGCGGTCGCTATCCGGGCCGATCAGCCATAGCTCGTAGGCGCGCGAGGGGGGCAGCGCGCGCAGGCCCGCGGCCGTGAAGACCAGCGCGTGCCTGGAGTGGGACATCACGATGGTCGCCGTCCCGCCGCCGAACACCGGCTTGGTCCGCAGCACGGCGTCCTTGGCGGTCAGCACCGCCGCGATCTGCTGGCTGTTCGATTGCGCCTGGTCAAGCTGCTGCCGCATACTGCCATTCGCGACGCCGAACGCCACCGCGACCCCGAGCACGACGACCGCGGCCAGCGCGCTTACCATCGCCGGCCAGCGAACCCGCCCGAAGACCTGGGAAAGCCTGGCCGCCCGGGTCCTCGAGGCGGCCCGCGAGCCCGCGTCACTTTCTGCGGGCGCCTGCTGCCTGGTGATGGCCGCGGCGGCGAGCACCCGTTCCTTCAGGCCGGACGGCGGCGCCACCGCGGTGGCCGTGGCCAGCCTGGCGGTGGCTTCGCGCAGGCTGGCGACCTCCTGCGCGCAGTCCTCGCACCCGGCCAGGTGCCGCTCGAACCCGGCCCGGTCCCTGGAACTAAGGGCATCCATCGCGTAGGCGCCCACCAGGGTGTGCGCCCCGCTGCCCGACCTTCCTGTCAGCTTCATACCGCCACCCCCAGGCAGTCCCTGAGCCTGATCAGCGCGTCCCGCATCCTGGTCTTCACCGTGCTGGCCGGGATACCCAGCAAGGTGGCGACCTGGCCGTACGTATAGCCGCCGTAGTAGGCCAGGGTGACCGACTCGCGCTGCAGTTCGGTGAGCGAGCCCAGGCAGCGCCGGACGCGCTCGTGGTCCAGCTTCGACTCCACGGCCTCGGTGACCTCGTCGTACGGGACGTCGGCCGCGGCGGTCCGCCGCTCACGGTCGGACTCCTTCTGCACGGACCTGACCCGGTCCACGGCCCGGCGATGGGCCACCGTCATCACCCAGGCGATCGCGCTGCCCCGGCTGGCGTCGTACTTGGACGCGTTCCGCCACACCTCGAGCAAGACGTCCTGGGTGACTTCCTCCGACTGCGCGGGGTCGCGGATCACCCGCCGGACGACGCCGAACACCGCCGGCGTAACCTGCACGTAGACGGCCTCGAAGGCTGCCGCGTCACCCCGGGCTACCAGGCCGATCGCAGCGGCAAGATCGGCACCGGGGCCGACGCCCGGGGCATGACGCGCAGGGTTGCCGTATTCCGGGCGATCCGAGGCCGTCATGACTGATATTCGTAGCAGGAGCGGCAACGGTTTGGCAGCTGCGCCAAACCCGAGCCGCCGCCGCAACGAATAAGGGACATGAAGATGAACGGGACAGGGCCGACGGGCGTTACGGGGCGGAGTCGCCGCCGGACGGGCCTCGGCGCCGTCGCCGGCGTGCTGGCCGCCGGAGTTGCGCTCGGCGTGGGGCAGCTCGTGGCCGGCATTACCGGCGCCAATGGATCGCCGGTGGTCGCGGTCGGCCAGCTGCAGATCGACTTCACGCCGCCGTGGCTGAAGAACTTTGCCATCAGCGAGTTCGGCTCCGACGACAAGCTTGTCCTGGTGTGCGGCATCCTGGTCGTGCTCGCCATCTTCGCCGCCGTGATCGGCGCGCTGGCCACGCGGCGGCTGGCCTACGGCATGGCCGGCCTGGGCGTGTTCGCGGTCGTCGGGCTGGTCGCCGCATCGACCCGGCCGACGGCGACCGTCGCCAGCGTGCTGCCCACCCTGTTCGCGACGGCGGCAGCGGCCATCGCGCTGCGCGCCCTGATCGGCCGGGCCGACCAGCCGACGGAGCTCAGCGGGGAACCGTGGTCGGACTCCTGGACGGACGCCTGGGCCATCACCGAACCGACCGGGCCACCGCGCCCGGACCCGGCGCCGGCCGACGGCTCTCCCGCGGACGGGCCCGCCACGGCCACGGTCCCCCCCGATGTGCCCGTCGCGCCTGACTTGCCCGCCGGCGCGGGCCAGCCTCCCGCCTCGGGCTCGGTGATCAGGCCGTCCGCATCGCAGGGACCGTACCAGCCCGAGCGGCCGGCTAGCCACGCCAGTCCGCGGCGCAGGAGCTTCCTGGCCGCGAGCGCCGCGACCGCGGGGGTCGCGGCCGTGGCCGGGCTGGCGGGCCGCCTGCTGGCCGAGCGGAGCAGCGTCGCCAACGCGCGCAACGCCCTGCGGATCCCCAAGCCCGCTGCGACCGTGCCGGGTCTGCCCCCGGGCGTCAACCTGAACGTGCCGGGTATCACCCCGTTCGTTACGTCCGACAACGCCTTTTACCGGGTGGACACGGCGATCGTCCTGCCGCAGGTCGATCCCTCCAGCTGGCAGCTGCGGATCCACGGCATGGTGAGCAACGAGATCACGCTTACCTTCGACGAGCTGATCCGCAGGCCGCTGATCGAGGACTGGGTGACGCTGTGCTGCGTGTCCAATCCGGTCGGCGGGCCCTATATCGGCAATGCGCTGTGGCTGGGCGCGAGCCTGGCCAGCGTGCTCCGCGACGCGGGGGTCAAGGCCGGCGCGAACCAGCTGCTGTGCACGTCGGTGGACGGGTTCACGTCAGGCACCCCGATCCAGACTGTGATGGACGGGCGGGACGCCCTGCTCGCGGTGGCGATGAACGGGCAGCCCCTCCCGATCGCGCACGGCTTCCCCGTCCGCATGGTGGTGCCCGGCCTGTACGGGTACGTGTCCGCGACCAAGTGGGTGACGGACATCGAGGTGACGACCTTCTCGCAGGCCTACGCGTACTGGGCGGTGCGCGGCTGGTCACAGCAGGCACCCATCAAGACGGAATCGCGGATCGACGTGCCGACCGGCACGAACACGATCCAGGCCGGCAAGACGGCGGTGGCCGGAGTGGCGTGGGCCCAGCACAAGGGGATCGACGCCGTGCACGTGCGCGTCGACTCCGGCCCGTGGAACCAGGCCACGCTGGCGGCCGTCCCGGGCATCGACACGTGGCGCCAGTGGGTCTGGTACTGGGACGCGACCCCCGGGAACCACCTGATCGAATGCCGGGCGACCGATGTGACCGGTTACACGCAGACCGGACTCGATGAGCCACCGGAACCCAACGGGGCCACGGGCTACCCGCAGGTCCAGGTCAGCGTCGGGTAGCTACCGGCGGCGTCAGGCCGCCACGCTGAGGGCCGAGGTGGCGTGCGCGAGGCCGGCCAGCATGGCCCCCGCCGCGCGCTCCAGGTCCTGGTCCGGCTCAAGCCGCCCGGCGTCGTCGAGGCGCTCGCGGACAGACGTGATGTTCACCGAATCGGCGACGGTCACCATCTGCAGCGCGCCGAGCACCGGCACAAGCATCTGCGCGGCGCGGACCCCGCCCGAGGCGCCACCGTAGGTGACGATGCCCGCGGGCTTACCCCGCCACTCCTGGCTGAGGTAATCCAGGGCGTTCTTGGTAGCCGCGTTGTACGAGTGGTTGTACTCGGGGATGACGAAAACGAACGCGTCGGAGCGGTCCGCGATCGCGCTCCAGTTCTTGGTGTGCTGGTGGACGTACCTGTGCAGCCTCGGGTGCTCCGGTTCGTCGAAGATCGGCAGGTCCAGCACGGCCAGGTCGGTGACCTCGACCTCGAAGTCGCCCTGCTCCCTGGCCCGGTCGGCGATCCAGCCGGCGACCAACGGACCGACCCGGCCCGGCCGGGTGCTGCCGATGATGACCTGCAGGACGGGCTTAGCCAACGTTGCTACCTCCAAATAATTGAATGTTCAACTATTACTCAAGTCGCCCGGCGCCGTCCCTATTCCCCGCGGGGACCTCGGGGTGTTTCGAATGACCCTGTGGGGTTAGTTGTCCGCAGACGTGCACAGACAGAAGGGAAGCGGGCCCATGACCACCCCGTGGCCGACAGAACAAAGACCAGCACCGGATCCGGCGGGCGCGCCAAGATCCGCGCCGGGTGCGCCCAGATCCGCGCGCCGGATGGATCCGGGCCAGCTATGGGCGGCTGGCGCGGCGACCGCGGTCGTCGCGGCCCTGATCGCGCTGGTCGGGATCCTGGTCTGCCGGTGGCTGTTCGGCATCCCGATCCTGGCCCCGCGCCGGGACGGAGCATGGGGCGACGCGTCGACCGGAATGTACGTACTCGCGGCCGCGGCAGCCGCGGTGGTCGCGACCGCGATCATGCACCTGCTCCTGCTCGCCGCGCCCCGGGCGCAGACGTTTTTCGGCTGGATCATCGGGCTGGCGACGGTGGTCGCGGTGGTGTTCCCGTTCAGCACGACCGCCGCGCTGTCCTCCAAGTTCGCCACCGCGATCGTTGACCTCGTCCTGGGTTTCGCCATAGGGTCGCTGCTCAGCGGGGCGTCGGCCCGTGCCACGCGGCGAGTGCCGGCAAGCGGCGACTACCGGGCCAGCTACCCGCCGTCGCGGCCGCCTGGCGACTGGTAGGACTGACCGGGCCCGGCAACCGGTCCGCGCCGCCGCCGCCCCAGCGGTGGCCGAGTTACACAGCAGATTGTTTAGTTTAGGAAATGAAATGCCGGCCCCAAGTTGTTAGCCTGTCTGCGGGCGACGGCGAGGTGGGGCGGTAAAACTGTCAAGGCGGACGGGGAGCAAGGCGGGCGAGCGGGCTCAGGGCGACGGGTGGCTGCGACGGCTGGCGGCCTACTGCTGGCGCTACCGCCGGAACGTCGTCATCGGGCTCGGCGGCGCCTTGGCCGGCACCGCCGCCACGGCCGCGATACCGCTGGTCCAGCGGCAGATCATCGACAACGTCATCCTTACGCACCGGCAGTCGGTCTGGCCGCTCGCGACCCTGCTGCTGGTCCTGGCTGTGGCCAACTTCGGCGCCATCTACCTGCGTCGCTACAACGGGGGCCGGGTCTCCCTTGACGTCCAGCACGACCTGCGGACCGAGCTGTTCGACTCGCTGTCCCGGCTGGATGCCGCGCGCCAGGACGAGATCCACACCGGGCAGCTTGTCGGGCGGTCCATCTCCGACCTGAACATGGTTCAGAGCATCCTGTCCATGGTGCCGATCACGCTCGGGAACCTGGCGCTGTTCATCGTGTCCATCGGCATCATGGTCGTGCTCTCGCCGATGCTCACCATCGTGACCGTGCTGGTCGCTCCCGCCTTGTGGATGATCGCGCTCGCGTCGCGGCGCAGGCTGTTCCCCGCGAGCTGGGACGCCCAGCAGAAGTCAGGCGACGTGGCCGGCATCGTGGACGAGGCCATCGGCGGGGTGCGGGTGGTCAAGGGCTTCGGGCAGGAGGAGCAGGAACAGGAGCG
The DNA here is from genome assembly GCA_035505275.1 of Streptosporangiaceae bacterium. Classification (GTDB taxonomy): domain Bacteria; phylum Actinomycetota; class Actinomycetes; order Streptosporangiales; family Streptosporangiaceae; genus Palsa-504. The sequence continues at coordinate 12,402 of DATJQX010000127.1, read as the reverse complement.
GCTGGAGGCGGCCAGCTCACGGCTGTTCGCGGCCCGCCTGCGCATGGTCCGGCTGACGGCCCGCTACAACCCAGCCCTCACGGCCATCCCGTCGCTCGGGATGGTCGGCGTGCTCGCGTTCGGCGGCTGGCTGGCGATTCACGGCTCCATTACCCTCGGCACGTTCCTCGCGTTCTCGGCCTACCTAGCCCAGATGAGCGGCCCGGTGCGCACGCTCACCATGATGGTCACGATCGGGCAGGAGGCGCGGGCCAGCGTCATCCGCGTGTTCGACATCATCGACTCGCGCCCGGTGATCACGGACAAGCCGGACGCGATCGCGCTCCCGCCGGACGCGAACGGGATCACGTTCGACGACGTCCAGTTCGGCTACACGCCCGCGGAACCGGTCCTGCGCGGGCTTTCGTTCCGCATCGAGCCTGGCGAGACGGTCGCCGTGGTCGGCGCGTCGGGCTCGGGCAAGTCGACCATCGCGCTGCTGCTCCCCCGCTTCTACGACCCGCAGAGCGGCTCGGTCAGCATCGGCGGGTACGACGTCGCGGACGTGACGCGTGATTCGCTGCGGGCAGCGATCGGCCTGGTCATGGAGGACAGCTTCCTGTTCTCCGACACGGTGCGGGCGAACATCGCCTACGGCACGCCGGACGCCACCGAGGACCAGATCGTCGCCGCGGCCCAGGCCGCGCAGGCCCACGAGTTCATCGCCAGGCTCCCCCACGGCTACGACACCGTGGTCGGCGAGCAGGGCATGACGCTCTCCGGCGGGCAGCGGCAGCGGGTGGCCCTGGCCAGGGCGCTGATCACCGACCCCAGGCTGCTCCTGCTGGACGACGCGACCTCGGCTATCGACCCGCGCCTGGAGGCGGAGATCCACGCCGCGCTGCGCGAGGTCATGCGCGGGCGTACCACGATGATCATCGCGCACCGGCGGTCGACGCTGAACCTGGCCGACCGGATCGTGGTCCTCGACCACGGCCGGGTCGCCGACAGCGGCACCGCCGAGGAGCTGAACGAGCGCTGCCCGCTGTTCCGGCAGCTCATCACCGGTCCGGAGGCTGGACCGGACGCTGCTGCCCTGGTCAGGGCGCGCCCGGGCGACACCGTGGAAGACGTGCTTGGCGAGCGCGGGCGGACGTCGGCGCTGGCCGGGGCGGCCGCCGCGGGCGCGCCGCTCGGCGGAGCCGCGGGCCTGTCCCGCCTCGGCGGAGCGGGCGGCCGGGGGGCGGGGCGCGGCCGGGGCGGCGGCGGGGCCGGCGGCGCCAACCTCTCCGGCACGTTCGCCAGCCTTCCCCCTTCGCCCGCGCTGCTCGCCCAGGTCGAGGCGCTGCCACCGGCCAACGACGCGCCGGACGTGGAACTCGGCCGGGCCCGGGCCGCCGACCGGCACTTCACGCTGCGCAGGCTGCTTCGGCCGCTGATGTTCGCGCTGATTGCCGGGCTGATCCTGGACGGCCTCGACGCCCTAGCGGGGCTCGCGCTTCCCGCGCTGGTCAGGAACGGTATCGACCACGGCGTCGAGACCAAGGTCTACCACGCGATCGTGGTGGTATCCCTCATCGCGCTGGCCATTGTGCTCGCCGACTGGCTGGTCAACATCGCGGAGACCATGGTGGTCGGGCGCAACGGGGAGCGGCTGCTGTTCACCCTGCGGGTCAAGCTCTTTGCCCAGTTGCAGCGGCTCGGCCTGGACTTCTACGAGCGCGAGATGTCCGGCCGGATCATGACCAGGATGACCACCGACGTGGACGCCCTGTCCTCGTTCCTGCAGACGGGGCTGATCACCATGGTCAGCTCCGTCCTGACCTTCTTCGGCGTGCTCGCCGCGCTGCTCATCATCAACCTCAGGCTCGGGCTGTCCATCCTGGGCATCTTCCCGGTGCTGGTTGTCGCGACGCTGGTGTTCCGGTCCAAGTCGGCCAAGGCGTATGCCGAGTCGCGGGAGAAGGTCGCCGTGGTCAACGCCGACTTCGCCGAGAACGTGGCCGGCCTGCGGGTGACGCAGGCCTTCCGCCGGGAGGCGGCCAACCGAGCCCGGTTCGGCACGCTCAGCTACGCGTTCCGGGACACGAGGCTGCGGGCGCAGCGGTACATCGCCCTGTACTTCCCGTTCGTGCAGACGCTTTCCACGGTGGCGGGCGCGATCGTCCTCGTCGCCGCGACCAACGAGGTGCACAACGGCACGCTCACCGCGGGGGCGCTGATCGCCTACCTGCTCTATATCGACATGGTCTTCGCCCCTGTCCAGCAGCTCTCCCAGGTCTTCGACGGCTACCAGCAGGCCATGGTCGGCCTGCGCCGGATCACGGACCTGCTCAGGCTCGGCACGTCCACCCCCGGGCCCAGCCGGCCGGTCATCCCGGGCAGGCTGCGCGGTCGCATCGAGCTGCGCGACGTGGACTTCAGCTATACGGGCAGCGTCGTCAACGCGGTCAACGGGGTCAGCCTGACTATCGAGCCTGGCGAGACCGTCGCCCTGGTCGGCCAGACCGGGGCAGGCAAGTCGACACTGGTCAAGCTGATCGCCCGGTTCTACGACGTGACCAGCGGAGCGGTCCTGGTCGACGGCACCGACCTCCGCGACTACGACCTGGCCAGCTACCGGCACAGGCTCGGTGTCGTCCCGCAGGAGTCGTACCTGTTCGCCGGAACGGTCCGGGATTCGATCCGGTACGCCAGGCCGGACGCCAGCGACGAGGAGGTCGTGGCCGCGGCCCGCGCGACCGGCGCGCACGACATGATCACCCACCTGCCCGGCGGGTACGATCACCAGGTCGCCGAGCGCGGCCGCAACCTGTCGGCCGGCCAGCGTCAGCTCATCGCGCTCGCCCGCGCGCAGCTGGCCGATCCCGTCATCCTGCTGCTCGACGAGGCGACCGCCGCCCTCGACCTGGCCGCCGAGGCCGCGGTGAACCACGCCATCAGCGAGCTGACCGCGGCCCGCACCACCATCGTGGTCGCGCACCGGCTCACCACCGCCGCCCGCGCCCACCGGATCGTGGTCCTCGATGACGGCCGCATCGCCGAGATCGGCAGCCACGCCGAGCTCCTGGCTGCGGACGGCCCGTACGCCGCCCTCTGGGACGCGTTCACCGGCGAATCAGAACTCGTCGCGTAGCTAAGGCCGACCTTCCCGGGACGGGCACCTCCGCCCACGCGGCTTCCCGCAGCGTGCTGACCATGACCCGGATCTGCGCTGCAGCGGGGGCACCGGCGGCCAGAACCAGAACTCCCAGCTGCCTTCGCCAGACCCGCCCCCGCTGCCCCGGCTCGGCCTGGCCCGTCGCCACCTGGGCGGGCGGTGCGACGTCAACGCGGGCGGGCCGGCCCGACGCGGTGGCGAACTCCAGCCATCGGACCGCTTCGCGCCTGGCGGGCTCATCGGCGTTAGGTTCCGGCTCGGCCAGCATTTCGCCGCGCCACGCGTACGCCGTTGGTCCCGGCTGTTCCGACGCGACGGTGCCACCCCAGCGGACCGGCCGCAAACGGTACGTTCGGCCCAGGTCGTCGGTCACCGACAGCCCGGCCTTGATCGCCGCTCCGACCGGTTCACCGGGCATCACGCGGAAGGGGCGCCGGGACGGCGGCCTGGACAGCTGGCGATAGCCGGGGCCGGTGCCGCGCAGATGCAGGCGCACGCCGCCCGGCGTGAGCGTCGCCCAGGTCAGGGTCAGGTCCAGGCCGTCGATGGCGATCGGTACCGGCCCCGAGACCACGGCCAGCGGAATCCTGGCCAGGCCGTCCTGGCCCGTCGCCTGCGCGTCCTGGTACCCGTGCGCGCCGGGGCGGACGCTCAGCTCGCCGGTCAGTATCCCCATCCGGAAGCCCCTGGCCTCCAGCGCCTGCCGGTGCTCGGCCAGGATCCCCTCGGCGCGTGCCTCCGGGAGCAGCCCCAGCATCACGAACGCGTTCGCCACCGCCTCCCGACTGAACGCGACGCCGGGCAGCGGCTCGCCACGCCGCGCCGAGCTCAGCGGAGCCAACAGCGCGCGCAGGAACGCGTCGGGATCCTCCCGGACCATAAAGACAAGATACATCGCGAGAGGTGGCGACGGCAGCCGCGGCTCAGTTTGGCTGCGTAGCGGCGGCCTGGTCGAGCAGCCCTCTCAGCACGACGGTGTAGCGGTCGAGCGCGCCCCTCCCTTCGCTGGTGAGGGAGACCGAGGTGGTCGCGTTGACGCCGCTGCCGGATTTCTGCATCCGCACGTATCCGGCGTCCTCCAGCTTGCGCAGGTGAGTGATCAGGTTGCCCGGAGTCAGCCCGATCAGGTCCTGCAGCCTGGTGAAGGACAGGTTGTCGCCTTCAGGCAGCGCCGCCAGCGTCACCACGATGCGCAGCCGGGCGGGCGCGTGGATGACCGGGTCGAGTTCCTCTTCGCTCATCAGCGGTTCGCGGCGGGCCGGAGGGCCGCTATCAGCAGGAATCCGATGCCCCCGGCCACGGCGATGACGCCCCAGACCCCCACCGGGCCGGCGAACGCGCCGCCCGCCGCCACGGCGATCAGCCAGAGGCCCAGCCCGAGCGCGGGCCAGTTCAGCCTGCTGGCGGAGGTAGCGACGTAGACCACCCCGGTAACCAGGACGGGGGCCGCGGCCTGGAATACGCCGAACACGATCGACCGGCTCGCGCCTGCGTGGTCGATCGCGGCCTCCAGCACGAGCACCGCGACGATACCGATGACCAGGGCCAGGATGGAAACGCGCCGCTGGACGGCGGAAAACCCGCCCACGCCGCTGGTGGCCCGGCCGACGACCGAGGCGGTGATGGCTGCGGCGAGCCCGATGAGCACGACCTGGATGAAGGCCGCAGCCGGCGTCGGACCCTGGTACGGCCGCTGCCCGCGGACCGACAGCCACATGCCGCCGTACCCGAGCAGCCAGGCCACTCCGGCGCAGGCGTAGATCGCCTGGGTGTTGACGCGCAGTTCACGCCGGGCCCGATTGCCCGCATCCTGCATGATGGCGGCCGCATCGCGCGCGTCCATATCCGCCGTGTCGTCCAGGCCAGCGCCGTTCTTCGTGCCGACGTCCTCGTTCATGTCGACCCCTCTTCCCTTTACTTTGTAGTGCAAAGCTAGCTTACTTTGCACTTCAAAGTCAAGGGCAAGCTGCGCCCGGCAGCCCGGCGATGCCGATGACCTCATCGACCCGGCTGCGCGGGATGTCGTTGGTCTGCGCCAGGCACAGCGCGTGGTTATACGCGCTGCGGCCGCCGTGTACCGCCTTCGCGTCTAGCAGCGCGCCGACCTCACGCATCGCGCTGTACAGCTAGGCGAACGGCTTGCCGTCGATCGTGACCGATCCGGCGGTCGGGCGGTCGAGCCCGAGGATCATCCGCATGGTCGTGGTCTTCTCGGCTCCGTTGCGCATCCTGTGCTGCCTGACCAGCGGAAAGTGTCATCATGCGGTGCGGAAGGCGGATCGTGGGCAGCGAGCATGAGAATCGCCGTTCTGGATTGCTGGGGACGCCTTCGCGGTGACGGTTGAGCGGACGCCGGGTAGGCCTCGGCCGGGCGAACCTGCCGCGTTCGCTCCGAGGCGGGTGCCGCAGGCCCTTTCAGCGTGACCACAACGGTGGCTGCCACGCCGCTGCCGAATGTCGGTGGCGGCCGGTACGGTGCGGGCATGCCGAACCAGCCTGACCCCGGGGGCAGCTCACCAGCCCCGCACCGGCCGCCACCGGGCCGGAGGCCGTCGGGCGGTCAGCCCACTCCGCACGACTCGGTGTTCCGCCGGATCTTCTGCGTGCCCGCCAACGCGGCGTCCCAGCTGCGCGCGGTGCTGCCGCCGGATCTGGCAGCCCGGCTGGACCTGGGCCGGCTGACCCCGGTGCCCGCCAGCTTCGTCGACGAAGCGCTCAAGTGGCGGTACTCGGACCTGCTGTTCACCACGCCGCTGGACGGCCGGGACGCATACGTCTACCTGCTGGCCGAGCACCAAAGCAGCGCCGACCCCCTGATGTCCTTCAGGATGCTCCGGTACGTAACCCGGATCTGGGACCAGCACCTGCGTGACCACCCGCAGGCCCGGCAGCTGCCGGCGGTGATCCCGCTGGTCGTCCACCACGGCCGCACCCGGTGGACCAGCCCGGTCCAGCTGCTGGACCTGATCGACCTCGACCCCGACGCCAAACAGGCGGCGCAGGCCTACCTGCCCCGTTTCGAGTTCCTGCTCGACGACCTCGCCGGCATCGACGGCCGGCAGTTGCGCGACCGCGGGCTGACCCCGGCGGCGCTGATCACCTTGCTGCTGCTCAAGACCGCCGCCGGCAACCCGCAGATCCCCGCCCTGCTGCGGCCGTGGGCCAGTCAGCTGCGCGCGGTCCTTGACCAGCCCGGCGGCGGCGAGGCGTTCATCGCGATCCTGACGTACATTGAGCTTGTCAGCGAGGCACCCGCCAGCGAGCTGCATGACCTGGCCGCATCGCTCGGCCCGGACGCAGAGGAGGCGTACATGACCACCGCAGAGATGCTCCGCACCGAAGGCCGCACCGAGGCGCTCGTGCAGGTGCTGACCGTCAAGTTCGGCCCGCTACCCGCCAGCGTGTCCCAGACGGTGCACGGAGCCTCCAGCGGCCAGGTACAGGCCTGGACGGCCCGCGCCGCGACCGCCGAAACGCTGGACCAGGTCTTCGCCTGACCAGCAGCACGCTGGCCGTCGCCCGGGGTTCCTGCCCGCGCTGCCCTGGCCGTCCATGACGGCAAGTCTTGCGGACAGGCACGTCAGGCAGTCACCGGGAAGCTCCGCACCGCAGCGTCGGCAAAAGGCCAATCTCCTGCTAGCCCAACAACCATGCCCCGACGGCAATGAAGTCACCATTCCGTTACGGGGTTCCCGGCACTGTTGCGCATCTTGTCCCGCCTGACCAGCGGAAAGTGTCATCACATAGCGCGGCATGCGGATCGTAGGCAGCGGACCCGAGAATCGCCGTTCTGGACCGCTGGGAGGCCTTCGGCTCGCTTCCCGAAAGCGTGTCCCGCACGGCGCACGAAGCCTCCAGCGACCAGATGCAGCCCTGGACGGCCCGCGCCGTGACCGCCGAAACGCTGGGCCAGGTCTTCGACTGACCAGGTGTGTCTGCTGTCCGGGTCATGGCACCGATGACGTCGATGACCTCGTGGCCGCGACGGTGAGGGCGGCGCATGCCTGGCCGGCGGGGTTGAGCGGGCCGCTGAGGGCGGAAACGAATCCCGGCGGGTGTCGATCCGGGGCGGTCGCGTTCGTGTAGCCGGTGAGAGGCCGGCGCCGTGCCGGCTAGCCCCGGAGGGAGCAGGACATGACCAGGATCGTGGTGACCGAGTTCATCTCGCTGGACGGCGTCATCGAGGAACCCCACTGGACGTTCCAGTTTGAGCGAGGGCCCGCCGGCCTTTTGTTCAAGTCCGACGAGCTGTTCGCCAGCCAGGCACTGCTGCTCGGGCGGGTCACCTATCAGGGATTCGCGCAGGCCTGGCCGTCGATGGACACCGACGACTTCGGCAAGCGGATGAACAGTATCCCCAAGTACGTCGTCTCATCGACGATGACCGAAGCTGAGGCGACCTGGGGCAGCACTACGGTGATCGGCGGGGATGTCGTGGCCGAGATCACTAAGCTGAAAGCCCAGCCGGGCGGCGACCTGCTGGTGGAGGGCAGCGCCCAGCTGGCGCAGACCCTGATCCGGCTCGGACTGGTCGATGGCTACCGGCTGATGGTGTTCCCGGTCGTGCTCGGCGCGGGCAAGCGCCTGTTCCCGCCGGAAATGACCGTCCCGGCCCGGCTCGCGCTAACCGACGCCAAGCAAGACCGCGATGGTGTCATGCTGCTTACCTACCAGTCCGCGTCGGCCGGGACGGGCGCCGCGGGACCGGCGTAGCCGCCCGGAGCAACCTGACTGCCCGCGCGCCGGCCGCCTGGAAGGAGACGTTCGGTGAACCCGGAAGGAGACGTCCGATGAAGCAGTACATGCTCAGCGTGCATAGCGTGGAAGGCGGCCCGCCGCCTTCTGCAGAGTCGAGCATCCTCGGCATCGTGCACCGAGCCGAGCATCCGGAAACAGTGGGCTCGCAGCTCAGCACGGTAGGCGCCGACGAGTTGGCTGAAAGCGTCCCCCTCGCCTTCGCGGGCCAGCTTCAGCAGCGCCGCCTCCTCGGCACTCGCGCCCCGGCGCGGCTCACCCGGCCGCGCACAGCGGCGCCCGATGGGCGTTCATTCCGGTCCTTCTGACATGACGGCTGCCCTGGAGCGAGCTCCACCTATCAGAATCAGACGAACGGCCGGCGGCAACATCATCGAGCCCCATGCCGCTAACACGCGACGCGGACATCCCGGGAGGACCCAACCGCGGAAACAAGTGCCATTTCCCGAGGTTGGGCTGGCCCGCGCCGTTCGGCCCCAGGAAGCCGGTCACCCGGCCGGGCCGCACCGTGAAGGACAGACCCGACGGCGATCGTGTCGCCGTACCGTTTCGCTAGGCCCCGTGCCTCGATCATCCCCGTTACCCTTTCCAGGTTCATGACCGTTTCCCTGGTCCAGCTAACCTGGAACGCACGGGGGCGCATCGGCGTGAGCGGCGATTTCGGCTGCGACCGGTGGTGGAGGGGTGTCATCCTCGGGGATGACCGCGGTTTGCTGGGGTCTTCGGGTGTGAGGCGATGTACCGGCTGGTTTTCCTTGTGGTGCTGCGGCGGGTGCCTGCTGAGGCGGCGCACCGGGCCGGGTTCTTGGCGATCCGGGTGCTCGGGTGGGCCGCGGGGGTGCCGGGGGCGGCCGGGGTGCTGCGGTGGTGGCTCGGGCCGCGCGACCCGGCGCTGCGGGTGCGGGCGCTCGGCCTTGACTTCCCCGGGCCGCTCGGGCTGGCCGCCGGGTTCGACAAGGACGCGCGCGGGGTGGCGGGGCTCGCCGCGCTCGGGTTCGGGTTCGTGGAGGTCGGCACGGTGACGGCGCGGCCGCAGCCGGGGAACGCGCGGCCGCGGATGTTCCGGCTGCCCGCGGACCGGGCGCTGGTCAACCGGATGGGCTTCAACAACGAGGGCGCCGCGGCCGCGGCGGCCAGGCTGCGGCGGCTGGCGGAGCCCGGGGACCGCAGGCGGGCGCGGCGCCGGGCGGGCGGGCGCGGGAAGGTCATCGTCGGGGTCAACATCGGCAAGACCAAGGTGGTGCCGGATGAGGAGGCCGCGCAGGATTACGCGGCCAGCGCGCGGAAGGTGGCCGCGGTCGCCGACTACGTGGTGGTCAACGTCAGCTCACCGAACACCCCGGGGCTGCGCGACCTGCAGGCCGTCGACCGGCTCAAGCCGGTCCTGGTGGCGGTCCGGGAGGCGCTCGACGCGGCAGCCGAGAGCCGGGTGCCGCTCCTGGTGAAGATCGCGCCGGACCTGGCGGATGCGGACGTGGACGCCATCGCGGACCTGGCCTTGGAACTCGGTATTGACGGGATCGTGGCGACGAACACCACGGTGTCAAGGGACGGGCTGGCCAGCCCGGCGGGCGAGGTGGCGGCGGCGGGAGCCGGCGGGCTGTCCGGGCCGCCGCTGCGGGACCGGGCCCTTGCCGTGCTGCGGCGGCTGCGCGCCAGGACCGGGGACCGGCTGGTGCTGATCGCGGCGGGCGGGATCGAGACCGCCGACGACGCGGCCGAGCGGATGGCGGCCGGGGCCACGCTGGTGCAGGCCTACACCGGGTTCATCTACGGCGGGCCGCTATGGCCGCGGCGGATTCATGCTGGCCTGGCCCGTCGGGGCCGGCCCGGCCGGACCGCCAGCTGAGGTCCAGGGGTTCGTAGGGCGCGACGCACGGGTTTCCCGCCGCGAGCCATGCCTGGCCGGCGGTCAGGTCCATCAGGACCGAGGCGATGGTGGCGCCCTGCTCGCACGGGTGCACGGCCGGGTCGGGGTGGGAGCAGATGCTGTGCGGGTAGTCGGCGTGATCGGCGAGGAGCCCGCGGAAGTGGTCCGGCGTCAGGGGGACTTGCGGGTCAGGCCGGCCCGCGCCGGCGCGGAGCCGTCCCAGGCGGATCGCGCTGTCGGGCATGGCCCACAGTGACACGTCGACCGGGCGCACGCGCGGCGACAGGAAGTGGTTGGTGTGCAGCAGCACGCCGTGCTCGGGAAGCAGCGGGTAGACCCGGGTGAAGTCGCCCGGCGCAGCCTCCACGTTCAGCGCGGACCCGCTGGCGTGGGCGATCAGGTAGTTGGCCGACGACGAGCGCATCCCGGCCTGGAGCACCATGAGGGCCTCGGTGACGGTCGCGCAGTCCAGGATCGCCCGCAGCAGGACGTGGTACGGCAGCCCGGGCGCGCCGGTGTCCGCCTCGGTCACCAGGGCGTTGGTGACCAGGCCGAGGCCCGCGGAGTTCAGGCCGGTCTTGGCCAGCAGGCCCGCCTCCACCACGGTGACGAAGTCGGGGCCGTCGGCTTGCCTGACGTCGAGCACGACCAGCGTCTGCGTGCAGTGCAGCAGCCAGTCCCAGTTCTGGCCGATCAGCGTGGCGCCCGGCCGGGCCGGGACAGGGGCGACCGCGAAGGCGCTGCACTCGGCGGGCAGGGTCCTGGCGGGCGGGGTCCTGGCGGCCAGGGGCGCCAGGCGGGCCTTGGCCGCGTACATCACTTCGGTCCGCACGTTGATCGCCAGCACGTCGGCCAGGTCAAGCCCCGTTCCGTCGGCGATGCCGCGCAGCTCCTCCAGGTAGGCCGGGCGGAACGCGGCGATGGGCGCCTCGAAGCCAGCCGCCAGGCGCCGTACCGTGTCCCAGTCCCATCCGGTGTAGTACTCGAACACGTCGCCGTAGGCCTGCACGGACAGGTGGACGCGGTCCCGCGCCTGCGTGCCGTACTGCAAGCCGCGCTCGTAGCTGGTCCCCGCCACGCGGATCCGCGGAATCCTGGGATCATTGGTCATGAGGTCACCACCCGGTCCCGGTCGGCGTCGGAGCCCCGGCATCCGGGGCGCCCAAGCTACGCGGGGAGAACGGCCTGGTCCACGGTGAGCACGGTAAGAGACGCGTGACGGAGCGCCGCCTCCTCGACCGCCCATCCGGGGGCGCGGATTCCAGGCATCTCACTCCTCCCGTTGGTGTTTCAGCTGCTGGGTACCTCATTTAACTCCGGCCGGCGCCTGCCGGGAAGATGACGAAGGTCATTATCCCGAACGGGCGGTGGTGGGAGACAATAGTGTGCTCAGGCGCCCCCGCGCATTCGGGTCAAGGAGGACCAGCCATGGCAGGAAAGCCCATCGTGGTCGGTACGGACGGTTCCAGCGAATCACTGCGCGCGGTCGAATGGGCCGCCAGGGAGGCCGTACTCCGGGGTGCTCCGCTGCGGATCGTGTCCGCCGCGGCGCTGCTGCCCAGGATGATCGGAAGCCATGGCACCTCCCAGTACGACACCGTCTCCGATGTCATCCGCGAGGACCGCGACCACTCCCTGGCTTCGGCAGCCGAACTAGCCGGCCAGACGGCCCCTGGGCTGCTGATCGACACCGACCAGCTCATCGGGCAGCCCGCCGAGGCGGTCACCGAGAGCGGGAACGGTGCGCTGATGCTGGTGGTCGGCTCTCGAGGGAGAGGCGCGTTCACGGCGATGCTGCTCGGCTCGGTCAGCCGGTACGCGGCGATCCACGCCGGCTGCCCGGTCGCGGTGATCCGGGAGGAGACCACGGCCACGCACAAGCAGGTCGGGGTCGGCATCAGCGACCCGGAGACCTGCTCGGCGGCCCTGGAGTTCGCGTTCGAGGAGGCCGCGCTGCGCAAGGCCAGCGTGGTGGCCATCCACGCGTGGCACACGCCGGAATTCGACGTCTCGCGGGCCGGCCACGCTCCGGCCGCACCGGCTGCGGACGTGCTGGAGGACGCGGCCGCCGGGCAGCTGGAGAAGCTGCTGAGCGACTGGCGGGCGAAGTATCCCGACGTCCAGGTCAGCCAGGACGTGGTACACGGGCACCCGGGCCGGGCGCTCGTCGGCCTGTCGGCGCGCACCGACCTGACCGTCATCGGCAGGCGCAGCACGCATGAAGGCGCGCACGGTCCCGGCACGGTGACGCACGCGGTCCTGAACCACGCGCACGGCCCCATCGTCACGGTCCCCTCGTCCTGAGCCAGCCAGACACGGTGATCATGACCGACGCGCACCCCGCTCCCGTGCTGGCGGGCCGCCGGGTCCTGCTGCTTGACCGCGCCCGCATGTACGTGTGCGGGATCACCCCCTACGACGTGACGCACCTGGGGCACGCGTCGTTCTTCGTCTGGGTCGACGCGCTGGGCCGGGTCCTGCGGCTGCTTGGTGTCGAGCCTGAGGTGTGCCGCAACGTCACCGACGTCGACGACGTCCTCGACGCGGCGGCGTCCCGGGCCAGCGCGCCCTACGACTCCTTCGCGGCCATCCAGCAGTACCACTTCGAGCACGACCTGGCCGCGCTCAACGTGCGGCC
>DATJQX010000126.1:0-51243 GCA_035505275.1 Streptosporangiaceae bacterium | reverse complement strand
ATCCCACTCCGCACACCCCCCGGCCACAGCGCGGCAGCAACCCCAGCCCGCGACCACCCGCACCAGCCCGGGGATTTTCACGCCCCGGCGACCATCCCCCCGGATGTAATGGCTTCCATGATCTTCTGGTGCGCGAGGGGCTGCGGAGGCTGCTGAAACTTGCGGGACGTGGCAGCTTGAACGCGGTGCCGCCGGGTGGCTCCGGTTTCTGGGGTTGATCCGGGCTTCGTGGTTGATCCGGTGCATCCCGGTCCCCCCGGATCCTCCCGCAAGCCCGGATCCTCCCGCAAGATCCCAGGCCTCCCCGTACCTCCGATCGCATAGGGGCGGATGAGGATAGCGGGACGGACGAGGAACCAGCAAAGCGCGGGCGAAACGAGCCAGGCAGCCGCGCGCTTCCGCAGGCTGGAAGACCTCGGCATCCTGGTGCCCGGGACGCGGCTGCCGGACGCTCAGCCCAGCCAAGCACAGATCCGCCCGGAACCCGTTCCCGGCGTCGCGGGGAGCAGCGATCCGCTCACCCAGCCGGACCAGGCAAGTCCTGTCCGGAGGCCTTGAAGCGCGCCTCGGCGAGCAGCTCAGCTCGCCGCAGGGACCACGACGGTTCCGGTGGCGGTGACCACGACGATCGGTTCGCTGAGGACCGAGGCCGCCGAGGCGCCGCGCGACGGGTCGGCGCGGCAGACGACCCGCGCCTCGAAGGCGAGCTGCCTGCTGCGCCGGCCGACCGCGGTCACGGTGGCCGTGGCCTCGATGACGTCGCCGGCCAGGACCGGCGCGCGGAACTGCACGTCGGAGTACGACGCGAACAGCCCTTCGTCGCCGTCCATCTGGATCGACGCCTCGGTGGCCACGTCACCGAACAGGCCGAGCACGTAGGCGCCGTCGACCAGGTTGCCGCCGTAGTGAGCGTCGGCGTACCTCACGTACCTGCGCTGCGTCACGGACAGGCCGGCGGCCGGTGAGTGGTTCGCGCTCATGCGGCCCGCTGTCCTTTCTTCCGGGGGGATGCCATCCCCCCGGACCCCCCTGGCGGAGCCAGGGCGTGCACGAGGTAGCTGGCGACTTCGCTGGGCGTGGTACCGCGGCCGAAGATCTTGTCCACGCCGAGGTCATGCGCGGCGCTCGGATCGAACCGGGGGCCGCCCACCACAAGCAGCGGGCGCTGCGGGCCGAACCCCGCCTGGAACGCCGCGGACATCTCCAGCGTATTGGTCAGGTGGGCGTCGCGTTGCGTGACGACCTGGCTGACCAGGACCGCGTCGGCGTGCTCGGCGGCGGCCCGCGCCACCAGGTCGGCCACGGCGACCTGGGCGCCCATGTTGACCACGCGGATCTCGCGGTAGTACTCCAGGCCCTTCTCCCCCGCGTGACCCTTGACGTTGAGGATCGCGTCGATGCCGACGGTGTGCGCGTCGGTGCCGATGCAGGCGCCCAGCACGACCAGCTTGCGCCCCAGCGCCGAGCGGATCCGCAGGTTCACCTCCGCCGCCGGGAGGACGGGGAACTCCCGCTCGGCCACCGCCACGGCCGACAAGTCGACAAGGTGGCTGACCCGCCCGTACACGATGAAGAACGTGAAGTCGGGCCCCATCCCCTTGGCGTGCACGACCATCGCCGGGTCCATGCCCATCTTGGCCGCGAGCTGTAGCGCGGCCCCCTCGGCGCGCGCTCGCTCCGCTTCGTCGCCGAACGGCACGGGGAGCGTGAACGACAGCTGCACCCGCCCGTCGCCTGTGGTGTCACCGTACGGGCGCACGATCCCGGTCAGGCTCACTGGCTCACCTCCGCGCTTTCCAGCAGCTCGGCCGCCGGGTTGTAATACCCGTCGGCGCGCTCCACGACCCCGTCCAGCCCGCGGCCGCCGTCGGCTGGCCGCCTGGTCACCCCGAACGTTCCCTCGGCGATCGCGGTCAGCAAGCCCTGCGAGCCGATCTTGCGCAGCAGGTCGATGGACTCGCCCAGCACCTGCCGGGCCCGCCTGGCCACGAACCCGTCAGGCTCGGGCCGGAAGGAGGCGCCGAGCTGACCGGCGGCGCGCCGCACGTAGCGGACGTTCTCCAGGGCCAGGTCCCGGTCGGACAGGAACGGGGTGTGGATCCCCTCGGTCATCATCCCGATGAGCAGGATGGACTGGTCGGTCATCACGCCGCACAGGTTGAAGAACGCGTCGAGCAGGTACCCGGCGAACACGTTGCCGGTCATGTGCTTGGTCGGCGGCATGTACTTCAGCGGCGCGTCCGGGAACAGCTCCCTGACCAGCTGGGCGTGGGCGAGCTCGAGCAGGAACGAGTCGGGCACCTCGGGGTTGATCTCGAATGCGTGCCCCAGGCCGAGCTGGGCGTCGGCGAGGCCCGCCTCGCGACCGAAGTACTCGTTCAGCAGCTGGGACACCACGACCGTGTGCGCCGCGTCCACCGCGTCGGCGGTGGTCAGGTAGTTGTCCTCGCCCGTGTTGATGATGATGCCCGCCCGGGCGTGCACCTGCCGGGAGAACCGCTGGTCGATGAACGTCCGCACCGGGTTGATGTCGCGGAAGATGATGCCGTACATGCAATCGTTGAGCATCATGTCCAGCCGCTCCAGCCCGGCCAGCGACGCGATCTCCGGCATGCACAGGCCCGAGGCGTAGTTGGTCAGCCGGACGTAGCGCCCGAGCTCGGCCGAGACGTCGTCCAGGGCGGCGCGCATGAGCCGGAAGTTCTCCCTGGTCGCGTACGTCCCCGCGTACCCTTCCCTGGTCGCGCCCTCGGGCACGTAGTCGAGCAGCGACTGCCCGGTGGACCTGATCACCGCGATGATGTCGGCGCCCTCCCGCGCCGCCGCCTGGGCCTGCGGGATGTCCTCGTAGATGTCACCGGTGGCCACGATCAGGTAGATCCACGGCATCGGCGGGTCCCCGATGGCGGCGAGCATCCGGTCCCGCTCGGCGCGCTGCGCGTCGATCCTGGCGATCCCCTGGGCTACCGAACGGGCGGCGGCGGCGCGGGCCATCTCGGCCTCTTCCCCTGCGGGGAGGCGGAACTTGACCAGGCCCGCCGAGGCGTCGACGGCCAGCGTGCGCAGGTCCGGGTAGCCGCCGGCCAGCATCGCGTCCCAGGCGGGCAGCGCGACCCCGTGCTCGAGCCCGACCGACTCGCGGACCGCGTCGGCGAGCCGGTTGACCCAGGGCATCCCGTCCTCGTCGGCCCCGTCCAGGCCGGCCAGCCGCAGCGCGGCGCGCTCCACCGACACGGTGGTGTGCGTCCGCGCCAGCTCGGTCACCGGCTGCCCGGCCAGCGCGGCCAGCTCGCGGGCCTGGCTCACCAGCGCCGGGTCGAGGTTGAGCTTGTTCGTCACCGGCGTTCTCCTTCCAGGACTCGGCGCTCGAACAACGCGCGCACGCTGGGCGTGCTACGGATCAGGTCCAGCGCGAGATCCGCATGACCGGGCGCGTAGCCGTTGCCGACCAGCATCGTCACGTCGGCGGCCAGGCCCTCCGCGCCGAGCGCGGCGGCGCTGAACGACGTCGCCATGGAGAAGAAGACCACCGTGCCGCCCTGGGCGGTGGACAGGATCGCCCCGCCTTCGCAGCCTGGGACGTCTACGCACACTACGGTCACGTCGGCGGGACCTCCCGCGGTTTGCACCTTGGTCGATAGGTCAACGGGATCGCGGGCGTCGGCGATGACGACCTCGTCGACTAGGGGGGCGGACTCTGGCAGGCGGGAATGCGCCGTCCGGCAAGACCGAACGCCGGTCGTCGCACCCGCCATGCCGGCGTCCGGGTTGCTCGTGTCACAGCCGACCTCTCTGAGGAGGGCGGCCTCGGTCTCGGTGGGGACTACGCCGATGATCCTGGAGGCGCCTGCTTGGCGGGCGGCGGCGGCGGAGAGGGAGCCGCTCTTGCCGGCGGCGCCGATGATCAGGGCGACGGGTCCGTTGGGGGTGCGCTCCTGAGTGGTTCTTGTGGCCGCGACGACTCGCTGGGTTAGGGCGGGGGCGCCGCAGACGTCCATGACGGCCAGCGAGAGCGGGACGGGGAGATCTTCGGGGAGGACGGCGGCTATGGATCTTCCGAAGAGGACGGCGTGGCCTTCGCAGGGGACCTGCTCGGACTGCCCGTCCCAGCCGCGTAGGCCGTCAGAGACGGCAAGCGGGGTCAGGGTCAGGGAGACCAGGGTGGCGACGCGCTGGCCGGGGCGGAGGCCTAGGGGGGATTCCGGGCCTACCTCTTCTACGGTGCCGGTCAGCATGCCGCCGGAGCCGGTGACGGGGTTCTGCATCTTGCCGCGGGTGGCGATGATCTCGGCCACGGCGGCGCGGATCTTGTCGGGGTCGCCGGCGTAGGTTTCGCGGATCTGGCGGTAGGAGGCGGCGTCCAGGTTGAGGCGGTCGACGCGGATCAGGACCTCGTCGGCGGCGATCACCGGGCTGGGGTCAAGACGCCAGGCGGCCTGCGGGAGCACGCCAGGCGGGTCGATCACGCGGTCAAGCCCGAGGCCCGGCAGCGCCGGCGGGATCGGGTTCGAGGTCGTCATGCGCTTATTCCTTCCCGCGGCCCGGGCGGTGCAGTCGGATCCGCGCCCGCCCACCTGTGGGTGCCCGGGTGGTCACGTAACACACCGCTCGTTCAGCAAAATCTTCTGCTAGACTAGCTTATAGCAGTAATTTTTTCGGTAGAAATGCCAGTATAGTGCATATTCTGTTGCTGGCGGGCTGCGGATGATCGAAGCCTGGAATGCCGGCCGTTCAGGAAAATCTACGGTCTACCACGTTTTGTACCGTAGGTCCTTCGGTATCATGCAAGGAATTGGAGGACTTCGCTCATGGTCTCGCAACCGTACCCATACACGCGGCATGAGCTGGCCGAACCCGATTGGCGGCGCTTCCCGGGCTGGGCCGACGTGTCCGAGCAGGACTGGGCCTCCGCGCAGTGGCAGCGGGCGCACTGCGTCAAGAACGCCAGGCAGCTCCGCCAGGTCACCGGGCCGGGGCTGGCCGAGGAGTTCTTCGCCGACCTCGAGCGCGACCAGCGCGAGCGGGCCACGATGTCGATGCTCCTGCCGCCGCAGATGCTCAACACCATGGTGCCGTCACTGTCCCCCGCCGAGGCCGGCTTCACCGAGTCGTTCTACGCGGACCCGGTGCGCAGGTACATGGTCCCGGCGTTCAGCGACCGGCGCGCCGACTGGCCGTCCCATCCGCACGCGCAGCGCGACTCGCTGCACGAGGCCGAGATGTGGGCGGTCGAGGGGCTCACGCACCGCTACCCCACCAAGGTCCTCGCCGAGCTGCTGCCGACCTGCCCGCAGTACTGCGGCCACTGCACCCGGATGGACCTGGTCGGCAACCCGACCCCGGTGACCGACAAGCACAAGTTCGCCCTCGCGCGCGAAGACCGGCTCGGCGCGATGCTGTCCTACCTGCGGAACACCCCCGGCGTGCGCGACGTCGTGGTGTCCGGCGGGGACGTGGCCAACCTGCCGTGGCCGCGGCTGGAGTCGTTCGTAGCCGCGCTGCTCGAGATCGACTCGATCAGGGACATCCGGCTGGCCAGCAAGGCGCTGATGGGCCTGCCGCAGCACTGGCTGTCCGATGAGGTCCGCGCGGGGATGGGCCGGCTGGCCACGACGGCGCGCTCGCGCGGCGTGAGCATCGCCATCCACACCCACGTGAACTCGGCCCAGTCGGTGACGCCGCTGGTCGCGAAGGCCGCGCGGGCCATGCTGGAGGCCGGCGTCCGGGACGTGCGGAACCAGGGCGTGCTGCTGCGCGGGGTGAACGACAGCTCCGTGGCGCTGCTCGACCTGTGTTTCGCGCTGCTCGACGGGGCAGCGATCATGCCCTACTACTTCTACATGTGCGACATGATCCCCGGCAGCGAGCACTGGCGGCTGACCGTGGCCGAGGGACAGGCGCTCCAGGCAGAGATCATGGGCTACCTGCCCGGGTTCGCGACCCCGCGGGTGGTCTGCGACGTGCCGTACGTGGGCAAGCGCTGGGTGCACCAGGTGGCCAGGTACGACACTGAGCGCGGCATCTCGTACTGGACCAAGAACTACCGCACCGCGATCGAGCGGGACGACGACCTGGCGACCAGCCGCGAGTACCCCTACTACGACCCGATCTACATGCTGCCCGAATCAGGGCAGGCGTGGTGGCGCACTCAGCAGGCCCGGCCGCGAGCCGACGCCGCCCTCACCGGCGCCGCGTAGCCGCGTTCGCGGTCAGGATGGCTCGTAGCGGCGGGACAGCTCGTCGAGGTGCTCTCTGACCGCCGGCCATTGTTCTGCGGTGATGGCGAACCGCGCCGAGTCGCGCGGTGTCAGGTCCGCGCCGAGCCGGTGCGCGTGCAGTATCCCCTCGAACTGCGCCCCGATCCTGGCCATCGCGTCCCGTGACCGCTGGTTCCGCGCGTCGGTGTGCAGGCACACCGAGCGCACCCGCCAGGTCTCGAAGGCGTGCGTCAGCATGAGGCGCTTCATCTCGGTGTTCGCGCCGGTCCTGATCGCCTTCGGGCCCAGCCAGGTGTAGCCGATCTCGCAGGTGTCGGGCCCGCTGGGCCGGGTTGCCGCGTCGGGCCACGGCCAGTACTCCAGGTCGAAGAACCGCGTCGAGCCGATCACCACGTCGTCCTGCGCCCGGACTACGGCGAACGGCACTGCGTTGCCGCTGTCCCGGGCGGCGATCGCCGTCTCGACGTACCTGCGAACCCGGGCCTCGTCCTGGGGCACCGGCGACCAGCGGTACAGTTCCGCGCCGCCCTCGGACGCGGCGAGCAGGCCGGGCACGTGCTGGTGCTTGAGCGGTTCGAGCCGGACGACCTTGCCGATCAGCGTCGGCGCGGCCGCGGCGTGGCGGACAGGGGCAGTCCCCTGGTCAGCCCGGAAGCCGCTGGAGGCCCGTTCCATGTACCGGCCGCCGGGCGCGGTGAAGCCGAATTGCCTGTACAGCCCGTGCGCGTCGGACGTGTGCAGCATCCAGCGCAACCCGGAGCCCGGCCCGTCCTCGATCATCGCCTGCACGAGGGCCTTGCCCAGCCCGGCGCCGCGGTGCCCGGACAGCACGTACACGTCGGCCAGGTAGGCGAATCCCCCGTCGCTGCATGCGCGGGCGAAGCCCACCATCGCCCCGGACCGGTCGTAGGCGCCCACCACGCGCCAGGCCGACGCGATCTGCCGGCTGATGTCCTCGCCGCCGCGCCACCGGGCCCAGTACGCCTCGGTGGTCAGGAACGAGATCGCCGCCGCCACGTCGACCCGGGCCGGGTCGTCGTCGATGTCGTAGTCACCCACGGCCACGCGCATCGCGGCACCTCCGCAGTCCCTGTACTCCAGCCTTATCAAAATGTTACAGTACATACTGTGAATATACTGGTACGACATCGCCCGAGCGGCGGGACCGCCAGGGAGATATCGGCGAGCGTGGAGGCCGGCGTCCGCAGCGGGCAGCTCACCCCGGGGGACCAGCTGCCCCCCGTCCGCCAGCTGGCCGTCCAGCTCGGCGTCAGCCCGACCACGGTCGCGGCCGCCTACGGCGACCTGCGCCGCCGCGGCATCACCGCCGGCGCGGGCCGCGCGGGCACCCGGATCCGCTCCGCTCCCCCGGTCAGTGTCCGCGGGTACCTGCGGGCGCCGGCGGGCGCGCGCGACCTGATCAGCGGCGGCCCTGACCCGGATCTGCTGCCCGACCTGCCCGCCAGGCCCGCCGCGCGGCCTTCGCGGATGTACGCGCAGGCGCCGGTCGCGCCGCGGCTGCGCCGCCTGGCCGCCGAGCAGCTAGGGGCTGACGGCATCGACGCCGCGCACCTGATCGTCACCGGCGGCGCCCTGGACGGCATCGAGCGCATCCTCGCGACCTGGCTCACGCCCTCGGACCGCGTCCTCGTCGAGGACCCCGGCCACGCGGTGACCTTTGACCTGGTGGCGGCCATGGGCTTCACCGCGGTCCCGGTCCCGGTCGACGCCCTGGGCATCCGCCCGGCCGAGCTGGCCGGCGCGCTGGCCCGCGGCGCGGGCGCGCTGATCGTGACGCCGCGGGCGCAGGCCGCCACCGGCGCGGCGTGGGACTCCGAACGCGCCGCCGCGATCGCCGAGACGCTGCGGTGCTACCCGTCCCTCGGCGTCATCGAGGACGACCACGCCGGGCCCGTGGCGGGCGCGCCCGCGTTCACCGCGTGCGCCGGCCGCGGACGCTGGGTGACCATCCGTTCGGTGTCCAAGTCGCTCGGGCCTGACCTGCGGCTGGCCGTCCTGGCCGGCGACGAGGCGACCGTGGCGCGGGTCGCGGGCCGGCAGGCGCTCGGTACCGGCTGGGTGAGCTACCAGCTCCAGGATCTGGTCGCGGATCTGTGGGAGGACCCGTCGGTCCCGCCTGCGCTGGCCGCGGCGGCCGGGGTGTACGCCCGCCGGGGCCAGGCGCTGCGGGCGGCGCTGCGCGAGCACGGGATCACCGCGACCGGGCGGTCCGGGTTTACCTGCTGGGTCCCGGTCTGCGACGAGGAGGGCGTCGCGTCCCGCCTGGCCGAGGCGGGCTGGGCGGTGGCCCCCGGCCAGCGGTTCCGCATCGCCGCGCCGCCGGGCGTCAGGATCTCGTTCGCCACCCTGGACGAGGCGGACGCGCCCTCGTTCGCGGCCGACTTCGCCCGCGCGCTACGGCACCGGGCGTCCCGGCTGGACTGAGCGGACCTGCAGTTAGTCCCGCTAGTCCCGCTAGTCCCGCGCGGAGAGCACGCAGAACTCGTTGCCTTCTGGGTCGGCCATGACCACCCACGTCGCCGTCTGGGGATCCTGCCCGACGTCGGCGCGCCTGGCGCCGAGAGCCTCCAGCCGGCGGACTTCGGCCTCCTGGTCCCCGTCCGCGGTCGGGGCCAGGTCGATGTGCAGCCGGTTCTTCACCGCCTTCCCCTCCGGCACGGTCAGGAAGACCAGGCCCGGGCCCTGCTCGAGGACGGGGATGTCGCGGCTTTGGTCAAGCGCGTGCGGCGGCACGACGGCTACCTCGTCGTCGTCCTCGAAGGCGACCTGCCAGCCGAGCGCCTCCGCCCACCAGCGGCTCTGGGCCTTGATGTCGTGGCAGTCGACGACGACCGAATACCAGCGGATGCTCACGGGACGAAGGTAGCCCACGGACCAGCCGGCGCCGCCCGCAGCCTCCTCGCGGAAACGGACGTCCTGCCGATAGCGTTGACCCATGGCACGCCGAAGCGAACAGATCAGCCTGCACCTCAACGCCTACCTCAACGCGCACAGCAGCCCGCCGGACGCGGTCCTGAGGGAGCTGGCGAACGAGACCACTGACCTGTTCCCGAACGAGGCCGGTCTCCAGGTCGCCCCCGAGCAGGGCACCTTGATGACCATGCTCACCCAGCTGACCGGGGTCAGCTCGGCCATCGAGATCGGCACCTTCACCGGTTACTCCTCGATCTGCATCGCCCGGGGCCTGCGGCCCGACGGGCGGCTGCTCTGCTGTGACATCAGCGAGGAATGGACGTCGGTGGCCAGGAAGTACTGGGAGAAGGCGGGCCTGGCCGACCGGATCGAACTCCGGCTCGCGCCCGCGATGGACACGCTGAGCTCGCTGCCCGACGAGGAGCTGTTCGACCTGGCCTTCATCGACGCCGATAAGAGCGGCTACCTCGGCTACTGGCGGCAGGTGGTGCCGCGGATCCGCCCTGGCGGCCTGATCATGGTCGACAACACGTTCTCGCACGGCCGGGTGATCGACGCGGGCAACGACAATCCCGCCGTGATCGCGATCAGGGACTTCAACGACCACGCCGCCGCCGACGAGCGCGTCGACCTGGTCATGGTCCCCATCGGCGACGGCCTGACGCTGGCCCGCAAGAAGTAGCTTCTGACCGTCCAGCGTCACCCCGCTCCCGGCCGCACCATCCGTTACGGCCTGCGCGCGGTAGCTCACTCAATGGGAGTGGCAACCTGCCAGTAAGAACTGCTAGTAAGCGGCAACCATAGGGTTACGGATCGCGCTAGCTGGGCCGGGAGGTCAGCCCTTCTGGCCTTCTTCCAGGGCGCCGCCGAGGTAGAGCGCGCCGATCTCCGGGTTCTCAAGCACGCCGCGGCCGGTGCCCGACAGCCGGACGCGCCCGCTTTCCATGACCACGCCGTGGCTGGAAAGCCGCAGGCCGGCCCGTGCGTTCTGCTCGACGAGCAGGATCGTGGTCCCGGTGAAGTTCATCTGCTTGACCGCGTCGAACACCAGCTTGCTGATCTTGGGCGCCAGGCCCATCGACGGCTCGTCGAGCAGCAGCAGCCGGGGCTCGAGCATGAGCGCCCGGGCGAACTCGACCAGCCGCTGCTGCCCGCCGGACAGGCTGCCGGCCTTCTGCCCGGTCCACCCCGCGATCTGCGGGAAGACGTCGAACACGGTCGCCATCCTTCGCGCCACCAGCGCCCGGTCGGACAGGATGTAGCCGCCGAGCTCGATATTCTCCCTGACGGTCATGTCGCGGAACAGGCTGTGGTTCTGTGGCACCTGGACCACGCCCAGCCGCAGGATCTGGCGCGGCGACCGGCCAACCAGGTTCTGCCCGTCCAGCAGCACGGACCCGAGCCGCGGCTTCAGCAGCCCGCTGATCGCCGCCATCAGCGTTGACTTGCCCGCCCCGTTCGGCCCGACCACGCAGGTGATCCCGCCCTGGACCACCTCGAGCGATACCCCGCGCAGCACATCCCCGCCGCCGTACCCGGCCACCAGGCCTTCAACCGTGAGTACCGAACGGTCGGTGGTGCCCGCCCCGGACCCACCCCGGGGTTCGTCGGTCGGCCTCCTCACGCGTCCTCCCCCACGCCCGGCTCGAGGGCTTCCTCCGCCGCTTCGAGATCCTCGGCGTCCGGATCTTCGCCGAGGTAGGCGTCCAGGACCCGGCGGTCGGTGCGGACGATGGCGGGTGGCCCGGCGGCGACCACGGTACCCGAGTCGAGCACCGTCACCTGGTGACACAGCCCCATGACGAATTCCATGTTGTGCTCGACGATGAGGAACGTCACCCCGGCCGCGTTCAGCTCGCGGATCCGGTTGGCGATGTGGTTGACCAGCGTCAGGTTGACTCCGCCGGCCGGCTCGTCGAGCAGGACGATGGCGGGCTCCGCGACCAGGACGTAGGCCAGCTCGAGCAGCTTGCGCTGCCCGTAGGAGAGCGTGCCGGCCTGCGCGGCGTGGTGTCCCGCGATCCCGACGAACTCGAGCTGCTCCATGGCCCGCTTCCGGGCCGAGGCCCGCCCGTGCTTGGAAGCGACCAGCATGTTCTCCATGACGGTGAGGCTGGCGAAGATCCTGGTCAGCTGGAAGGTGCGGCCGATGCCGAGCGCGAACACCTTGTCCGGCGCGATGTTGGTGATCCGCCGGCCGCCCAGGTACACCTCGCCCGCGTCCGCCTTCGCGTACCCGGTGATCACGTTGAACAGGGTGGTCTTGCCCGACCCGTTCGGCCCGATCAGCCCGGCCACCTCACCCTCGCCGATCTCCACGGTGCAGTCGTCGAGCGCCCGGACGCCGCCGTACGATTTGTGCACCCCCTCGGTCCGCAGGAGCACGCTCATCGCGGCGCCTCCTGGGTCGCCTGAGCCTCCTGGACCGCCGTGGGGCCCGGCGCCTGCGGCATCGACGTGGCGGCGGGACGGCCCCTGGTGCGCAGCTTGGTGATCCACTCGGCGCCGGTCGGGATGACGCCTCGCGGCATGAACAGGACCACCACCAGGAACAGCGCGCCGAGCAGGATCTCGCTGAGGTAAGCGTTGGTGAAGACGGTGGTGAGGTACAGCTGGCCCGGCTCGATGATGAGCGCGCCGAGCACCGGGCCGGACACGGTGCCGAGGCCGCCCAGGAAGGCCATCAGGACCACGAACAAGTCGAACAGGGGGTCAAAGCCGGTAGACGGCTCCACCTGGGCGATGTAGTAGAACCACAGGCCGCCGACCAGCCCGGTGATCGCGGCGGACAGGACGAACGCGGCCAGCTTGACCCGCATCGCGTGCACCCCGAGGCCGCGCGCCCGGTCCTCGTCGTCCCTGATCGCCCGGAGCTGCAGGCCGAACCTGGAGCGGCGGATAAGCCAGGCGACCGCCGTCGCAGCGACGGCACAGGCCAGGGCGGTGTAGTAGAACGGGTTGTTGAAGGTCTGCAGGTTCCAGGACAGGAACGGGGCGTCCAGGCCGCTCGAGCCGCCGGTGAACGAGAAGTTGTACGCCATCAGCTGGAAGATGAAGAACATCGCGATCGTGATCACGATGAAGGTGTGCCGCCTGACGCGCAGCGCCACCAGGCCGAACGGCACCGCGATCAGCGCCCCGACGGCCGCGCCCAGCGGCATCAGACCGAACACGCCGGCCCCGCCGACGTGCCAGTCCCGCGCGGCGACGCCGACCGCGTAGGCCCCGCTGCCGAAGAACACGGCGTGGCCGAGCGAGATGTAGCCAGAGAAGCCGGAGAAGGTGTTCCAGGCCGAGGCCACCGCCACGAAGATCATCGCGAACACGCCGTAGTTCGTGACGGCCGGATTGGTGAAGACCTGCGGGAAGGCCACCGCGGCCGCGAGCGCGGCGACCACGCCCGCCACCTGCAAGGCGCGGGCTCTGGTCATTGTGCTCGCACCGGCGCCCGCCCGAAGAACCCGGTCGGGCGGATCACCAGGACCAGCACGAGGGCGGCGTAGAAGACCGCCGTCGCCCACTGCGGCTGCCAGATATCCACGAGCGACTGGAGCGTCAGCATGAAGACGGACGAGGCGAGGGCGCCGCCGATGCTGCCCAGGCCGCCCAGGATGATGATCGCGAGCAGCCGCGAGATCAGGTCATAGCCGCTGTTGGGGTTGAAGCCGCCGTTCGTCGCGCCGAACATCATCCCACCGACCGCGGTCACCGCGACGCCGATGCCGAACGTGAGGGCGGCGACGCGGTTGGTGTCGATACCGATCAACCGCGCCGCCGTCTCGTCCTGCATCGTCGCCCGCACGCTCCGGCCGAACCCGGTCCGGTACAAGAGCAGGTACAGGGCCAGCACCAGCACGACCGCGAGCGCGAAGCCGAACAGGTAGATGTAGGCCAGGTAGAAGCCGAACAGGTGGACACTCGAGGTCACGTACCAGGCGTTCAGGTTCCTGACGTCGGGGCCGGCGATCTCGTACAGGATCCCCTCGATGATCAGCGCGATCGCGTAGCTGACCAGCAAGGTCATCGATACGCGCTCCCGGCCGCGCAGCGGCCGGATGAACGCCCACTGGATCGCGACGCCGAGCACGAACATGGCGGGCACGGTGACCAGCAACCCGACGAACAGGTCGATGTGCAGCCGTGCCGCCAGTCCGTAGCTGAGGTAGGCACCGAGGACGACCAGGATGCCCTGCGCGATGTTGATGATGTCGAGCACACCGAAGATCAGGGTCAGGCCGACCGCCATGAGGGCGTAGACGCCCCCGATCAGGATGCCGTCGACGATGGCCTCGTAGATCTCCCGCGCCACGCAGCCTGCCTCCTCGGTTACCCGCCCGCCGGTGTGCTTCTAGCTGGTCCAGGCCGGCTTGGTCGCGATGATCGGCTTCGAGCCCGCCGCGCCGGCCGGCAGGACCTGGTTGAAGACGTCGCCCGTCTGCCACTGGAAGACGAACGCCGCCGAGGCGCCGTTCTCACCGAGCGAATCGAACTTCACCGGCCCCTGAACGCTGCTGAGCGTCACGTTGCTGTGCAGGTAGGCGATGATCTTGGCGTTGTCGGTGCCGCCGGTAGCGACGATCGCCTGCTCCATCACCTGGCCGACCGAGTAGGCCTCGGCGATGTCTGCGTTGACGTCCGACGGGGTGCCGCCGTACTTGGCGACGTACTCGCTGACCAGCGCCTGGCTGGCCGGAAGGGCGTAGCCGGGGTACCAGCCGTCGGGCACCATCATCCCGATGGCGTTGCCCTTCCCGACGACCGACAAGAACGCGGCACCCTGGTCGGGACCCGCGGCCGCGATGAACAGCTTCGGGGTGTAGTGCTGCTGCTCGAACGCCTGCATGAAGGCGGCGACGGTCGGCACGTCGGTGGAGCCGAGGACCACGATCTGCGCGCCGGTGGCGGCCACCTGGTCGGCCGGCGCCTTGTAGTCGGCGACCTCCTCAGGGAAGATCTTCGAGTACACCGTCTTCACGCCGAGAGCCGACAGCATCTGCTGCGCCAGCTGGACCGGCGGGTCGGCGAACGGGTCGTCAGCCATCGGATAGGCCGCGGTCTTAGGCCGCTGGCTGGCCGGCAGCGACGCGATGTAGTTGACGAACGGGACCAGTTCGTCCCTGATCGGCAGGCTGACGTCGAAGATGTTGTGATCGGCCACGTTAGGCGGGCTGTTGAAGACGGTCGGCGCGCCGCCCGCGCCCTCGACGAACGCATAGCCGGCCCGGGCCACCACGCTGTCCGCCGGCGTGGTCAGCAGCGACGAGAATGGCCCGAACGTCAGGTTCACATGGTCGGATGAGATCAGGGTCTGGTAGTTGGTGACCACCTGGGAGGGCGAGCTGTTGTCGTTGAGGATCTTCAGCTCGACCTTCCGGCCCAGAATGCCGCCCTTGGCGTTCACGTCGCTGGCCCACAGTTCGTAGCCGCGATCGTAAGCCTGGCCGTCCGCGGAGAAGTCGCCGGTCAGGGACAGCGAGGCACCGATGACAATCGGAGCCGTAGTGCTCGGGCTTGAGCTCGTGGTCGTGCTGGCGCTACTGCTGCTACTGCTCGAACTGCTGCACGACGCCAGCATGCTGGCCGACAGCACGGCCGCCGCGCTAGCGGCGATGGCTTTCCTGGAGAGCCAGGGGATCTTGCGTCCCACGCCTGGTTCCTCCTTCGTCATTCGTTCGGTGTCATTCGGGTGTGTGCGTGGATGTGGTTTCGCTGGTGCCGAGGCCGTCGGGTACGTCCGCGTGCTCGCTGACGAGTGACAGCCCCGCCGAGTCCGCCTGCTGCCGCAGGAGCGCCGCGAAGTCGGCCTCGCCGTAGCCGCGCCCCACCAGGCTCTGGATGAGCTGGTAGACGGTCGCCGCCACGGGCATGGGCACCTCGTGCTCCCGCGCTGTGGCCAGGCCCAGGTCGAAGTCCTTGCGCAGCAGCGAGGCCGTGAACGTGGGCGAGAAGTCCAGGTTCACGTAGGCGGGCGACTTGTACGCAGTAAACAGGGAACCCATCACGCTGTTGTTGAGGCAGGCGAGGAACGCCTGCCTGCTTATTCCGCTCTTTTCCGCCAGAATGGTCACCTCGGCCAGTGACTGGGCCACTACGCCGAGGAATAGATTGTGGCAAAGCTTCACCGTCCTGGCCAACTCGCCCTCGCCGACGTACGTCACGCCGCGGCCGAGCATAGTCAGGTAGGGCTCCGCTATGTCGAACGCCTCCCTGGGCCCGGATACGGCGGCCGTCATCTTCCCGGCCCGGACCACTTTGGGATTTCCCATCACGGGCG
Organism: Streptosporangiaceae bacterium; assembly: GCA_035505275.1. Classification (GTDB taxonomy): domain Bacteria; phylum Actinomycetota; class Actinomycetes; order Streptosporangiales; family Streptosporangiaceae; genus Palsa-504. The sequence continues at coordinate 35,817 of DATJQX010000126.1, read as the reverse complement.
CAGCCAGAAGTGCGGTGCCGCGCCCGGCGGCCTCGGCCCGTACGCGGGCGGACGCCTCAGGTGACACTGTGGAGCAATCGACGAGTACCCTCGGCACCGCTCCGTCGGGCCCGGACATGACCCCGGCGGAACCGAGTACCGCGGCGATCAGGTCATCCGATGACCCGACCGTGATGAACACGATATCCCTGGTGCCTAGCTCTGCCGCGGATGCAGCGGGCTCGGCGCCGAGCCGGATGAGCGGCTCGGCCTTGGCCGGCGAGCGGTTGTAGACAGCGAGATCACACCCGGCCGCGAGCAGCCTGCGTGCCATCTCCACGCCCATGCGCCCGGTGCCCAGCCAGCCGAGCCGGCGCGCATCTTGATGTCCGACCACGGCGCCATCCCTCCCGCCTCTGGTCACAATCGTTTGCATATGAGACTGGCCTTGCGCGCCGTCCTTTGTCAATGCCAGGTGTCCAACCTGTTACCAAAGCCGTACCGAAATGGTTCCCACGGTGGGATATGACAGGTCACGAGCGTTTCGTGGGGATGGCTGTCGTCGCGCACCATTCGTTGCAATCGGTTGCAGCGCAGGTCTTCTGGGAACGCGCGTTCCGTGCTCGGCCGGGTTATCTTCCGCGGGCCCGGCGAGACGGGGCGTGGTCGAGCGGTACCGGCGGGTTGCTGGGTTGGGCGGCTGCTTCCTGGCCGGCTGCCCTGGTCAGCCCGGCAAGCGGCGCCGTGGATCCGCGGACCACGAGCTCCGGCGCGAGGTACATGATCTTCACGGGTCCGTCGCCCTCGCCGATCCGCTCGAGCAGTAGCTGCGCCGCTTCGGTGCCCAGCTGGTAGTGCGGGAAGCGAACCGTCGCGAGCGGTGGCTTGAGCCTGTCGATGAACGGCATGTCGTTGAAGCCGATCACGGAAACATCGTCGGGGCACTGCAGGCCGGCGTCGTCGAGCGCGGTGTAACACCCGACGGCCAGCATGTCGTTGGCCGCCGCCACCGCCGTGAAACCGCCCGGTCTGGCCAGGAGCTCGGTGCAGCAGCGCGCGCCCTCCTCGACCGTGTACCGGGCGGAGTAGGCGATCAGGTCCTCATTGACCTCAAGACCGTGGGAGGCCATCCCGTCCCGGAACCCGCGCAGCCGGCTCGCGCCGGTGGACGCCTCCTGCGGACCCGCGATGTGCGCGATGCGGGTATGGCCGAGCCTGGCCAGGTGCGTGACCGCCATCCGGGCACCCTGTTCGTTGTCGACCGAGACCGACGGGAAGCTGTAGTCCTGCGAGAGCCGGTTCATCAGGACGACGGGCAGGTCCGCGGCCGCCGCCTCGGCGAGGAGCTGGTCGTGCATGGTAGCGGTCGCGAGCACGAAACCATCGACGTGGCGGGCCCGCATCTGATCGAAGATCATTCGTTCCCGGTTCGCGTCGGCGTCGGTGTTGCCGAGCAGGGCTACGTACCCGGCCGCGGCCAGCTTGTCCTCCAGGCCGCGGACGATCGGCGGGAACAGCGGGTTGTTCAGGTCAGGGATCAGCACCCCGACGGTGTGCGAGCGGCGGGTCCGCAGGCTGCGGGCGACCGGGTTCGGCCGGTAGCCCAGCCTGGCCGCGGCGGCGCTGACCCGGCGCGCGGTGTCCTCGCTGACCAGGATGCGGGTCTCAGGATTGAGCGCGCGCGAGGCGGTCGCCGGGTGCACGCGTGCCGCAGCCGCCACATCCCGCAGGGTGGCCGGCCGGTCAGGCATGGCTCATCTCTCTCCCCACCACACACGTTTGCGCTACGCGGCGCGTCACTACCAACACTATCCCTCCTACCAGCAAGGAAGCACCGACGAAACATCACTATGTGATAGAGGAGCCGATGGTCCCGATCGCCTCACGCCGGGGTGGCCAGCGGTGGCACCTGGCCAGGACATGTCCGCGCACCGCCGTCGCGGGCTGCTGAGGGCCTCCTGTGCGACAGTTCGGCGGACTGTTACACTCGCCGTTCATGTGGGGGGTGACGTTCTCTGATCTTATTTACCGCTATCGGCAATTCCTTATTGCAGTAGTGGGAGCTGGAGTGGTATTTGCCATGGCCCTGGCCATGACCGGTCTCGCCGCCGGATTCAGCTCGGAGATAAACTGGACGATAGGCGGAATCGGCGCCGAACGCTGGGTGCTTAATGACAATGCCCACGGGCTCATCTCCAACGGGCAGCTCCTTCCGCAGGCCGACGTGGCGGCTATTTCTCAGTCTCCCGGAGTGGCCAGAGCGGCCGGGCTGGCCGTCTTGCCTCAGCAGGTGGCGCATATAGACGGCCGCAGCAAGACGGTTCTGGTGTTGGGCGTGGAACTCGGGAACATAGGCGATCCCGCGGTCACATCCGGCCAGGCGCTGTCGGGGCCAGGCCAGGTGGTGGCCGACACCCGGACCGGTGCCGCCGTCGGCAGCCAGATCACCATCGGTTCGATGTCGTTCCGCGTGGCCGGTCAGGTGGTAAACCGCACGATGCTGGCCGGCAGCCCGATCGTGTTCATGCCCCTGCGTGACGCCCAGGTTCTCGCCCTCGGGGGCAGGCCGCTCATCACCGCGGTGGTAACCCGCGGTATCCCGTCCCAGGTATCAGCCGGACTCACCGTGCTGACGAGCTCGCAAATCGAGCAAGACAACCTGACGCCCCTGGCCGGGGCGATCGCATCCATCGACAGCTTCAAGTTCATCATGTGGATAGTGGCCGCCATCATCGTCGCCGCCCTGCTCTACGTCTCGGCTCTGCAGCGGGTACGGGACTTCGCCGTCCTCAAGGCGCTGGGGTCCTCTTCCCTGCTGCTCTTCGAGAGCCTGGCCATTCAGGCCGTCGCGGTCACCCTGCTCGCCGCGGCCCTGGCGGCGATCGTGGCCAACTTCCTTGGCGTCTTCTTCGCCCAGCCCGTCACCATCCCGGGTAGCGCCTTTGCCGTGCTGCCGGTCATCGCCATCGTGGTGGGGCTGGTGTCGAGCCTGGTCGCTGTGCGGCGTGCCACCTCTGCCGATCCGGCCGCGGCCTTCGGGGGGTGAGGCGCATGTCCCTGTCCGTCAAGAACCTCACGGTGGAGTTCAGCGGCGCCGGCTACAAGATCCGGCCGCTCAACGGGTTCTCGTTCGACTGCGACGACGGCCAGCTCGTGGTGCTGCTCGGACCGTCCGGCTGCGGCAAGACGACGCTGCTGTCGTGCCTGGCTGGCCTGCTCAAGCCGACCTCCGGCTCCATCTGGTTCAACGCCTCCGAGGTCACCGGCCTGCATGGCGCCGCCATGTCGGCCTACCGCCGGCAGACCGTGGGCGTGGTGTTCCAGGCCTTCAACCTCATCCCTAGCCTGAGTGCACTGTCCAACGTCATGGTCCCGCTGCGGTTGTCGGGCGTCTCGCGCAGGAGTTCACGCGAGAGCGCCACGGCCCTGCTGGCGCAGGTCGGGCTCGACGAGCGGGCCAGGCACCGGCCCGACCAGTTGTCCGGCGGGCAGCAGCAGCGGGTGGCCATCGCCCGGGCCCTGGTGTACGACCCGCCGCTGATCCTGGCCGACGAGCCGACCGCGCACCTCGATTTCATCCAGGTGGAGGGGATCCTGCGGCTGCTGCGAACGCTGGCCTCTCCCGGGCGGACCGTGGTGGTCGCCACGCACGACCAGCGCATCACGCAGCTCGCGGACAAGGTCGTCGAGCTCGTCCCGATCCTGCCCGCCGCCGAGCGGGAACCCCGGGACGTCACCCTCGAGGCGGGCCAGTACCTGTTCCGGCAGGGAGACCCCAGCGATCTGGTCTATCTGGTCCGGTCGGGTGAGATCGAGATCCTCCGCGACATGGCCGACGGCTCGCAGGAGCGCCTGACCCTGATCGGTGAGGGCGGCTACTTCGGTGAACTCGGGCCGATGCTGAACCTGCCCCGCAGCGCCTCGGCGCGGGCCCTCACCCCGGCCGTCCTGACCGGCTCCTCGGTCCAGGAGTTCCGCAAGCTGGCCAGCCAGCGGAACTCGCGCGGCGTGGAACAGGCAGCCGCTGACGGATCGTCAGATCACCCGGGATGACATGCTGACCAGGGTCAGCCCGGTCACGGTGACGCAGATGCCCAGGACCTGGAGCGCGCTGAGCCGCTCCCTGAACAGCACGAGCCCGACGGCCAGCGGTATGACCGGGTAGGTGCTCGAAACCGCGGCGGTAACCGCCACCTGGCCCGCCTGCCCGCCCCGCGCGAACGCGACCAGGGCAACCGCCTCGGCCAGTCCGGCGGCGACCGCCCAGGAGGCGCCGGCCGGTTCGCCGTGCGGGCGCTGCTGCCTGCAGATCAGCGCGACCAGGAGCACCGTGACCGAGACGACGTAGACGATCAGCGCGGAGACCAGCCAACCCGCTGATGCGGCGTAGGCACCGAGCCAGAACGCGCCGGTCCCGTACGTGAGGGCGGAGGCGAGCGCCAGCAGGAGACCGGACCACGGCCCGCTTCGGATGCTGCGAGGCGCGGCCCGCCCGTCCAGCGCCCACTGGCGTGGCATGGGGGTGCCGTCGATCGCGACCGCCGATTGCCGGCCCGTCGTCTGAATGGCGGCCGCAGCCACGCCGGCGACCGCGAGGGCGTCCCCCACGCCGCCGAACCGGCCGAGTGGCTCCCCGAGCACGAGCAGGGCCAGGATCGCGGTGACCCCGCCGTAGGTCGCGGCGGCTCCGCTGACGATCCCGACCGGGCCGTGTTCGAGGGCCCGGTAGTAGGTCAGCCAGCCCAGCAGGCTGAACAGCCCGGCCCCGGCCAGGCCCAGCACGGTCGTGCTGGCCAGGGTAGGCAGGTGAGGGTGCATGGCGGCCAGCGCCGCGGCGAGCACGATGGTCCCGGTGACCTGGCTGATCAGCAGGGCCACGAGCGTGCCCAGCCGCCTGGCCGCCTGCGCCGCGGCGACGGACGAGACCCCCCATCCCGCCGCGGCGGTCAGCCCGTACACCATCCCGGGCCCCCTGTTCAGGTTATCCACTATTAGTAGTTAATTCACTACTTATCGTGACTCGCCTGAGTATGCCGGTCAAGACCTTTGCTTACGAATTGCTTACAAACGATCACAACATGTTGCTAACGGCCGACTACCCGGCCGTTGCCTGAGCCGCCAGGCCGCCGGGCCGGCAGGCAGCGAAGTTGTGCAGGACGTGGACGGGGCCTTCGCCCGCGCCCAGGGTGGCCAGGCCGTGGGCGACCGCCTCGCCGGCCAGGAGCGCGGCCTGCCGGGCGGCCTCGGGCAGGGACAGGCCCACGGCCAGGCCCGCGGCGAGGACGGCCGAGTGGGTGCAGCCGGCGCCGTGCGTGGCGGCGACGGGGTGGCGGGCGACCGGGATGCGCAGGTGGCGAGAGCCGTCGAAGAGGTGATCGACGTGCTCGGCGCCGTGCCCCCCGGTGACCAGGGCCGCCCGCGCGCCCATCGCGACCAGGTGCTCGGTGAGGACCGCGCGGTCCTCGGTTGCCAGCCGGGTCAGCGCCTGAGCTTCCGGCAGGTTGGGAGTCACCACCGTGGCCAGCGGGAACAGCCGCGAGACCAGGGTCCCGACCGCATCAGGGAGGAGCAGGGTGCTGCCGGAGCTGGCCACCATGACCGGGTCCACGACCAGGGGCAGGTGCCGCGGCTCGAGCGCGTCGGCGACCGCGCTGATCAGCGGCGCGGAGAACAGCATGCCGGTCTTCGCGGCGTCGGCTCCGATGTCGTCGAGGACGGCGTCGATCTGGGCCCGCACGAACTCCGGGGGGAGTTCGTGGATAGCGGTGACGCCCACGGTGTTCTGCGCGGTGAGCGCGACGATGGCCGACGCGCCGTGCGCGCCGCAGCGGGCGAACGCCTTGAGGTCCGCCTGGATGCCCGCCCCGCCGCCCGAGTCGGAGGAGGCGATCGTCAGGACCCGCGGGACCGTACCGCCGCTCACGCGGGGACTTCCGGCAGGCCAGCGACGGGACTTGAGGCCTGGGCGTGCCAGCGGCGGGGAATGCGGCCCGCGGTCCTGGCCGCGTGTCCCGCAGCTACCGCCAGCCGCATCGCGGCGGCCATCCGCGCGGGGTCGGCGGCACGCGTGATGGCCGACGCGATGAGGACCGCGTCGCAGCCCAGCTCCATCGCGAAGGCGGCGTCGCTGGCGGTCCCGATCCCGGCGTCGAGGATGACCGGCACGCCGGCCTGCTCCACGATCATCGCGATGTTGTGCGGGTTGCGGACGCCGAGGCCGGTGCCGATCGGGGCGCCGAGCGGCATGACCGCCGCGCAGCCCGCGCGCTCGAGATGCCGGGCGAGGACCGGGTCGTCGTTGGTGTAAGGGAGCACGACGAACCCGTCGGCGATCAGCATCCGGGCCGCGTCTAGCAGCTCCACCGGATCAGGCAGCAACGTATGGTCGTCGGCTACGACCTCCAGTTTGACCCAGTCGGTGCCCAGCGCCTCCCGGCCGAGCCTGGCCACAAGCAGCGCCTCGCTCGCGGTGTGGCAGCCCGCCGTGTTCGGCACGATGTGCACGCCGGAGCGCCGCAGGGTGCCGAGCAGCGAGTCTTCCGCGTTCGCGGTCGGCGCGACCCTGCGCATGGCCACCGTGGCCAGCGCGGTGCCTGATGCGTCGAGCACGCGCCTGAGCACCTCCAGGCTCTGCACTCCCCCGGTTCCGACGATCAGCCTGGAACTCAGCTCGCGGCCGGCCAGCGCCCACGGCTCCGGCGCGGCAGGCGAGGTCCGGGTAACCGGCTGGCTCAGCACGTCCGTATCGCTCATGTCATCCTCCCTGGACCGCCGTGACGACCTCGATCTGGTCGCCGGCTCGGAGCAGCGTCGCGGCCCACGCGCCGCGGGGCACGACGTCGCCGTTGACGGCGGCCGCGATGCCGCCCTCGACCGCCGTCAGCTCGGCTACGGCCTGCGCCACGGTGGTCCCGTCCGCGAGCTCACGCGGCTCCCCGTTGAGCTTCACCTGAATCGTCACCGCGATGCCTCCCCTGGCGTGAACCGCGCAGGGGTGAACGGCGCCCATTCCGGGGCGGGCGGCTGACCGGTGAGCAGGGCCGCGGCGGCGTCCGCGGTCACCGGCGACATCAGGATGCCGTTTCGGTAGTGCCCGGTGGCTACCAGCAGCCCGTCCGGGCCGCATCGGCCGAGGATCGGCCCGTTGTCCGGAGTGCCCGGCCGCAGGCCGGCGCAGGTCTCGGCCAGGATCAGCTCGCTCGTCACGGGAAGCACGCTCATCGCGTCATGCAGCAGGTCATGAACCGCGCCCGCGGTTACCGACTGGTCGGGTCCACGCTCTTCCTGGGTGGCGCCCACGACAACCTCGCCGTCGGCCCGCGGCACCAGGTAGACGTCGATGCCGCGCACGATGGCGCGGACCGAGTGGGTCAGCACGGGCGGCAGGCCCGCGGGATGGCGCAGGCGCAGCAACTGGCCCTTGACCGGCCGGAGCGCGGCCCGTACCTCGTCGGGCACGCCGGCGACCGACCCCGTCCACCAGCCGGCGGCCACGACCACCGCACCGGAGTCGACGTCTCCGCCGCCGGCGAGCCGCACGCCCCGGGCCCGCCCGTCGGCGATGCGCACCTCGAGCACGCGGTCCCGCACGGTCCGGACCTTGACCACCCGCATCGCCTCGTGCAGCGCGGCCGCGTACCGCCGGTTGTCGACCGACCAGTCGCCGGGGAACAGCACGCCGGCCCGCACGTCAGGGGCGAGGAACGGCTCCAGGCTGCGGCAGGCACGGGCATCAAGCTCCTGGGCCGCCAGCCCGGCCGACCGGCGGAAGGCGGTCAGCCGTGCCAGCGCCGCCTGGTCGCCGGGGTCGTACGCGATAGCCAGCGTGCCTTCGCGGCGCAGCCCGATCCGGTGACCGGTCAGCTCCTCGAGCTGGGCGGCGAAGGACGCGAATCGCCCGACCGCGAGCAGGTTGAGCCGCAGTAGGGCCCCCTCGCCGAACAGGCTCTCCGAGACCGGCGCGAGCATTCCCGCGGCCACCAGGGTCGCGCCGTCGCCGGCGTCCGGGTCGACCAGGACGACATCGAGCCCGGCGGCGGCCGCCCGCCAGGCAATCGCGGTCCCGATGACGCCGCCGCCCGCGACTACGACGTCTGCGGTCTCGGCCAAAGAGCACTCCCTTCGCCGGCATTACCCGGATCAGGTACGACGGTCGGAGGCGACTGCCTCCCTCTCAGCCCGTTTGGGCTCCCGTGGTCCGTTGTTAGCCTATATCACCCCGCGGGCTGCTTCCGGGCCGGTGGCGGGACGAGGGCCCGTGCTTCCGGGCCGGTGGCGGGACGAGTGCCGCTGCTCCCGGGCCGGTGGCGGGACGGGGCCCTCGTTTCGCGGGTAGTGATTGGATGGCAGCGTGACCGACGACCTGCGGGAGCGGCTGGCCGGCGCGCGGCTGTACCTGTGCACCGACGCCCGCCGCGCGCAGGGTGACCTGCCCAGGTTCCTCGACGTCGTGCTGGGCGCCGGGGTAGACATCGTGCAGCTTCGGGAGAAGGGCCTGGAGGCGCGCGAGGAACTCGGGCTACTCGAGGTGTTCGCCGACGCGTGCCGGCGGCACGGCCGGCTGCTGGCGGTGAACGACCGGGCGGACGTGGCCCTCGCCGCCGACGCCGACGTGCTTCACCTGGGCCAGGACGACCTGCCGGTCCCGGTAGCGCGGCAGATCCTCGGCGTGGGGCCGGTGATCGGGCGGAGCAGCCACAGCCCCGCGCAGGCCGACGCGGCGGCCGCCGAGCCGGGCGTCGATTACTTCTGTGCCGGGCCGGTGTGGACGACGCCGACCAAGCCGGGCCGCCCGTCCACCGGGACCGGCCTGCTGGCCCACGTGGCTCAGCAGGCGCCCGCGCGGCCGTGGTTCGCGATCGGCGGGATCAGCCTCGCGCGGCTCGACGAGGTGCTCGCCGCCGGCGCGACGCGTGTGGTGGTGGTCCGCGCCATCACCGAGGCCGACGATCCCGCCGCAGCGGCCCGCTCCTTCGCCCAACGCCTCGCCGCCGCCCAGGGGTAAAGGCGCTGCGGGGAAAGGCTGCCCCCGAGATCGGGGTGCTCCGGGGGGGTCGTCCCGCCGGGCTAGCATCAAAATATGCGGATCGCTGGCGTTGAATCGACCGACCTGTTCGTAGGGACTGCGCAGCGCCCGCTGCAGGTCATCCGGGTCACGGTGGTGAATGACGGGCCGGGCAGCACGTGGGATGGGGCCGCCGACGTGCACGTGCAGGGGGCCGGGGTGAGAAGCCAGGGTCCGTTCCGCATCACCGGGATGAGCCAGACAGAGCAGGAGACCTTCGAGGTCCCGGTGGAGTTCTCCGTCCCTTACCAGCCGGGCAGCACGCGGCGGGTGACGGTGGCGGTTCAGACCGAGGCGGGGCGCAGCGAGATCGAGGCTGACGTCACCGCCGCCGAGCCGGGCTGGACGATGTGGATGGTCAGCCATTTCCACTACGACCCGGTGTGGTGGAACACGCAGGGCCAGTTCACCGAGGCGAAGCTCAGCCTGCCCGACGAGAACGGCAACCTGCCCGACATGAGGTCCGCGTTCGACCTGGTCGGCGCGCACCTGGACAAGGCCAGGAAGGACGAGGACTACAAGTTCGTGCTGGCCGAGGTCGACTACCTCAAGCCGTACTTCGACGTCTACCCGCAGGACCGGCAGGACCTGCGGCGGCTGATGGCCGAAGGCCGGGTGGAGATCGTCGGCGGCAACTACAACGAGCCGAGCACCACGCTGATCTCCGCCGAGGCCATCATCCGCAACGCCGTGGCCGGGATCGGGTTCCAGCGGGACGTGTTCGGCGGTGACCCGAGGGTCTCGTGGATGCTCGACGTGTTCGGGCACGACCCGGGGTATCCGGGCCTGATGGCCGCGGCGGGCCTGACCTCCTCTGCCTGGGCTCGGGGGCCGTTCCACCAGTGGGGCCCGCGCGGTGTGGAGGGCGGCATCGGGCGCATGCAGTTCAGGACCGAGTTCGAGTGGATCTCGCCGGATGGCCAGGGGCTCCTCACGCACTACATGGCGCACCACTACGGCGCGGGCTGGCGGCTGAACTCGCTACCGGATCTGCAGGCCGCCGAGCGGGAGGCTTACGGCCAGTTCAGCGCGCTCTCGCGAGTCGCCGCCACGCGCAATGTCCTGCTGCCGGTCGGGGTGGACCACGTCATCCCGGCGCGCTGGGTGACGGACGTCCACCGGAGCTGGAACCAGCGGTACGTGTGGCCGCGGTTCACCACGGCCGTGCCCAGCGAGTTCTTCGCCGCCGTCCGCGCCGACGCGGGCAGCGGGGACCGGTCGGGCGCTTGGATCACGCCGCAGACCAGGGATATGAACCCGGTGTACACCGGCAAGGACGTGTCCTACATCGACACCAAGCAGGGGCAGCGGGCGATCGAGACCGCCGTGCTTGAGGCCGAGCGGCTGGCTACGGTGGCCTGGCTGGCCGGGGCGCCGTTCCCGCACGCGGCGCTGGACAAGGCGTGGCGGATGCTCGCCTTCGGCGCCCACCACGACGGCATCACCGGGGTGGAATCCGACCAGGTGTACCTGGACATGCTGGGCGGCTGGCGCGAGGCCTGGGAGCTCGGCTCGGGCGCGCGGCTGGAGGCTGTCCGCTATCTAACGGGACCGCAGGCGGGCCCCGGCCGCACGGTCAGCGTGTTCAACGGGCTGGCTCGCCCGCGTGACGGGCTGGCACGGATCACGGTGCAGGTGCCCGACGACGGCACGCAATGGCTGGAGGTCCGGGACGCTTCCGGGGAGCAGGTGCGGTGCCTGGCCGAGGGGGTCCGGCGCCGGCCGGACGGGTCGCTCGCGGAGGTGACGCTCACGCTGCTCGTCCGCGGCGTGCCCGCGCTGGGGTTCCGGTCCTACCAGCTGGTTCCCGCGGGCCAGGCGGACGAGGCGGCCAGCGGATGGCGAGAGGATGCTTCCCCGGCGCGGAACACCATCGAGAACGGCAGCTACGTGGTCACCGCGGACCCGGCGCGCGGCGGGACGGTCAGCGTGACCGACAAGCGCCTCCGGGCCGGCGTGCTGACCGGACCGGGCAATGAACTGGTCCTCCAGGACGAGTACGCGCAGCACCCCAAGCACAACGAGGGGCCCTGGCACCTGTCCCCGAAGGGGCCCGGGCTGGGATCGTCGTCGGTGACGGCCCGGGTGCGGCAGGAACGATGCCCGATCGGCTCGCGGCTGGTGGCGTCGTTCACGCTGGGCGGGCTGGACTTTACCCAGGAGGTCTTGCTCTGGGAGGACTCGGACCGGGTGGAGTTCCGCACCCACGTGGGCGGGTTCGACCGGCATGACCAGCTGCTCCGCGTCAGCTTCCCCGCCGACGTGCCCGGCGGGCTGCCGGTCTACCAGACCGCGACCGCGGTGATAGGCCGGTCGTTCGGGGTGGTGGACGTGGACTCGGCCGATCATTGGTACACGCGGGACTGCGCCGCGCAGCAGTGGTTCGGCCTGAGCTCGGCGGCGCGGGTCCGCACCACCGGCCCGAGCGGTCAGACGGAGGCGGTCGGCGTCGCTGAGATCGTCTGCCCGGATGACCCGGACGGCCTGCGCGCCGAGGTACGTGATCTGGTGGCCGCCCTGGCGGCGGCCGGGGTGACCGCGACGTGCAGCCAGGCCGACGGACCCAGGTACGGCGCGAACGACGCGGACTCCAACCTGCCCGACGCCAGGATCGCGGTCGGCGGGCCCGACGCGAACGCGTTCACCGCCGAGGTGCTGTCCGGTGCCGGGCCCGGCTACGCGAAGGCCCTCGGGGCCCGGCTGGCCGCGCGTGCCGGGGGCGGCACCGCACGGCTATGGGTGCCGGCCGACCGCAGCCGGGAGGATGCCTTCGGACCGGATCCCGACCTGCGCGGGGCGACGGACCTGCCGGTGCTGATCGTGGCGGGCAGCGGCCCGGGTGAGCTGGCCGCGGCGGTCGCGGCCCTGACCGGGGACCTGTCGGACGCCCTGGTCGACGCGGGTGACCGGGTTGAGGGCGATGACGCGGCCGAACCGGCCGCAGATACGAGGTCCGTGCCGACCCGCGAACTCGCGGACCGGTCGGTCGCGATGCTCAACCGGGGCACCCCCGGCTGCGTGGTCACGCCCGACGGCACGCTGCACATGTCGCTGATGCGTTCCTGCAGCGCCTGGCCGTCCGGGATATGGATCGACGGCGACCGCCGCACCGCGCCGGACGGGAGCAGTTTCGCTTGGCAGCACTGGAGTCACACGTTCGAGTACGCCCTCGCCTCGGGCGTAGGTGACTGGCGCGCGTCCGGCTTTGCCGCCAGCGCCGAGGACTACAACCACGACCTGATCGCCACGGTGGCGGGCGGTCCGCAGCCGGTGGCCGGGGTCAGCCTGCTCGAGGTAGAGCCGGCCACCGTCACGCTCAGCACGCTGAAACCGCGCGGCAACCCGCTCGCCTCGGGCCGGACCCCGGCCGATGGCGGGGATACGGTCACCATCCGCCTGCGCGAGACCAGCGGGCGGGCCACGACCGCCCGGGTCCGGCTGGCCGGCGCGGTCGCCGGGGTCTCGCAGGCGTGGCTCACCGACCTGCTCGAGGAGTCGGACGGGGCGGCCCTGCCGCTCACCGATCCGCCAGACGGCTGCGTCAATGTCGACATGCCGGCTTTCGGCACGGTGACGCTGGTCGCGCGGACCAGTCCCCCCGTGGCGCCCGCGGACCGCGGGACGGCGCCGTCCACCGAACCGGTCGAGCCGATCTACGCCCGCTACTGGCTGCACGGGAAGGGCCCGGCGCCGGCCGGGAACGTCCCGGTCGCGATTCACTTCTCCCCCACCCGGGTCGCCCTGGCGGGCCCGGGTGAGACCGCGACGCTGACGCTGACCGTGGCTTGCGGATCCGAGCCGGCCGCCGGGACGGTGGAGCTGGTCACGCCGGACGGGCTGACCGTCGCCACCGGGCAGGACCTGCGCTATGAGCTGGCGCCCGGCGGGTACGCGGCCTGGGACGTGACGGTGCGGGCGGATGAGATCGCCGCGCCGGGCCGCTACTTCGTCGCGGCGCGGCTCCGCGACGGGCTCGGTCACCTCCTGGAGGACACGACGATGGTCGCGGTCGGCGAGCGCCGCTGGCCGGACCCGGCGCTGCCGCCCGAAGAGGCGCTGGAGGTGATGCAGGCCGATTACGCCGCGACCGCGGCCGAGGTGACGGTGACCATGCTGACCCCGGAGCTGCGCGTGGCCCCGGGCGGGCGCGGCGAGCTGGAGGTCAGCATCGCCAACGCGCTGGCCTGTGAGGTTCACGGGGAGGCACAGCTTGTCTCGCCGTTCGGCACCTGGGACATCCTCGGCCCGCGGGCGCAAGGGTTCAGCGTGGCGCCGCAGGCGTCCGCCGTGCTGCGCTTCGACCTCAGCGCGCCGGAGACCGTCCGCCCGGGTGCGCGATGGTGGGCACTGGTCAAAGTGATGTATTACGGGCGAGTCCGGTACACAGAGGCCATCGGAGTTTTCGTGGAGGCCGAATAGTGACCCCTACGCTGCGGGCGAACAGGGTAGGTTGGGAGTCAGCTTCGACCATTTCAACAGCGTGAACCCAGAGGAGCTATGCAGCCGGCCACCGCTCTGCTAAGCGGTAACCTGCCCGCGGAGCCGAACAGCTTCATAGGGCGCGAGCGCGACCTCGCCGAGTTGGCCAGGCTGCTCGGTGAGGTTCGAGTGCTCACGCTGAGCGGCCCCGGCGGCATCGGCAAGACCAGGCTCGCGGTCCGGCTCGCGCGTGATGTGGCCGGCCCGGCCGGTGCCGCATACGGCCTGGACATTGACGAGGCATGGCTGGTTGAGCTGGCCGACTGGCACGGCCAGACGGCCGCCCTGGTCGCGGCCACGCTCGGCGTGCGCGAGGAGCAGGGCGTGCCGCTCGCGCAGACGCTGGCCGAGGCGCTGCGCTCGCGGCACCTGCTGCTGGTGCTCGACACCTGCGAGCACCAGGTCGGCGACTGCGCCACGCTCGTGCAGCTGCTGCTGGCCAGGTGCCCCTGGCTGCGGATCATCGCCACGAGCCGCGAGCCGCTCCGGGTCCGCGGCGAGACCGTCTGGCGGGTGCCGCCGCTCGACCTGCCGCCCGAGGGCGCCGGCACCGCGGACGTGACCGCGCACGAGGCCGTCAGGCTCTTCGCGGCGCGGGCCGCGGGCGCCCGGCCCGGTTTCATCCTGACCGAAGAGAACGCGTTGCCGGTGGCCCGGCTGTGCCGGACGCTGGACGGCATCCCGCTGGGCATCGAGCTCTCCGCAGCCCGGGTGCGAGCGCTGTCGGTGGAGCAGATCGCCGACCGGCTGCGCGACCGCTTCCAGCTGCTCGATTCCGGTGACCGGACCGCGCCGCCCAGGCAGCAGACGCTGAGGGCCACCGTGGACTGGAGCTACGAGCTGCTCGACGGCCCGGAGCAGACGCTGCTTCGCCGGCTGGCCGTGTTCTCCGGCTGGAACCTCGACATGGCCGAGCAGGTGTGCTCCGACGACCTCATCCCGGCCGACGCGGTGCTCGGCCTGCTCATCTCCCTTATCGACAAATCGCTAGTGGTGCTTGATGGCGAGGCGGCCGGGGACGCCAGGTACCGGCTGCTCGACACGATCAGGGAGTACGCGGCCGAGCGGCTCGCCGCCGCGGGCGAGCAGGACGCACTGTCCCTGCGGCACCGCGACTACGTGCTCGCCCTGATCGAGAGCACGGCCGACAAGATGTTCCGGCGCGGTGACCCGGCCTGGCCGGTGCGCCGGGCCATCTTCCGCCGCGGCCTGGCCGAATACGGCAACTTCCGCATCGCGCTGGCTACATCCCTGGCGCACTGCCACATCGACGAGGGCCTGCGGCTGTGCGCCGGGCTGCGCTACATCTGGGTCCCGCACGGCGACCAGCGCGAGGCAGCCTCCTGGTTCGACCGCTTCCTGGCCGCCGACCCCGGCCAGGTTTCGCCCCGGGTGCGGGGACGGGCGCTGGCCGGTCGGGCCGATATCGCCTTTGACCTGCAGGAGTACGACGTCTTGCTGCGCAGCGCGCAGCAGGGCCTGGAGCTGATCCGGGCGTGCGGTGATGACTTCACCGTACCGACCGCGCTGCGAGCGCTCGGCCAGACCGCGCTGCGGGCAGGCCGGGTCGCCGACGCCGCCACGCTCATCGATGAGGCCTTCGCCGCGGCGCAGGCCGCGGGTAACGACTGGGAGACGGGGCTTGCCCTGGCGGCCAGGGCCGCGATCGCGGTCCGCCAGGGCAAGCTGAAGTCGGCGCAGCGGTCCTACGAGGCCGCCCTCGAGGTGCTCAGCGATAACGTCCGCTGGGGTGTCGCCCAGGTCCAGTACGGGCTGGGCACCGTCGCGCGGGCCCGCGGCGACGCCGACATGGCGGTGCAGCACTTCGAGGACGCTGCGGAGATCTTCCGCGAGCTCGAGGCGAGCCCGGAGATCGCCCGCTGCCTGGCCGGAGTGGGCTGGACCGCGCTGAGCCGCGGTGATCTCGCCCTCGCCGAGGACCGGCTGGCCGAAGCGCTGCGCCTGAACCAGGCGTCCGGTCAGCGGCTCGGCATCGCCCGCGGGCTTGAGGCGTTCGCGGCGCTCGCGGCCGCCCGCCAGCAGCCGGAACAGGCGGCCCGGCTGGCCGGGGCCGCCTGCCAGCTGCGTGAATCCCTCGGCCACCCGGCCGGCCTCGGCTCCAGGGTCGAAGAGGTGCTCGAACTGGCCCGCGACCGGCTCGGCGCGGCGGCCGCCGCCGCTCTGTTCGCCGCGGGGCGCGAGATGACCGCCGAGCAGGCCGCCGCGTACGCACTCGCCCCGGCGCAGGCCAACGGGTCCGGCCCACGGCACGCGGCGCCCGCCGGGCCTGCGGAGCCGAAGGGGCCCGCGTGGACCGACCCGGCCCTGCTAGCCGCCGTGTCGACGTCGCGCCAGGACGCGGACGGATCTCACCTGGCCAGGGCCGCCTCGCCGCTCACCGCGCGGGAATACGAGATCGTGCTCCTCATCGCCCGGGGCCTGACGAACAACCAGATCGCCGACGAACTCGTGATCAGCCCGAAGACCGCGGCACGCCACGTGGCGAACATCCTGTCAAAGCTCGGCTTCAGCTCGCGTACACAAGTTGCCTCATGGGCCGTGCGCCAGGAGCCACCGCGCTGATCCTGACAGGATCGCCCGCGCCGGAAGATGCACACCGGAATGCACAGTTCGGCGCATGTGTACATCGGTCCCGGCGGCATAGCGTTCACTCGTCGCTCACGCACGGCGGTGCCGGGTCCCGAGCCCGGCGCTACGCCGGTTCCCAAGGGGGGGTGGGAACCGGCGGCCCGGCTGCGGCGGCCGGGCGGGTCCCGGCTCATGCCAGGACCCGCCCGTTATGCACTCAGGCGGGGAGGTTGTGGTGGAGCTCGGCGTCTGTACCGCGGCGACCATCGAGGCGGAACTGGATACTCCGAACGCAGGCGGGTCACACCGGGCGATTACCGAGCACATCCTCGGGCTCGCCGACGGGGCACGGGACGGAGCCGCCCTCATCGACGCCGCCGATGGCACGGTGACGACGTGGGCGCAGTTCGCGAGCACGGTGCGCGCGGCGGCCCACGGGCTCACCAGGCGCGGCCTGCAGGACGACGACACGGTCGGCGTCTTCGTCGCGGACGCGGCCAGCCACGCGCTGGCGGTCCACGCCGTGCGCGCGGCCGGCGCCACCGCCTGGCCTATCCGCCCGGCGACACGGTCGGCTGACATCGCCGCCCAGCTCAACGCCTGCCGGGCCAGGCTCCTGATCACCTCGGCCGCACTGGCCGAGCTCGCGATCGAGGCCACGGAGCGGAGCTGGGCACGCCAGATATTCGCATTCGGCGAGGCCGCGGCGACGACCCCGTTCAGCGCGCTGCTGGACGGGGCGGAGCACGCCGGGGCCCGCGAGAACGGCGGCGCAGACCAGGGCCCGAGAACCCCGAGCCCGGGGCCGGCTTCTGACCTGGCCGGGCTCACCCTGGCCGGCGGGCCGAGGCTGACCCGCTGGGACGTGGTGGTGGCCGGTCCGCCGTGCGGCGAACCCGGCGCCTACACGCTGCTGCTCGACCTTGCCCTCATCGCCGGGGCCACGATCGTGGCGGCACCCGCCGAGCGGCTCACGGCGGCAATCGGCGCCTACCACGGCACCGCCGCGATAGCGCCCCACGGCACCGTCGTCGAGGGGATACCCGCGGAGCGGGTCTTCAGCGTCGGCTAGGCCCGGTTCGCCGGGGCGGGGTTCACAGGTCCGGCGGGCGGTTCTCGTACGGGGTGCTGAGCACCACCGTGGTGCGCGTCGATACGCCGCCTATGGTGCGGATCTGGTTCAGCAGCTCTTCGAGCGCGAACGGCGAGCGGACCCGGACCTTGAGGATGTAATTCTCGTCTCCGGCCACGCTATGGCACGCCTCGATCGCGGCCAGGTGCTCCAGCCGCTGCGGCAGGTCATCAGGGGCGGCGGCGTCGAACGGCTTGATGGAAACGAAGGCCGTCAGCGGCAGCCCGACGTCCTCCGGGTTGAACACCGCGACATAACCCTTGATCACGCCGTCCTGCTCGAGCCTGCGTACGCGCTGGTGCACGGCTGACACAGAAAGCCCGGCCTGCCTGGCCAACTCGGTGAAGCTCATCCGGCCGTTGTGAGCAAGCAACGACACGATCTTCCGGTCAATGTCCTCCACGTGGTCACGTTAGCGCTCCTGGCGCGGCGGCAGCAGGTGCCGGGCCGTGCGAGACTGTAAGGGTGCAGCGGAACCCGGAGGAACTCTACGAACTCGGTCCCGCCGCGCCCGATACCGCCAACGCGCCGATGCTGCACTACCTCGAGGGCTTCATCGACGCGGGTAACGCGGGCCGCCTGCTCGCCGAGCACGTGCTGAGCAGCTTCCCCCATCAGACGGTGGCGCGGTTCGACGTCGACCGGCTCATCGACTACCGGTCCCGGCGCCCGCTGATGATCTACGACAACAGCCGCTGGGAGAGCTACGAGGCTCCTGAGCTTGCCCTTCACCAGCTGCATGACGCGGCGGGGCGGCCCTTCCTGCTGCTGACGGGTCCGGAACCCGATCACGAGTGGACCCTGTTCACCGAGGCCCTGCTTGGTCTCTGCACGCGGCTGGAAACCGGTCCGGCGATCAGCTTCCTCGGCATCCCGGCCGGGATGCCGCACACGCGGCCGCTCGGGGTGATCGCGCACGCGACCCGCGAAGGCCTGGTCACCGGGCACCAGCGGCTGTCCACCCGCATCCAGGTGCCGGGCAGCGCACCCGCCCTGCTGGAGCTGAAGCTCGGCGAGGCCGGGCGGGACGCACTCGGCTTCGCCGTGCAGGTGCCGCACTACCTGGCTCAGACGCTGTACCCGCCGGCGGCGCTGGCCCTGCTCGGCTCCGTGATCAAGGCGACCGGGCTCGACATCCCCGACGCGGAGCTCCGTGAGGCATCGGACCGGATCAACGAAGCCATCGAGCGCCAGATCTCGGAGTCCACGGACGTCGCCGAACTGGTCCGCGCGCTCGAGCAGCAGTACGACACCGTGGCCCAGGCTATGCAGGCCCAGGAAAATATCGTCGGCGACGCGGACCTGGGCGGCCTGCTGGCCGAGGGCGAGACGATGCCCACCGCCGATGAGATCGCGGCCCAGTTCGAGCGGTTCCTGGCCGAGAATCAGGGCCGCATCGACCCGCCAGGACCCCCGGGGTCCCCGGAACGGTAAATCCGTCCGGCCTCATCGAGGCCGTTCTGCGCCGCTTGGTTTGGCCGCGAGCCGCTAGCTGACGACGATCAGCTCGCGGGGGGTGTCGTTGAGGCGCTCGTAGCCGTCGGCTGTGCAGACCACGATGTCCTCGATGCGCGCACCGTGCGGGCCGGGGTAGATGCCCGGCTCTACCGAGAACGCCATGCCCGGCTCGAGGACCTCACGGTTGCCGGCCACGATGTAGGGGTCTTCGTGAGTCTCGAGCCCGATCCCGTGGCCGGTCCGGTGGAAGAACGCCGCGCCGTACCCCGCCGCGGTGATCGGCTCGCGCGCGGCCGCGTCCACGGATTCCGCCGTGACGCCGGGGCGCACGGCCGCGCATGCCGCCTCCTGGGCGTCGAGCAGGACCTTGTAGTACTCCGTGAACCCGGCGGCCGGCTCGCCGATCGCGTACGTCCGGGTGCTGTCGGAGCAGTATCCGGAAGGCATGGCGCCGCCGATGTCCACGACAACCACGTCACCGGCGGCCAGGACCCGGTCGGATACCTCGTGATGGGGGCTCGCGGCGTTGGGGCCGGAGGCCACGATCACGAAGTCCACCGTGGCGTGGCCCTCGGCGAGGATGGCCTCGGCGATGACGGAGCCCACGGCACGTTCGGTCAGCCCGGGGCGCAGCCATTCCGGCACGCGCGCGTGCACGCGGTCGATGGCGGCGCCCGCTTCGCGGAGGGCGGCGACCTCGGCGAGGGTCTTCCTGATCCGCAGCGGGCGCAGCGCACCGGAGGCCAGCACCAGGCGGGTGCCCGGCAGCACGTCGCGGAACCTCAGGACGAAAAGCGCCCACATCCGGTCGGACAGGCCGACGGTGCCGGCGTCCGGCAGGCGGGCCGCGACCAGACCGAACGGATCGGCGGTCTCCTCCCAGGGCACGATCTCCACGCCGAGTGAGCCGGCCGGCGAAGCCTGCGCCGCGGGAAGTTCCAGGCGCGGCACGAACAGGGCCGGGTCACCGTGCGCCGGGACCGCCAGGCAGGTCAGCCGCTCAAGCTGCTTGGCGTCGTACCCGGTTGCGTACCTCAGGTCGGGGCCAGGAGTCAGCAGCACGGCGTCCAGCCCGGCCGCGCGGGCGGACTCGCGGACGAGGTCTACACGGTCCGCGGGGAACAGATCGCCGGCGGTCCGGGAAGCGTCGTTCATCACGGTTAGATGCTAGGCCCGGGACACCGCCGCGAGGAACTGCGCGAGCGAAGAGCCCAGTCCCCACCGATCGCCGAGTTCCTTGAGCTTGCCGGCATCGGGCGGCACGGCCGGGAGCAGCCCGTCCACGGCGGGCAGCGGGGCATCGTCGGCGACCCGGACGACCGACAGGCATACGTCCAGGTAAGCCCTGGCCCGCTCGAGCTTGTCCCGGGTGCCGCGGGGGAACCCGCCGTGGCCCAGGTCCAGGGCCCTCGCGATGCCCTCGACGCTGCCGAACGTCCGGATCAGCGCGGCTGCGGTCTTCTCCCCCACCCCGGGCACGCCGGGCAGCCCGTCGCTAGGGTCGCCGCGCAGCGCCGCGAAGTCGGCATAGGCGCGCCCGGGGATGTCGTACTTGGCGGTTATCGCCGCCTCGTCGATCACGTCCGGCCTCAGCAGGCCACGTTGGGTGTAGATGACCCGGACCGCCCGGGCGTCGTCGACGAGCTGGAACAGGTCCCGGTCACCGGTCACCACGTCGACCGGGTCCGGGGAGCGCGCGGAGAGGGTGCCGATGATGTCGTCGGCCTCGAAGCCCGGCTGCCCGGCGAGCGCCAACCCGGCCGCACGCAGGACCTCCTCGATTACCGGTATCTGCGTGACGAGCGCGGGTGGCACCACTTCGGAGACGCCGTCCGCGGCCAGGCGGTGCGCCTTGTACGACGGGATGGCCGCGACGCGGAAGGCCGGCCGCCAGTCCGCGTCCAGGCACGCGACCAGCCGCGCCGGCCGCCGGGACCTGACCAGCCGGCCGATGGCGTCGAGCAGCCCGCGGACCGCGTTCACCGGCGTTCCGTCGGGGGCCTGGACCGTTTCCGGCACCCCGAAGAACGTCCGGAAGTACAGCGACGCGGTGTCGAGCAGCATCAGCGATCCCACATCCGCCATAGTGCTCTACTGTCCTGGGGGGCGACCCCCCGGGACCCCCCGATCATGGGAGGGCTCCCGCCCCCCCTTACTCCCCTGGGGCCCCCGATGGGGGACCTCCCTCATCAGAGCAGGACGATGGTCCCGCGGACGACCGTGATGCGCTTCTTGGGTAGCGGCGCGGGGGCCGGGCCGGTAACCACGGCGCCGTTGGTGATCTTGAACTTGCTGCCGTGGCAGGGGCAGTCGATGGTGCCGTCGGCGACCACGTTGAGCAGGCACCCCACGTGCGTGCACACCGCGCTGAAGGCCCGGTAGGTGCCGCGCGCCGGCTGGGTCACGACGACGCGTTCCGCGTCGAAGATTGTGCCGCCGCCGACCGGGATCTCACGCGCGGAGCCGAGCACCACGCCGGTGAGCTTCGCGCGACGGTCCCTGCCCTGGGCGCTTCCCCCGCCTCGGCTGGCAGGCTGCGTGCGGGGTTGCGGGCTCGGCCGGGCGCTGGCCGGCGCGGCCGCGCTGACAGGCAGGGCGATCGAGGATGGCGCCGGGCCGCTTTCCCGAAGCATGCCCGCCTCGTCGGCGCCGTAGGGCACGGCCGCGGTACTGCAGCCCGCCATGGCACCGCCCAGGCCCGCCAGGCCAGCCCCGAGCAGGAGTCCGCGCCTCGTGGGACGCCGGCCGTGCGGAGGCCGGCCGTCCCGGGCTTGCGTGGTCACGGGCCATCCTTCGGTCGTCGGGGTAACTGCGGCACTCCCACTTCTACGGGACGGCAGCGGGAACGCGCCCGGCGTCCAGCGGTCCGTAAGAGTCCGGTAAGGCGAGCCAGGCGGCGTATTCAGGCTTACCGGCGTGGACCGCGGGCAACGGGGGACCGGCCCGCGGCCGGTCCGCGCCGGGGTGGTCAAGAGGGCAGCCACCGTTCGTTCGGCAGATATCGTCGGATCGTGAGGGGAAGCGGCGAGCATGCCCACGGTGCGGCCACCGGCGCGGACGCCAGGTGGCTGTCGGCAGCCCTCGCGCTGATCCTGGCCTTCATGGCCGGGGAGGTAGCGGCGGGCCTGGCCGCGCACTCGCTCGCGCTGATCTCCGACGCCGCGCACATGCTGACGGACGCCGCATCCCTCGCGCTGGTGCTGATCACGGCGCGGCTGGCCGCGCGGCCGCCGGCCGGCGGGTACACCTACGGCCTCAAGCGCACCGAGATCATGTCCGCGCAGGCCAACGGAATCACGCTGGTCCTGCTCGCGGTCTGGCTCGGCTACACGGCGATCCGGCGCCTGGTGACCCCGCATGCGGTGACCGGCGGGACCGTGCTCGCCGTCGCGCTGGCCGGGATCGTAGTGAACCTCGCCGCGGCCCTGCTGATCACCAGGGCGGGAGGCCGCCGTCACAGCCTCAACCTCAAGGGGGCGCTGGCGCACATCGTCACCGACCTGTACGCGTTCGCCGCCACGGCGGTGGCCGGGCTCGTCATCCTGCTCACCGGGTTCGCCCGCGCCGACGCGATCGCTACGCTGGTGGTAGTGGTGCTGATGGTGCACGCGGGTGCGGGGCTGATCAGGAAGTCCGGGCGGATCTTCCTCGAGGCCGCGCCGGCGGGCCTGTCGCCGGCCGCGGTCGGTGCGGCGATGGCCGGACGCCCGCGCGTCGCCGAGGTCCACGACCTGCATATCTGGGAGATCACCTCGGGGCTGCCCGCCGCTTCCGCGCACGTGCTCGTCGCGCCCGGCTCGGACTGCCATGCGGTGCGTGCCGACCTCGAGGAGTTCCTGGCCGCGGAATACGGCATCACCCACGCCACCCTGCAGGTCGACCACGCGGGTGGCCCGGTCCCGCCCGCGCCGGGCGTCCCCACGGCGGAGCCGCACTGCGACGACGCGCACGGCCCGGTGTACCGGCCCGCCGGTCCCGCTACGAGCTAGCCGAAGGCACCGGCAAGCCCGACGTCTTGTCCTTTGGGCTCGAACCAGCTCCGGTAGGTGGGGAGCGCCGGCCAGGCGGTCAGCCGCCGATGGCGGACATGGGCCGGTCAGGCTGCAGGAAAGACGGGTCGTTGATGCCGTGGCCAGGCAGCTTCACCGCGACTGCCTTCCGCCAGGTGTCGGCAAGCACGCTGTCGCTCGCGCCGGCCCGCAGCGGGCCGCGCAGGTCGCTTTCTGTCCTGGCGAACAGGCAGTTCCTCACCTGGCCGTCGGCGGTCAGCCGGACCCGGTCGCACGTCCCGCAGAACGGCCGGGTGACCGACGCGATCACGCCGACCCGGGCCGGGCCGCCGTCCACCAGGAACGTCTCGGCAGGCGCCGACCCGCGCGTGGCCGGGTCGTCCGGGGTGAGCGTGAACTCCCGGTTCAGGGCGGCGAAGATCTCATCCGCCGTCACCATCTCCGAGCGCTTCCAGCCGTGCTGTGCGTCCAGCGGCATCTGCTCGATGAAGCGCAGCTCGTAGCCTCGATCCAGGCAGTACCTCAGCAACGGCACGGCCTGGTCGTCGTTGAGGTCGCGCATCAGCACGGCGTTCACCTTGACCGGGACCAGCCCGGCCTCGGTCGCGGCGGCGAGCCCCTCCAGGACGTCCGGCAGCCGGTCCCTGCGGGCCAGCTTGCGGAACGTCTCAGGGCGCAAGGTGTCCAGCGACACGTTGATCCGGTCAAGGCCCGCCTTGCGCAGCGCCCCGGCGGTGCGGGCGAGCCCGATCGCGTTCGTGGTGAGCGAGATCTCCGGGCGCGGGCGCAGTTCAGCGGTCCGCGCGATGATGCCGGCCAGTCCCCGGCGCAACAGCGGCTCGCCGCCGGTGAACCTGACCTCGCGGATGCCGAGCAACTCGACCGCGACGCGGATCAGCCGCACTATCTCGTCGTCGGTGAGGAGCTCAGGAGAGGGCAGCCAGTCCAGGCCTTCGGGCGGCATGCAGTACGCGCACCGGAGGTTACACCGGTCGGTGAGCGATACGCGCAGGTCAGTCGCGACCCGGCCGAAGGAGTCTGGCAGCACCGTATAAGCCTATGCCTACGAGATCGTCCCGGTTGCGGATCACCGGCGGACCGCGCCGTACGCGTGCTCGGCGTGGATCCGGACCACCAGGCGCCGGTCACGGACCATCGCGGCGCGGTAGTCGTCCCAGTCCGGGTGCTCGCCCTGCACCGCGCGGTACAGGTCGATCAGCTCCTCGACGGCCGCGTCGTTCGGGTCCTTGGCGACCTCCGACAGTTCTGCGTGCCCGTCCACGACGACGTAAGACCAGAAGTCACCGCTGGTCACGTAGAAGCTGACCCGCGGGTCACGTCGCATGTTGCTGGTCTTGGCCCGGTCGTCTGTGGTCGATACGCGAATGATCTGCGTCTGCGCGTCCCACCCGTAGTTAACGTTGGACAGCTGCGGCCGCCCGTCCTTCCTGAGGGTGACCAGCACCCCCTGCCGCCGCCCGCCGATCAGCTCGGCAAAACCATCCACGATCATGACCCGGTGAACAACCCTAGCCGACGCGATGTTCCGGCCTGGTCGCCCGAAGGTCCCTGGCGACGCCCGGGAAGTTGCCCGCGCCCGGCCCGGCAAGGCACTAACGTGATCAGGGCGCGGCGGCGCCCCCCCAACTACCCGCCGCCGCGCCTGTCCGCATCCAGAGGCCGATTTGACTCGGGGAGATCGCCGGTCATGTCCGACCCATTCAGCCAGGAATCGTGGGATGAGCGATACCGGTCGCGGAGCGCACTGTGGAGCCGTAACCCCAACGTGCAACTGGTAGCCGAGGCCGGCGAGCTCGCCCCGGGCAACGCGCTCGACGTCGGCGCCGGCGAGGGCGCCGACGCGATCTGGCTGGCCAGCCGCGGGTGGCGCGTGACCGCCGTCGACCTGTCCGCGGTCGCACTCGAGCGCGCTTCGGCTCACGCCAGCGCGGCCGGGCCGGAGATCGCCGGGCGCATCGAGTGGGTCCACGAGGATGTCACCTGCTGGGACCCCGGTTCGGGGCGTTACGACCTCGTGTCAGCTCAGTACGTACACCTGCCGCTCGCCGCCCGGCAGGCCATGCTGCGGCGCCTGACGGCGGCGGTCGCCCCGGGCGGGAGCCTGCTCGTCGTCTGCCACCATCCCTCTGACCTGCAGACCACCGTGCCGCGCCCGCAGATGCCCGAGCTGTTCTTCACCGGTGACGACATAGCGGCCGGGCTCGACGCCGGCCAGTGGACCATCGTCACGAACGCCGCTCCCGGTCGGACCGCCGTCGATCCAGAAGGCAACGAGGTCACCGTCCACGACACGGTGCTGCGGG
Organism: Streptosporangiaceae bacterium; assembly: GCA_035505275.1. Classification (GTDB taxonomy): domain Bacteria; phylum Actinomycetota; class Actinomycetes; order Streptosporangiales; family Streptosporangiaceae; genus Palsa-504. The sequence continues at coordinate 10,782 of DATJQX010000126.1, read as the reverse complement.
CCGCGCGGCGCGCGGATTGACGGCACGCGCGGTTCATCCGCCGCCGGGGCCCGTCTCCACGTCGATCGTCGTCGCGTCCGGTTCCATGAACGCTGCTGTCCGGCGCGCCTCCTCCGCCAGCGCGAGATCGTCGTGATCGCGGCCGGGACGGAGTCGCTGGAGCCGTATGACCACGCGGTCGTGCTGCCGTTCGGCTCTCCAGGTTCCGGCCACCGTGCCGTCCAGCAGGTAGGTCGCAGCCACGTCGCCGTTGGCCGGGTTGATGACGCGAGCCCGGAGCGCCTCGGGAAGGATCCGGCTGCGGTCGGCGTGCGACAGCAGCGCGGAATCCCACTTCGGCAGCAGCCGCGGCGGCGCGGGCCACCCGACATCGCGGGGCCGCGGTGACCGCGGCAGGTCGATAAGCTCCCGACCGTTCTCGTCGGTCAGCCGCACCAGCGGCTCGAGGGCGGCGAGGGCGCGGTCGAGCTCTGGTTTGCGCAGCTCGGTGAACCGGGTGATATCGGCGCGCGTCGCGGGTCCGTAGCCAGCCAGGTAGCTCCGTACCAGGCGGCGTGACGCCACCGAGGCGGACGGCAGCGGCGCCGGCCAGGCGACCAGCCCGGGCGCGCCGTGCTCGCGCCACAGGCCCGATGGCGGGACGTGAACGGTGGGCACGAGCAGTTTCGCGCTCGGCAGCAGGGCCCGGGCGGGCAGCGCGCCTGCGGTCAGGGCGTCGACATGGGCGCGGATCTCCTCGGCGGTACGCGGTGTCGCCAGGTATTCGGCCAGTTCGCGGGTCAGCGCGTTCGTGTCAACGCCGGGTCGTCCCCAGATCCGCTGCCAGTGCCGGGCCGCCCCCGCGTGGACGAGCACGGCAATGTCCGGGTAGACGGCCGCCGCCGCCAGGTGCAGCGTCCCTCGCATCAGGGTCGACTTGACGATCACGCCCGTCCGCAGGCAGCTCTCGAGGTCGGCGATCGCGAACGGCTCCAGGCGGGCCGCCAGCGCCAGGTACGGTGACGGCGAGTACTGCGCCTGGACCGCCACGAGCCTGCGCAGCGCCTGGACGGGTCCGATCGCGGCCCGGCGCAGCAGCAGCTGGCGGGCCAGGTAGGCCCTGGAGAGCTCGCGCGCCGACATGACGCGTGTACGTGCCACAGGTCTCCCCCGGGTAACACGGCGGCTGAGGGGTTCAGGGCGTCGCTGCGGGGCAGCCCACGGAGCCGGCCGCGATGCTCATGATCGTGGGAGTAGGCCCGGGCTGATTCGGTTCACCGGTGAGGTAACCGAGGAACTTGCCGTCCGGAGTGGTTACCGACCAGCTTCCTCCCTGGGCGAGGGAAGTCCGGAATTCCGATCCGTAGATCTGCTGAGCCCGCGCGATGGTGTCTCCGACGCGGAGGCCCAGGCCGGTCTCGATATTCCCCCGGATAAGACGCTCGCCATTCACCGCAAGCGTGCTGTAACCGACGAATTCGCCCCTGTCGAAGAAGCCCGTGAGGCCCGACCACTGTTCAGCAGCGTCGATGGTGCAGTCCCCTGCCTCGTTGACCGGGCCCTTGGACGGACGACCCAGCACGTGGTCAAGGCCGGCGATGGCGGAGGCGGTGCTTTCCCCGAACCGGACGCTGGCCACGCCGTCGCCAGCAAGCACGACGTGCGGTCCCGAGACTCTGGATCCCGCGGTGGCCGGCGGGGATGGCGAGCGCGGAGCCTTCGGAGCGCTCGTTGGTGATGAGCACCCCGCGATAGCCGCACCGAGGGCCAAAGCGGCAGCCAGGGCAACTACTGGCTTCACAAGGGAATCGTGCCACAGAGCGGATGCTGGGCGGGCATGATTGGCGCCCGGCCGAGCCGGACTGACCGAGCGGAGGCGGACGGGAATCGAACCCGCCAGCGCTACAGCGCAGCGCTCACCAGTTTTGAAGACCGGGGGGGCCACCAGGCACCCAGACGCCTCCGCATCGACTCTACTGACCCGGGGCGGGCGCTGACCCGCGAGCCTGGCTCCCCTCTAAGATTCGGTGGGGCCGGCGAAACTAAGGGGAGACGCGTGAGCGATGGCGGGCATGCCTGGTGGGAAGACGCGGTCGTCTATGAGGTGTACCCGCGCAGTTTCGCCGATGCGGACGGGAACGGCGTGGGTGATCTGCCCGGGCTGCGCTCGCGCCTGCCGTACCTGGCCGACCTCGGCGTGGACGCCATCTGGCTGACCCCCTTCTACCCGTCGCCGCTGGCCGACGGCGGCTACGACGTCAGCGACTACTGCGCCGTGGACCCGCGGCTCGGGACGATGGCGGACTTCGACGCCCTGGTCAAGGACGGCGAGGCACACCAGATCCGGGTGATCATCGACCTGGTGCCCAATCACTGCTCGAGTGCGCACCCGCTGTTCCGTGCGGCGCTGGCGGCGGGTACGGGAAGCAGGGAACGCGCCCGGTTCATCTTCCGCGACGGGCGCGGCCCGGGCGGGGAAGAGCCGCCGAACAACTGGCCATCGTCGTTCGGGGGCCCGGCCTGGACCCGGGTGACCGAGGCCGACGGACGCCCCGGGCAGTGGTACCTGCACCTGTTCGACCCAGGGCAGCCGGACTGGAACTGGCGCGATCCGGACATTCCTCCCATGTTCGCGGGGATCATCAGGTTCTGGCTCGACCACGGAGCGGCCGGCTTGCGGGTCGACGTGGCGCACGGCCTGTTCAAGGACCCGGAGCTGCCCGATGATCCCGAACCCGACCCGACCTACCGGCTGGACGGGCCGACCCCGTACCGCCACCGGCCCGAGCTGCACGAGGTCTACCGGTCCTGGCGGGTCATCCTGGATTCCTATCCCCCGGACGTGTTCCCCGGAGCGCGAACGGCCGTCGGCGAGGTCTGGTACGACACGGCCGCCACCCTGCGGCCTTATCTCGCACCCGATGGCCTGCCTCAGGTCTTCAACTTCCAGCTGATCCTGGCGAGCTGGAACGTCGCCTCGTTGCGCGCGGCGATCGACGAGGTGCTCGCCCTCGCCGGAGGCTCGCGCGCGCCGTGGGTCATCGGCAACCACGACGTGCCCCGGCCGGTAAGCCGGTACCGGCTCGACGAAGGGTACACGCCGCAGACGATCGAACGGCTCATGACCACCGGACACGAGCGCGCAGCGATCGGTGCGCGGCGCGCACGGGCCGCGGCCCTCCTCCTGCTCGCCCTGCCCGGATCGGCCTACATCTACCAGGGCGAGGAACTCGGCCTGCCCGAGGTCACCGACATACCCGCCAGCGCGCGGCAGGACCCGCGGTTCCTTAACACCGGGGGCCGGTCGCCGGGCCGCGACGGTTGCCGCGTACCACTGCCGTGGTCCCGCGGCGGCTACGATTTCGGCTTCTCCGAGGTGGCCGGGACGGCGGCCCCCTGGCTGCCCCAGCCGGCCAACTGGGGCACGTACAGCGTCGAGGCGCAGGCCGGTGACCCCTCGTCGTTCTTGCACCTGTACCGGGCGGCGCTGCGGCTCCGCCGCGACCACCCGGCCCTCGGCCGCGGCACCCTGCGCTGGCTAGACGAACCCGCGGGTGCCGGCCTGCTCTGCTTCGCCAGGGAGCCAGGATTCGCGTTCGCCGCCAACCTCGGGGTGACCGACGCGCCGCTTCCGGCGCACCGGGAGATCCTGCTCGCCAGCGAGCCAGTCTCCGGGACCAGCCTGCCGCCTGACTCAGCGGCATGGCTAGCCAGCTGACGACCACGCGGCCGGCATTACCCTTTGGCCAGGGTCCACGGCGGCGGTTTCCTCTTCCTGCGCATCGCCAACACCATGGGCACCGCCCGGCGGGTAGCCGACGCCCGCCGCCGCTCTCCGGAGTTCGGCAGCCTGTGAATCACCCCTTATTCGTTCGGCTAGTACGTCTTGCGTAGCTACGTGGGACGTAGTAGAAAGGAGGCATGTCGCCGAGCGGGCTGCGGAGGCCGAATGACCCCCCGCTGCTCATCCTGGTCAGCCTGGCCGAGGGACCCAAGCACGGGCACGCGCTGGCCAAGGACATCGAGGACTTTGCCGGGGTCAGGCTCGGTCCGGGGGCACTGTACGGGGCGATCACCCGCCTGGTCGAGCGCGGCCTGATCGAGCCGCTCGGCGGCGACGACCGGCGCCGCCCGTACCGCATCACCCCGCCGGGTTCGGCTGCGCTGGCCGAGGCGCTGGCGGACATGCGCCGGGTCACCCGCGCGGGCCAGGCCCGGCTCGGGCTGGACTTGGCATGAAGCCCGCGAACCTGCTCCGCTGGTACCCCCGGGCGTGGCGGGACCGGTACGGCGGGGAACTGCTGGCGCTGATCCAGGACGACCTGTCCGAGGGGCGGCCGACCTTGCGGCTGCGGCTCGGCGTGATCTGGGGCGGCCTGCGCGAACGCGGCCACCAGGCGCGGCACGCCGTACGGCTGGCGTTGAAGACCCGGACCGGATCTTACAAGTGGTTCTCGATCCTCTGGGCCGGGCTAGTCTGCGCCTCTGTCCCCGGACCGCTCACCGCATCGCCGCCTGCGGCGCGAGGATGGCAAGCGGTGACCTTGGCTGCGCTGCTGGCGGCCATCGCCCTGACCGGTGCGGCGGTCTCGGCCGCCGGACTGACGGCTCTTCCGGCGCTGGTCAGGTTCTTGCGGGCGGGAGGCTGGCCAATGATCCGGCGCCGGGTCTGGTGGTCGGCGGGAGCAACCGTGGTGGCCGGCGGCGGGATGACCGGGCTGGCCGGGCTGGCCGGGCTGGCCCTCGCCTCGGGTCCGGTCTCGCCTGCTCAGCTGGACGTCTCGTTGGCCTACCTGGTCGGCCTCCTGATGACCGGGCTGGCCACAGCGGTCGCGATCGGGCTGTGGGCCACCACAGCGGCCGCCACGGCCAGATACTTGACGCTCGCGCCGCGGGTGCGAGCCGCCCAGCTGGTGCTGAGCGCAGTAATCCCGACGGCGGTCATGGCTGTGGCCGCCACCCTGGCCATCTGGTGGTCGACCGCTCAGCCCTCGTTCACGTTGCTGGTAATCGCCCTGGTCAACCTGACCCTGGCGTCCGTCGCCGCGCCCGTGCGGATCGGGCAGGCCGTCCGCCGGGGCAGGCGGCTTCGGCTCGCCGCCAGCGGGGCGGCCATCATCAACCCGTCCGCTCAGCGGGCGCACGGCCGCCACCGGGCCTGACGATCGGCGGGAAACTAAGCGCAGGCGGCGCCGGTCGTCGGGGAGGCGCTGGGTGATCCCGGCGCGGTCCAGGTGCTCGAGCAACGGGATCGCGACCCGCCGTGTCGTACCGAGGACCCGCCTGGCTTCGGCGGCGGTGAACGGCTGGGCTAGCTTCGCGAGCAGCTGGGCCGCCTGTGCCTCGGCGCCCGGCGCCAGCACGATCTGCTCGGTCACCCGCAGCAGCATCCCCGCCCGCGCGGCCGCCGCGATGGCCTTGGGATCCAGTCCGAGTTCGCGAAGTCGCCCCGCCTCCGGCGCCATGAACGGCTCGCGGGCGAGGTCGGCCAGCACGGCCCGCACCCCAGCCAGGACGTGCGTGGGCAGCGAGGGCAGAGGTTCCCGGGATGGCCGGGACTCGCGGGGCTCAGGGGATGCAGAGTGTCTCTGGGATTCTTGGGAGCTTTGACGTCTTTGGGCTGGGGCTTCTGTCGGTGCGGCGACCGTCGCGTCGGCTTGGTCATCACCGGCGGCCAGGCGCAGGTAGCCGCCACTGAGCTGTATCTGAGGGTGCTCGCCGGGGACGGTGGGCTGTCGGGCCAACGCCTCGATCAGGGACCGGTCCGGCAGGCCCAGGGCGGCCCGGGCCGCCTCAGGCGTCATGCCGATGGCCAGCGGGTCGCGGCGGGCGTGTGCGGCAACCGCATCGGCCAGCTTCCGGCGCAGGTCCGCCCAGCGGCCCGGGTCGACGAGCCATTCCCCCGCCCCGGGGGGCCCAGGGGTCATGGGGGGCCGGGCAGGCCCCCCATGAGCGGGGGGGTCCCGGGGGGTCGTCCCCCCAGGACCAGCACATCCCATGGCGGCCAGGGCGCTGGCTCGGAGTAGGCCGTGGCGGCGCAGGAGGTCGGCGGGCGACGGGACCTCTGGCCAGGCGGCGAGCTCGCGTCCGGCCCCGGCGGCCGCACCGCGCCCAGAGAGCGGGGGCGGCGCGACGTCCAGCACGGTCGCCCCGAGGATCGCGAGGCCGGCGCTGCCCGGGTCGCGGAGCAGGATCCGGTCGCCCACATGAAGCGGTAGCGGATCGCGAAGCGTGAGCCGGGCGATGGCCGTGACCCGATCGGAGCCGTCGGGGTCGGCGCGGGCCGGATCGGCACCTGCGGAATCGAGAGTATCCATGCCGACGGCGGCGCGATCAGCAGGACGGAGGTCACCGGAGCCGGGAAGTGCTGCGCGAGCCGATCCCAGCGGGCGGACGCGGGCGAGGGTGCGGGCCGAACCGATGTGCAGGGTCATCTGCGCGGGGAGGCGGAGCTGGCGCGGGACAGACAGCCGGACGTCGGCCAGCCTCGTCATCGTCCAGCGGCCCGGGTCGACCAGTGCCATGCCGCGGGCCGGGACGTCGGCGGCTAGCCCCCGCAGGTTGAGCGCGACCCTGGCCACGCCGGATACGGAGGAGGCTGGCTCGTTCAGCGACTCGATGCCGCGGACCCTGGCGGGGCGCATCGAGGGGGTGAGCATGAGTTCCTGGCCGGTGCGGACGGTCCCGGCAGGCAGGGTGCCCGTGACCACGGTGCCGCTCCCCCGGATGGTGAAGGACCGGTCCACCCACAGCCGGACCGGCGCGTCGGCGTCCGGGGCTGGGAGCAGGGAAACCAGGCGTGCCAGCGCGGCGCGGAGTTCGGGGAGCCCGGCCCCGGTCACCGCGCTCACGGCCACCGCCTCGACGGCGCCCAGGCCGGTGCTCGACATCTGTGCGCGGGCCTGCCGGGTGGCCGGGCCGGGATCGGCCAGGTCGCAGCGGGTAATGGCGAGCAGGCCATGCCGGATGCCGACCGCGTCGATGGCCGCCAAGTGCTCAGCGGACTGCGGCATCCAGCCGCCGTCGGCGGCGACGACCAGGAGGACGGCGGGGACCGGGCCGACGCCGGCCAGCATGTTGGGCACGAACCGCTCGTGGCCGGGCACGTCGACGAAGGCCAGGCGCTCCCCGCCGGGCAGGTCCATCCAGGCGAACCCCAGGTCGATGGTCAGGCCCCGGCGCCTTTCCTCGGCCCACCGGTCAGGCTCCATCCCGGTGAGCGCCCGGACCAGGGCCGACTTGCCGTGGTCCACGTGCCCGGCGGTGGCGATGACCTGCATGGCGGCGGCCCGGAACGCCGGTCAGGCCGGACAGGCGGCGGCAGCGGCGAGGACCGCGCCGACCAGGCGGCTATCGTCTTCCGGCACGACCGAACGCAGGTCGAGCAGCAGCCGGCCGCCCTCCAGGCGCCCGACGACGGCGGGGAACTCGCCGCGCGAGGTGCGGGCCACGCCGCGCAGCGGGGCGGCCAGCGACTCCGGCAGGCTGACCGCCGCGCTGGGCAGCGCAACTCCCGGCGCACCGCCCCCGCCGACCGCGGCCTGGGATGCCACCACTCGAGCGTCGAGGCCGGCGTCGGACAGGGGCACCACGGCACGTTCGGCCCGCTGGAAGACGGCAGCGGGGTCGGCGGCCAGCGCGGCGGCCACCGGCGGTACCGGTCCGGCGAGGGTCGCCTCCAGGGCGGCGAGGGTGAGCTTGTCGACCCGGAGCGCGCGGGCGAGGGGATGGCGCGTCAGCCGGCGCACCAGGCCGGCGCGGCCGAGCACCAGGCCGGCCTGCGGGCCGCCGAGCAGCTTGTCGCCGCTGGCGGTGACCAGGGCCGCGCCGTCCCGCAGCGCGGTCGCGGCGCTCGGCTCGCCGGGCAGCAGCGGGTGCGGGGCGAGCAGCCCGGAGCCGATGTCGAACACGACGGGGACGCCGTGGGTCTCGCCCAGCTCGGCCAGCTCGGGGACGCCCACCGCGGCGGTGAAGCCCTCGATGCGGAAGTTGGACGGGTGCACCTTGAGGATGAACGCGGTCCGCGGCCCGGCCGCCTCGGCGTAATCGGCGGGCGTCGTCCGGTTGGTGGTGCCGACCTCGCGCAGCCTCGCGCCGGTGCTGGCCATCAGGTCGGGCAGCCGGAACCGGTCGCCGATCTCGATGAGCTCACCCCGGCTGACCACGATCTCGGGGGCATCGGGGCTGGTCAGCGCAGTCGCCGCGAGCACCAGGGCGGCCGCGTTGTTGTTGACCACGGCCACCGCCTCGGCGGCGGGAACGGCGCGCGCCAGCGCGTCAAGCGCACCCGCGCCGCGGCGGGCGCGGACGCCGGTCGCGAGGTCGAATTCCAGGTCGCAGTGGCCGGCCGCGGCCGCGATCGCGTCCACCGCCGCGGCGGAAAGCGGCGCTCGGCCCAGGTTGGTGTGCACCAGGACCCCGGTGGCGTTGATCACCTGGGTCAGCGCGGCGGCGTGGGCGGGGAGTTCGGCGACGGCCGCGTCCGCCACCTCGTCCGGGGCGATCTGCCCGTCGCGCGCCCGCTGCTGCGCGCGGCTCACCGCCGCCTTGACCAGCGCCCGGCCCAGCCTGCGTTCCGCGGCGGCGAGCCGGGGGTCGGCCAGCAGCAGGTCGGTGCGCGGCACGAGGCGCCTGGTGTCCACGTGGCGAACCATACCCCCGGCCGCGGAATACTACCGACCGCCCCGGGTAGGGGCCTTGCGGTCAGGCCCGCTCACTACACATATCGGTACTCACTCAGGAAGTGATAGCCAATGGCCGGGACGCTGTACATACGGCGTAGCCGCGGCGCAGCCAGCGGTATGCTGCTGGTCCTGCTAGGGGTGTGGGGCGCGATCATCCCCTTCATCGGACCGTATTTCCACTACGCCTATACACCGGACGCCGCCTGGACCTACAACACGGCGCGGCTGTGGCTGGAGATCCTGCCGGGCGCGGCGGTGTTCCTCGGCGGCATCCTGCTCATCATCGCGACCGGCAGGCACATCGCCCTGTTCGGCGCGATCCTGGCCGCCGCGGGCGGGGCGTGGTTCGCCCTGGGCACCGTGTTCAGCCCGCTGTGGAGCACGGGCGGCGTCATGCTGGGCGGGACGCCGGTCGCCTCCACCACGTTCATGCGGATCATGGAGCAGATCGGCTTCTTCACCGGGCTCGGCGTGGCCGTGGCGCTCGTGGCGGCCGCCGCGTTCGGGCGGATCACGGCCGTCTCGGCCGGGATCAGGGCGGTCGAGGACGTCCGCACGGCGCCCGCGCCCAGGATGCCCGTCAGCGCCGACACGACGGAGGCGCTCCCGGTGCGGAGCGGCCGGACCGAGGAAACCCAGACCACGACGTAGGGCTCACCCCGGACTGCCCGTCGGCCCGGGTCGGCGCGGGGTCGCCCCGCAGATGCCCCTCGGGACCGCCGCCGATTCCCAGCGGCCCGGGTCGGCGGGGCCCCGAGCCACTATCATCGGCTGGCACGGCACCTTTCGTGTTCGTGCCGGCCGGTGATGATGGCGTTTACGGAGGGACGTTCGGGTGCGGGCAGAGCCAGCCGCAGCCGCCAACGTGGCGGCGGCCGCGGACACCGGGCGCGACGGCCCGCGGTGGCTGCTGCCCGCCTGCGCCGTCGCCCTAGCCCTGGTGCTGGCCGTCTACGTCGCGGACCTGGTCACCCACCTCTCGGTCATGGCCGCGATGCGGGACCTGGTCGTGTACCGCGAGGGCGGGCTGATCGTCCGCCACCTCTCCCCCGCCTACAACGGCCACCTGGCCTCGCCGCTGTACGACTGGACCGGGCAGAACGGCGTCCAGTTCACCTACCCGCCGTTCGCCGCGGTGATCTTCGCGGTGGCGTCGGTCCTGCCGTGGACGGTATTGCGCTGGGCGATGACCCTGGCCAGCCTGGCCGCGCTCGGACTGGCGCAATGGCTGACGTTCGGCGCGCTCGGGTACCGCGACCGCCCGGCGGTCAGGCTCGCCGCCACGCTCGGCGTTTCCGCGCTGGCGCTGGCCACCGAACCGGTACAGCAGACGCTCGGCCTCGGCCAGGTCAACCTGCTGCTGATGCTGCTGATCGTCGTGGACCTGCTGACCGGCGGCGCCGCGGACGGATCCCGAGGCCGAACGCAGTGGTGGCACGGGATCGGGATCGGGATCGCGGCCGGGGTGAAGCTGACCCCGCTGATCTTCATCCCGTACCTGCTGCTCATCCGCAGGTACCGGCAGGCCGCCACGGCGACGGCGGTGTTCGCGGCGACCGTCGTGCTCGGCTACGCGGTCCTGCCCCGCGACTCGGGCAGGTACTGGGCTGACGGTCTTTTCTTCAACGCCAACCGGATCGTGTTCCTCGGCACGCGGGGCAACCAGTCGCTGCGCGGCGTGCTGACCAGGGTGGCCGGCAGCGTGACGGCGGGAACCGCGCCCTGGATCGCGGCGGCGGTCCTGGTCCTCATCGTCGGGCTGATCGCCGCCGCCCTGCTGTACCGCGCCGGGCACCCGGTTCCCGGGATGCTGGCCTGCGCCTTGACCGGGCTGCTTGTCTCGCCGCTGAGCTGGGATCACCACTGGGTCTGGGTGGGGCCGGGCCTGGCCTTGCTGGCGCACCTGGGCGCCCGGGCGCGCGGGGTGGCGCGGGCGTGGTGGTGGGCGGCGACGGCGGTCCTGTTCGGCGTGTTCGCGGCCTGGCCGCAGTTCTGGGATCTCGCCCAGGCCGGGCTGACGCCGGCCGGCCTGTTCTGGTACGGGCCCGCCACGTACTTCGCCAGGGGCGACGAGCCCTGGTACCACGAATTCCACTGGCACGGGCTGCAGATCCTGGCG
>DATJQX010000125.1:0-25256 GCA_035505275.1 Streptosporangiaceae bacterium | reverse complement strand
AACCCGGACAGGGTCAGCTCCTCCGCCGGCAGGCACACGAACAGGCCCTGCTCCGGACCCTCAGGTACCCCTTCGTCGGCAGGGAGCGGCCGGAAGTCGTCCGGCTCCTCGCCGTCGTCCCCGCAATCGGGGAACGGGTCCCGGGTCATGCACCACCGCCCGTTCGGAATAGAGACAGGGATCACGTTCTACAAGAAGATTATCATGCTATAGATAGTGCTACAAGCAAGAAACGAAAATACGTTCAAGATCTTTTGGGTGAGGGAGCGTCAGGGGGCGCTGTCGGTGACGAACTGCTCGCCTGGCTCGGGGAGGACCTGCTCGGGCGGTGGCGGCGTGGGCCAGGAACTGGCGGCAAACAGGGTCAGGACCAGGCCGATGCCGACCATGTCGTACCAGCCCCAGGTGTTCTGCCAGGCGATCTGGGTGACGAAGGAGAGCGTGGCCGCTACGGCGCCGGCCGCGAGCAGGCGGAGCCACCCTCTCGCCGCGGTGATCAAGGCCACGGCGAGCGGGGGCCAGAGGTAGTACGCGACCATCACCGACTCGAACACGCAGCGGAGGGCGAGCGCCACCGCCGTCCACCACAGGACTTCCCTCAGCTCCTCGTGGGTCCACCCGGCGGGCCGCGTCGCCTGGTCGCGCCGTCTGGCGCGCCAGCGCAGCCCGACCGCGACGGCGCACCCGCAGGCCACCACGATGGCGAGCATCCTGGCGGGCCCGGCGGCGACCGTGCCCCGGCTCAGGTGCGGGGCCAGGAACAACCACGGAGTCGCGTGGTCGACCGTCGGATAGTTGGGCTGCTTGGCCACCGCGGTATAGGTGGCGTGCCAGTTCGCGGCGGCCGCCGCGGCCAGCAGCACCGCGGCCGGGGCGATCGACCTGGCCAGGAAGCCCGCCAGGCGGCGCGGCTCGATGACCGCGATGAGGATGGGGAGCGGGAGCAGGACGAGGGGCTGCACGGCCACCGCCGCCCCGACGAGCCATCCGGCTCGCCCGGTTCTGGAGTTCGACAAGTCCAGGATGGCGTACAGCAGCAGCCCGGTCGCCACGGCGTCTTCCGGGTGGCCCCAGCGGACCGTGACGTTCCACAGCGCGACGGCGCTCGCCGCGGCGAGCAGGGCGCGTTTGGGCCGGGACACGCCGAGGTGTTCGGCGATTGCGTCGGCGGCGAACAGCGCGACGGCCGAGATGGCGACCAGGTAGAACCCGGCGAGCAGCCACACGCCGTGGTTCGCGCCCTGCAGGGGGCCGGGGATGGTGATCGGCAGTCCGGCGGCGTCGATGATCGCGACGATGGGGACCAGGATGATCGCGGCGCCGGGAAACGAGACCAGGTTGGTGGGCTTGGTGTACAGGCCGGCGAGGTCGCCGTGCAGGAGTCGCTGCGCCGCGGTCAGCGTCGCCCACAGGTCATCGGGCGTCGCCCAGACCTTCGTACCGTAAAAGCGCGGCCCCCAGATCGTGCCGGCCATCCCCAGGACCATCAAGCCGAGCATGCCGAGAAGCGGAAACAGCCTCCTGGACAGCCATCCGGTCACGCGTCACGCAGCCGGAGCAGGAGGCCGCCGACCAGCAGTGCGCCCGCAGCCCAGGCGGCCAGCACGCCAAGGCCCGCCCACGGGCTGATGGGCAGGCTGCGAAGGCCGGTGGTGGCCTGGATGGCGAGGCCGGCGGTCATCGGGCCGATCTGCTCCAGGTGTCGGTGCCAAGATGCATTGCCCACCACGTTAGCGACGATCGGGAAAAGGTAAAGCAGCCCCAGGACGATCCCGACCGCCACGGCGGAGTCCCGGACAATGGTCGCGGTGCCGAGGCTGAGGAGCGCGATCAGGGCGAGGTAGAGCACCGAGCCGGCGGCGGCGCGGAGGACCGACGGGGTAGCCGGCGACAGCAGCGCGAATCCGTGGGCGGGTGTGAAGCCGTGGCCGGGCAGGATGAGCCGCCCGGCCAGCAGCGATCCGGCCACCGCGAGGACCCCGGCGGCCAGCACGAGGGAACTGAGGACGGCCGCCTTGGCGGCGAGTACGACGGCGCGCCGCGGCATCGCCGCGAGGGTAACCCGGATCATGCCGGTGCTGTACTCGTTGCTGATCACCAGCACGGCCAGCACGGCGACCACCGCCTGGCCGATCTGGACGCCGGTCAGGCTGAGCCTGGTCGTGTCGACCGCGCAGACGGCGCCGGCGGGGCACCTGTTCGCCTGGACCGTCAGGGCGCTGACCGCGGCGGTGAGCGTGACCACCGCGGCCAGCAGCCAGGCCGGCCCGGCGACGGTGCGCAGCTTGGTCCATTCCGCGTGCAGCGCAGCGGGCATCCTCACGCGTCCCTCCGCCGCAGGAGCCAGATGGCGGCCGTCAGGGCTAGCGCGGCCCAGCCACACAGGACGAGAAGGCCGGCCCAGGGGGGCAGCGGGTAGTAACCGCCCGCGGGCGAATAGATGGCCTCCACCTGCGGGTAGGCGGGCACGGCCTGCTGGACGGCGAACGCGGCCGCGGGGGTGAGGCGCACGATCCAGTCGGCCACGCTGTCTGGCAGGGCCGCGATGATGGCCAGGAAGTAGGGCAGGACGACGATCGCGATGACCAAGGTCACGCCGGCCGCGCTGCGGCGGACCATGGCGCCGGCGGCGAGCGCGAGGACGGCGACGACGGCGATCAGCGCCGCGGTGCCGACCACGATGCGGAGTTCGGTCGCCCAGGACACCGGGAAGATGAATTGCCGGCTGCGGGCGATCTGCTCGCCCACGGCAACGGCGCCCGCCGCGGCGACCAGCCCGGTCACGAAGCTGGCCGACCCGATCACGACGGCCTTCGCCGCCAGGACGCGGCCCCGGCGCGGGCTGGCCGCCAGCGTGGTGCGGATCAGGCCGCGCCGGTACTCGGCCGTGATGAACAGCGTCGCGACGACGATCAGCGCGATCAGCCCGGCGAACGTGCCGATGAGCAGGTTCGCGATCGTGATCACGGGGCCGCCCGGGCCGCTCGGGCCGGATACCACCGGCGCGATGTCGCCGGACCCGGTCACGGTGAACCGGCCCTGGGACTGACGGTAGCTGCCGATGCCGGGCGAGTAATCGCCACTGCCGACGTAGCTTCCGGTCCAGGCGCCAGCTGGCCACGAACCCGAAAGACCCACCTGGTCGAAGACTCCCGTGGCCGTGCTGGGTTCTTCGCTGCCGCTGGACCCGCCGCCGAAGTTCTCGGTGAACGACTGGTAGATCGGCGACGTGGCGAACAGCCCGGCCTCTGCTACCTTGGGCAGCCCGTTCAGCCGCGCGCTGCCGACCTGAGTCCAGTGCGTGCCGTCGGCCGAGTCGTAGCCCGTGATCGTGTCGCCGGAGCGGGTCAGCCGCAGCCAGCGCGGGCTTGCCGCCGAGACCGCGCCGGGCAGGCCCGGCGTGTCCTGCGTGTAGTCGGACTGGAAGCGCACCCCGTGGTCTCCGGTGACCATGATGGCCGCGTAGGCCGATCCCTGCGCGGTGCCGTCCTTGATGATGAGGCCGGCCTTGGCCCACGGCTGGAGCCCGGGACGGAACTGCTCCTGCTGATTCGGGTTGCCCAGGTGGTTGTTCATGATCGGGAGCTGACCGGTCAGCGAGGTCACCCGGACGGTGATGCTGCCGTTCCCCGCCAGCGGCTGGCGCACGAAGTAGAAGTTGTCGGTCACCGGCTCGCCGCCGGGCCCCTGGGTGAAGGTGGGCGCGCACGACCTGCCGCTGCGGGCGGGACCGTTCCCCGTACTGCACGAGCTGCTCCCGCCGACGCCGGCGAACCACCCGAGCCCCATGGTGACCAGGGCCGCGATGAGCGTGCCGATAAGCCAGCCCCGTACGGTGCGGAACTTGGTCCATTCGGCGCGGACCAGCTGGGCGAACCCGTCGCGCCCGGGGGGCGCGTCCGAGCGGTACGGCGTCATGGTCGGGGCGGTCATCGCGCGGCCTCCTCGGGGGCAGCGGCGCGGAACTCAACCGCGTCGCGGGTCAGTTCCATGTAGGCCTCCTCCAGCGTGGCCCGATGGGCCGACACCTCGGAGAACGGGATCGCGTTCTCCGTCAGCAGCGTGACGATCTTCTCCGCGGCCAGCCCGGACACGGTGGCCGTGTCGGCGCCGGTCACGGCGACGGTGGCCCCCGCGTGAGCCAGCACCGTCATCGCCTCGGTCCGCGCGGTCGTCCGCAGCTGCACCCGGTCCCCAGACGCGGCCGCGATCAGTTCCGCCACGCTGGTGTCGGCGATGACCTGGCCGCGGCCGGCAACGACCAGGTGGTCGGCGGTGTCCTGCAGTTCGCTCATCAGGTGGCTCGAGACCAGGACGGCGCGGCCCTGGGCCGCGAGGGACCGCAGGTAGCCCCGGATCCACACGATCCCCTCAGGGTCCATGCCGTTGAAGGGTTCGTCGAACATGAGCGCCGGCGGGTCGCCGAGGATCGCCGCGGCGATGCCCAGCCGCTGCCGCATGCCGAGGGAGTAACCGCCGGCCTTCCGCCGGGCCGCCGATTCCAGTCCGGCCTGGCCGATCACCTCGTCGACCCGCTTGCTGCCGAGGCCCTGGGAGTGGGCCAGCCACAGCAGGTGGTTGCGGGCGGACCGGCTCGGCTGCAGGGCACCGGCGTCCAGCAGCGCCCCGACGTGGTTGAGCGGGCAGCGAAGGTCCTGGTACCGCTGGCCGCCGATCAGCGCGGTGCCCGCGTCTGCGGCGTCGAGGCCCAGGATGACCCGCATCGTGGTGGACTTGCCCGCGCCGTTCGGGCCGACGAACCCGGTGACCTGGCCGGGCCGGACGGTGAACGTCATCCCGTCCAGGGCCAGCACCGACCCGAACCGCTTGCGCAGGTCGCTGACTTCGATAGTTGCCTCCATGCCAGGAACGCTACGGATCAGGGCCTGGCCCGGTCGTCACGCCGGGGAGCGGTCTTCGCGTCCCTCCTGTGGGGGACGCTGGATTACTGGGAGTGATGGTTGACTGGCATCGTGGCTGACAGGCGCGACGGCTGGACCGTTTGGAGTGCCCGGGTGGCCGCGCTCCTCGGTTCCAGGAATGCGCCTGCCGTGGCCGGCGGGCTGCTCGGGCTGGCCGCGGTGAGCGAATCGGCCGCGCGGGGGCTGAGCAACGCCTCGAGCGTCACCGGCGCGCTGACGGCGGTCATCCTCGCCCTGGGCACAACCGCGCCGCTCGCCTTCCTCGGGCCCGCGGCGGCCGCCGTCTGCGTATGCCTGGCCAGCGTGCTGTCGCTTACGGTGGTCCGGACGCTGACCGTGGCGGGGCTGGCGGCCGTTCTCGTCGTCCTTTACCGGCTCGGCCGTGACGGGCGGGGCGGAACCCGGGGGCAGCTGCTGGCTCCCGTGCTGGGCGTGCCGTTCCTGATCGTGGCGCTGGCCGGATCCTTCTCCCCCGGCTCGGAGGAAGGCGTCCTGGCCTTGCTGGCGGCGGCGCTGGCCCCGGCGTCGGCGCTGGCCGGGATCGCGTGGCGGGCGCGCGTCCAGGCGCAGGCGCACAGCGCCGCCCGGCAGGTCATCGCGGACAGCCTGGTGGAGCACACGGCGCGCGGGGAACGCGCCCGGATCGCCAGGGAACTGCACGACGTGGTGGCCCACCACATCTCGATGATCGCCGTGCAGGCGGAGACGGCCCGGCTGGCTACACCCGGGATGCCCGCCGCGGGAGCGGAGCGGCTGCTGGAGATCGGGGACCGGGCGCGGGCGGGCCTGACCGAGATGCGCCGGCTGCTCGGCGTGCTGCGCGAGGACGCGCAGGCCGCCGACCCATCCGATGGCGACTTTGACCTGCGCCCCCAGCCAGGCCTGGTGCAGCTCAACGAGTTGCTTGACGAGGCCAGGCAGGCCTCGGGGGCGGGCACCAGGCTCATCGTGTCCGGGCCGCTCGTCCCGCTCGATCCCGGGGTGGAGCTGGCCGCGTACCGCATCATCCAGGAAGGGCTGACCAACGCCCGGCGGCACGCGCCGGGCGCGGCGGTCGACGTGGAGCTTCGTTTCACCGCGGACGCCCTGCGGCTGCAGATCCGGGACAACGGCCCCGGGCCGCCCACGGTGCCCTTCGGTCCCCTGGGTGGCCACGGGCTCACGGGCATGCGCGAACGCGCGGCCGCCGCGGGCGGCGAACTGCGCATCGACGTGGCGCCGGGCGGCGGGTTCCTGATCGACGCCGCGCTGCCCGCCAGGGCAGAGGTGACCAGATGAGCGGTCCCGTCCGGATCGTCGTGGCGGACGATCACCACGTGGTGCGCACCGGCTTCGCCGCCCTGCTCGAGACCCAGCCGGACTTCACCGTCGTCGGCACCGCCAGCGACGGCGCGCAGGCGGTGCGGCTGTGCCGGGGACTGTCCCCCGACGTCATCCTGATGGACGTGCGGATGCCCGTGCTTGACGGCATCGAGGCCACCAGGCAGCTTCGTGATCTCGGTCCGCGCATCCTCATCCTGACCACGTTCGACCTCGACCAGTACGTCTACGACGCGCTGTGCGCCGGGGCCAGCGGCTTCCTGCTCAAGGACGTCACCGCCGAACGGCTCTTCGACGCGGTGCGGGTCGTCGCGGCCGGCGAGGCGCTGCTCGCGCCCGCGGTCACCCGCCGCCTCATCAGCGAGTTCGCGCGGCTCCGCCCCAGGCAGGACGGCCTGCCCGCAGCCGCGCTGGGCGCGCTGACCCCGCGGGAGACGCAGGTCCTGCGGCTCGTCGCCGAGGGCCTGTCCAACCCGGAGATCGCAGCCCGCCTGGTGGTCACCGAGGAGACCGTGAAGACGCACGTCAGCCGGATGCTGAGCAAGCTCGGGCTGCGGGACCGGACGCAGGCGGTCGTCACCGCCTACGAGTCCGGCCTGGTCGTGCCGGGCACGAGGGAACCGGGCTAGCCGCTGACCTTGGCCGCCTCGCCGAGGATCGATGCGCTCGGCCGGGGGCGCCTGCCGGCCGCGGGACGCGGTCAGCTGTTGTGCTGCTTGAACCAGGCCATGACCAGGGCTCCGGCGCTCTGGCCGGGCTGCGGTTCGTTGTCGGACTGGCAGCTCCAGGTCTTGGCGTTAATCGTGGTGGGATCACCCAGGTTGGCGTCGGACTGGATCAGGTAGCCGGGCTCGAGGTCGTACGCGTTCAGGCCGATGCCCATGGATGAGAGGTAGGCCAGGTACTCCGGAACCGTCGTCGGCGCGTCCGTCCAGCACGAGGTGGGCACCGTGGTCGGAGCCGTGGTCGGCGCCGGCTCGTAGTTCGTCCACTCGCCGTCCACCACGGGCGCGACGCCGGTGGCGACCAGGTAGCCGAAGTCGGCGTACCAGCCGCTCTTGGCGTGCGGGGCGGCAGGGTGGTGCACGGCGTACACCACTCCGCTCACCTTCAGCACGGCACCAAAGCGCACCATGCCGGCGAACGAGATGGAGTAGCGGGGACCCTCGATCCAGAAGAGGTTCTTCGCGTGCAGGGTGTCCCGTACGTATCCCGCCAGCTGCGCCATGCCGAAGGGGTAACTGGCGCCGGCGAAGCTGCCCCCGTCCAGCCACAGCTTCCACTCCTGGGCCTGCGACATGCCGCTGGAGTACAGGCGCGGCTCGTTGAACAGGTCGAAGATCACCTGCGGGTTCCCGCCGTAGGCCTTGGCCAGGATCTGCCAGAACGTCTCGGTGGCGGGCGTCGGTCCCAGCTCGGCGTTCCACGCCGAGGTCGTCTGCTCGGTGGAATCGTTGAGGACCACGACCAGGTGGTTGCTCTCGGCTTCCAGGACCTCCGCCTGGATGGCGCTCTCGTAGCCCAGGTTGATGGTCCCGGTCGGTCCGACGAGATTGTCCTGGCTCAGCTGGAGCCGGACCGTGTTGGCACACCAGTCAACGGCGGTCGCCCTGATCTCCTGCAGATCCTCGTTGAGGGAAGTCTGCCAGTCCAGGTTCTGCAACCCGGACACGGTGATCCCGTAAGAGACGAAGACCTTACCGTGGGCGCCAAGCACTCGGGTGCCGTGGACGGTGAAGGGCCCGGTGGCCTTGCCGCACGACCCGCTCGCCGGGGCCGACGCGGCACCTGCCGTGGGTGCGGCCGATCCGGTGAGGATCGTGGCCAGCAGGAGCGCCGAGGCGAATACTGCCGCTAGCCAGCTGAGTCGCCGGTTCGCGCGGACCCGTCCTGCCGTCGCCACGGAAATGACCTCCATCTGCGCTATTCCGGCTGTTTCGTGACAGAGCGGCAAAAACTCGGGCCCCGCTCGCGCGGAAGATCTTAGCGCCTACGCTACGGGGTGCGTGTGATCTTGCCGCTTACCGCGGGCGCGCGCCGAGGCGGCCGACCACCGGCGCGGCGGTATGCACGGCAAACTCGGCCGCGGCGATCAGATCGGCGGTCCGCGGGTTGCGCCGGGTCCAGCGGCTCAGGAAGGCGGCGCAGAAGGCGTCGCCCGCGCCGGTGGAATCCCTGGCCGGGACCGGGCGCGCCGGGATCGGGACCGGAGGCTCGCCCGGCACCGCCAGCAGGCAGCCCTGCGCGCCGAGCTTCAGCAGGACCAGACCGTAGTGCCTGGTCAGGCGGGTGGCCATCGTCACCGGGTCCGCCTCCCCGGCCAGCACGGCGGCCTCGTCGCGGTTGGGGAAGCAGACTGCGGCACCCTCGGTCCAGCGCAGGAACGCTCCCGGCTCCATCCGCGCCAGGAACGCCGCGGAGGCAGGATCGATGGTGACGGCCACGCCCCGGGACCGCGCCTCGCCGAGCAGCCAGAGCGCCACCTCGAGCAGGGCAGGCTCGCAGAACGTGTATCCGGTCAGGTGCAGCACCGTCGCGTCGTCGAACAGGTCACCCGGCAGGTCGGACCGCCGCAGGCGCAGGTTCGCTCCCCGGTCGGTGAACATGGTCCGCTCACCGTCCGGCGCCACCATGATCACGATCGTGCCGGTGTCCGCCTGATCGTCTTCGGCCAGGTGCGCGCGGACCCCGAGGCTGGACAGGGCCCGCCGGTGGTAGTCGGCGTCCCGGGCGCCGACCCGCCCCGCGAACGTGACAGGCGCGCCGAGATGCGCCATCCAGGCGGCCTGGTTGGCCGCGGCGCCGCCCGGGCAGGCCCGGATGGTCGCCGGGGTGTCGCTGCCCGGCGTTATCCCGTCGGCCGGCCTGACCAGGACGTCATTGATCACGTCGCCGCAGACGACGACCCGGCCGCGGGAGGTGGGGCTAGCCGGCAAGGGGCTCAGCGGACCGTTCGGCCCAGGCCCGGGCGATCTGCCCCGCAAGCTCGATGTTGCCGCGCGCGATGGTCAAGTTGACCGCGACGCTGGCCCCCCCCGGTCACCTGCTGGATGTGATCGAGCAGGAACGGGGTGACGGCCTTGCCGCGGATGCCCGAGTTCGCGGCGGCCGCGAGGGCGTCGGCGAGCGCCTCGGCGAACACCTGCGGGTCGAGCTGACCGGCGGGGGCCAGCGGGTTAGCGACCAGCAGGGCGGACTGGTCGCCGAACGCCTGCCTGGCCGCCATGATGCCGGCGATCTCCTCCGGCGTATCGACCCGCCAGTCCAGGTCGCAGCCGGAGTCGGACAGCCAGAAGGCCGGGAAGCGGGAGGTGCGGTACCCGACGACCGCGACGCTGAGCGTCTCCAGCCGCTCCAGCGTGGCCGGGATATCAAGGATGGACTTCACGCCGGCCGAGACGACGGTGATCGGCGTCCTGGACAGCACGGTCAGGTCCGCCGACTCATCGAAGCTGTCGGCTGCGCCGCGGTGCACGCCGCCGAGCCCGCCGGTGGCGAAGACGCGGATGCCGGCCCGGGCAGCCAGCACGGACGTGGCCGCCACCGTCGTGCCGCCGGTGACCTTCCGCGCCATCGCGATGCCGAGATCGCGGCTGCTGACCTTGACCACGGACTCGTCGGCCGCGATGCGCTCCAGGTCTTGGGAACCGAGGCCAACCTTCGGCACGCCGTCGACGAGCGCGATCGTCGCCGCGGTCACGTTCTGGCGAGCCAGGAGCGCCTCGAACTCCCGCGCGGCAGCCAGGTTGCCCGGACGGGGCAGGCCGTGGGAGATGATGGTCGACTCGAGCGCGACCACCGGCAGGCCGGCCGCCAGCGCTTCGCTGACCCTCGGGGAGACCTCTACCAGCGACGACACATCACGATTGTCTCACCGCTGCTGTATCACCGGCGCGGGCCGCTAGTAGCCCTCGGGGCCGGCCACGTTGCGGAGGGGCTCGCCGGCCGGATCCGGCAGGTCTTCGCCGCCGGTCCAGACGTCGGCGGTCATCCCGGCGGGCAGCCCGCCCATCAGCCCAGCCGGATCCGGACCGGGTAGCCACACCCGGATCGTGGACGCCGCGACGGTGCCGCTACCTGGCTGCGCCGGAGCCCTCCAGGTGCCGCTGCCACGACGGGGTGACGTGATCGGACTGGTCCTTCGGGAGGGTCTCGGTCGAGGCAATGATGACCACCGGGCACGGCGCGGCGCGCAGGCAGGCCCGGATGACGGGGCCCGCCCCCCGGTACGGGTCGGGGCCGTGCGACGTGCGGCCCAGCACCAGCATGTCGGCGTGCGCCGCGTGGTCGAGCAGGACACGCGCCGCGAGGCCTTCGGCGATCTCGGTGCGCACGCTCACGCCGGGGAAGAGGCTGACGGCCTCGCTGACCGAGCGGCGCAGCACCTCACGAGCCGCCCCCCAGCTCCCGCTGGTCTGCCTCGGGACCGGAACTGCGTAGCTTGCTACCCGGTGACACGCGGCCTCGAGGGCGAGCACCGCGTGGACCTCGGCGGCGCTCAGGCTGGCTTCCCTGCAGGCCCAGCGCAGGGCGGCCACGGACTCCGCTGAGCCGTCGACACCAACCACGATGCACCGAACACCGGGGTTTATGGTCATGACGAATTCCTACCTGTTCGCCACCTCTGACGCCCCAGGCTGTCCCGCACAGCCGCCTGTCAGAGACTTTTCCATTTCTTGACTGACAGTTTCCGATCGTAAACCGCGAGCCCGTCCCCTGACGAGGGTGGGGTGCCTCTTTTCGCGGCGCCTCGGGGCCTGGATGAGACCCGAGGTTCATCGTATCGTTATTAACGGCCTTGTGGAGGAAATGGACCGCATGAGCGTCTTGTCCGGCATAATCCGTTTATTACGGATTTCAAGCAGCGGGGGTGCGGACGGTCAGATGACTGCCGCGATGGCCCTTGTGCACGCGGACCTGGGCGGGGATACGCTGCCGCAGTTCGGGGACATGGCTGACGATGCCAACCATCCGGCCTCCCTCGCGCAGGCCGTCCAGCACGGTCATGACCTCTTCCAGGGTGTCCTCGTCCAGGCTGCCGAAGCCCTCGTCGACGAAGAGCGCCTCGATCCGGGTGCCGCCCGCCTCGGCGGTGACGACGTCGGCCAGGCCGAGGGCCAGGGCCAGGCTGGCCAGGAATGTCTCGCCGCCGGACAGCGTGCTCGTGTCGCGGTCCACGCCGGTCCAGGCGTCCTGGGCCAGCAGGCCAAGCCCGGAGCGCCCCGCGCCCCGGCGGGCGTCGGTGTGCACCAGGCAGTAGCGGCCCGAGGTCATCCGGAGCAGCCGCTGGCTGGCCGCCGCGGCGACCTCCTCAAGCCGGGCCGCGAGCACGAAGGAGGACAGGGTCATCCGCAGCGCGTTCGCGCCCTGCCCGGCCGCGAGGTCGGCGAGGGCCTTGGCCTCGACGGCTCTGGCGACCAGGGGGCGCACCCCGTCGAGTTGCTCAGTCAGGTGGGGAGCGAGGGCGGCGAGTTGCTCGGCCCGGTGCCGGGCAAGCTCGTGCGCGGCGACCGCGTCGTCGTGCGCCTCGCGCGCCGCCGCCACCTCGCCCGCCGCACCGGACACGTCGGCGGGCGGGTCGAGGGGTACGTCCAGGTCGGGATCGGCGAGCAGTTCGGTGACGGCCTTCGCCCTGGCCTCGTGGTCGCGGATGCGGCGGTCCGCGGCCGCCCGCCACTCGGCCGGCCGGCGCGCGCGCCTGGCGTCATCGAGGTCCGCGAAGCTCGCCTGCGTGACGGCCCTGGCGGCCAGGTCGGCGGCGAGGGCGGCGTCGGCCTCGGCCCGTTCGGCGGCCTCGGCGGCCTCGGCGGTGGCGGTCAGCGCCTGGGCCGCGGCGCGTTCGCGGGCCAGCGCGCGGTCTAGGTCAGGGGCGCCGCCGAGCTGGGCGGCCAGCGACTCGCGGCACCTCGCCGCCCGCCGGTCGGCCTCCGCGGCCTGGCGCACTTCGGACTTGTGCTGCTCGGTGAGCTCGGCGAGGTGTTCGTCTGCCGCGTCGATGTCCCGGTCGAGGGCTTCCAGCGCGGCTTGCGCGTCGGGCGGCCGGATGGCCGCCAGGCCGGCCGCATCGGCCGCCAGTTGCTCGGCGGTGGCGCTGAGCAAGGTGGCTTCGGCTTCCGTGGCGAGGAGGTCCGCGGGGACCGTGAAGCCCGCGCCTTCGAGCCTGGCGGACAGGTCGGTGACGCGCTCGACGGCGGCACCCAGCCTGGCCCCGATCGTCTCCGCCCGTTCTCCGGCGACGGCGGCCTCGGCGTCGGCGGCCTCTTCCTCCTCGCGGGTCACGCGCTCGCCCTGGAGCTCGCACAGCTCCGGGTGGTCGAGCGAGCCGCAGACGGGGCACGGCGTGCCGTCGACCAGTGCGGCCGCGAGCTCGGCGCGCATGCCGTCGATGCGTGCTCTCCGCAGCCGCGCCGCTTCGTTCATCAGGCCCACGTGGTCGAGTTTCGCGGCGATGTAGGCCTGCGACTGGTCGGCCTTGTCGGCTCGTGCTTGGAGCAACGCGGCCATGTCGGCCGCGGCCCGTGCGTGGCGGTCGGCTTCGGCCTGGACGCTGGGCAGCCGTTCGGCAGCCTCGCGGGCTTGGTCGCGCCGGAGGCTAAGCTCAGGGCGCTGGTCCCGCAGGGCGCTGGCGGCACGCTCGGCGGTGCCGATCCGCCCGGCCAGCGCGGTCGCGGCGGCCCGGGCGCGGGCCGCAGCTTCGTCCTCGCCGGCCGCCTGGTCACTGAGGGAACGCAGGCCTTCCAGGAGGCCTGACCTGGTGACGTGCTGCTCGGCCTCGGCGCGCAGTTCGGCGGAGGTGGCCTGCGAGCTGGCGTCCGGTAGGAGGGCCACGGCGGCGCGGGCCCGCGTTTCGGCCTCGCGAGCGTCGGCGAGCGCCTGGGCGGTCCGCTCGGCCTGGTCGAGCGCGGGGGTCACCTCGGCGCCGCGCAGGGCCGCGCCGAGTTCGCCCCGGAGCTCCTCGATGCCGGGCGCGTCCTGGTCGATCTGGTCACGCGTGCGGAGCGCGTCGGTGCGGCGGCGCTGGCGGTCGGCCAGGCGTTCTGCGGCGCGCTGGCGGTCCTGGGCCTGGTCCAGTTCGGCGCGGTGACCGTGGACCCGGGCGGCGCAGCCGGCCGCTTCGGCCGCGGCGGTCTCGGCCAGTTGCGAGGCCCAGGCCGGGTCGGGCAACACGGGCTCGCCAGGACGCGGGGCCGGCACCTGGTCCTGGCGGCCGTCGGGACCTGGGCCGGGGCTGTCACCGCCGACCACGGAGTCGGCCGCCTGGGCGATGCGCGCGACCAGCTCCCTGATCACGCCCTCAGCCTCGGCTACGTCGCGCGACGTCGTCCGGCGCCGGTCGGCGAGCCACTCCTCGACCGCGCCGAACCGGTCGGTACCGAACAGCTTCTCAAGCAGCTTGGCCCGGTCGCCGGCGTCGGCGTGCAGGAAGTCCGCGAACTTTCCCTGCGGCAGGAGCACGACCTGGAAGAACTGGTCGGCGGACATGCCCATCAGGTCCCTGATCTCCTGGTCCGCCTCGCCCGCCCGGGTGGAGACCGCGCGCCAGGACCCGCCGGACGCCTCCTCGAGGAGGACCTTCGCAGGCTCGGTCGTGGCCCCGCCGCCCCGCAGCTTCGGGCGGGCCTGCTCGGGCCTGCGGGTGATCCGCATCCGCCGGCCGCCGATGGTCGCCTCCAGCTGTACCTCGGTCCTGGTGCCCGTCGGCGCGTGGTCCGAACGCAGCCGCCTGGCCTTGCCGCGCTCACCGGGGACCCGGCCGTACAGGGCGAAGCCGATGGCGTCGAGCAGCGTGGTCTTGCCCGCGCCGGTCTCGCCGTGCAGCAGGAAGAGCCCGTGGGAACCCAGGTCATCGAAGCTGACCTCGACCGTCCCGCCGAAGGCACCGAACGCCGTCACGCACAGCCGGTGCGGGCGCATCAGGCGACCTCTTCCGACGCTTCCATCTCGTCCAGATCGTGGACGTCTAGCGGTTCTTCCATCCTTTCCGCCTCTTCGGCCTGGGTCCGCAGGACGGCCTCGAACGCGCCGGCCAGCAGCCGGCGCTCGCCCTCGGTGGCCGGGGCGTCCCTGACGTGCCGGACGAACTCGGCCGCGATCGACTCGTCGTCTCGCCCGGCGATCCTGGCCCGGTACGCGCGGCCGTCGGATACCGCGCCTTCCGGCTCGAGCGCGAGCACGAGAATATGCGGGAACCTCGCTCGCAGCGCGTCCATCGCACCCTCCGGACGGCTCGGGTCGGTCAGGGTGACGGACAGGAAGTCGTCTTCGTGCCCGGCGTGGGCGGCCGAGCCGAGCAGGTCCGCGAGCCGCCCGCGGAGCACGCTCAGCTTGCGGTACGTGGGCGCGGGCACCCGCTCGGCGTGCACCGTTCCCTCACCGCCCAGCTCGACCAGCCAGCTGCCCTTGCGGTGGGCGGCCTCGGAGAACGAATAGGGCAGCGGCGAGCCGCTGTAGCGCACGTGCCCGGCGATCGTCTGCTGCCCGTGCAGGTGCCCGAGCGCCGCGTAGCCGAACCCGTCGAACAACCCGGCGGGCACCTGGCCCACGCCGCCGACCGTGATGTCGCGCTCGGAGTCGCTGGGCGCCCCGCCGGTGACCCACCCGTGCGCCATGACCACCCGCCGGCGCACGCCGCGGGCGTCTGCGTCGGCCCGGATGCGGCGGACCGCGTGCCCGAGGATCCCGGCGTGCCCGCGCGCGTCCTGGTCCGGGCAGGATCCGGGCAGCTCGCCGCGGACGGCGTCCGGTTCCAGGTACGGCACGGCGTAGACGGCGACGGGACCGTGACGGTCCGCCAGCATGACCGGCTCGGCCAGGGCGCTGGCGCGGGTCCGCACGTACACGCCCGCGTGGGAAAGCAGCCCGCTGCCGAACCCGAGCCGGCGCGCGGAGTCGTGGTTGCCGCTGATCAGCACGATCGCGGCGCCGGTTGCGTGCAGGCGCAGCAGGGCGTCCTCGCACAGTTCGACCGCGTCCACCGGCGGCACCGCTCGGTCGTAGATGTCCCCGGCGACCAGCACCACGTCCACGTGCTCCGAACGCACCGTGTCCACCAGGTGATCGAGGAACGCGGCCTGCGCCGCGCGGAGGTCGGCCCGGTGCAGCGACCGCCCGAGATGCCAGTCTGACGTGTGCAGCATCAGCATGGCCCGGACCATAGCGGAGGCCACCGACATTACGCCGAGGTTCTGGCCGACTAGTGATTCAGGCTCCTCGTCGTGGTCTGCCTGCCCGAGCGCCACATTCTCCGGATCCATGTCGTCGAGTAGCGCAGAAAGCCGCATACGGCGCCGGCCGGCCGCCGGAGTTGCGTAACCTAACTCGACATGAGCCTGGGCTTGTTCGCACCGCGGCGCAGGTCGCGGACGGCCGCGGCGGTCAGCGCGGCGCTACTCGCGGCGGCGCTGAGTTCCTGCAGCTCGGGACCTACGCCGGGGTCGACCGCCAGCGCCTACCTGGCCGACTGGGCCGCCCAGAACTGGGCCGCGATGAGTCAGCTCGCCGACAACCCGCCGGCCGATTTCACCTCGGTGAACAAGGCCGCGTTCACCAACCTGGCCGTCCGCCAGGCCAGCTTCACCGGCGGCAAGCTGACGCAGTCGGGATCGACGGCGACCGAGCCGTTCACCGAGCGGCTCGCGCTGGCCGGGCTGGGCACGGTCAGCATCCCTTCGACGCTGCACCTGGTGCAGACGCAGGGGAAATGGCTGGTCAACTGGTCACCGGCGACGATCGCGCCGCAGCTGCGCCAGGGGGATGAGCTGTCGCTGCGGACCTCCTGGCCGGCCCGCGCCGCGATCCTCGGCGCGGGGGGCGTCCCGCTGACCACGCAGGGCCAGGTCGTGACGATCGGCGTGGAGGGGCAGCGGATCAAGGACGCCGCGACGGTCCAGGCCGCGCTCGTCGCCGCGGGCGCCACCACCGCGGAAGCCAGTGACGCGATCGCCGCCGCGAAGGTTCACCCGACCTACTTCGAGCCGGTCTTCACGGTGTCCAAGGCCCGCTATGACCAGCTCGCGCCGACCATCTACCCCATTCCCGGCACCGTGTTCCAGGCGGGCACCGCGCTCAGCGCCGTCACGCCGGGCCTGTCCGCCGGGATCGTCGGCACCGTCGGGCCGATCACCGCCCAGGAACTCGGCCAGCTCGGCGCGCCGTACAACGCGGAGAGCATTGTCGGCCAGACCGGCCTGGAGGGCGCGGCGGAACGGCAGCTCGCGGGCACCCCGGGAGCCACGGTCTTCGTCGTCCGTCCCAACGGCGACAGCGTTGCCACGGTCGCCACCCTGCCGTCACGTCCGGGAACGCCGGTCCGCACCACGATCGACCCGACCGTGCAGGAAGCCGCGGAGGCGGCCCTGGCTGGTGAGCAGAAGACGGCCGCGCTCGTCGCGGTGAACGCCGCCACCGGGGGGGTGCTCGCCGCGGTCTCGGTCAACTCGGGCGGCCTCGACTACGCCATCGACGGCGAATTCCCGCCCGGCTCGACGTTCAAGGTGATCACGTCCACCGCGCTGATCGACCACGGGCTCAGCCCGCAGTCGCCGGCGAGCTGTCCGCTCACCGCCACCGTGGACGGCGAGGTCTTCCACAACGCCGAAGGCGAGGCGCCGGTCAGTAACCTGCTCCAGGCGTTCACCGAGTCGTGCAACACCGCGTTCATCCAGCTAGCCACGCACAACCTGTCGGCGCAGGACCTCCCGGCGGCCGCGGCTACGTACGGGCTGGCCAGGACGCCCGAGATCGGGCTGACCGCGGTCGCGGGCTCTGTCCCGCAGCCGACCGACGAGGCGGACCTGGCCGCCACCTCGATCGGGCAGGGGCGGGTCCTGCTGTCACCGCTGGGCATGGCGATGGTCGCCGCGGCCGTCGACACCGGGACCGTGCGCGCACCGCAGCTGGTCGACGGCGCGCCCGACGAGACCGCGGGCACCAGCCAGCTGCCCCAGTCGGTCGTCAGCGACCTGCACGAGATGATGGCGTCCGTCGTGGCGAGCGGAACCGCGGCGGGGCAGGGCCTGCCGCCCGGCACCTACGCCAAGACCGGGACCGCCGAGTACGGGACGACCAACCCGCTCAAGATCGACGCCTGGCTGATGGGCTTCAACGGCAAGATCGCGTTCGCGGCGCTGGTCGTCGACTCGACCGGGAACGGCGGCCCCACTTGCGGCCCGATCGTGGCCAAGTTCCTCGACGCGCTCAACGGCTAGCTTCGGCCCGCCGCCCAGGCGTCCACCTCGGCCCGCCAGCGCCGCTTGTCGGTGTCGGGCGCGAAGCACGCGTCGAAGGAGTTCCTTGCCAGTCGCGCGAGCTCTCCGTCTCCCCAGCCGAACGCCTCCCGCACCGCAGCCAGGTTGTCGTCCACGTACCCGCCGAAGTAGGCCGGGTCGTCGCTGTTCACCATCGCGAGCAGGCCCGCGTCCAGCATGCCGGGCAGCACGTGGTCGCCGAGCACGTCCACCACGCGCAGCGCGACGTTGGACAGCGGGCACACGGTGAGCGCCACCTGCCGGTCCCGCAGTTCGGCGACCAGCGCCGGGTCCTCCATCGACCGCACCCCGTGGTCGACGCGCTGGACACCGAGGATGTCGATCGCCTCGCGCACGTAGTCGGGGCCGCCCTCCTCCCCCGCGTGCGCGACAAGCCCCAGCCCCTCGGCGGCGGCCATCTGGTACGCCCGCTCGAACAGCACGGGCGGGTAGCCGATCTCGGTGGAGTCGAGCCCGACGCCGATGAACTGGTCACGGTAGGGGAGCGCGGCCCGCAGCACCTCCTCGGCCGGGCCGGCCCCGAGGTCCCGCAGGAAGCACAGGATCAGGCCGGAGGAGACGCCGTACTCCCGCTCGCCGTCGGCCAGGGCGGCGGTCAGCCCGCGGAATACCTCGGCCAGCGGCACCCCGTGCGCCACGTGGGTCTGCGGGTCGAAGAACAGCTCGGCGCGGCGCACCCCGGCGGCCGCCGCGCGGGCCAGGTACGCGCTGGCCAGGTCGTAGAAATCCGGCTCGCGCTTCAGCACGCGCAGGTTCGAGTAGTGCAGGTCGAGGAAGGACTGCAGGTTGTCGAACTTGTACCTGGCCCGCAGCTCGCCGACGTCCGTGGTCGGCAGGGCGATGCCGTTGCGGGCCGCCAGGGTGACCAGCAGCTCGGGCTCGAGCGTGCCCTCGATGTGAATGTGCAGCTCGGCAACCGGCAGCATGCGCGTTTCCTCCGATGGGTTCCGCTCCTGGCGGAGATTCTGCCGTACCAGGGTGGTGAATGTACTTTTTAGCCGAACGCTCAGTGGTGCCCGCACGGAGGAAAACATGACACGGGGCAACGGGGACGCGGCGATCCTGGTCGAAGGGCTGACCAAATCGTTCGGAACGGTTCAGGCGCTGCGCGGCATCGACCTGTCGGTGCCGCGCGGCACGGTGGTGGGCCTGCTTGGTCCCAACGGCGCGGGGAAGACGACCGCGGTCCGGATCCTGACCACCCTGCTGCTCCCTGACGGCGGACGGGCCGTGGTCGACGGCTACGACGTGGTCCGTCAGGCGGCCGCCGTCCGCCGGTCAATCGGGCTGGCCGGGCAGTCGGCCGCCATCCAGGAGGAGCTGACCGGGCGGGAGAACCTGGAGCTCGTCGGGCGGCTGTACCACCTACGCTGGCCGCTGGCGCGCAGCCGGGCCGTCGAGCTGCTCGACCAGTTCGGCCTGCTCGAGGCGGCCGAGCGGCCGGCCAAGACCTACTCGGGCGGCATGCAGCGGCGCCTGGACCTGGCCGCGAGCCTGGTCGGCCAGCCGCGCGTGCTGTTCCTCGACGAGCCGACGACCGGACTGGACCCGAGGTCGAGGCTGGGCATGTGGGACATCATCCGGTCCCTGGTGGCCGACGGGACCACGATCCTGCTCACCACCCAGTACCTGGACGAGGCCGACGAGCTAGCGGATCAGATCGTCGTCGTCGACCACGGCCTCGTCATCGCCGCGGGCACGGCCGAGGAGCTGAAGAGCAGGGCGGGCGGCGACGTGGTGGAGTTCACGGTGCCGGACCGGGGGCGGATCGCCGATGCCGTCGCGGCGATCGGCGTGATCGGCGAGGGCGCGCCGTACGCTGACGCGGAGACCGGGGTGGTCAGCATCGGCGTCGGCGGCCGCGGGTCTGACGCGCTGGTCGACGCGGTGCGCATCCTGGACGGCGCGGGCGTCGTGACGCGCGGCCTGGCGTTGCGCCGGCCCTCGCTCGATGACGTCTTCCTGACCCTGACGGGGCACGCCGCCGAGGAGGAGGACCAGCCGGGCGGTCGAAGGCGCCGCCGCCGGGGCGGGCGAGCCGGACGGCCTGACCGCGCCGACGCCGTGCGGGCGGCGTCGTGACCGCGGCTGCGGCTGCCGCCCGCATCGCCGACACCCCGAGCCTGCGCGTCAGGGCGGGCTGGGTGGTGACCGACACGCTCACCATCACCCGGCGCAACCTGATCGTGTGGATGCGGATTCCTGCCTACCTGATGTTCACGCTGTTCCAGCCGGTGATCTTCGTGCTGCTGTTCCGTTACGTGTTCGGCGGTGCGATCCACGTCGGAAACCAGGGCGGCTACGTCGACTTCCTGATGCCGGGGATCATCGGCCAGACCGCAGGGTTCGCCTCGTTCGCGACCGCGATCGCGCTGGCGCAGGAGCTGAAGAAGGGCGTGATCGACCGGCTGCGGTCGATGCCGATGGCCCGGTCGGCGGTGCTGGCCGGGCGACTGGTCGCCGACACCTTGCGGATGTTCATCACGATCTGCGTGCTCATCGCGGTGGGCTACGCGGTCGGGTTCCGGTTCTCCAACGGCGCCCTTCCGGCCGTGGAAATGGTCGTGCTCGCCACCGTGTTCGGCCTGGCGATCTGCTGCATCAGCGCCTGGACCGGCCTGGCCATCGGCGACGAGGAGACCGTCCAGGCGTTCGGGCTGATCTGGGTCTTCCCGCTGACGTTCCTCAGCTCCGCGTTCGTGCCGATCTCGACCATGCCGGGCTGGCTGCAGGCCTTCGCCAAGAACCAGCCGGTCACCAACGTAATCGACACGATGCGCGCGCTGGCCATCGGCGGCCCGGTCGAGACTAACCTGTTGAAGAGCCTCATCTGGCTGGCGGGGATCTTCCTGGTGTTCGTGCCCCTAGCGGTCCGCGCATACCGCCGGGCCAGCTGACGCGGCGTTCACCGGCTGGTCGGCGAGTGTTTGAGCCGTGGCGGTGGAGGCGGTGTGGCCGTGGTACCTAGCCTCATGGGTAACACCCAGCTCGGTATTACGCGCGCCGTCGGCCGGCCTGCCGGGGATTCTGCCCGTTTGAGAGAATCGGACCGTGGAGCATCTATCGCGCGAGCACCTGATGGCCGGGCTTGACAGGATCCGTGACGCGCCGCCGGACGGCGGACGGCTCGTACTGATCGTTCGGCGGCCTGATGTGGGTGAGCGAGACCTGCCGGGCGAGGCCATGCTGGACCAGGGTACCGGGCTGGCCGGGGATAACTGGCTGGCCCGCGGCAGTTCGAGGACGCCGGATGGTTCGGCGGACCCGGACAAGCAGATCACCGTGATGAACGCGCGCGTGGCGGAGCTTGTCGCGGGCGGGACCGAGCGGATGGCGCTATGCGGGGATCAGCTCTACGTCGACCTGGACATCAGCGTCGACAACCTGCCGGCCGGGAGCCTGCTCGCGGTGGGCCAGGCCGTGCTGCGGGTCAGCGAGGCCCCGCACACGGGCTGCGCGAAGTTCGTCGAGCGGTTCGGCGGCGAGGCGATGCGCTTCGTCAACTCCCGGGTCGGCCGGCGGCTGCGGCTCCGCGGGATGAACGCGCGCGTGGTGGTCCCGGGCACCGTCCGGCTCGGTGACCTGGCCGCGAAGGCTCCGCTGCCGCTACCACCTGAGGGTAGCGATCTGGTCGTAGTCGGCTGAGGAGTAGGCGACCAGCCCCTCCGACATGGCGAAGATCCACTCCGCCACGCCCAGGGACAGGGCCAGGCGGCTGCAGCGGGCGCAGAAATGGGGCTCCTCGAGCCGCAGCGAGTCGTCCGCTCCGAGGCGTACGTATATGAGCTTCGACCCCTGCAGCATCCGCCAGCCGTCGCCTTCGCGAGCCAGCGTGATCGCCCGCTGCTCCGCGTGGGTCCGGCACTGGTCGTGGTGGCCGTATTCGGCGAACTTGCAGTGGCAATGGTCCTCGCCGGGGAACGGCACCCCGTTGGTTCCCCACGCGAGCAGGCTCTCGTCTCGCATCAGGACCGCCGCGTGCCGGGTCCGCGCGTGCGAATCCCTGGCCATCTCGGCCGCGCGCTCGACCATCTGCTCGGCCACGTGGCTGTCCTGGCGTTTCAGCGGCCGCCAAACCGGCCCTGGCCCTGGTTGCCCCGGTTCCATGCCCACCTCCCTTCACGGCAATGGCTATTCTCCGCCATCGCGAGTTTCTTGCGTGGTAAGAGAGCTCAAGCTGTCTTGTTGCGCGCGGGGCGCGGGCGCGCGGGCGTGCGGTGCGGGGCTCTGGCCAGTCGGGTGCTGCTCGTGGCAGTCTGAGGCCGCATGAACGTGGTGATCACCGGCGGGGCCGGCTTCCTCGGCTCGCGGCTGGCCAGGGAACTGCTGGCGGCGGGCTCGCTGGACCTCGCCGACGCCGGGCCGCGGCCGCTGTCCCGTTTGACGCTCATCGACAGCGCACCTGCCCCGCCGGATCTGGCCGGCGATGCGCGGGTGACGATGGTCCGCGGTGACCTGGCCTCGCTATGCGAACCCGTTGCGGCTGGGCGGGATCTGCTCTCGGGCGCCGCGGTGGTTTTCCACCTGGCCGCCGCGGTGAGCGGGGAATGCGAGGCTGACTTCGATCTGGGCCTGCGGGCGAACCTGCGCGCCACCGAGTCGCTGCTCGCGTCCTGCCGCGCGCTGGGGACGGTACCGGTCGTGGTGTTCTCCAGTTCGGTCGCGGTATTCGGGGGCTCGGCGGAGCACCCGTTGCCTGCGGTGATCGAGGATTTCACCCTGCCCACCCCGCAGACCAGCTACGGCACGCAGAAGTTCATGTGCGAGCAGCTCCTGGCCGACTACACCCGGAAGGGATTCCTGGACGGGCGGGCCATGCGCCTCATGACCGTCTGCGTGCGCCCGGGACGGCCCAACGCCGCGGCGTCCGGCTTCCTGTCGGGCATCATCAGGGAACCGCTGGCTGGACTGCGGGCGACCTGCCCGGTCGATCCCGGCACCGAGGTGGCCATCGCTTCGCCGGCCAAGGCCGTCGGCGCGTTGCTGTGCGCCGCCATGTCGTCCGGCAAGGCCTGGGGTGGGCGGACCGCGGTGAACATGCCCGCGCTCACCGTATCCGTGGCCGATATGGTCGCCGCGCTGGAGCGGACAGCGGGCCCGGAGGTCACGTCGCTGATCGACTGGATCCCCGACCCGGTGGTGGCCCGGATGTTCGCGACCTGGCCCGCAAGGATCCGGGGCGAGCGGGCAGCGCGGCTGGGCCTTACTCCTGACCCGGACATGGACTCGGTGATCCGGATGCACCTGGCGGAGTCCGGGCCGTGACCCGACGAAGCTTTTGGGTCACCCGTCGGCTCTGGTTACGTGCGGGCTTTGGTTACCTTCAGGCCCTGGTTACCTTCAGGCCCTGGTTACCTGCGGGAGATCCTCGGGGACACAAGCCTGCGCAGCCGCAGGATCTCGGTGTCCCGCGCTTCGAGCACCGGCTCGACGACGTTCATGGCCGCGTGGACGGCGGCCTCCAGATCCCCGGTGATGCCGTAGCGGAGGAAACTGCGTCCCAGCGCCTGACGGAGCCGCTGCGCCGTGACGGTCAGCAGGTCCACCGGGTCCTTACGTGGTCCGGATTCCTGGGTCAGGCCCCCGCGGACGGCGCGGCCCGCGGGGACGCGCGAGTTGCTGCGCCGACCCGGGCGCCCGGGAGGGCGGTCGGCCCGGCGCCCTGGTGGCGGGGCCACATCGGGCTCATCGCTGTCCGGCACGCAGAACAGCGGGGTCATCACCAGCTGCTGCGGCAGGGCCGGAGCGGCAGCCGCCGGCTTTGGTAGGGTCGGCTCCGGGAGCATTGGCGTGGCCTTCCTTTCCAGGATTGGTCTGCACAGCGCTAATGCTCCCCCTTTGGTGGCCTCACGTAACAGATGTCCAGGTCACACGGCGTGTCATCAATGCTTCATAGCGTCCTCTAGCGGCGTTTTTCTGCGGGTCCCTTACCGGCAATGTCGCGTGGTGTCGTAAGCCGGGCGGGCCTGCTATGTTCGGCCATTCGCCGTGCGGTTCCTTTCTGTTTGTCCCCGATATCGGGAGATTTTGCGTCCGGAACATGGGGCTCCGATGGATTGGGTGCTCCGACCTTGCTGCCGTTCGGGCCGGCGGCCGTTTGGCCATGGAAGCTACGGTGGCGCGTGGTTGCCTTGGGCGAGTCGTAGACGCGTCTATTCGCTACCGGTCCGCATGAGGCCTGAAACCGTTCGTACCGCCCGTCGGCTTGTCCATGCTGGGCGATGGCTACGGCCCTGATGAGGCACCTGGGGGTTAGCACGCGCGCGGAATCGTTCGCGGCCTGTGGGCGTGGCCATCAAAGAGCTCGGAATGATTATCGAGTGCTCCGGTGTAGTCGGCCCGGAAATGTCAGGGGCAGCTGTTAGTCTAGGACTAGAAAACAATGCCGAAGATGACCGGAAGGATCATAAGACAGTAACACATATTGTCTAGAGAGTGCCTCGGGGAGGTGAGACAACAGATGTGCACGGGGACGGTGCCGACCAGCGCGGCGGAGGCGCTGAGCGAGATGGAGCGGCTGGCGGAGTTCGTGGCCGATACCCGACATGGCGGATCTGCCGGCCGCGGTGCTGGGCGAACTGCTGGTCGAGATGGAACGGCTGGATTCGGTGCTGGCGGCCGCGCACGGGGAGATGCTGCTGGCGTTCGACGCCAAGGACGGGCACCTGGCTGACGGGCAGCGGACGCTGCGGGCCTGGGCAGTGCACGTGATGCGGGTGACCCGAGGGCAGGCCGCGCATTACCTGGCGTTGCGGGCGCTGGCGCGGGACCACAAGGTGGTTAGGGCCGGGCTGCGCGGCAAGGCGGTCACCAGGTCGCTGGCGGTGCGGCTGGCCAGCTGGACCCGGCACATCCCGGCGGAGTTCCGCGCCCAGGCCGAGGAAATCCTGATCGCGGCGGCCCAGGCGGGGGCGAATGAGCAGGCGCTGGCGGCGATCTACGCCGAGATCCGGTCCCGGACCGCTGGGCCCGGTGATGACCCGGATCCGGGCCTGGACCGGGGGCTGTCGGTGCAGACCACGATGGACGGCGCCGGGGTCATCCACGGCGACCTGACCCCCGAATGCGCGGCGCTGGTGACCGCGGTGCTGGACGC
This sequence comes from Streptosporangiaceae bacterium, assembly GCA_035505275.1. Taxonomy (GTDB): domain Bacteria; phylum Actinomycetota; class Actinomycetes; order Streptosporangiales; family Streptosporangiaceae; genus Palsa-504. The sequence goes on along the minus strand of DATJQX010000125.1, from coordinate 651 downwards.
GCTGTCTGCCCCGCTGCCCGGCGGGGACCTGCGCACCAAGCCGCAGCGCTACCATGATGCGCTCGCCGAGGCGATGCGCCGGCTGCTGGCCTCTGCCCTGCTGCCGGCCCGGGCCGGGCAGCCGACCAAGGCGCTGGTCCACATCGGGTTCCCCGACCTGCGGCAGATGGACCAGGACTCGGTCCTGCAAGACCGGTGGATCACCGAGTACCGGGCCCGGTGGGCCGCCCACCGCGCCGCCGCCTCAGTAGGCCCCGGCGACGGCGGGGCCTGGCTGGACGGCGACGCCGCCCGCGCCGCGGCGTGCGACGCGATGATCATCCCGGTCGTGCTCGGTGACCTTGATCCCGGCGCGGTCGAGCAGCTGATCGGCCTGTGCGTGCTGTACGACCGGGCCCGCAGCCACGCCCGCGGCGGCGCAGACGCCGACGACAACGCGGGCACCCCGGCAGTCACCGACGCCGGGCAGGCAGGACCGGCCGGGCCCGGCGCCAGTATCGCCGGGCTGGCGGGCAGGGTGCCGGGATGCCGGCCGAGGTGCTGGCCATGCTCGAGCACCAGATCCTGGCCACCGTCATCCAGATCGTCTCCGGACCCAGCGGCGTCGCGTCCTTCCTGCGCCGGCACCTGCTCGGCAAGGGCCTGAACGGC
>DATJQX010000124.1:0-38752 GCA_035505275.1 Streptosporangiaceae bacterium | reverse complement strand
GCGCGCACCGGGTGCGGGTTCAGGTCGATGCAGCCGAGGTTGATCACCCACGCCAGCGCGGCCTCGTCGCTGACCACCACCTCGTCCGCGGTCCGGCCGGACGGGAAGCGCAGTTCGACGGTCTCGATCCAGTCCGGCCGCTTGTCCGGGGCCCGCTTCTGGAAGAACGCCTCGCTCTCCGCCCCGTTCACGAACCGCTTCAGCGCCATCGGCCGGTCGCCCACCCCGGCGAGCGCTCCCGGGGCAACGGCCAGGTAGTAACGCACCATGTCCAGCTTGGTGACCCCGGCCCGCGAGAAGAACACCTTGCCCGGATTGCTGATCGCGACCTCGTGGCCGGAAAGGTCCAGGACCAGCTTCGGCTCAGCCACGGTCCGCACCCCCGGAACCCAGGATCTCGGCCAGGTTGTAGCTGACCGGCTCGTCCAGCTGCGCGTACGTGCACGAGCGGGGCTCGCGGTCCGGCCGCCAGCGGACGAACTGGGCGGTGTGCCTGAATCGCGGGCCCTCCATGTGGTCGTACCGGACCTCGAGCACGCGCTCCGGGCGCAGCGGGATGAACGACAGGTCCTTGTCCGCGTTCCACCGGCTGGCCATGGCCGCGCGCGGGGTGCGCTGGCCGGCCTCGTGCTCGCCCCAGTTCCACGGGTGATCGTCGAACGTGGTGACCAAGGGCGCAAGCTCGTGGAAGAGCTCGATCCGCCGTTCCATCGCCAACGCGCCGACGACCCCGACGCTGGCCAGCTTCCCGTCGTCCTTATACAGCCCAAGCAGCAGGGACCCGATACGGTCCGCGCCGCTCTTGTGGACCCGGTACCCGGCCACCACGCAGTCCGCGGTCCGCTCGTGCTTGACCTTGAACATCACCCGCTTGTCCTGCTCGTACATCCCGCCGGCCGGCTTGGCGATCAGCCCGTCCAGGCCCGCGCCCTCGAACTGGCTGAACCACTCGGCGGCCACCTCCGGGTCGGTGGTCGTCGGGGTCAGGTGGATGGGCGGGCTCACCGTGGCCAGCACCCCCTCCAGAACGGCCCGGCGCTCGGCGAAAGCCACCGACGTATAGTCCAGGTCATCCAGCGCGAGCAGGTCGAACGCGATGAAGTGCGCCGGCGTCGTGGTCGAGAGCAGGCCGACCCGGCTGGCCGCGGGGTGGATCCGCAGCTGCAGGGCCTCGAAGTCCAGCCGCTGGCCCGAAGCGTCAGGAACCACGATCTCCCCGTCGATCACGCACCGCGGCGGCAGCGACGCGAGGACGGCGGCGACGATCTCTGGGAAGTACCGGGTCATCGGGCGCTCGTTACGGCTGCCGATCTCGATCTCGTCGCCGTCGCGGAACACGACCGACCGGAAGCCGTCCCACTTCGGCTCGAACACGTAGTCCCCGCGAGGGATCTTCTCCACCGGCTTGGCCAGCATCGGCGCCACCGGCGGGTTGACGGGAAGGTCCATAGCCCCCAGCTTCCCAACTGATCAAAACCGCCTAGGAGGGTTTACTGCCCGCTCCCGCTGACGATCATGCCGCCCCTGGCTCATCGGCGGCCAGGTAGGGTGCGGTCCACGCCACGCTCCGCTCCCACAGCTCGCGGCCCAGTTCCGGGGTCGCGACCGGGCTGGGCGCGCGTTCGGCGCACTTCTCGTAAAACTTCCCGCTCTCAAGAGCCACATCCGGTGAGACGGCGCAGTACAGCGACGTCCGGGCGCCCTCGGTCACGGGAAGCAGCCGCCGGGTCACGAGCGGGCGTACCGGCCAGGGGATCCGCCGGAACATGTCCGACGCCACCGTTCCCGGGTGCAGCGCGTAGGTGGTGATCCCGGTCCCGGCCGTGCGGCGCGCGAGTTCCTGGGTGAACAGCACGTTGCACAGCTTGGAGACCGAGTACTCGCGCATCCCGGTGATCCCGCGCGCGGGCCGGCGCAGCGCGCCGAAATCGATGCCCTGAGCCGAGTAGTGCGAGTCGCTCGACACGTTCACCACCCGGGCCGGGACGCTCTCCATCAGGCGCCCGAGCAGAGCGTTCGTGAACAGGAAGTGGCCGAGGTGATTGACCCCGAACATCATCTCGTACCCCTGCCTGGTCACCCCGTGCACGCCGCCCACGCCCGCGTTGTTCACCAGCACGTGCAGCGGTTCCCCGCGCGCCAGGAAATCCGCCGCGCACGACCGAACGGAATCGAGGTCAGCCAGGTCAAGCCCGAGCACCCAGACCGAATCGTTCCCGGTCGACGCCCGGATGGAAGCCGCTGCCGCTTCCCCCTTCGGTAGCGAGCGGCACGCGATAAACACCCGCCCGCCAAGCTGCGCCAGCCCCAGAGCCGTGGCTCGCCCGATCCCGGTATTGGCCCCCGTGACGAGGAACGTCCGCCCCGCAACGTTGCTCATATAAGGCTCCAGAAAGTCGTGGGCCGCTACGCGCGTAACGGCCCACGATAAACGAACTGGGCTATTCGACCGGGATTTCCTTGTTGATCAGGCCGAGGTCGATGCCCTGGCGGTTGCGGACGATCCGCGCGATCACGTAGATCACGATGGCCAGCACGTACATGCCGCCCATGTAGTACAGCGAGTCGGCGTGGTTGACGCCGTACAGGTCGTTCGACAGCCACTCGTACAGGTTGTACACCAGCAGCGCGATCGTGACGACGCCCGCCACCGGCACGATCGGCACGCCGAACAGCTTGACCTTGCTGGCCGGCGAGGCGTACCACAGGTCCGGCTTGCGCAGCGGCAAGATGACCACCGCGATCGCGCTGCCCAGGTAGGTCACCGCGATGACCAGCGTGGCGTCCAGGGTGTAGCCGGCGAACGTCGTGTTGTACGCGTACAGCGCGCCCAGGCCCACGGCCGGGAGCAGCATCAGCACCAGTGAGTAGAACGGCACCCGGCGCTTCTCCGAGACCTCCGCGGCCCGGTCAGGGAGCACGCGGTCGAAGGCGGCGGCGAAGATGACCCTGGTCGAGGACAGGAACAGCGTCCCCACCCAGCCGAAGAACCACAGGCCCATCAGCAGGAGCAGGATGACCTGGAACAGGCTGTTGTGCACCAGCCAGCCCACCAGCATCACCGGGTACGGGAAGATGGGCAGCGCCGCCTTGGCCGGGTAGCCGTAGAGGGCGCTGATCCACTCCGCGTTGCCGTTCTGGTAGAACGCCCAGCCGAACGTCTTGGCGAACAGCAGCAGGAAGATGACGGACAGCAGCACGGTGATCCACAGGCCGATGAACATGCCGCTGAAGACCCGGCGGAAGTCGCTGGCCCCGCGGACCTCGCCGTACAGGGTGGTGCCCCAGTTCGGCCACAGCAGGTAGAACATCATCATCGGCACGAGCAGCATGGTCGGCCCCAGCGGCCCGAAGCTCAGCGCCGGCGCGGTGTACCCGAGGGTCTTGACCGCGTCGGAGTTGGTGAAGGCGTAGGCGTTCTTGATGCCGAAGATCTTGCCCGCGTACAGGTTGAACGAGGAGATGAAGGTGCTCCGGCTGGTGATCAGCAGCAGGATGATGATGATCGCGGTGCCGAGCAGGCCGCCGTAGAAGCACCACTTCTGCACCCGCGCGTAGCCCGCCATGCCGATCGAGACCAGCACCCCGGCGAGCACGATCGTGGCCAGGGTGACCACGAAGGTCCCGTTGTGGCTGGCGAACCACTCCGCCTGGCTTGGCGTGCCGAGCGTGGCGAAGATCGGCTGGAAGAACTCCTCGCTCAGCACCGCGCCGTAGATCGGCGCCCACAGCCACAGGATGAACCACCACCCGGTGGCGGCCAGCACGAAGCCGATCCCGCTGCCCAGGATGCGGCTCTGCCAGACGTAGTCGCCGCCGGCCCGGGGGATGGTGACCACCAGCCCGGTGTAGGCGATGACGAGGAACGAGACCCAGATTCCCGAGATGACGATCGAGGTGATGAGCTGGCCCTTGGGGAAGGATGACTGGTCCGACGCCCACGCGATCATGCCCAGCGTCACCACGTTCGTGGACAGGCAGGCGTAGATCATCGAGTCCCTGACGGACCAGCCCCGGACCAGGCCCGTCGCCTTACGGAGGAAGAGAGTCGGTCTCTCTTCGCCCACTGCTCCTGCCGCCATTTGCATCCTCCGGTTATCCGTCGAGGGATTACATCTGTGGGTGGTTTGCGATTTTCTAGCAGAAATATAGGGCTTTAGGGATGTCTGGACCCTGGCGTCGCAGAAGTTGGCAGGTCACGATCTGCCATCACCGCTGGCTAGGGCCGCCGCCCCTGGTCGCAGCCGTCAGCCGTTGACCAGGATGTAGCGCGCGACCTTGCCCTTTTTCTCGTTCAGGTCGATGACGGCGCCCTGCAGCACGCCGTCGGTATAGGAACTGCCCGGGTTCATCGTCAGCGTCCGGCCGAGCCTGCATACTCCCTTGCTCTCGTGGATGTGCCCGTGCACCGACAGGAGCGGCTGGTACTTCTGGATGGCCTCCTTCACCGCGGTCGACCCGACCGGCTTCATCACCGCGCCGCCGAGCACCGGCCGCATGTTCTCGTCCAGCGCTGGCGCCTCGTCGAGCCCGGTGCCGTGCGGCGGGGCGTGGAAGTTGAAGATCGCCTTGCTCATGTCCGGGATCGAGGAGACCACCGCGTCGATCTTGGTGGCCAGCACGTCCTCCGGGGCCTCGCGGAACGTGTTCCACGGGGTCGGGTTGGTCCAGCCCATCGAGGCCAGGTAGAACCCGCCGAGGTCGATGACCTTGCTCTCGGCGAAGCTGACGGACGGGGACCGCTCGATGATGTCGTCGATCTCCCAGATGTCGTCGTTCCCGCCGTTCAGGATGCAGGGGATCTCGCCGCCGCGTAGCTTGCTGTCGGCCATGTCGAGCCACATCTCCAGGCCTGAGGTCATCTCCTGCGTGAACCGGCGGTCCACCGAGCCGTCTTCCTCGTTCAGGGAATCGAGCTCGTCGAGCGACATCACGGCCGGGTAGTACCCGCGGTCGCGGATCTTGCGCTTGATCTCATCCAGCTCGGCGGTGGTGTCCAGCTTCACCTTCGCCCCGCCGAAGGTGACCTCCCAGTGCCCCGGCGTGCTGGACACGATCGGCACCATCACCTTGCCGGTGACGTCCCCGCCGAGGATGACCATGTCGGCCTTGTAGAAGGCGGCTGAATTCAGGAATTTTCGCCAGCAGATCTCAGATCCGTGGATGTCCGTGGCGAAGAAGACTTTCATGGTAATGCGCGCGCCTTCCTATATTCGTTTATCCCGTTCCGTGATCAGTGGTCGACTTCCTCCGGCAGCTCATACCAGCGGACCCGGTCGCCGAGCCTGGCCCTGGTCTTCCACTTGATTCCCTTCGGCACCGATTCCGCAACCTCGGCCAGCTGCTTGGCCTGCGTCAGCGGGTCGAACCGCGGGTTGGGCGGGGCCAGGCCGGGCTGCTCGGCGAGCAGGCCGGGGAGCTTGGCCAGGCTGCCGGTCACCGTGCGCCACCAGCCCCAGTCCCCGGCCAGCACGGAGCCGAACCGGTCGGTGTCGATGTACGGCCGGGTGCCGTCGGGCCCGACCCGCACCCCGGAGAGCAGGTGGGTGATGTCGTGCGCGTCCTTGGCGTTCAGCTCGATGATCTGCAGCTTGGACAGCAGCAGGTCAGCGGGGTCCAGGGTCGGCGACGCCGAGCCGAAGGAAGACCGGAAGTCTAGGACGTGGCACATCGACAGGCGGTCCACCATGACGTCGATGGGCCGCCCGGACGGGGCGGTGAAGTACATCTGCCGGTCCCCGTTGAGGTTGTTGAACCTCTTGTCGGGCTCGCAGCCCAGGCTCTCCAGCTGATCGGCCAGCTTGCGCCGGTTCTTGCCCATGCAGGCGAAGTCGATGTCCTGGCCCGCGCGCTGCCGGGGCGGGAAGTCGGGGCACAGCACGCGCACCCCGAGGCCGCCGAGGATCTTGAGCCGGTGGCCCCCGTCGGCCGCGCCCCGGACCAGCGTCATCGCCTCGGGCAGCGGGTCGCCCGCCGGCCCCATTCCTGCCTGCATGCCGTTTGGTGTGGTCATGCCCGCCTCGATCCTGTTCGCGCGCACCGCAGGTGCATCTCGATCATGGTGATGTGATGGCCCCTCTGTCCAGTTTCCACGTGAAGAAAGATCCTTTATATGCCGAACGATCCGTGTGTTACCCCTTGCTCCCGCCTGCCTGGTCCCGCCGGTAGAACGGGACGGGCTCGGGTGGCAACGGCGTATTGCCGAGGATCAGGTCGGCGGCCTTTTCCGCCGTCATCATGACCGGGGCATAAATGTTGCCGTTGGTGACGTACGGCATTACCGAGGCGTCGACCACGCGCAGCCCGTCGAGGCCGTGGACGCGGAGCGATGCGGGGTCGGTCACCGACATCGGATCGGTGCCCATCCTGGCGGTGCACGACGGGTGCAGCGCCGTCTCGGCGTCCCTGGCCACCCAGGCCAGGATCTCCTCGTCGGTCTCGACGCCGGGCCCCGGCGACAGCTCGCCCGCGTTGAAGTCGTCGAAGGCCGGCTGGGTCAAGATGGTCCTGGCGACCCTGATCGCCTCGACCCATTCGCGCCGGTCGGTCGGGGTGGACACGTAGTTGAACCGCAGCGCGGGGTGGACGGCGGGGTCGCGCGAGGTGATCTTGACGGTGCCGCGCGAGTCGGAGTACATCGGGCCGATGTGCACCTGGTAGCCGTGCCCGCCCGCGGGCTGCGAGCCGTCGTACCGGATCGCGATCGGCAGGAAGTGGAACATCAGGTTCGGGTACGCCACCTCGTCGTTGCTGCACGCGAAGCCGCCGCCCTCGAAGTGGTTGGTGGCGCCCGGCCCGGTCCGCCCGAACAGCCATTTCGCGCCGACCATCGGGCGGTTGCGCCACTTGAGCGCCGGCGCGACGGAGACCGGCTGCCTGGAGCCGTACTGGACGTAGACCTCCAGGTGATCCTGCAGGTTCTCGCCGACGCCCGGCAGGTCGGCGACGACCTCGATGCCGAGCTCGGCGAGCTCCGTGCCGTTGCCGACGCCGGACAGCTGGAGCAGCTGCGGTGAGTTGATCGCCCCGCCGCACACGATGATCTCGGCGGCCTTGACCCGCTTGCGCTGCCCCTGGTGGGTGAACTCGACGCCGACGGCGCGCTTGCCGTCGAAGATCAGCCTGGTCACCAGCGCCCGGCAGGCGACGGTGAGGTTGGCCCGGCTCATCACCGGGTGCAGGTAAGCGCGCGCGGCGGACAGCCGGCGGCCACGGTGGATATTCCTGTCGAACGGGCCGAAGCCCTCCTGCCGGTAGCCGTTGACGTCGTCGGTGAGCGCGTAACCGGCCTGCTGCACCGCGGCGAAGAACGCGCCGAACAGCGGGTTGGTGGCCGGGCCGCGCTCGAGCACGAGCGGCCCGCGCCGGCCGCGGTACTGGTCAGACTCCGTGGCGGCCAGGCACGTCTCCATCCGCTTGAAGTAGGGCAGGCAGTGCGCGTAGTCCCAGTCGCCCATGCCCGGGTCGGCGGCCCACCGCTGGTAGTCCATCGGGTTGCCGCGCTGGAAGATCATCCCGTTGATGCTGCTCGACCCGCCGAGGACCTTGCCGCGCGCGTGGTAGATCCGCCGGCCGTTGAGCGCTGGCTCGGGCTCGCTTTCGTACTTCCAGTCGTAGAAGCGGTTGCCGATCGGGAAGGTGAGCGCGGCGGGCATGTGGATGTAGGGGTCCCACGCGTAGTCCGACCGGCCCGCCTCCAGTACCAGGACGCGCGCGCCCGGGTCCGCGGACAGCCGGTTGGCCAGCGCGCAGCCGGCCGAACCGCCGCCGGCAATGACGAAGTCATAGGTATGGGGTGCCATGGGTGTGCCTCCGTGCTCCGTGGCGTGTCGCTCCGTAGCGTGTCGCTGGGCGCCGTCAGGTCTGGGTCGCGGCGTCGAGGTTCTCGCGCACGGTCTGGGTCATCTGGTCATCGGGTCCGAGGTAGCGCTCGCAGTCGGTCAGGGCGCGCTGGAGCACCGTGACGACGTCCGAGAGCCGGCCCACCGTGTAGTAGGCCGAGGCGAGGTTGCACCGGGTGGTCAGCGTCTCGATGTCGCCCGCCCCCAGCATCCGCTCGCTGTCCGCCAGCGCGCGCTCGTACTGCGGGATCGCGTCCGTCATCCGCCGGGCCTGCTGATAGCACGCGGCCAGGTTGGATCGCGCGGTCAGGGTCTCGCGGTGATCGCGCCCCTGGACGCGCTCGCGGTCGGCGAGGGTGCGCTCGTAGGCCGGGATGGCGTCGCGGAGCCGCCCCGCGCTGCGGTACGCGTAGGCCAGGTTGGCGCGCGCCGCGATGGTGTCCGCGTGGTCGGCGCCGCTGGTCCGCTCCCGGTCGGCCAGCACCCGCTCGTACTGCGCGACGGCGTCCTTGAGCTTGCCCGCGGACCGGTACGCCGAGGCCAGGCTGGCGCGCGCCGCGATGGCGTCCGGGTGGTCGCGGCCGTGCATCCGCTCCTGGTCGGCCAGCGCGCGCTCGTACTGCTCGATCGCATCCTTGGCCTGCCCGTTCGCCGTGTAGGCGGCCGCCAGGTGAGCGCGCGCGGCCAGCGTGGTGGGGTGGCCCGAGCTGAGCAGGCGTTCGGAGTCCGCGAGCAGCTGCTCGAAGATGGAGATGGCCTCGCGGAGCATGCCCGCGGTCTGACAGGCCTCCGCGAGGCTGGCGCGCGAGCCGAGCGTGACGGGGTGGCCCGCGCCGAGCATCCGCTCGGAGTCGGCCACCGTACGCTCGTACAGGGCGATCGCGTCCGCGGGCCGGCCGGCCGTCTGGTAGGCGTGCGCGAGGTGGCCGCGGGCCGCGATGGTCTCCCGGTGCTCGGGTCCCTGGTTCCGCTCCCGGTCGGCGAGCGCGGCCTGGAAGACGTTGATCGCCTCGGTCGACATGCCCGCCGATTCATAGGCGGCGGCGAGCCTGTCCCTGGCCACCACGGCGTTGGCGTGCGCCGGTCCGAGCAGCCGGGTGCTGGTGGTCGCCATGTTCTGCCAGTACTCGATCGCGGCGCCGGACAGCCTGCTGTTTTCCAGCGATAGCCCGGCCCGGAACAGCAGCGGGTGGGCCTCGGACTTCCACAGCATGCCGCCGTCGTTGGCCCGCAGCGTGCTGGTGCAGTCCCGCAGCGCCTGGTCAAGCTGCGGCCCGCCGTCGCCTTCCGGCCAGGTCTCGAGCAGCGCGTCCGCCGCGGTCAGCACGGCCTGCTCCAGGTCCGGCTGGGGGAGCCAGGCCCGGACGGCGGCCTGGACGCTGGCGTGCATCTGCACCGTGCGCACCGCGCTGGCGGGGTCGATGGTGACCAGGCCCGCCGCGGCCAGGTTGTTGATCGCGGCCCGGACCATATTCTGGTCCGCCCCGCCCGCGGTGCTCGGCCGGCCCGCGATGTAGCTGCAGGCCGCCGGGCTGGTCAGCACGGCGCCTGGCACGCCGTGCTGGTCCATGAGCGCGGCCAGCACGATCGTCGGCCAGGCGAGCCCGGCGGGGGGAAGGTCGTGCGCGCACTCGGCGCCCAGGGACCAGGTGGCCAGGACCGCTGCCGACACGCCCTCGGCGTCGGACATGTGCCTGCGGCGCTCGGCGAGCATCGTCCGGTACTCGCGGCAGCCGATCTGCCGGGCGTTCATCACCGCGGTGGCCTGTGCAAGCGCGAGCGGCAGCCCGTCCAGGTCCTCGGCGAGGTCGAGCGCCTCGATCCGCTGGTCGGGATGGTCGGTCAGCCTGGAGCTGAGGTACGACAGGGCCTCGCGCCTGCTCAGCCCGGACACGGGCACGACCCGGACGTCGCGGTTCTCGAAGGACGCGGCCGGCAGCCTGGTGGTGATCAGGACCCGGCCCGACGCGCCCGCCGGCCACAGACCCTCCAGGTGGGCGGGGTCGGTCAGGTCATCGATGACCAGCGCCCACGGGCGCTTGGTGTGCGCCAGCCAGGCGACGAAGCGGGCGGCGGCCATCTCGGCGCCCTCGCCGGGGTGGCTGGCGTCGACCATGTTCGCCGCCTGGGCGAAGCCGGTGACGATCGGCTCGGAGTTGGTCGCGGTGACCCAGACCAGGACCTCCACCAGCCGGGCGTTCCACATGGCGTGGGTGAACTCGACGGCGAGCTGCGTCTTGCCCGTGCCGCCCTGGCTGGCCGGGGCGCTGATGGTCTCCTCGCCGTGCACGAGGACGACGGTTTCCCCCGGATGCAGGCCGTTGGGCAGGTCGGGCCCGGTTTCCGTGCGCGCGTAATACGAGTCCGCGAGCGGGGGCACGGTCCCGGACAGCAGGATGGGGGAATGCCTCGGCTCTCCGGCTTGCTGCGCGACCACCTCTGACAGCCTCTCTTACCTGGGCTCAAGTGCTGGCCGGAGCGCGTGCGTCGGACAAGCCGCCGCGCGGCTGCTCAAATGGCATGATAATCAGGATCTTCGCGGCGCGGACATATGTCGCGATAAGTCCCGGGTCACCCGGATCAGGTCATGGTGGCCGTGTCCAGGCTGGCGCGCACGGCCTGCGTCATCGGGTGATCGGGCCCGAGGGTGCGCTCAGCGTCGGCCAGGGCCCGCCGTAGCAGGGCGATCGCCTCCATCAGGCGGCCCTCCGCGAACAGGGCCGAGGCCAGGCTGCCCCGGGTCGTCATCGTCTCGGAGTCCGCGGGCCCCAGCATGCGCTCGCTGTCCGCCAGCGCGCGCTCGTACTGCCGTACCGCGTCCGGCACGCGCCCCGCCTGCTGGTAGGCGCCGGCCAGGTTGCAGCGCGCGGCGCGGGAGTCCGCGTGGTCAGGGCCCTGCACGCGCTCCCGGTCTTCCAGCGTGCGCTCATAGACGGGGATCGCCTCGCGGAGCTGGCCGGCGCTGCGGTAGGCGAAGGCCAGGTTGGCGCGCGCCGCGATCGTGTCCGGGTGATCGGCGCCCTGCGCCCGCTCCCGGTCGGTAAGGACCCGGTCGTACTGGGTGATGGCGTCCTTCAGCTTCCCCGACCGGCGCAGCGCGGAGGCCAGGCTGGACCGGGCCGCGATGACGTCGGGGTGATCACGCCCGCGGGCCGCCTCCAGGGTGCCGAGCACTCGCCGGTACTGCTCCACCGCGTCCCCCGCCTGCCCGTTGGCCAGGCAGGCGTCGGCCAGGTCCTCCCGCGCGGCCAGCGTGGCGGGATGGCCCGCGCCGAGCAGCCGTTCGGAGTCGGCGACGAGCTTGGCGTAGGCGGACACCGAATCCTTGCCCCGCCCGGCCTCCCGGTAGGCCTGAGCCAGGCCGGACCGAGCCCTGATGGTGACCGGATGCCCGAGGCCGAGCTGCCGGTGAGAGTCCGCGACCATCTGCTCGTAGAGCGCGACGGCCTCGGCGGGCCGTCCGGCGCTGGCGTAGGCGTGGGCGAGCTGTCCGCGCGCGCCGATCGTGTCGGGGTGCTCACGGCCCTGGCTGCGCTCGCGGTCGGCCAGCGCGGCCTGGAAGGCGGCGATCGCGTCGCCGAACCGGCCCGCCGACTCATAGGCCAGGGCGAGCCGCTCCTTGGACGCCACCGAGCTGGCGTGCGCCGGCCCGAGCAGCCGGGTGCAGGTGGTCACCATGGCCTGCCAGTACGCGATCGTGGCGTCGGACAGGCCGCTGTTTTCCAGACTCAGGCCCGCGCGGAACAGCACGGGATGGGCTTCAGGCGTCCACATGACGCCCGGCGCGGCCGCCGGCTGCACCCTCTCGACCCGCCCGGCCCTCTCGGCCCTCTCGTGCCCCTCGCCCACGCCCTCGGCCGCGCGCAGGTGGGCCGCGCAGTCGCCGAACGCCTGGTCAAGCATTGTCGCGTCGCCCGATGCCTGCTCGCCGGGCGCGCCGCCGTGGACCCCGCCGCCCAGCGGCCCGTCGTCGGGTTCCGGCCAGGTCTGGACCAGCGCGTCCGCGGCGGCGAGCTGGAGCCGGTCGAAATCGGCCTTCGGTATCCAGGCGCGTACCGCCGCCTGGACGGTGGGGTGCAAGCGCACCGTACGGACCTGGCTCGCGGGATCGATGCTGACCAGGCCGGCCCGCGCCAGGTTCGTGATGGCGGCCCTGGCCATCGCCTGGTCCGGTGCCGCGCCCACGGAGAGCCGGCCCGCGATGTACCCGCACGCCGCCGCGCTCGTGAGCACGACGCCCGGGATCCCGTCCGGGTCGAACATGGCGGCGAGCGCGAGGGCCGGCCAGGCCAGCCCGGCGGGCGCGAGCTCGTCCGCGCATTCGGCGGCCATCGACCAGGTGGCCAGGATCGGCGCCGATACGCCTTCCACCGGCACGGTCGCCATGTGCTTGCTCCGCTCGCCGAGCTGCACGCGGTACTCCCGGCAGCTCAGTCCCTTCACGTTCATCACCGCGACCGCCTGGGCCAGGCCGAGCGGCAGGCCGTCCAGGTCCTCGCCCAGGTCGAGCGCCTCGATCCGCTGGTCGGGGTAGTCGGTGAGCCGCCAGCTGAGGTAGTCCAGCGCTTCCCGCCGGCTGAACCCGCCGACCGGCACGACGCGCAGCCCGCGCCCGGCGCCCGGGCCGAGGGCGGCGGCAGGCACCCGGGTCGTGATGACGACCTGGCCGGCCGGGCCCGCCGGCCACAGGTCCTCCAGGTGAGCCGGGTCGGTCAGGTCGTCGAGGACCAGCGCCCACGGGCGCTCGGTGTGGGACAGCCAGGCCACGAAGCGGGCCGCGGCGGCCTCGGTCCCCGCGTCCGGATCACCGGCGCCGACCGCGCCGGCCGCCTGGGCGAACCTGACCAGGACCGCCTCGCGGCTGGTCGCGGTGACCCAGACGAGGACCTCGACCGCGCCGGAACTCCGCAGCCCCCGCGCGAAGTCCACGGCGAGCTGCGTCTTGCCGGTTCCGCCCTGGGCGGCGGGCGCCGTGGCGGTCTGCTCGCCGTGGGTCAGGACCACGGTCTGGCCCGGGAACAGGCCTGACGCCAGGTCGATCCCGGTCTCCGGGCGCTGGAAGTACCAATCCGTGAGCGGGGGGATGCTCCCGGACAGGAGTATCCCCGTATGCGGCGGCGCTCCGGCACGCTGCTGCGCGACCACGTTGACAGCCTCTCACGCGACGTCTGGTCCTGGCGATGTGAGCGGGCGCCACACGTGGTCACGTCCACGGCCGCCCACGACTACACGCGATGCCCGGCTGCCTCCCCTGCTAAAGCCCAGCTGAGATCGCGGCGTGTTAACCCTCCTGCACGTGCAGGCCGGCATAATGGGCATGCTAGTGGCGATTCCGGCGCTCTGCTACATGGTGTGTTCGGTTGGTAAGAAAATGCTCAGGCTCCGCGTCCCAGGAGCATCACAACGGACATGTCTGTTCATTATCTGACCGAAACACTATGTTTACCCCAGGCAGGCAGGATCGTGGGCTAGCGGGTCAGACAGCACGCATCGACCAACACTCGGGAGTGGCGGATGAGTAGCGTCTCGGGCAGGCACGGCAGGTCGCAAACCCTGGAGGAGGTGCCGCAGGAGTACGCCGCGTTCAAGATCGAGCAGCGTGGTATTGACCTGATCCCCGACGACGAGCGGAAGATGAAGCCGTCCGGGCTGTTCTGGCTGTGGTCCGGCGCCGTGTTCAACGTGGAGTTCCTCTTCTACGGCACGCTGATCATGACCTTCGGCCTGTCGGTGGAGCAGGCGGTCGCGGCCATCCTGATCGGCAACCTGTTCTACGCGTTCCTCGGCTGGGCGAGCCTGCAGGGGCCCAAGACGGGCACCACCGCGTTCATGGTCAGCCGGGCGCCCTTCGGCCAGAACGGGAACCGGCTGGTGGCCCTGTTCAACTGGGGGACGCAGGTCGGGTTCGAAATCGAGGGCATCTACTTCGTCGTCGCCACCATCATCCTGCTGTTCTCCCTGCACGGGACCACGCTCGACGGGCCGGCCAAGATCGTCGTGATCATCCTCGCCGCCCTGCTGCAGATGGTCCTGCCGCTGCTCGGGCACGCGACGATCAGCAAGATCCTGCGCTACCTCGCCTACATCTTCATCGTGTTCTTCGCGGTCCTGGCCGGGTTCACCTTCAACCGGCTGCACCTGTCCACGTTCCACCAGCATCCGGTGACGTTCGCGGTGTGGACCACGGCGCTGGTGCTCATCATCTCCACCGGCGGCCTGGGCTGGACGGAGAACGGCAACGACTACTCGCGCTACCTGCCGCGCGGTACCTCCGCCGGCCGGACCTTCTGGTCCGCGACGCTGGGCGGCGCGATCCCGTCGATCATCCTCGAACTGCTCGGCGTGTTCGCCTACACGATCACCACCAAGACCGTCGGCATCGCCCAGCTCGGCGTGCCGCAGTCCTTCCCGAGCTGGTTCGTGACCCCGTTCCTGATCTTCGCCATCTTCCAGCTGCTGGCGATCAACACCATCGACATGTACTCCTCCGGTGTCACGCTCCAGGCGCTGGGCCTGCCGGTCCGGCGGTGGGGCGCGGTCATCATCGACACGGTGGTATGCGCCGTGGTCACCGGGATCATCTTGTTCCACGGGAACTTCTACGCCGACTTCTCCGGGTTCCTGCTGTACATCGTGGTCTGGCTGGCGCCCTGGTTCGGCATCTTGATGGTGGACTACGTGCTGCGCGGCCGCGATTACCACTCGCTGTCGCTGCGGTCGTCGCGGGACGGGGTGTACTGGCGCAACGGCGGCATTCACTGGCCGGCCATCATCGCCCAGGTGATCGGCATGGTGGCCGCGCTGATGTGGATCAACGCGGCGTTCGCGGTCCCGTCCTACACCGGGCCGATATCCAACCACTTCCCCGGCCTGCAAGGCGGTGACTTCAGCTGGGCGATCGGCGTCGTGGTCGGCGCGCTGGTCTACTGGCTCCTCGGCGCGCGCAGCGTGCGGCAGGAGGCGGCCCAGGTCCCGCGCGCGTGACCTCGCCCTCGGCCGGGCCTTGCGGCCCGGCCGATCCCGGGGCCTTCGTCGAGCAGATGCCGAAGGCTGAGCTGCACCTGCACATCGAGGGCACCCTGGAACCCGAGCTCAAGTTCGCCCTCGCCGCGCGAAACGGCGTGAGCCTCGGGTACCAGAGCCCCGGACAGATGCGGGCCGGGTACGCCTTCCGTGACCTGACGTCGTTCCTGGCCGCGTACTACGAGGGCATGTCGGTGCTCCTGACGGAGCAGGACTTCTACGACCTGGCCATGGCGTACTTCCGCACGGCCAGCGCCCAGCACGTGGTGTACGCCGAGGTCTTCTTCGACCCGCAGGCGCACACCAGCCGAGGGATCGGGTTCGGTACCGTCATCAACGGGCTGCACCGCGCCAGGACGGACGCGCAAGCCGAGCTGGGCCTGCGCGCCCAGCTCATCATGTGCTTCCTGCGGGACATGACCGCGGACTCCGCGATGGCGACGCTTGAGCAGTCCCTCGGATACCGGGACCTGATCGTCGGGGTGGGCCTGGACTCCGACGAGCGGGACAACCCCCCGGTCAAGTTCAAGGGCGTCTTCGACCGGGCCCGCGCCGAGGGCTACCGGCTGACCGCGCACTGCGACGTCGATCAGGCCGACTCGGTCGGCCACATCTGGCAGTGCGTGGACGACATCGGGGTCGAGCGGATCGATCACGGCGTCAACTGCGTGGAGGACCCGACGCTCGTGGCCAGGCTGGCCGGGGACGGCATCGGGCTGACGGTGTGCCCGATCTCCAACCGCTGGGTCTCAGACGGCCTGAAGGCGGCCGAGCTCAAGGTCATGCTGGACCGGTCGCTGCGGGCCACCGTCAATTCCGACGACCCGGCGTACTTCGGCGGCTACGTGAACCAGAACCTGGCCGCCGCCGCGACGGCGGCCAGCCTGACCGTGGCCGAGCTGGCCCGGCTGGCCCGCAACTCCTTCGAGATCGCCTGGCTGGGTACCAGGGACCGCGACCGCTACCTGGCCGATCTGGACGCCTACACCACGCAGAACTCGTTGCCCTCCGGGTCGTAGAGCGTGACGGAGCTGCCGCGGACGTCGTCGGTCCGCCAGGCCAGGGTGGCGCCCGCCTGGACCAGCCGCTCCACGTGCTCGCTGACCAGCCGCTTGCGCTCCTCGCCCCGGACCTCGCGCCCGGCCACCCGCACGTCGAGGTGGACGCGGTTCTTGGCCGTCTTGGGTTCTGGGACGCGCTGGAAGTAGAGCCGCGGCCCCTCGCCCGCCGGGTCGACCCTCGAGGCCACCTCGCCGTACTCCTCTTCCGGTATCCCGATCGAGGCGGCGAAGACCTCCCAGCTCTCGAAGCCCTCGGGCGGTGGCTCGATCACGTAGCCCAGCGCCAGCCCCCAGAACTCGGCCAGCTTCTCCGGCTCGGCGGCGTCGAACACGACCTGGACCTTGGCGTACACGGCGGCCTCCCTCACGACGGCGTGGCTGCGCCGCCATCCTGCCACACCGGCGTGCTAGCCGCCGGCCATCGCCCCGACGATGCGGAACGGCTCGGTGCCGGCGGTGACCGCGGCGGGCAGCGGGGCATCCGCCGGCTCGTTCGACAGGTCCTGCTGGCACGCGTAGAACCGGACGAACGCGCGCCGCTTCCCGGTCACGTGGTCGCGGATCGTCCCGCGCAGCACCGGGTAGGCGGCCTCGAGCGCGTCGAGCAGCACCTGGCGCGTGACCTCGAGGTCGCGCTGGCCCCCCTCGAGGTCACGCTCGCCCCCGAGGTGGAGCGTGACCTCGCCCTGGACGCGCGCCAGGTTCCTCAGGTGCGCCGGCAGCACCACCCGGACCGCGGTCACGGCAGCGTCTGGACTTCCACGGACAGCACGGCCGGCAGGTCACGGGCGATGGCCTCCCAGGTGTCGCCCGCGTCCGGAGACGCGTAGACCTGGCCGCCCGTGGTGCCGAAGTACACGCCGCATTCCTGCAGCGAGTCGACGGCCATCGCGTCGCGGTACACGTTGACGTAGCAGTGCTCCTGCGGGAGTCCGCGGGTCAGCGGCTCCCATTCATCACCCCCGCTACGGCTCCGGTAGACGCGCAACTGCCCGTTCGGCGGAAAATGAAGGGAATCGCTGGTGATCGGGACCACGTATACGGTGTCCGGCTCGTGCGCGTGCACGCCGATCGGGAAGCCGAAGTCGCTGGGCAGGTTGCCGCTGATCTCCCGCCACGTCTCGCCCGCGTCGTCGCTGCGCATCACGTCCCAGTGCTTCTGCATGAACAGCGTGTCGGGGCGCGACGGGTGCATCTCGACGTGGTGCACGCAGAAGCCGACCTCGGGCTCCTCCTCGGGCAGGGTGCCCTCGTCGTGCAGGCCGCGGTTGACCGGCCGCCAGGTCTCCCCGTGATCGTCGCTGCGGAACGTTCCCGCCGCGGAGATCGCCGCGAACATCCGCCCGGCGTGCGCCGGGTCCAGGATGATCGTGTGCAGGCACAGCCCGCCCGCGCCCGGCTGCCAGCCCGGGCCGGAGGTGTGCGTGCGCAGCCCGGTCAGCTCCGTCCAGGTCGCGCCGCCGTCGCTGGTCCGGAACAGGCCCGCGTCCTCCACGCCTGCGTACGCCACGTCCGGGTCGCCGAGCGAGGGCTCGAGGTGCCAGACCCGCTTGAACTCCCACGGCCGCGGGGTGCCGTCGTACCAGAGGTGGGTGCCGGGATCGGTGGCGTACGTCAACTCGTTCCCGACCGCCTGCCAGGTGGCGCCGCCGTCGTCGGAGCGCTGGATCAGCTGCCCGAACCAGCCGGTGTTCTGCGAGGCGTAGATCCGGTCAGGGTCGGCCGGCGAGCCCTTCAGGTGGTAGATCTCCCAGCCGGCGAAGTGCGGGCCGCTGATGTCCCACTTCGTGCGGCTCCCGTCCGAGGTCAGGATGAACGCGCCCTTGCGCGTCCCGGCCAGGACTCGTATCCGTGTCATCTGTTACTCCCTTCCGCTGCTAAGACGAGGGTGCGGCCGGCAACTCATCGGCGTACCGATTTCCAGGAAATCTTCAGCCCGGCCTTCCACATGCGCGCGCGGTTATCCACACCCCGCCCGGCCCGGTCGGCGTGGGCGCGGCCGCCCCGGCGTCCACAGCCCCCGCGCCGTTTCCTGGCGCTCCTCCACAGGTTCGCATCCCTTGTGCACATGGCGATCCACAAGGCGCCGGAGGTACGTTGCTCTCTCCTGGGTGTGGGGCCCAGGATGGGGCGGGCGCGGCGGCGAGGCGAAGACTATGGGCACAGCGGGCGCGGACTCGATCCCTGCCGACACCGCTGACGTGGCGCACCGTCGCAGGGTCGTCGTCGACGTCATCCTCTTGCTGGCCAGGAACGGGCGCATCCTGCTGCGGGAGCGGGCCAACACCGGCTACGGCGACGGCGCCTACGAGCCGCCGTCCGGTCAGCTGGCCGACCGGGAGACGATCGTCGAGACGGCCATCCGGGTGGCCAGCGCCGCGGGGATCGTGATCGGCGCCGAGCACGTCTCGCTGGCCCACGTCATGCACGACGTATCCGGCGCCGGGCGCATCGCGTTCTTCCTGGCCGTTTCCGGCTGGGCCGGGCAGCCCGCCTCGCCCGACGTCCGCTGGTTCCCGGTCGGCAACATGCCGACGAACATGCTCGACTGGGCCCGCGTCGCGCTGCGGAACTACGCCGACGGAATACGGTTCTCGACCTACCCCGCGTTCGCGCCGGCCGCGGGCGCCGGGGCCAACGGGTTCCACGTGCTTAACCGTCCCGCTGTGGGCAGCAAGGCTGGAGATAACGGGTCTAACGGCGTTCATGCGCAATCTAGGTCTGGTGGGGAACATGGGACTGATGGGATTTCTGGGACTAACGGGTTCGCATCGCGGAGAGTCGTCCCGGCACGGTGGGAGGAAGCCTACAGCGGACGCGGCCTGGGATGATGACGTGCCCGCGGCGACCTGGCAGCCGCGGGTGGAGGCTGATCTTGACGACGCGGACCGGCGGCGACCCGGGCGGCACGCCCGGCGCAGCCCCGGCCTGCACGCCCGGGCTAGCTGAAACCCGCGTCCATTCGGCCCGCTGGGATACGCTGACCAGCGATGGCCGAGATCCTGAACGCCCACGGGTCGAAGAACGACATCTTCGTCGCCAGCCTCACGCCGCGCGACTTCGCCTCCGCGGCGGACCTGCGCGCCTTCGTCCGGAACCTATGCGACAGGAAGGGCCCGTTCGGCGGCGACGGCGTCTACTTCTACGACGCCGGGACGCCTGTCCCGCAGGCCTGGTTCTTCAACCCCGACGGTTCGGCCGCCGAGTTCTGCGGCAACGGGATGCGCTGCCTGGGCCGGGTCATCCTCGACCAGCGCGGCCTGGACGCGGCCACGATCCGCAGCGGCCCGCGGGAGTACACCGTCCGGCGCGGCCCGGCCACGCCGGGGGGCGTGCGGCAGGTGGTGCTCGAGCACCCGCCGGCCGACTTCGACCCGGCCGTTCCGGTCGTGGCCGGCCTGAGCCCGGCCGTCGAGGCCAGCCTGCCGGAGCTTGACCCCGCCCTGGCGTTCACCGCCGTGACGATCCCGAACCCCCACCTGGTCGCGGTGATCGACAAGTACGTCGAATCCGACCTGGTCGCGATGGGGGAGCAGGTAGCGGTCCAGCCCGGCCGGTTCCCGGCCGGGGCCAACCTGTCGGTCCTGCTGCCCTTGGCGCCAGAGGAGGTCTTCGTCAGGACCTACGAGCGCGGCGCGGGGCTGACGGCCTCCTGCGGTTCCGGCATGGCCGCGGCCCGCGCGGTCTACTCGCGCCTGCACCGCGCCGACCCCGAGCGCGAGGTCGTCGTCCGCAACGCCGGCGGGATGGCCACGGTATGGCTTCGGGTGCAGGGCGGGCAGTGGTTCCCCGTCCTGCAGGGCAACGCCACCTTCGTCTACCGCGCCGACGTCGACCCGGACAAGCTGGCCCGGGCCGGCCCCAGGGAGCCCGCCGATCGCGAGCCCTTCCCCGACGAGATCCGCGCCTATTCCCTCCTTGACCAGGAGAACGCCGAACGCCTCCGCGCGGCCGGCGTCGAAACCGCCTAGGCTCCTCCGGCCGGCGGCCCGGGCTGGCGAGGGCGGAACAGGCTGCCCGTCTGCGCCTGCCCGTTCTGCTCGGCATCCGGCCAGGCCTGGCGGGTCGCCTGCCGGTACGGCTCGCGCGGCGGGGCCTGGCCGATCCTTTGCATCAGCTCGGCTTCCTCGACCATCTCGGCGGCGGTCGGCGAGAGGGTGAGCACGGTCGAGAAGACGAACCCCAGGCAGGACAGGCCCAGGATGAGGGGCAGCAGGAGCCCCTCCGCGCTGGCGCCCCACGCATAGCTCACCGCCAGGCCCGGGGCGGCGCGCACGCTGAGCGCGGCCATTCCCGTGTAGTGCATGCTGCTGACCGCGACACCCATGATCATCGAGGCGATGATGGCGGACCAGAGGCTGTCCAGCCGCAGCGCCGCCCACAGCGCCGCGGTACCGGCGATCACCGCGATCACCACCGAGACCGCGACCAGCACCGGGTTGTAGACCAGCGAGTCGGGCACGCGGATCGCGGCCATGCCGATGTAGTGCATGCTGGCGACGCCGATGCCGATGATCGTCCCGCCGAGCAACAGCGGGGGCCAGGCTCCGGGACGGCTGAACCCGACGATGAAGATCCCGATCCCTACCACGACCACGGCGATCAGCATGGACAAGATGGTGATCGGCACGTTGTACCGGATCTGCTGCCCCGGGATGGTGAACCCGAGCATGGCGATGAAGTGCATCGTCCAGATCCCCGTGGTCCCGATGGCCAGGGCGGCCAGGGCCAGCCAGCGCGCCCGCCCCGCACCCGCGGACGCGCGGGCCCGGGTGGTGCACCGCAGCCCGGCGAAACAGCCCACGCACGACACGAGGTAAGCCAGGACCGGATTCAGCGCACCATAAGTGAAGTTGTTGAAATGGATCACGTCAGAACCGCTCCTGAACGACATTTGTGGCCGAACCCGCCAGGCCGGTGAGGCACTTATGGTACTGCTCTGGTAGCGCGCGTAGGCATTTATCCCTGATCGTGTCCATCGTCGTGGCGGTCGATAACATGACCGGGGTGGCAGCGGCCTTGCGCTCGAAGCCGGATCGAAAGCGGAGGTCGGATGCGGGAGGTGGCCACGGCGCCGCAGGCCGGTGACGCCTCCGCTGCGCGGACCATCGAGCTGTCGATCCGCGGCATGACGTGCGCCGCGTGCGCGGCGCGGGTCGAGAGAAAGCTCGCCATGATCGACCGGGAGGTCGTCGCCTCGGTCAACTTCGCGACAGACCGTGCGACCATTACGGCGCCGTCGGCCGTTACCGCGCGGGCGCTGGTCGCGGCGGTCGAGGCCGCGGGGTACACGGCGCAGGCCGTCCTCCCCGCGGGGGCGCCAGGGGCAGGTGCCGACGACGCCGACGCCGACGACGCCCGGGTCAGGTACCTGCGCCGGCGGCTGCTGCTCGCGCTCGTCTTCTTCGTACCGCTCAGCGACCTGTCGGTCACGCTGTCGCTCTATCCCGCCTACCGGTTCACCGGATGGCAGTGGGTCCTGGCGGCGCTGGCGGCGCCGGTGGCGTTGTGGGCCGCGTGGCCGTTCCACCGCGCGGCCATCCAGAACGCCAGGCACGGCGCATGCTCGATGGACACGCTGGTGTCCCTCGGCGTCGCGGCCGCCTGCGGGTGGTCGGTGTACGCGATGTTCCGCCTGGACCGCAGGTCCGGGGCAAGCGCGTTCGCCGAGCTGGCGCACGCCTCGGGCGGCGGCATCTACCTGGAGGTCGCCGCGGCGGTGACCACGTTCCTGCTCGCCGGGCGGTTCTACGAGGCCCGCGCCCGGGGCTCGGCGGGGAAGGCCATACGCGAGCTGGCGGCGCTAGCCGCCAGGGACGTCAGCGTGCTCAGCGCCGACGGCACCGAGCGGCGCGTCCCCGTCGGCCTGCTCGAGCGGGGGGACGTGTTCGTGGTCCGGCCCGGGGAGAAGATCGCCGCGGACGGCGAGGTCCTGTTCGGCGCGTCGGCGGTAGACCGCAGCATGATGACCGGCGAGTCCGTCCCGGCCGAGGTCGCCGAGGGCGACGCCGTGGTCGCGGGCACCATCGCCACCTCCGGGCGGCTGATGGTCAGGGCCACTCACGTCGGGGAGGAGACCCAGCTGGCCCGCCTGGTCGTCCTGGTCGGCCGGGCGCAGGCGGACAAGGCCGCCGTCGCCAGGCTCGCGGACCGCGTGGCGGGCGTGTTCGTCCCGCTGGTGCTCGCCGCGGCCGCGCTGACGCTGGCGGGCTGGCTGCTGGCCGGGGCCGCCACGGAGCAGGCGTTCAGCGCCGGGCTGGCCGTGCTCATCATCGCGTGCCCGTGCGCGCTGGGCCTGGCGACTCCCGCCGCCCTGGCCGCGGCCTGCGGCCGCGGCGCGCAGCTCGGCGTCTTCGTCAAGGGGCATCAGGCGCTGGAGTCCTCCGGGCTGATCGACACCGTGGTGCTGGACAAGACCGGGACCGTCACCACCGGCCAGATGGCGGTGACCACGCTGATGACCGCCCCGCAGACCGGGCGCAGCGAGCTGTTCCGTTACGCCGGCGCCGTGGAACACGCGTCCGAGCATCCGATCGCCGCCGCGATCAGCGCGGCGGCCAGTGCCGAGGTGGCTGGACCGCTCCCGGTCGCGGAAGACTTCCGGGCGCTGCCCGGCCTCGGCGCGCGCGGGACCGTGGCAGGCCGCGAGGTCATCGTCGGGAGCGAGAGGCTGGTGCGTGACCACGGGATCGCCATCCCGGCCGGGCTGGCGGGCCGGTGCGCGCAGTGGGAGGCGGACGGCTGCACGGCGGTCCTGGTCTGCTGGGACCGCCAGGTCCGGGGCGCGCTCGCCGTGGCTGACACGATCAAGCCGTCGGCCCGCGCTGCCGTGGCCGGGATACGCCGCCTCGGGCTGCGACCCGTCCTGCTCACCGGCGACAACCAGGCAACCGCGCGGGCCGTCGCCGCGGCCGTAGGCATCGACGACGTGGTCGCCGGGATCCTGCCCGCCGACAAGGCGGCCGTCATCGCGGACTTGCAGGCGCGCGGGCACCGGGTGGCCATGGTGGGCGACGGGGCCAACGACGGCCCGGCGCTGGCCGCCGCCAACCTGGGCATGGCCATCGGCGCGGGGACCGACGTGGCGCTGGCCGCCGCCGACCTGCTCCTGCTCAGGGACGACCTGACGATCGTGCCCGAGGCGATCGCGCTCGCCCGTTCCGCCCTGGCCACGATCCGGCGCAACCTGGCCTGGGCGTTCGGCTACAACGCGGCGGCCGTGCCGCTGGCCGCCCTGGGCCTCCTCAACCCGATCATCGCGGCCGCCGCGATGACGATGTCCTCGGCGCTCGTCGTCGCGAACAGCCTGCGGCTGCGCCGCTTCCGCTACCGTGGCAGCGGCCCGCCCGCCAGGGCGATGATCAGGCCCACCGCGGCTGCGCCGAGCAAGGTCAGGACCACGCCGCGCCGGGCGGCCAGCAGCAGGACCGCCGCCCCGCCGAGCACCGCGAACTGCCACCACTCGCCGAGCGCGCGGGCCAGCAGGACCGACGCGCCGAGGATGGCGCCGATCGCGGCGGGTCCGGCACCGTCGAGGAACGACTGCGCGTAGCGGTTGTCCCGCAGCCTGCTGAAGTACCGGCCGCCGCCGAGCACGAAGGCGAACGAGGGAGCGAACGCGACCGCTGCGGCCAGCAGCCCGCCGGGCAGCCCCGCCGCGGCGTACCCGACCGCGGCGACCGTCTGCACGACCGGACCCGGGGTGATCTGACCGAGCGCGACCGCGTTGAGGAACTGGCCGTTGGTCATCCAGTGCCGTCCCACCGCGTCGGCCTGCATCAGCGGGATGATGACGAATCCGCCGCCGAACGACAGCGCGCCCACCTTGAACGCCACCCACGCGACCGAGGCCAGGATCCCGCCGCCCAGCGCGGCCGGGAACAGCGGCGCGATACCCGCCGTGCCGGCCGGCCAGCGCCGCGCGCGCAGCGCGAGCTCGAACCCGCCGCAGCCGAGCAGGACCAGGACGAGCCAGGGCCCGATCGTCGCCGCGCCGGCCCCGCCGGCCAGCAGGTACCCCGCCCAGCGCAGGCGCGAGGCCCGGACCGGCTCGCGCGCGGATGCGCGTTTCCAGCTCGGCACGAGCAGGCTCCACCCGGCGTGCACCGCCACCGCGGCCACGGCGGCCCCGGCGCCCGCGCCCGCGCCGCGGACCCACAGCGGCGGCGCGCCGGCCAGGAACAGCGCGGCGAGGATCAGGATGAGGATCAGCCCGGGCACGATGAAGGCCAGACCGCCCGCCAGGGCGCCGAGCCGGCCGCGTACCCGCCACGCGCAGAAGATCGCGAGCTCGGTCGAGGCCGGCCCGGGCAGCAGGTTGCACGCGGCGATCGCGTCCTCGAACTCGTCCGCCTCGAGCCACTTCCGGTTATCCACGCACAGCCGGCGCAGCAGCGCGATGTGCGCCGGCGGCCCGCCGAACCCGGTGACGCCGATCCGTCCCCATTCCCGCAGGACCGTACCCAGGCTGGCCGTGTGCCCCACAGCCTGATTCAACCAGCTGCGCGCCTCCTTATCCCGAACGCGCGGTGGTTCCAGTCCCGGGCCGCTGCTACCGCCCCTGCCGGACCGTCAGCGCGCCGGGGCGCACGGACACGTCAAGCGAGCGCCCCGGCGCGATGACCTCCCCGTCGACCTGCCGCGGCAGGTCGATCGCGGCGCTGATCTCCACGCGCCGAGCCCGGAACCGTTCCAGCTGACCGTCCTGCCGCCGGCTGTGCGTCAGTACCAGGCCCGCCACGCGCGGCCAGCCGAGGACGCCCGAGGGCGCCAGGATCCCGACGTCCAGCCACCCGTCATCGCACCTGGCCTCCGGTAGCAGCACGAACCCCCCGGGCAGCAGCCCCGCGTTCCCGACCACCACGCACCGCGCCCGCCGCGCCAGCGGCTCGCCGCCGTCCAGGCGTACCGTGAACTCCCTGGCCGGCAGCCACAGGTGCGTAAGCCCGGATGCGGCGTAGGCCACCCAGCCGAGCCTGCGCTTGTCCTGCGCGTGGGCCGCGCTGACCACGGCCGCGTCCAGCCCGATCCCGGCCATGGCCGCGAACATGATCCCGCCCGCGCTGTCCTGGTTCGTACCCTTGGCCGCCGCGCTGCTCTCGCCCGTCCCGCCGCCGTCCGCGCTGCCCTCGTCAGCCCCGCCCACATCAGCGAGGGCCAGGTCGATCCGGCGGTCCCGGCCGCGGAACCCCGCCTCGATCGCGCGGTCGGCCCGGGTTGGCAGGCCCAGCGCCCGCGCGGTCAGGTTGGCGGTGCCGAGCGGCACGATGGCCAGCGGTATCCCGGTGCCTGCCAGGGCCTGTGCGCAGGCCCGCACGGTGCCGTCGCCGCCCGCCGCGAACACCAGGCCTGCCCCGTCGGCCACGGCCTGACGCGCCAGCCGGAGGCCGCTTTCGCCCGGGCTGGTCTCGGCCAGTACCGGCTCCCACCCGAAGGCCCGCGCCGCGGCGCGGCACCGCCGGCCGAACCGGCGCGGATCGCGTACCAGCGCCCGGTTGATCACGAACACCACGGACGGCATAGTCCATTGTGGCGCTGCCCCGCGGCCGCTCATCTCGACGGAACGCTCGCGCCCGCGGAACCCGCGCACCTGTCGGTGTGGATCAGCCACCGCGACTGAGACCGCCTCCGGCCGGCTTGGCCGTCAGGACGCACGAGCCTAAACGTGAGGCAGGTGCCAGTGGTAGGGCGCGATCAGCTGCTTGATCGACGCCGGGCCATAGGACCCGACAGGGTACGGCTCGACCGCCGGCGGGTTCTCCAGCAGCGGCTCGGAGATCTCCCACAGCCGCTCGATCCCGTCCGAACTGGTGAACAGCGACTGGTCGCCGATCATGGCCAGCAGGATGAGGTGCTCGTAGCCCTCGAGCGCGTGCGACGCGGCGAACGAGTCCTTGTAGTAGAACGCCATCTCGGCGTTGCCCAGGCTCAGCTCCGCTCCGGGGACCTTGGCCAGGAAGTTGACTTTGATGGCGCCGGGGTCGGCGAAATCGATGACGATCTCGTTCTGCCGGCCGTACGGCGTGTCCTTTTGATGCGCGGGGAACATGCGCAGCGGCGGCGGCTGGAAGCCGAGGACGATGATCTGGCGCGAGGCGCCCATGGCCTTGCCCGAGCGCAGGAAGAACGGCACTCCATGCCAGCGCCAGTTATCGACCTCGGCCCGCACCGCGACCATCGTCTCGGTCTGTGAGTCGGCCGCCACGCCGGGCTCGGACCGGTACCCCTGGTACTGGCCGCGCACGACGTGCCGGACGTCGATCAGCTTCAGCGCCTCGTAGACCTTGAGCTTCTCGGCCCGCAGGGCCTTGGCGGTCAGCGCGGTCGGCGGCTCCATGGCGACGAACGCGAGCACCTGGAAAAGGTGGGTGACGACCATGTCCCGGTAGGCGCCGGTCGCGTCGTAGAACGCGGCCCGGCCCTCGATCGACAGCGTCTCCGGCACGTCGATCTCCACGTAGCGCAGGTGCTGGCGGTTCCACACCGGCTCGAACAGGCCGTTCGCGAAGCGGAACGCGAGGATGTTGTCGACCGATTCCTTGCCCAGGAAGTGGTCGATCCGGAACACCTGCGACTCGTCGAACACCGCGTGGATCGCCTGGTCCAGCGCGCGCGCCGAGGCCAGGTCGGTGCCGAACGGCTTCTCGATGATGACCCGGCTCAGGGCGGTGGCCAGGCCGCTCTGGCCGAGCATGCCGACGACGGAAGTGAACGCGACGGGCGGCACCGCCAGGTGGAACAGCCGCCGGACGGTCCCGCCGATCTCCTTCTCCGCCTGCTGGACCGCCGCGACCAGACCCTCGGCCTTGCCCGGGTCCGCGCAGGCGAACGACAGGCGCTCCGCGAAGGACGACCACGACGAATCGGTCGGCTTGGTGATGCAGAAGTCGGAGCACGCCTCCTCGGCGTGCTCGCGGAACTGCTCGTCGGTCAGCGCGGACGACGCCGGCGACGATCCGATGATCCGGTAGTCGTGCGGCATCAGGCCCGCCGCGTGCAAGTGGAAGAGTCCGGGCAGCAGCTTGCGCTTGGCCAGGTCGCCCGTGGCCCCGAACAGCACGATGACGTGGTTGTCGGGTCGCGGGGATCCGTTGTTGCTCATGGTCTGATCAAGCCTTCTTCTCCGCGTGCCCGCCGAACTCCGAGCGCATCGCCGACAGGATCTTCCCGGTGAACGCGCCGTTGTCCCTGGACTCGAACCGCTCGTACAGCGAGGCGGCGATGACCGAGGCCGGCACGCCCTCGTCCACCGCGGCGAGCACCGTCCACCGGCCCTCGCCGGAGTCCGACACCCGCCCGCTGAAGTCGTCCAGGTCCGGCGACTTGGCGAAGGCCGCGGCGGTCAGGTCGACCAGCCACGACGACACGACCGAGCCGCGCCGCCACACCTCGGCGACCTGGCCGGCGTCGATCTCGTATTCGTAGGCCCAGGGGTCGCGCAGCGGCGCGGTCTCCGCGTCGATCTCCTCCTGGTGCAGGCCGGCGTCGGCGCTGTGGATGATCGACAGGCCCTCGGCGATCGCGGCCATCATGCCGTACTCGACCCCGTTGTGCACCATCTTGACGAAGTGCCCGGCGCCGTTCGGCCCGCAGTGCAGGTACCCCTGCTCGGCGGTGCCCCCCGGCCGCAAGCCGGGGGTGGGCTCGGCGGTGCCCTTGCCGGGGGCGATGGTCAGGAAGATCGGGTTCAGCCGCCGGACCGGCTCGTCCTCGCCGCCGATCATCAGGCAGTAGCCCCGGTCCAGGCCCCACACGCCGCCGCTGGTGCCGCAGTCGATGAAGTGGATGCCGTCGCGCTTGAGGTCCCGGGCGCGGGTGATGTCGTCCCGGTAGTAGGAGTTCCCGCCGTCGATCACGATGTCGTCGGCGTCGAGCAGGGGGCGCAGTTCCCTCAGCGTGGACTCGACGACGCCGGCCGGGACCATGATCCACATGTTGCGCGGCTTGTCCAGCTTGGCCACGAAGTCGGCCAGGCTCTCCGCGCCGGTCGCTCCCTCCGCTTCCAGCGACTTAACCGCGTCGGGGTTCCTGTCGTAGGCCACGCAGCGGTGGCCATCGCGCATCAGCCGGCGGACGAGGTTCGCGCCCATCCGGCCGAGCCCGATCATCCCGAGCTGCATCGGCGTGTCAGTTGGCATGGCTGGTCGGTCCCTTCCCTAGGCATCAGAAAATTGCCTTGAGCTCGCGGTACTTACGGATGAGCGCGTTGGTGGACGAGTCGTGGTCGAGCGCGGGTTCGGTGACGCTGGTCAGCTCGGGGATGATCTTGGTGGCCAGGACCTTGCCGAGCTCGACGCCCCACTGGTCGAACGAGTCGATGTCCCAGATCGTCCCCTGCGTGAACACGCTGTGCTCGTAGAGCGCGACGAGCGAGCCGAGGACCTTGGGCGTGAGGATCTCGGCCAGCAGCACGTTGGTCGGCCGGTTGCCCTCCATCACCTTGTGCGGTACCACGTGCTCCGGCGTGCCCTCGGCCCGGACCTCCGCCTCGGTCTTGCCGAACGCCAGCGCCTGCGCCTGCGCGAACACGTTGGACGACAAGATGTCATGGTGATCGCGCAGCGGGTTCACCGTCCTGCCGAAGCCGATCAGGTCGACCGGGATGAGCACGGTCCCCTGGTGGATGAGCTGGTAGAAGCTGTGCTGCCCGTTGGTCCCCGGTTCGCCCCAGTAGACCGCGCCCGTGTCGTAGTTCACGTGGCCCCCGGCCAGCGTGACGTGCTTGCCGTTGGACTCCATGGTGAGCTGCTGCAGGTAGGCGGGGAACCGCTTCAGGTACTGCTCGTACGGCATGACGCCGTAGGTCTGCGCGCCGAAGAAGTCGCGGTACCAGACGGCGAGCAGGCCCATCAGCACGGGCATGTTCCGCTCCAGCGGCGCGGTGCGGAAGTGCTCGTCCATCTCGTGGAACCCGGCCAGCATGTCGCCGAACTGGTCGGGCCCGAGCGCCACCATCGTGGACAGGCCGATCGCCGAGTCCATCGAGTAGCGCCCGCCGACCCAGTCCCAGAAGCCGAACATGTTGTCCGTGTCGATGCCGAAGTCGGCGACCCGTTCGGCGTTGGTGGAGACCGCGACGAAGTGCTTGGCGACCGCGTCCGTGCTGCCCAGGGCGGTGACGATCCAGTCCCGGGCGGAGGTGGCGTTGGTCAGCGTCTCCAGCGTGCCGAACGTCTTGGAGGAGATGATGAACAGCGTCTGCGCGGGGTCGAGGTCACGGGTGGCCTCCACGAAGTCGGTGGAGTCCACGTTGGACACGAACCGGAACGTGATGTCGCGCGTGCAGTAGTGCCGCAGCGCCTCGTACGCCATGACCGGGCCCAGGTCGGAGCCGCCGATCCCGATGTTGATCACGTTCTTGATCGGCTTGCCGGTATAGCCCACCCAGGCACCGGACCTGACCCGCAGGGAGAAGTCCACCATCCGCTCGAGCACCTGGTGCACTTCGCGGACCACGTTCACGCCGTCCACGACGAGCGACGTGGTCCCGGGCATGCGCAGCGCGACGTGCAGCACCGGGCGGTCCTCCGACACGTTGATGTGCTCGCCGCGGAACATCGCGTCCCGGTGTTCGGCCACGCCGGACTCGGCGGCCAGTTCGACGAGCAGCCGCACGGTCTCGTCGGTGACGCGGTTCTTGGAGTAGTCCAGGTAGAGCCCGGCCGCCTCGGTGGTGAGCCGCTCGCCTCGCCCGGGGTCGGAGGCGAACATCTCCCGCAGCGAGGTGCCGGCGATCTCGTCGTAGTGCCGCGTCAGCGCCTGCCAGGCCTTCCGCTCCCGCAGCGGGGTCACCGCCATGTCCTGCCTCCTCGCGTCCGTTCCTACCCCCGGCATAGTTTCATGCCCGCCCGGCCAGCCGCCTCCCGCCCGTCGATAACGCTGACTGAACTTCGCCCGGGCATGAGCCCTCCGTTCTGCCGTCCCCCGTCCGGCGCGGAATATCCCGCCGTCCCCGCGGCTTGTGATACATGCAAACGCATATATCCTTGCATCGCGAGGAGCTGGAGGCATCACATGCAGTTCGGGATCTTCTCGGTCAGCGACATCACCCGGGATCCGGTGTCAGAACAGACGCCGACCGAGGCGGAGCGGATCGACGCCATCGTGCAGATCGCGCAGAAGACCGAGGAGGCCGGGCTTGACGTGTTCGCGATCGGCGAGCACCACAACCCGCCGTTCGTCTCCTCCGCGCCGGCGACGCTGCTGGCCTACATCGCGGCCACCACGAAGAAGCTGATCGTGACCACGTCGACGACGCTGATCACGACGAATGACCCGGTGCGCATCGCGGAGGAGTACGCGATGCTGCAGCACCTGTCGAAGGGGCGGATGGACCTGATGCTCGGGCGCGGCAACACGCCCCCGGTCTACCCGTGGTTCGGCCAGGACATCCGGGAGGGCCTGCCGCTGGCGCTGGAGAACTACAACCTGCTGCACCGGCTGTGGCGCGAGGACGTCGTGGACTGGCAGGGCAAGTACCGCACCCCGCTCCAGGGCTTCACGTCGATCCCGCGGCCCCTGGACGACGTGCCGCCGTTCGTGTGGCACGGGTCGATCCGCACGCCCGAGATCGCCGAGCAGGCCGCCTACTACGGGGACGGCTACTTCGCCAACAACATCTTCTGGCCCAAGGAGCACTACATGCGCCTGATCCGGTTCTACCGGCAGCGCTACGCCCACTACGGCCACGGCACGCCAGAGCAGGCGATCGTCGGGCTCGGCGGCCAGGCCTACATCGCGCGGCGATCCCAGGATGCCATTGCGGAGTTCCGCCCCTACTTCGACGAGGCGCCGGTCTACGGGCACGGGCCGTCGATGGAGGACTTCATGAAGCTGACGCCGCTGTCGGTGGGCAGCCCGCAGGAAGTGATCGACAAGACCCTGACCTTCCGCGAGCACTTCGGCGACTACCAGCGCCAGCTGTTCCTTGTGGACCACGCGGGCCTGCCGAGCAAGACGGTGCTGGACCAGCTTGACCTGCTCGGCGAGGAGGTCGTACCCGTGCTGCGCAAGGAAATCGCAGCCCGCCAGGACCCGGAGACGCCCGACGCTCCCACCCACGCCAGCCTCGTCCGGGCTAAGTACGGCGACCAGCCCGCGCGCCAGCCGCGCCCGAACGCCAACCGCGGCGACAACCTCACGGGCCCGGCGCCCTACACCGACACCGACCCCGCTATCCAGGCCGAGTACCCGGACCTGTGATGCCTGGTCGCAGACACCTCGCCAACGACGCGTGGGAGGCCCTGCTGTCCGCCCACGCGGTGCTGATGAAGCACTTCGCCGCCGAGGACATCTGGGCGGAGGCGTCGATGCGGGAGTACGACGTGCTGTACACGCTGTCCAGGTGCCCCGAGCCGATCCGCCTCAGCGAGCTGAACCGTCACGTCCTGCTCAGCCAGCCGGCCCTGTCCCGCCTGGTGGACCGGCTCGCCGAGCGGGGCCTGATCGGCCGCGAGCCCGATCCCGCCGACGGACGCGGCGTCCTGGTGTCGCTTTCCGGGGCCGGCCGGGCGGTACAGCGCCGGATCGGGCGCCAGCACGCCCGCGGCGTCGCCCGCGCCATGACCGCCGGGCTGGATCCGGCCGAGATCCGGCAGCTCGAGACGATCTGCCAGAAACTGGCCGACCAGGCGGTGGCCGATGACAAGAACGGGGATACGCGCCCATGAACACCGAACCCTTCAGGCTCGTCGCGGTCAGCGCCGGAACCGGGGACCCCTCCTCGACCAGGCTGCTGGCCGACCGGGCGGCCGAACGCGCTAAGGCCCTTGCGGCCACGCACGGCGACACGGTGACGGTCAGCGTCGTCGAACTGCGCGAGATCGCCGCCGACATCTCCACGGCCCTGGTCTCGCCGCTGATCACGCCGAAACTGCAGCAGGCGATCACGGCCCTCGGCGAGGCGGACGG
This sequence comes from Streptosporangiaceae bacterium, assembly GCA_035505275.1. Classification (GTDB taxonomy): domain Bacteria; phylum Actinomycetota; class Actinomycetes; order Streptosporangiales; family Streptosporangiaceae; genus Palsa-504. The sequence continues at coordinate 6,918 of DATJQX010000124.1, read as the reverse complement.
CATCATCGCCGCCACCCCGGTCTACAAGGCCGGTCCGAGCGGCTTGTTCACCTCGTTCTTCGGTGTCCTGGACAACGACCTGCTCATCGCCAAGCCCGTCGTGCTCGCCGCGACGGCCGGAACCGCCCGGCACGCCCTGGTCGCCGACGATCAGATGCGCCCCATGTTCGCCTACCTGCGCACCATGACCGCGCCGACCTCACTGTTCGCCGCCCCGGAGGACTGGGGCGACCCGACCTTGAACCAGCGCATCGACCGGGCCGCGCTCGAGCTCGTCCTGCTCATGCGCAGCGGCTTCGCGCAGGCGATCAAGGACGGCTCCTGGTCGAGCTACCAGCACGAATACGGCAGCGCCGGCGGAACCGAGCTCGCCATCGACCTCGACACCGACCTCATGCGCATCGCCGCCGGCGGGTCCGCAGGATAACGTCGGCATCGTCGTTATTCGCCCCCGGTTTCGTCGTCAAGGGACGGTTCATGCGGCTGATCGTGGTCGGCTCGGGCATCGTCGGGGCGTCGTGCGCGCAGGCGGCAAGCGCAGCGGGCTGCGAGGTCGTGCTGGTGGACGCCACCCTGCCAGGCCGGGCGACCGCGGCGGGAGCCGGCATCATCTGCCCCTGGTCATCGCGAGTGGACGACCCGGCCTGGTATTCGTTCGCCTGCGCCGCCGCCCGGCAGTACCCGGAACTGATCGGCCGCCTGGCCGAACTCGGCGAGACCGACGTCGGTTACCGGCAGGTCGGCGCGCTGGCCCTGGCCAGCAGCGAGGAGGACCAGGAGCGCACCCGGAGGCTGCTGCTGGACCGGCGGACCGCGGCGCCGGAGATGGGCGACGTGCACAACGTGTCCGACGAGGAGGCCCAGCGCTTGTTCCCGCCGCTGCGGGCGGGCGCGAACGCGGTCTACATCGCCGGCGCGGCCCGGGTCGACGGCCGGCTGCTCGCGGGCGCCCTGGCCAGGGTCGCGGTCACCCAGGGCGCGATCCTCAAGGCCGGCCAAGCCCGGCTCGCCTTCCGCTCTGGACGGGCGGCCGGGGTCACGGTCGACGGCGAGCTCATCGAGGGCGACGCGGTCGTCTCGGCCACGGGGGCGTGGACCGGGTCCTTCCTGCAGGAGGCCGGCCTGGATGTCCGGGTCGAGGCCCAGCGCGGCCAGATCATGCATATCTCGCTCGCTCCGGCTGATACCGGCCACTGGCCGGTCGTGCTGCCCGGTGCAGGCGGGCACTACATGCTGGCCTTCGACGACTCGAGGATCGTCGCCGGCGCGACGCGCGAGACCGGTTCCGGCTTCGACTACCGCGTCACCCCGGCGGGCCTGGCCGAGATACTCGGGCAGGCCCTGGCCGCCGCCCCCGGCCTCGCCTCGGGCACCTACCTAGAGACCAGAATCGGCTTCCGCCCGATGGGACCGGACATCCGCCCGCTGCTCGGACCGGTGGCCGGACTGGAGGGGCTGGTCGTCGCCACCGGCCTGGGCGCCTCCGGCCTGACCATGGGCCCCTACGCCGGCGCGATCGCCGCGCAGGTGGCGATGGGCCTGCCGTCCCCCGTAGACCTGGCGCCCTTCGAGCCGCTGCGATAGCGGGCGACGAGAGCGCCATCCCCGCCGGCACTTCACCGCCGACCGGGGGCTGCCGCCTCACCTGCGGGTGACCCGCGGCTACTGGCGGCTGGGAGAAGCCGGCCACCCCGACCACGACTACGGGGACGACGACCTGAGCTAGCCCGGTTTCCGGGTCGTCAGCTCCGCGGCGTGGTCGGGCACGTAGTCCTGCATGTTCCGCGGGATGCGCACGTACCCGTGTGACGCCGGCCGGTGCGGCAGCTTCAGCCTCGGCGGCTCGATGTCGGTGTACGGGATCGTGCTGAGCAGGTGCGCGATCATGTTGATCCGGGCAGCGCGCTTGTCGTCACTCTCCACGTCGTGCCAGGGCGCCTCCGGAATGTCGGTCTGGACGAACATCTCGTCCTTGGCCCGCGAATAGTCCTCCCAGCGCGTGATCGACTCCAGGTCCATCGGGGACAGCTTCCAGCGGCGCATGGGATCGTTCAGCCGGTCACGGAAACGGCGCTGCTGCTCCTGATCGCTGACCGAGAACCAGTACTTGCGCAGCATGATGCCGTCCTCGACGAGCAGCCGCTCGAAGATCGGGCACTGGTGCAGGAACCGGCTGTACTCCTCCTGCGTGCAGAACCCCATGACGTGCTCCACCCCGGCCCGGTTGTACCAGCTGCGGTCGAACAGGACGAGCTCGCCCGCTGCGGGCAGGTGCTCTATGTAACGCTGGAAGTACCACTGCGTGCGCTCCCGCTCGGTCGGCACCGGCAGGGCCGCGATCGTAGCGAACCGGGGGTTGAGGTACTGGGCTACCCGCTGGATCGTGCCGCCCTTGCCGGCCGCGTCCCGGCCCTCGAAGACCACCACGATCCTGGCGCCGGTGGCGCGCATCCACCCCTGCATCTTCACCAGCTCGCCCTGCAGCCGATACAGCTCCCGCTCGTAGGCCTGTCTCGGCAGCTTCGGGCGGTGATTCTTGCCTGCCACCGCGGTGGTCTCCCCTCGTCTTGCCGGGCCGTCGTCTCGAAGGTACGCCCTGTTAGCATGGCCGGCGTGACCGAGGATGCGCTGTACCGCCAGTACGAGACGATCAACCTGTACCTCCGGGGCGCGGGCGCGACCCTGGAGCTGAACCGCCCCGAGCGGCTCAACGCCTGGAGCAACCAGTTCGCCCACGATCTCCTGGCGGCGATCACGGTCGCCCAAGACGATCCCGCGATCCGGGCCCTCGTGGTCACCGGCGCGGGGCGGGCGTTCTCAAGCGGCGCCGACCTGAAGGAGGTCACCGACCAGGCGGACGGCGGGACGATTGACGTCTACGAGCGGCTGACCGAGCGGTACCACCCGATAATCCGGGGCCTGCGCCTGATGCCCAAGCCCGTCGTGGCGGCGGTCAACGGCCCGGCGGCCGGGATCGGGCTGTCCCTGGCGCTGGCCTGCGATCTCGTGGTCGCCGCCGAGTCGGCGTTCTTCCAGCTCGCGTTCGTCAACATCGGGCTGGTCCCGGACGGCGGCTCGTCGCTGTTCGTGCCGTCCCGCGTGGGCTTCACCCGGGCCGCCGAGATGGCCATGCTGGGGGAGCGGATCGCCGCCCGCACGGCGTTGGACTGGGGCCTGATCAACCGGGTCTGGCCGGACGAGGAGTTCCGGGCGCAGGCCGGCGCGCTGCTCGACCGGCTCGCCTCGGGTGCCACCAGGTCGTTCGCGGGCACCAAGCGGCAGCTGAACCGGTGGCTGTACGAGCACATGGACGACCAGCTTGAGTTCGAGGCGCGCATCCAGCAGGAGATGGGCACCTCGGCCGACTTCGCCGAAGGGATCGCCGCGTTCACGCAGAAGCGGCCGCCCCGATTCACCGGTGCCTGACGCGCCGCTAGCAACATGGCTGGATTCGAACAAAGTTAGTATATGGCGGCCCGTTGTGATTAACTGGCCGCATGGACACGGCTCAGCTCGAGCGGGTCTACCACGCCGAGGCGACGCGGATCCGGGCGGCGCTCGCCGCGCGGCTCGGCGACGTGGGGCTGGCCGAAGACGCCGTCCAGGACGCGTTCGTCGAGGCGATCGAGCACTGGCGGGACGGCGAGATCCCGCCCAACTGCGGCGGCTGGCTGGCCACCACGGCCCGCCGGAAGGCCATCGACCGGCTCCGCCGGGCCCGGGCCGGCCAGGAGAAGCTCGCGCTGCTCGCGGCGACCGTCGACGACACCGATGAGGACACGGAAACCGCCGACGACGAGTTCCTGGGCATGATCTTCGCCTGCTGTCACCCCGCGCTGCCGCGGGAGTCGCAGATCGCGCTCACGCTGCGCGCCGTCTGCGGCCTGAGCACCGCGCAGATCGCCGCCGCCTTCCTGGTCGCCGAGCCGGCGATGACCCAGCGGCTGCTGCGGGCCCGCAAGGCCCTGCGCGCGGCCCACGCGGACGTGCGCGTGCCCGATCCCGACGACCTCGCGGACCGGCTCGCCGAGGTGCTGGCCGTCGTCTACCTGGTCTTCAACGAGGGGTACCTGGCCAGCGCCGGCCGTCAGCCCGCCCGGCGCGACCTCGCGGTCCAGGCCGTGACCCTGACCCGGCTGCTGCACCGGCTGATGCCGCGCGAGCCCGAGGTCGGCGGCCTGCTCGCGCTGATGCTCCTGCACGAGTCCCGGGCCGCGACCCGGTTCGACGGCTGGGGCCGGATGGTCCGGCTCGCCGAGCAGGACCGCGCCAAGTGGGACCGGCCCCTGATCACCGAGGCCACCAAACTGCTCGACCGCGCGCTGGCCATGCGCAGGCCCGGCCCTTACCAGGCCCAGGCGGCCATCGCCGCCCTGCACGCCGAGGCCCCCGACTACGACCAGACGGACTGGACGCACATCCGGCAGATCTACGACCGGCTCCAGGAGATGACGCCCTCGCCGGTGATCCTGCTCAACCGGGCTGTCGCCACCCGGTACGTCCTCGGTCCCGAGGCGGCGCTGGCCGAGATCGAGCCGCTGGCCCCGGAACTGGACGGATACCGGCTGTTCCACGCGCTGCGGGCGGGCCTGCTCACCGGGCTGGGGCGCGGCGACGAGGCCCGGGCGGCCAGCGAACGGGCGCTCGCGCTGGCCGGCAATCCGGCCGAGCGCGAGCTACTCGCTCGACGTGTGTCGTTCTGAATCAAGCGCCAGGCGTCACATCTCCACGACGGGCCGGACCTCGACGGTCATCCAGCCCCGGTCCACGCCGGGCCACGTCTTGGCGATCTCCACGGCCTCCTCGAGGGTGTCGGTGTCGAGCACCGAATACCCGCCGAGCGCCTCCTTGGTCTCCATGAACGGGCCGTCGGTGACGCCGCTGGCGCGCACGGTCTTGGCCCCGGCGGGCGGCGCGAGCTGGTGGCCGCCCTCGGCCAGCTTGCCTGACCCGCCGCCGCCCTTCTCGTACCAGGCGCCGATCTCCGCGTACCACTGCTGGCCTTCGGCCTCGGTCATGCCCCTGGCCGCCTCGGTGTCGAAGAGCAGAATGACGTACTTCACGGTTGCCTCCGTTTCGACGGATGCCACGCCGGCATCCCGGTACCCATTCCACGAACGGGCCGCCCCCGTTTCCGACACTGCACGCCGATCAGCCGATCAGCCGGAGCGCCCGCTCGCGGTCAGCCTCGATTCCATGGTCAGGATGGCCTCGTAGCGCCGCCGGATGTCAGCCCGGTCGGCGGCTTCCGGAACGGAACGCTCGCTGGCCCTGTCGATCATGGCCGCCTGCTCCAGCAGCACCCGGCGCTGCCCGTCGCTCGTGGTCTCGGTCATGATCCTGGTCAGCGCCTCAAGCTCGCGGATCATGACCGCCGGCATCCCCATGCTGGATTCCCTGATCTTCTCGAACGAGCGCTGCACCAGGCGGTCGTAGGCCGGCTCGGCCGCGATGACCCGGATGTAACCCTGGGCGTCCCGGTGCACCCGGGCCGGGTGCCACCGCGTGACGATCTTGCACAGGTTCTCGCCCAGCCAGTCGATACACGTCATCGCGGTGAAGGTGTCGTTGACGGCGGCCGAGAGCGCGCGAATGGCGATCTCGACGAGCTGGTCGATACCGAACGACACGTCCTGGGTCAGGGTCCGGTACGGGCCGATGACGTGGGCGCGCCCCAGCTCCCGCTGCATCAGCGGCGCAGCCTCGGGCGGCCATACCGTGGCGAACCTGTGCCCGGCCACGATGAAGTGGCCTGGCCTGTGCTCCAGGCTGATCACCGCGTTTGCCTTGCTCGCCAGCCTGACCAGGTTCTGGTGCTTGATGAACTGCACGTACCCACTCACCGGAGCCAGCACCACGCCCCCGCGCGCCTCGGTCCGCTTCAGCAACTCGACCGCAGACGGGCCGTTCTCCGGCCCCGATCGCAGCGGCCCGCCGCCCTGCTCCTTGATCGCGTCGGCAAGGTCGGCGGCGATGCTCGCGATCACCTGCGGCAACTGGATGGAGATCGACGTGTGGTGGATGAAGTAGATCAGTACGCCCATGTCGACGACCGTCAAGCCGATCGTGACGGTCACGCTGATGTGCGGCACGAAGTTCCCGTGCGACCCGGTGCCGACCGAGACGAGCACCAGCACCGAGTAGACGAAGGTCGCGACGAACGTCCCCAGGGTCAGCTGGGTCCCCCTGTCGCGGATGAAGTTCCGCAGCATCCGCGGCCCGAACTGGGTCGAGGCGAGGGTCAAGGTAACCAGGATGATGGAAAACACCACGCCGACCACGGTGATGATCGCGGCGGCAATAGTGGTCAGGATCTGCCGCGCCGCGTCCGCGCTCCCGCTGATCACCCAGCCCGGCAGGCCGAAATCGCCGCGGTAGGCGGCCCGGTCCGCCGCCAGCGTCCCGATGAATAGCCCGATCGCGGCCAGGACCTCGATCGAGGGCACGAACCACAAGCTGGTCCGCAGCACCTCACGACGCCAGTGTGATGCCACCCCCGATGAGAAAAACCCACGGTACATGGCCGGCTCCCCGAGCTTGATCCTGCGCCGACCAGACTTCCCGGCTCACCCGTGCTCCACCCACATTATGCCGCCCGCGGCCCCGCCAGGCAGACGGCCCGCTAACAACATTCAGACCGCCCGCTAACGCCGGGCACAGTGAAATGATCTTGAACAAATTTTCGCTAAATAGTCGATGAAGTGCCGTATATGTGTTAAACTGTCTCAACGGGGTATTTCCGATCTTTCTTCCGAACGGGCGGTGGTGCATGCTCCAGGACCCGTTCCCCGATTGCGGGGACGACGGCGAGGAGCCGGACGACTTCCGGCCGCTCCCTGCCGACGAAGGGGTACCTGAGGGTCCGGAGCAGGGCCTGTTCGTGTGCCTGCCGGCGGAGGAGCTGACCCTGTCCGGGTT
>DATJQX010000123.1:0-24230 GCA_035505275.1 Streptosporangiaceae bacterium | reverse complement strand
TGGCGGACATCGGCACGATGACCAGCGGCGCCGCCGTCACCGAGGGGCTGGCCGCCGCGCCGGCCACCGGCCAGAAGCGCTTGAGGTCCTCACCGGTCAGGACCAGGAAGGCCTGCCCCTGCGAGAACCCGGCGGACGGGCCGCGGACGGCGTTGTCCAGGATCCGGTCGAGGCTTTCCTGCGAAACTGGCTCATCGGTGAACCGGCGCACCATGTGCCTGCGCCGGACTACCTCCTGGAACTCCACCGTCGGCTAGGCCTTCTCCGCGTTTCCTGACCGGCGGAACAGTCGCCAGATTCGCTTGCCGAACACGGCGAAGATCGCGGCCACGGCGGCGACGGGGAGCACGCGCTTGAGGATGGAGGGTCCGACCAGCCGGACCAGGTTGATGGAGTCCTGCTTCGCCGGAGGCGACGAGGAGGGCGGCGCGGCGACCGGCGCGGCCGGGTCCGCCCCGTTCTGCTGCGCGGTGGCGGCGGTGTCCGCACCGTCGGTGTTGTGCGTGCCGTCAGCGCTGGTCCCGGCGGCGGCCGTGGTGTCCGCGCCCTCGCTGGTAATCTGCTGGGCCAGGTTCGCGGCGAACTGGTCCACCAGTTTCCCGCCCACCTCCACCATCACGCCCCGGCCGAACTGAGCCGGGCGGCCGGTCACGTTCATCGTCGTGTGCATGGTGACCAGGGTGCCGGTTCCCGCGGAATCAGGCTCCAGGGAGGCCCGGACGGTGGCGGAGGCGGTGCCCGCGCCGCGGGTCTCCTTCCCGGAGGCCTCCAGCACCACGACGCGCGCGTCGGGATCGCGCTCGATAAAGGTCGCCGTGCCACGGTAGGTCAGCGAGACGGGCCCGACCTTCACCTTGAGGTGCCCGTTGACCACGTCGCCGTCGACCTTGTCGACGGTCGCGCCGGGCATGCACGGCGCGATCCGCTCCACGTCAAGCAGCACACCCCACGCCTGCTCCGGAGGGACGGGCACGGTAAAGGAGTTGTCGAGCTCCATAGCCATCGGTACGTCACGCTCTTCCTGCTCGCCGTCATGCTTGCCTCAGTCAGAGGATTATGCCCGCTATCGGCCCGCATGGGCAAAGGGGCCTACCGCGCGGCCGGACGGGTGGACCCGTCCGGCCGCGTTAGCGTCATGCAGCCTCAGCTCAGCCCGGCGGCTCCCGCCAGCGCACGGCCGGTAAGCACCCGGGCCAGATGCCTGCGGTAGTCCGCCGCCGCGCGCAGGTCGGACGGCGGGTCCGAACCCTCGTCGGCGTGCTCGGCGGCAGCGGCGAGCGCCTCACGTGACGCCGCGCCGGAGGCCGCGGCCTCCGCGGCGTGCGCCCGGACCGGGACGGTGCCCATGTTCGTGAGCCCGATCCTGGCCTCGGCCACGTGACCGTTGTCCCGGCGCGCCAGCGCCGCGACGCCCACGATTGCCCAGGCCTGAGCGGTCGGCTGGAACTTCTCGTAGCGGAACCCCCACCCGTGGCCGAGCTTGGGCACTCGTACGGCGGTCAGGATCTCGCCGGGCGCCAGCGAGGTGGTGAGGTAGTCCACGAAGAAGTCACCGGCGGCGATCTCCCGCTCGCCACCAGGCCCGGTCGCGAGCATCGTCGCGTCGAGCGCGACCATCACGGCCGGCAGGTCGCCCGCCGGATCCGCGTGGGCGAGCGAGCCGCCGATGGTGCCGCGGTGCCGGACGGCGGGATCGGCCACCGTGCCGGCCGCCGAGGCGATCAGCCCGCAGTGGTCGCGGATGAGCGGATCCCCGATCAGCGAGTAGTGCGTGGTCATAGCGCCGATCACCAGCGCATCGCCGGCGTCCCGGACGCCGCTCAGCTCACCGAGACCGCCGATGTCGACCAGCAGGCTGGGGTAGGCGAGCCTGAGCCGCAGCAGCGGCAGCAGGCTCTGGCCGCCGGCGATCACCTTGGCGTCGTCACCGCCGCCGCCCAGCGCCCGGACCGCTTCGCCCAGGGACCCGGGCCGGACGTACTCGAACTGCGCGGGAATCATCGCGCGCCTCCCTTCGCCTCGTTGATGGCCCGCCAGACCCGCTGCGAGGTGCACGGCATCTCCACGTCCGTGACGCCGAGCGGCCGCAGCGCGTCGATGACCGCACCGACCACGGCGGGGGTGGAGGCGATCGCGCCGGCCTCGCCGACGCCCTTGACCCCCAGCGGGTTACTCGTGGCCGGGGTCTCCGTCCGGTCCAGCACATACGTGGGCAGGTCGGCGGCCGAAGGCACCAGGTAGTCCGCGAGAGTGGTGGTCAGCAGGTTGCCGTCGGCGTCGTAGGCGGCTTCCTCGTACAGCGCCTGCGCGATGCCCTGCGCGATGCCGCCGTGCAGCTGGCCCTCTACGATCAGCGGGTTCACCACCACGCCCACGTCGTCCACCGCCACGTACGACCGGATCGACACCTGCCCGGTCTCGGTGTCCACCTCTACCGCGCACAGGTGCGTCCCGTGGGGGTAGGAGAAGTTGTTCGGGTCGTAGGCGGCGTCGGAGTCCAGGGAGGGCTCGACGCCGTCCGGCAGGTTGTGCGCCGCGAACGTGGCCAGCGAGATCTCCGCGATGCTGCGGCCCTGCTCGGGGTCGCCGCGGACCTGCCACCGGCCCGGGGTCCATTCCAGGTCGTCGGCGGAGACCTCGAGCAGGCCGGCGGCGATGACCTTGGCCTTGGCGATGACCTTCTCGCAGGCGCCGACCACGGCGATGCCGCCTACCGCCAGCGACCGGGACCCGTAGGTGTCCATCCCCTTGGGGGATATCGCGGTGTCGCCGTGCAGCACGCGGATGTCCTCGAACGCCACGCCGAGCTGGTCCGCGACGATCTGGCTCCAGGCGGTCTCGTGGCCCTGGCCGTGCGCGCTGGACCCGGTGACCACCTCGACCTTGCCGGTGGGCAGCATCCGGATGGAAGCGTGCTCCCAGCCGCCCGCGCCGTAGGCGAGCTGGCCGAGCAGCCGTGACGGCGCCAGCCCGCACATTTCCGTGTAGGTCGAGATGCCGATGCCGAGCTGGACCGGATCGCCCGATGCGCGGCGGGACGCCTGTTCCCGGCGCAGCTCGTCGTAGCCGAACAGCTCCACGGCCTTGGCCGTGGCCGCCTCGTAGTTGCCGCTGTCGTAGGTCAGCCCGGCGATCGTGGTGTAGGGGAACTCCTCGTGCGTGATCCAGTTCCGCTTCCGCAGCTCCAGCGGGTCCATGCCGAGCTCGGCCGCCAGGTCGTCCATCGCGTGCTCGATCGCGAACGTCGCCTCGGGCCGCCCCGCGCCCCTGTAGGCGTCGGTGGGGACCTTCGTGGTGAACACGCCCGTGCACTTGAAGGAGAGGGCGTCCATCTTGTAGATGGCGTTGTACATGAACGCGCCGAGCAGCGGCACGCCCGGCGTGACCAGCATCAGGTAGGCGCCCATGTCGGCGAGCAGGTCCACGGACAGGCCGCGGAGCCTGCCGTCGCGGTCGGCAGCGATCTTGATCCGCTGGATCTGGTCGCGGCCGTGGTGCACGGCCAGGTTGCCCTCGCTGCGCGACTCGGTCCACTTCACCGGCCGGCCGAGCTTGCGGGCGATCAGGACGGTCAGGAATTCCTCCGCGGTGACCTGGAGCTTGGACCCGAACCCGCCGCCGACGTCAGGCGCCACCACCCGCAGCTTCTGCTCCGGGATGCCGAGGACCGCGGCCAGCAGGAACCGCAGCACGTGCGGGATCTGGGTGGCAGACCAGAGCGTGAACTCATCGCCCACCGGCTCGCACACCGTGGCCCGAGGCTCCATCGCGGAGGGGATCAGGCGCTGCTGCCGGTAGGTCCGCTCGATCACCACCGGCGCGTCGCGGAACGCCGCGTCCATGTCGCCGTTGACCAGGGGCCACACAAAGGACTTGTTTCCGGCCTCGTGCACCTTGGGCGAGCCTTCGGCCAGCGCCGCCTCCATGTCTAGCACGGCGGGAAGCGGCTCGTAGTCGACGTCGATCAGCTCCAGGGCGTCCGCCGCTGCGTACTTGTTGCGGGCGACCACGCAGGCCACGATCTCGCCAACGTAACGGACCTCGTCGGTGGCCATCGGCGGGTGGGCCGGGATGATGATGTCCGGGGTCACCGGCCAGGCGCACGGCAGGCTGCCCTGCTCGGCGGCGAAGTCCGCGCCGGAAAACGCCGCGATGACGCCGGGCGCGCCGCGGGCGGCGGACACGTCCACCGAGGTGATCCGCGCGTGTGCCATCGGGCTGCGCAGGAACGCGATGTGCAGCAGCCCGGGCAGCTGAATGTTGTCCGTCCAGCTGGTCTGCCCGGTCACGAGCCGGGCGTCTTCCTTACGGGTCCGCGCCCTGCCGATCTCGGTGACCGTCATGACGCCACCCCTTCCGACGCAGCGCGCAGTACGGCGCGGACGATGTTCTGGTAGCCGGTGCAGCGGCACAGGTTACCCTCCAGGCCCTCACGGACCTCGTGCTCGGTCGGGTGCGGATTCTCCCGCAGCAGGTCGGCGGCGGCCATGATCATGCCGGGCGTGCAGTACCCGCACTGCAGCGCGTGCTCCTCGTGGAAGGCCCGCTGCAGCGGATGCCATTCGCCGTCCGCGAGCCCCTGGATGGTGGTGATCTCCGCGCCGTCGGCCTGGACCGCGAGCACCGAGCAACTCTTCGCGGACATCCCGTTCAGCAGCACCGTGCAGGCGCCGCAGTTGGAGGTATCGCACCCGATGGGCGTACCCGTCCGCCCCGCCACCTCGCGCAGGTAATGCACGAGCAGCATGCGGGGCTCGACGTCATCGTCGTACCGCACGCCGTCGATAGTCATGCTGACCTTGGTCATCCGGCCTCCCTGGCTCCGTCGCCTGGAGCCAAACCTAGGACGCCTCCGAAGCGAACACCAGTCCCTCGCTCGCCCGCGCGTCTTGCCGCGCCGCTGGTGCATCGCACGATACGAACGCACGCTGGCGCTGCCTCACAGTCCGCCATCAGCGTTGGAACAGTGCGACTAGACCCTTAAGGACAGGCCGCCCCCGTAACCGCGGAACAGAAATCGCCGAAAAATTTTGGCTCGTCCGCAGCCAGACCAGGAGCCGGGCTAGGCAGCCCCGGCCGCGGTGCGTTCCTCGCACGCCCACGGCGAGCCGTAGTCGGTGAGCAGGTCAAGGAAGGGCCCGGCGGGCAGGGCCTCCGGCCCGAGCACGCCCGAGCCCGGCCAGGCACCGGAGTCGATCAGCTCGAGCGCCACCACCGGGTTGACCGCGGTCTGCCAGACCACCGCCTGCGAGCCGTACTCGGCCATCGACCAGGCGTTGTCGACCACGTGGTACAGGTAGACCTCGCGCGCCGCGCCATCGCGGCCCGTGCCGGTCACCCAGGTGCCCGCGCAGGTCAGCCCGCTCATCTTGTCCCCGAGCGTGGCCGGGTCCGGCAGGCACGCGGCCACGACGTCGCGCGGCGACACGCTCACCGCGCCGACCCGCACCGGGTCGGTGGCGTCCAGGCCCAGCTTGTGCAACGTGCGCAGCACCCCGATGAACTCCGCGCCGAGGCCGTACTTGAAGGTGACCCGCTGCGCGTCGATCCACCGGGGCATCAGCAGCACCTCCTCGTGCTCCACGTTCACGCACTCGACCGGGCCGATGCCGGCCGGGAACGTGAAGACCTCGGGCTCGCTGAACGGCTCGGTGGTAAACCAGCCGCGGCCGCGTTCCCAGACCACCGGCGGGTTCAGGCACTCCTCGATCGTGGTCCAGATGGAGAACGTGGGGGCGAAGTCATAGCCTGCGACCTCGAGGTTGGCGCCGTCCCGAACGCCGAGCTCGGTGATCTCGCTGAACAGCTCATCGGCGGCGTATCTCGCGAACACGTCGGAAAGACCCGGCTCCACCCCGATCCCGACCAGCGCGAGCTTTCCCGAGTGCTCCCACTCCGGCGCCATCGCGAACTGGTCGTCGCCGAGCTTGACCCCGGTCCTGCTGTACGGCGCGTCGGCATCGGGATGGGACAGCGACATCGCCATGTCCAGGTAGTGGGTCCCCGCCCGCAGCGCCGCGCGGAACAACGGCATCACGAAGCGCGGGTCGGTCGCGTTCATGAGCACGTCGCAGCGGTGCTGCGTGAGCAGGTCCACCACGGCGTGCTCGTCGCGGGCGTCCAGTTGCACGGCCTCGTACCCGTCGCGGGCGGAGGCGGCACGCTGTGCCCGGCTCAGGTCGTAGTCGGCGATGAGGAGTTCGGCGAACGGGCGCCGGGCGGCGATCCTGGCCAGCGCCGTTCCCACCCCGCCCGCCCCCACTAGGAGTATGCGCATGGCTCCGGTCCTTTCCTGTACGACGGTCGACCAACGAGACCAGTTGTCGCCGCCATGTTACACAACTGAAATCGTTGCTAACTAGTGCAATATGTGCTAGAACCGTAGTGCAGCCTGCATGATCAGCCGTTTTGCTATCCCCGTTCTAACATCGTGCTAACGGGCGACGCTCCAGGCTGAACGCTCCGGCGACCGGCTCACTGGCAGGAGGGCGACGATGGCCACTACGGAACAGGTCCCGATGGAGCAGGCCGAGGAAAAGGGCCTGAAAGCGGGCGCCCTGGGCCTCGTCTCCAGCATCGTCATGGGGGTAGCCTCGACGGCGCCCGCCTACAGCCTCGCCGCGACGCTGTTCTTCGTGGTGGCGGTCGTCGGCCTTAAGTCGCCGTCGGTCGCGGTGCTGGCCTTCATCCCGATGCTGCTGTGCTCGATTGGCTACAGCGAGATGAACAAGGCCGACCCGGACTGCGGGACGACGTTCACCTGGGGGGCGCGGGCGTTCGGGCCGAAGACCGGCTGGGCGGGCGGCTGGGCCATCGTGGCGGCCGACATCCTGGTCATGGCCAGCCTGGCCCAGGTCGCCGGGCAGTACGTGTTCCTGCTGTTCGGCGCGGATGGCATCGGCGAGAACGCCACCAGCGGCTACGTGCTGCTGGTCGGGATCGGCTGGATCGTCGCGATGGCCTACATCTGCTACCGGGGGATCGAGGTCTCGGCCTGGTTCCAGCGCATCCTGCTGACCGTCGAGGTCATCATGCTGCTCGTCCTGTCGATCGTCGCACTGGTCCGGGTGGGCAACGGGCACCACCCGAAGAGCTCGGTCACGCCGAGTTTCGGCTGGCTGTTGCCGACCCATATCACCCTTGCCGCGTTCATCAGCGGCCTGATCCTGATGCTGTTCATCTACTGGGGCTGGGACACCGCGGTCTCGGTCAACGAGGAGACCAAGGACAAGAACAAGACCCCTGGCCAGGCGGCCATCATCTCGACGGTCTTGCTGCTGGTCACCTACGCGATCGTGATCTTCGCGGTGCAGGCGTTCGCCGGCGCCGGCTCGTCGGGGATCGGCCTGAGCAACCCGGCCCACGAGTTCGATGACCTGTCCGTCCTGGGCAGCGCCATCTTCGGCGGCGGCGGCCTCGGCACCTTCCTGTCCCGGCTGCTGATCCTCATGGTGCTGACCTCGGCCTCGGCCTCCACCCAGACCACGATCCTGCCCACCGCCCGCACCACCTTGTCGATGGCGACCTACAAGGCCATCCCGGAGTCGTTCGCCAAGATCCACCCGAGGTACCTGACGCCGACCGTGTCCACCATCGTGATGGCTGTGATCTCGATCATCCTGTACATCCCCATGAACTACTTCTCGGGCGGCAACACGATCGGCGACGCGGTCACCGCGATCGGGCTGTACATCGCCTTTTACTACGGGCTCACCGCCTTCTCCTGCGTCTGGTACTACCGGAAGACGCTGTTCAGCAGCGCCAGGAACCTGTGGATGCGCGGGATCCTGCCGTTGCTCGGCGGCCTGATCATGTACGCGGCCGGCATCTACAGCGTGCAAAGCGACTGGGTGGCGAGCAACAGCTACACGAGCTGGACCGTACCCGGCATACGCTGGCACATCGGCGGGATCTTCCTGATCGCCCTGGGGGCCGCGATCGTGGGGCTGCTCGGCGGAATCTACATGCGGGTGACCGCGCCGGCCTATTTCAAGAGGCAGACCCTGACCAGGACGACCCCGACCCTGGTTCCCGAGGAGTAGCGCACCGCTCCCGCGTCGTGCGCGCCGGGGCCGTGCAGCGGCCCCGGCTAGGATGGCGGGCGTGCTCGACGACGCAGAGATTGCCCGGGTCCTTTCCATCACCGCCCATCCCGATGACGTCGACTTCGGTGCCGCGGGCACGATCGCCCGGTGGACCGATGCGGGCGTCGAGGTCATCTACTGCGTGGTGACCGACGGCGACGCGGGCGGGCAGGACGAGGACTTCCCGCGCGCGGAGGTGCCCGCCCTGCGCCGCGCCGAGCAGGTCGCCGCGGCCAAGTGCGTCGGCGTGCACGACGTCCGGTTCCTCGGCTACCCGGACGGCCGGGTGGAGGCCACGCTGGACCTGCGCAGGGACCTGGCCAGGGTGATCAGGCAGGTCCGCCCCGACCGCGTGGTCTGCCCGAGTCCGGAGCGGAACTACGCCCAGACCGGGGTCAGCCACCCCGACCACCGTGCCGTCGGCTCGGCGGCCCTGGATGCCGTGTACCCCGATGCCCGCAACCCCTTCGCGTTCCCGGAGCTGCGCAACCGCGAGGGCCTGGCCCCGTGGACGGTCCGCGAGGTCTGGATCCCCGGATCCCCGTCGCCCGACCACTTCGTCGACGTGACCGATACGTTCGGCCGGAAGCTCGCCGCCCTCCGCGCGCACGTCAGCCAGACCGGTCACATGGACGACCTCGAGGAGCGGCTCAGGGCGAGGCTCACCCGCGCCGCCGGGCTCGGCGGTCTGGAGGAGGGCCGCCTAGCGGAGTCCTTCCAGGTTCTCCAGACCGGCTGAGGTCAGAGCTCGGAGAGGATCTTGTCCAGGGTCTTGGCGGTGCTCGTCGCGCCGTCGGCCTGCAGGCAGAGCTGCTCCATGACCTCGAGGTAGCTGTCCACCTCGGTCGGCTTGTCCAGGTAGAGCGCGCTGGTCAGCTGCTCGATGTACACCACGTCGTTCAGGTCGGGCTCGGCGAACCGCAGGATGGTGAACGGGCCGCCCATGGCCGAGTGCGGACCGGCGTGGAACGGCAGGATCTGCAGCGTTATCGCGGGGCGTTCGGCCATGTCCATCAGGTGCTTGATCTGCTCGCGGACGACGTCGGTGCCGCCGACGGGACGGCGCAGCGCGCCCTCGTCGACCACGGCCCACAGCTGCGGCGGGTTCGGGCTGGACAGGATCGCCTGCCGGCTGGTCCGCAGCTCGGCCCGCCGGGCGATCTCCTGCTCGCCGACCGCCGAGCCTTGCCGGATCAGGGCTCGCGCGTACCGTTCGGTCTGCAGGAGCCCGGGAACGAACTGGACCTCGTACGTACGGATGATCGAGGCGGCGGCCTCCAGGCCCACGTAAGCCTCTAGCCAGGCCGGGAGGACGTCGGAGTAGGCGTGCCACCAGCCCGGGGTGTTCGCCTCCCTGGCCAGGTTCAGCAGCGCGGCGCGTTCCTCGGGGTCGGTAACCCCGTAGAGGGTGAGCAGGTCAGCCACGTCACGGTCCTTGAACCCGACCCGGCCGTGTTCCAGCCGGCTGATCTTGGAGTGCGACCCCCGGATGGATTCTGCGGCCTGCTCCGCGCTGATCCCGCGTGATTCACGGAGGCGGCGCAGCTGCCCCCCGAGTACCAGGCGCTGGACGGTCGGTCCACTCGCGCGCGTGCCGAAAAAGCTGGGAGGTACATCCCAGGCCGAGTCTTCCGATGAGACCATCGGCGCTCCTCGCATCCTCACACCCAGATCCTGGCGGGGTGTGGACCAGTCTCCCACGTGATCTCACGCTTGCGAAAGAGGGATCCGTGACAATTCAACCGAAGTCCTGATCTCTCCGTGTTCACATCGCTCGCGAGGGTCTCGTTTGCCAGGCTATTGCTGCCGTTTCACCGCGGGCTTGCCGGTAGCGCTGCTACTGGCGGGTCAGCTGGGCCGCCTCGACGATTACGTGATCGAATTCGCCGTCTTTGGCACCGGCTAGGAACGCGGTGATCTCCGCCTGAGTGTAGAGCAGGACGGGCCCGACCGGGAAACGCGAGTTCCGCATGGCGATCTCGCCGCTGGGTAGCGCGGCCAGTTCCACACACGCGCCGTTCGGATTGCTGTGCTGGCTCTTCAGCCAGCGGACGTCCCCGAGCTCGCCCGCCGGCATGCCGTTGTACATGATGACCATTTGGTTCCCTTTCGGCCAGGTTCAACCTAGGCGAGGCCCGCTCGGTCCACTCGCTGTAGTCTTCAGTTAGCAACTAGTAAGCAAGTGCCTCGTGCGATCCGCCTGTCTACTGGCCCCCGTGTGCCTCTACGGAGAACTGTGCACAGTGCGAATGAACGTGCATCTGGTCTTGCATTTGCACAATATATCAGGCAGCATGACTCTGAGCACGCGGTTAGACATGGTGAAGGGCGGCAGGTTTCGCCCGATGACATGCAGGAAGCGGTGGCATTGGCGCATCTCAGTGTCGCTACCGGTAGCGGGGATGACGACGAAGACGTAGGCGTCCCCTGGCCCCCTGCTCCCAACGGCATGCCGCGGCTGCTTCCCGTTCCCTCGGCCTGGTGGGAGACCCCGGCCGTGACGACGAGGGCCCTGTCCGCCCGGCCGGAGGAGGCCAGGACCGCCCGCCGTTTCGTCAGGGAACTGCTGACGTGCTGGGGCCTTGAGGCGCTGGCGGACGACGCCGAGATGATCGTCGACGAGCTAGTCGTGAACGCTGTCCTGCACGGCACGCGGGCGGGCCCCGGCCGCGGCAGCCCGGGAGCCTCGATGACGGTGCTGCGCCTGTGCATGCTCAGGCGGGCGGGCGAGGTCATGCTGGCGGTCGTCGATCCCGGTAACGAGACGCCGATTCCCCGGCAGCCCGACTGGTCCGGGGAAAGCGGCCGCGGGCTGCAGATCGTCGCGGCGCTGAGCCACGTGTGGGGTTGGAGCCCGATCGCCGGTCACGGCAAGGCGGTCTGGGCCGTCCTACGCGATCCCTGATACCGGCGATTCGGCCGTGCTGAGCATGACGTGCTCGACCAGGGCGATCAGGACCTCCTTGGCCGATTCCCTGTTCCGCGCGTCGCAGGGGATGACCGGTTGCCCGGGCTCAAGGTCCAGGGCGGACCTGACGTCTGCCGGGTCGTACCGGTAGGCACCGTCGAAGCAGTTCAGCGCGACGATGAACGGAATGTCCCTGCGCTCGAAGTAGTCGATCGCGGGAAAACTGTCGGCGAGCCGCCGGGTGTCGGCCAGCACCACCGCGCCGAGCGCTCCGATGGCGAGCTCATCCCACATGAACCAGAACCGCTGCTGGCCCGGGGTGCCGAACAGGTACAGCACCAGATCGCTGTGCAGGCTGATCCGGCCGAAGTCCATCGCGACCGTGGTCGTCGTCTTGCCCTCGATGCCCTCGGTGCTGTCTGTGCCCAGGCTGTCCTCGGTCAGCAGCGCCTCGGTGCGCAGCGGCCTGATCTCGCTCACGGCCCCGACCAGCGTGGTCTTGCCTACCCCGAAGCCTCCCGCCAGGAGGATCTTGATGGCGCGGTACTGGCGTGTACTCCCGGGGGCCACCACCGCGGGGTCAGAGACCGCGTAGTCCATTGAGCACCTCCCTGAGAGTGCGCGTATCGATCCGCTCCGCCATGACGGCCGGTGTCCTGATGGCCACGAGGCCAAGTTCCCTGAGGTCGGCAAGGATGATGCGGACGACACCGAGCGGGAGGTCGACGTCGGAGGCGATGTCGGCGACGGTGGTGGGCGTTCGGGCGAGTTGCAGCACGTTGATGTGCTCAGGCGCCAGGAAGGAGGGATCGGCGACCGCGCGCGTCGCCATCACGGTCGCGACGAGATCGAAGGACTCGCCGGCGTGCCGGGTCCGGCCCTGGGTCAGCGCGTACGGCCGGACCACCGGGCCTGCGTCGGCGTCCAGCCACCGTTCATCGTTGGATGGCATGATGATGCTCTTCGTCCCGGCCGGATAGGGCAGCCGCGCGCCTCTGGACGCGGACGTGCTCACCCGACCGCTTGACCATGATAGCCATCTCGTAGGCCACCAGGCCGAGGTCCGCGTCCGGCCCGGCGATGACGGCCAGGCACGTCCCGCTCCCCGCGGCGGTCACCAGCAGGAATCCCGAGTCCATCTCGATGACCGTCTGCCGCACCTGGCCGCCGCCGAAGTGGCGTCCGGCGCCGCGGGCCAGCGACACCAGGCCCGCGGCCAGCGCGGCGAGGTGCTCCGCGTCGTCCCGTTCCAGCGTGGCCGACGCGCCGAGCGCCATGCCGTCGGATGACAAGACGACGGCCCTAGCGGTCTGGCCGATCCGCCGGACGAGCTCGTCGAGCAGCCCGTCCAGTTGGGCCCGGTGTCCCGGCGCGCCCGCATCAGGTTCCATCGGACTCCCCGCCTATAGTCGGTGCCGCCGGTGGTTCGGCAGGACCCTGGCCGGCCGCACGCTGTGCCCGGCCGTCCTCCCAGTCGCGCTGGAGCGCCGACATGGTCTGGCGGATCTCCGCGGGCGTCGGTCCGCCGGTCAGGCTCGCGGCCGCGGTGACCGACGTCAGGCTGCGCGGCGGATCGGCGCGAAGCTGGGGAGCCAGGTTCGCCTGCCTGACCCGGCGCGGGAGCCCCGTCGGGTCGCCGTTACCACTTTGCTCGCTGAGCACGGGAAGCGGCCCGGTCTGGCGCGATACCTCCCACGGCGGACCGGGCGCGTTCGGGGTCCTGGGCGAGGCCACCGGGATCATCGGGGTGGCCGGAGGCGCGGTGGCAGCGGAGCCGGCGCGACCACGGGAGCCGACCGACGCCGGGGGGCTGGTCCACCCGGGGAACGGCACCGGTTCGCTCGGGTTGCGCGGGACGCCCGCCCCCGGGGGCGCCGCGGCACCCGCGTGACCCTGGTACGCGGGCTCCCCGGCTGGGGGAGGCGGTGTCTCGCCGGCGCGGGGAGGCGGCGTCTCGCCGGCGCCCTGGGATCGGCGCAGCGGCGCGAACACGTCGAAGGGGGCAGGCCCGGTCCCGCTGGGTGCCGCGGACCCGACGCCTGCGGGCACATCCGCGCCCGCCAGGCCCTCCGGGCGGGCGGCCGCAGGTCCCGCCCCGCGCGGCTGGCCTTCGGCCGGGTTCGACGCTGACCGCCGCAGCGGCCCCGAGATGCGAACCCCCGGAGCCCGCGGGAGCTCGGCGGCTCCGCCCGGCTCGCTCACGCCGGCCAGCGCGGCGGGTTCGGCCGGCCCGGCCGGCGCGGCCGGCGCCGGTTGAGGCCCGCTGGCCGGCGGCGCCATGGTGATCGCGGCGGGCTGGCCGGGCAGTCCGGCCCGGAACGCCTCCTCGGTCACCACCAGGTGCTCGGGGATGAGCACGATGGCCCCGGTTCCCCCGTATGCAGAGGCCCGCAGCGTGACCCGGATGCCGTGCCGCTTGGCGAGCTGGCTGACCACGAACAGCCCGAGCTGCTCGCTGTCGGACGGGTTGAACTCCGGCGGGCTGGCCAGCCGCTCGTTGAGCTCGGCGAGCCGCTGCGGGTTCATCCCGAGCCCGCGGTCCTCCACCTCGATCGCGAACCCGCTGGCCACCGTGTCTCCCGACACGCGCACCGACGTGTAAGGCGGTGACATCGTGGCGGCGTTCTCGATGAGCTCGGCCAGCAGGTGGATCACGTCGGCGACGGCGGTGCCGGACAGCGCGGCCTGGCTCCTGGTCGCGACCGACACCCGCGCGTAGTCCTCGACCTCGGCGATGGCGCCGCGCATCACGTCGACCATCCGGACCGGGCTGCTCCAGCCCCGGCCCGACGGCGCGCCGGCCAGGATGACCAGGCCCTCGGCGTGGCGGCGCATGCGCGTGGTGAGGTGATCGAGCCGGAACAGGTCATCGAGGGCCTCGGGGTCGGTGGCCCGACGTTCCATCTGGTCGAGCAGGGCAAGCTGGCGGTGCAGCAGCGACTGGCTGCGCCGGGCCAGGCTGCGGAACACGTCGTTGACCCCGCGCCGGAGCCTGGCCTCGTCCACGGCGGCCTTGATGGCGGTCTGCTGGACCAGGTGGAAGGCCTGCCCGACCCGGCCGATCTCGTCCCGGCCGACGCGCAGCGGCGGCGCCTCGGCGGCGACGTCGACCTCCTCGCCCCGCCGCAGCCGGCCGATCACGTCCGGCAGCTGATTCTCGGCCAGGGCCAGGGCCGAACGCTCGAGCCCGCGCAGCCGGCGGATGATGCCGCGCCCGACCAGGGAGGTCACCAGGATGGTGACGAGCAGCCCGAGCAGGCCGGCCCCGCTGACCACGCCGACCTCGACCCACGCCGTATGCGTGGTCTGGTGATCGGCCGCGAGCAGCGCGTCGGCGGCGTTGACGCCGCCTTTGAAGTACTCGGTCAGCATCGTGCTGGTCAGCGCCTGCCAGGCGGCCGGGCTGATGCCCAGCCTGGCCATCGACGTGCCGTCGGCCATCGCCTGTTCGATCGCGGTGAGCTGCTGGCCGTCGCCCGGGGCCTGGCCGAGCTGCGCGTTGAACGCCGCCAGGTCGGCCGGGTCCAGGACCGAGTCCGCGTACCCCAGGTAGGCCTGCCGCTGGGCTGCCGCCTGGTTGAAGGCGCCGCGCGCGGCGAGCGACATCCGGTGCGCCGCGAGCGCCCCGGCCAGCAGCGCGTCTTCCTGCGAGAGCGCTTCCCTGGCCTGCGCGGTGGCGATGATCCCGAGGGACTGGGCTGCGCCGGGGACGTTCGTGGTCACGCTGCCGGCCTCGGCCAGGAACAGCCTGGGCTCGTCCGCGATGCCCTTGCTGTACCCGGTGAACGCGGCCAGCGGCGTCATCAGCCGGTGCCGGACGGCGCCGCGGAGGGTACCGAGCCGGCTGAGGTCCGCCGTGACGGCGCCGATCGCGGCCGCCTCGGTGCCGTCCTCGCTGCCGACCGTGGCCGAGGAGGACATCGCCTGCCTGAACACCTGCTCACCGCGGTCCGTGGCGGCGACCGCCGCTCCGTAGGCCTGGCTATCCGCGGCGGTCGGCCGGGACAAGTAGACCACCGCGGCCCGCCGCTCGTCCTGGAGCAGGCCGATGAAATTCGCGGCCGGCACGGCGGTCCCGGAGATCAGGTCGGGCGCCCGGTCGATGCTGACCGCGTTGTCGACCGTCGTCACCACCAGGTAGGCGAGCATTCCGATCATGGTGACGAGGGGGATGGCCACGAGGATGTAAATCCGGAGCCGAATGGACCGGCCACGCGATCCCATGACACTCCAACGTTTTCAAAGGGCGTCGGCTGCGTGGCCCCCCTCGCATCCAACTAAGGCCGAGGCGGCCAGAATAGCCCAGAACCGGCATCACCCGGAGCTGAAGACGATATATGCGCAGATCCGGCTGCGTTTCGGCACGCAGCTCCCGCCACCGTGCGATAACTCCAGGTGCCCCGATCGCTGCGCGTCGTGTGCCCGTTTTTGTCGCGGCGACCGCCTACGCTGTTACGGTGACCGACCTCGCCGTAGACGCCCTCCTCGACGGACTCAATCCGCAGCAGCGCGCTGCCGTCGTGCATGAGGGCAGCCCGCTGCTTATCGTGGCGGGCGCCGGGTCGGGGAAGACGCGGGTGCTGACGCACCGCATCGCGTATCTGCTCGCCGCCCGTGACGTGGCGCCGCACGAGATCATGGCGATCACGTTCACCAACAAGGCGGCCGGCGAGATGGCGTCGCGCGTCGCCGCCCTGGTGGGCCCGAGGTCCCGGGCCATGTGGGTGATGACGTTCCACTCCGCCTGCGTGCGCATCTTGCGCAAGGAGGCGAAGCGGTTCGGCTACCCGTCGTCGTTCTCCGTGTACGATCAGGCCGACTCGCAGCGCCTGATGGCGCTGACGTGCCGCGAGCTCGAGCTCGACGCCAAGCAGTACCCGCCGAAGACGCTGGCCGCCCAGGTGTCGAACCTGAAGAACGAGCTGATCGACCACGAGACGTTCGCCGCCCGCGCGCAGACCGCGCGCGACAAGGTACTGGCCGAGGCCTACGCCGAGTACCAGCGCCGCCTGCACGCGGCGGGCGCGATGGACTTCGACGATCTGATCATGGTCACCGTCAACATCTTCCAGGCCCTGCCCGAGGTGGCGGCCGAGTACCGCCGCAGGTTCCGGCACGTGCTCGTCGATGAGTACCAGGACACGAACCACGCACAGTACGTCCTGGTCAGGGAACTAGTGTCGGGTAGTGCTCCGCTCTTTTCTTCCCGAACGGGCGGTGCTGACACCCCCGAAGACGCCATTCCCCCCTCGGAGCTGTGCGTCGTCGGCGACGCGGACCAGTCCATCTACGCGTTCCGCGGCGCCACGATCCGCAACATCGTCGAGTTCGAGCAGGACTACCCCGACGCGAAGGTCATCCTGCTCGAGCAGAACTACCGGTCCACCCAGAACATCCTGGCCGCCGCCAACGCCGTGGTCTCGCAGAACAGGAGCAGGAAGCCGAAGAATCTCTGGTCAGACGCGGGCGCGGGCCCGCCGATCGTCGGGTACGTGGCCGACAACGAGCACGACGAGGCCGCGTTCGTGGCCGAGGAGGTGGACAGGCTCGCCGACTCCGGCGAGGCCATCCCGGGCGAGGTGGCCGTGTTCTACCGGACGAACGCTCAGTCCCGGGTCTTCGAGGAAGTGTTCATCAGGGTCGGGCTGCCCTACCGCG
Source organism: Streptosporangiaceae bacterium (assembly GCA_035505275.1). GTDB lineage: Bacteria > Actinomycetota > Actinomycetes > Streptosporangiales > Streptosporangiaceae > Palsa-504. The sequence goes on along the minus strand of DATJQX010000123.1, from coordinate 7,580 downwards.
TGGTCGGCGGGGTCCGGTTCTACGAGCGCCGCGAGGTCCGCGATCTGCTCGCCTACCTGAGGCTGATCGCCAACCCCGCGGACGAGGTGTCGCTGCGGCGGGTGCTGAACGTGCCCAAGCGCGGCATCGGAGACCGGGCCGAGGAATACGTGGCCGCCTACGCGCAGCGGGAGCGGATCACCTTCGCGCAGGCGCTGGCCCGCCCGGGCAGCGTCCCCGGGATGGCGGCCAGGTCGGCCAGCGCGATCGGGGGGTTCAACGCGCTCATCGACGGCCTGCGGGAACTGGCCGAGACCAGCCCGGTCGCGGAGCTCGCCGAGGCCGTCCTCGACCGCACCGGGTACGTCGAAGCGCTGGAGTCCTCGTCTGACCTGCAAGACGCCAGCCGGGTGGAGAACCTGAAGGAACTGGTGTCGGTGGCCCGCGAGTTCGACGGCGCCCACGAGGGCGGGACGCTCGCGGAGTTCCTCGAGCAGGTGTCCCTGGTCGCCGACGCCGACGAGATCCCCGACGGCGAGGACCATGGCGGCCTGGTGACGATGATGACCCTGCACACGGCCAAGGGCCTGGAGTTCCCGGTGGTCTTCCTCACCGGGCTCGAGGAAGAGGTGTTCCCGCACCAGCGCTCGCTGAACAACCCCAAGGAGCTGGAAGAGGAGCGCAGGCTCGCCTACGTGGGCATCACCCGGGCGAAGCAGCGGCTGTACCTGACCCGCGCCCTGGCCAGGAACTGGTACGGCCGTCCGTCGTTCCACCGGCAGTCCAGGTTCCTCGGCGAGATACCCGAGGGCCTCATCGAATGGCGCAGGGACGAGGCCGCGGCGACGCGGGCGCACGCGCCGGCTCAAGAGCGGATGGCGAGCAGGCCGGGCGCCAGGACGCCGGGAAACCGCCCGGTCCCGTCGCTGTCGCCGGGGGATATGGTCACCCACGACAAGTTCGGGCTCGGCACGGTGGTGTCAACCGACGGCTACGGTGACCAGGCCGAGGCCAAGATCGACTTCGGCGGCGGCTACGGCGTCAAGCACCTGGTGCTCCGCTACGCCCCGCTGGAGAAGTTGTAGGGGCCTGGTCCGGGCGGCCACCCCTGGCGCGGGTCCGTGCGGGGCGGCCATTGCTGGCCTGGGCGCGGTCCGCCGCCCCACGATCCCTGGGTTCCCTGGCCGGGCGGTGGCGGGTTCCAGTAGTCGTCCAGGGTGGGCTGCGGGAGCGGCTGCGGCCGCTCCCGGTTCGCGGGCGGACCGGCCGATGCGCTCGGCGCCGGCGAACCGGGCCGCTGGCGCCGCCACAGCACCCAGCGGGCGGTGACCAGCACGATCGCCAGCACGGTGGCAAGCGCCATGGCGAAGAACCCGTTGGCGATCCACTGGGCCGCGTCGATGGCGAGCGCCGTCTTGGACGCGTCGGCGGAGTGGTCGTAGATGACCCCGGTCACCATCGCCGCGATCAGGTAGGAAAGCGCGGGAACCGGGATGATCAGCCGCCCGGCCTGGGGCCGCACGGTCACCGCCGCCGCCGCCGTCCCGATGAAGACGAAGATGCCGAGGATCGATCCCGGCTCCTTCCCCGTGAGCATGGTGGCGCTGGCCCCGAGCGCCGTGCTGGCGGCCACGATGGCCACCCCGAGGCCGCCGGACAGCGTGCCTCCCAGGGGCAGGCCCCGCAGGCCGCCGCCATCGCGAGGTGTCCGGGGCCCGCCCGACCCGCGCTGCGGCCGCGCAGCCTCGTTGCGCCCGGCGCTCTCCCGGCTGCCGCGCCGCCCCCGGTCGTCCCCCGGCATCCGGACGGGCTGCGTCGCGCCGGACTGCGCGGGCATCCGGCGCGTCGGCGCGTCGGCCCAGGGATCGCTGCCGCGCGTGGGAGAATTACCTGGGATCCGCCCGGTGCCGTCTCCGGGGTCGCGCCGCCGCGGATCGCGCGCCGAGGCCCGGGGGTCGTCATCGGGCACCCGCGGATCGCGGCCGGGTGGCCTGGCTCCAGGCTCGCCGCCGTATGGGCTGCTCGGGCGGGTGTCCCGCCACAGTGGGTTGCTCATATCTGTTCTTCGGATGTTAGCCGTTGAGCACGGGTAACGGGACTGGAAGGTAGGCTTCGACGGAAGGTAACGATTCAGACCTGGGACTCCCGAGGAAAATGCGATGGTTAGACCAGGTTCTCCGGCTCCGCTGTGGGGAGCGGCCGGAAAAGCTGGCTACGCCCTGAGCTGCGTCGCTGCCGCGCTGATCCTGGCCATCAGCGGCTTTACCTATTTCGTGGTGAACCAGGTAAGCAGCATCGGCGGCTCGCACGCCATCGCCAGCGGGCCGTCGCTCGGCGCCCAGAACATCCTGCTGATCGGCCTGGAGAGCCGCACCGACTGGGAAGGCAACATCCTGCCGAACGACGTGCTGGAGGCCCTGCACGCGTGCAACAGGCAGGAGATCGAGGACGGCTGCGGCGGCAACGACACGAACACGCTGATCCTGATCCACATCCCGGCGGGCGGCAAGAAGGCGGTCGGCTTCTCCATACCGCGCGACGACTGGGTCAACTTCGCCGACACGCTCGGGACGCAGCAGGTCGGCAAGATCGACCAGGCGTACGGCGTGTCGATGGCCGCCAAGGAGAGCGAGCTGGAGGCGCAGGACCCGGGCATCAGCCAGCAGCAGCTCGCCTTCGAGGGCAACGAGGCGGGCCGCGCGGCCACGGTGGCGACGGTGGAGGCGCTGACCGGCGTGCACATCGACCACTTCGCCGAACTCAACCTGGACGGCTTCTACGAGCTGGCGAAGGTCCTGGGGGGCGTGGAGGTGTGCCTCAACCACCCGGTCCCGTACGACCCCAACTCGGGGTTCTACGCCGCCCACGCCGGCCTGCAGCACCTGGACGCCAAGATGGCGCTGGCGTTCGTCCGCCAGCGTGACGGCCTGGCCAACGGAGACCTGGATCGTACCCACCGCCAGCAGGCGGTCCTCGACTCGGTGCTGCAGCAGCTGCGCGCCGACGGCGTGCTCAGCGACCTGACCAAGGTCTCGGCCCTGCTGTCGGTGGCCAAGCAGTACCTGATCACCGACGCCGGCTGGAACCTGCTCGACTTCATCACCCAGATGCGCAGCCTGACCAGCGGTAACCTCACGTTCTACACGCTGCCGATCGTGGGCTACCAGACCATCGACGGGCAGGACGCCAACGTGGTCGACCCCGCCTACATCCAGCAGCTCGTGCAGGATACGTTCTACCCGCCACAGCACTCGTCGCAACCGCGTCCGCAGCCCACCGTCACGGTGAGCCCGGCCCTGACCACGGTGGACGTCTACAACGGCGGTAACACCGCGGGCCTGGCCAAGCAGGTGTCTGCGGCCCTGGTCGGCGCCGGCTACACGGCCGGCCAGGTCGGCAACACCAGCCCGCTGACCACGACCGAGGTCCTGTACGGCACGGGTTCCGCGGCGAGCGCCGGCAAGATCGCCGCGCTGTTCAACGTGACCGCCAAGGCCAGTTCGGCGGTCGCGGCCGGCCGCGTGGAGGTCCTGCTCGGCGCGGACGCCACCCTGCCGACCGTCACGCCCGCGCCCACGCCGTCGACCTCGACGGCGGTGCCGACGCCACCCACCACCGGCCCGCAGGGCGGCGCGGTCCACGCGGAAAACGGCATCCCCTGCGTGAACTAGGCTGACGCCATGCGCAAGATCCGCGTGATCGTGGCCAAGGTCGGGCTCGACGGCCACGACCGGGGGGCCAAGGTCGTGGCCCGGGCGCTGCGCGACGCCGGGGTCGAGGTCATCTACACCGGGCTGCACCAGACGCCGGAGCAGATCGTGGCGGCCGCCATCCAGGAGGACGTGGACGCGGTCGGGCTGTCCATCCTGTCCGGGGCGCACATGACGCTGTTCGGCCGCGTTGTCGAGCTGCTGAAGGAAAGGGACGCCGCGGACATCGTGGTGTTCGGCGGCGGCATCATCCCCGACGCGGACATCGCGGAGCTGTCCCGGATGGGCGTGGCCAAGATCTTCACCCCCGGAGCGCCCACCACCGACATCGTCGCCTGGGTCCGCGCCGAGCTCGGCCACGAGGTCCCGGAGGGGCCCGAAGCCGCCGCGGCGAGCACGGCCTGATGCAGGCGACCCGGGACCCGGTCCGGCGACGGGCCGCCGTCTCCGGGCTGGGTCCCGGCACCCGGTCCGCCCCTTAAGGCCTGGTCACAATCTTCGCCCGAGCCAAGACGGCCGAGATATCCCTGTGCTGCCGCCAAGGTAAGGCAACCTCGTTCACGCGATACTAGATATTAAAGGATTCAGTTAATTCCGCAGGGTATCGGCTTAGCTTGGGGCTCGTTACGGGTCCTATTAGCGCCCGATAGATTCCTTCCGACCGCACCTCCGAAGTAAGCCTGCCTGACATAGGAGGAGTAGAAGGCGGCGTCCTTGAGGTATGCATCTCGCAGGATTGCTTTAACGAGATTCGCGTCCGCGAAATTCGCGAATGCAAAGTCGGCGCCAGTAAGGTTAGCTTGCCAGAGGCCCGCACCTTCCAGGTCTGTTCTAGTCCTTTTCACCGGGTTAGACGTATCATCAAAGGTGTTCGCCGAAAGAAGCATTGCGCTGTCGAGATCTGCATTGCGAAGGTTAGCTTGAAGCAAGTTTGCGCCATCAACATCTGCTTTAAACAGATCTGCACCGCTCAGGTCGGCCGACTGAAGATCGGCTCCAGATAGAATAGCCCCGACAAGGCATACATTGCTGAAATGAGCTGCGGACAGGTTGGCGCCCGTTAGGTTTGTCAGATTGAGATCAATGACTGCCCCGCCGTCGTGGACAGGATTGCGGGTGGCCAGTACCGTAAGAGCCGCTTGCACATCGGCCTCTGGCCGGTGTACCGGAAGACCCCTTAGCGAAGCCTGCTGCTGAATAGGCTTGTCCGGCAGCGCAGCGTGATCTTGAATGAATGTCGTGAGAATGTTAATAACAACGGGCTGTTCCGATGGGGCATCGCGCATGACTTGTTGCAGCAGGTCGATCCCGCCTACGCGGGCATCTACGCTCGGGGAGCCAAGATCTGTCACAGCGGCGCTATACCAGCCGGTCACCTGCGCCTGCTCGTTCAACACCAGCTGCTCATGCGAGTCGTTAAATGCCCTATACGTGAGGTACAGCGTGCCCGCTGTGCCGAGAAGTGCGACAGCAGCGGCGAGTGCTATTATTTTCTGCGGCCAGTCTCGCCGCTTCTTCGATGACTCGCCACCATTCTCGTTCGTTGATGACATCTCACCACACCCATTCAAGGAATTGCTGGTGATCTCGTAAGGACGCTTCGTTAATGTCAACCTCGTACTTCCGCCGTGCCGCTTCCACCTGGGCTCCATAGGTCCCCGACAGGCATCACCTAACCAGCGGCAGAATCTAGAGTGGCCTAACTATCCGCTTCTCCCTGATCGCCAGTATGACGCGGCGGAACTGAGTACGCGGCAGGTTGCGGCACTCAGCCGGGCGGAAACCTGCCCAGGGTCCTTGCCTCGGCGTCGGCCGCCGCGGGCTGCCGCGTTGTACGGCGAGTCGGCCGCATGACATCTACCTCGGTCGCGCCTCGACCCGAGCGAAACCCCTTGCACCTTTGAGTTGCACTTCACCCAGATCCTCTCGTCCGGTCCGTTCGAGGCATGCAGAACGGGGCAATCTGTGCGCAGTTCGCGATGGCAAGCGCCGTTCGGCAATGAATCTTGCCCATGTCGGGGTCTGAACTGGGTGCATCGCCATCAGAGAGGAAGGCGCCGTGGGCAAGCTCATCGTGACCGGGTTCGTGTTAGGGCGTTGGGGATGTTCTCCGGATCTGCCGGGCTAGCTGCGCCAGCTCGGCGTTGCCGCTGACGGCAGTGCCATCGGGGCCGACGGTGGTGTCTTCCAGGCCGATTCGGGTGGGCAGCCCGAGCGCGCCCGCGTGGGCGATCAGAGGCCAGCACGCTGGTCCTTCTCCGTGCAGCAGCCGGGGGAGCGTCGCGTTCAGCTCATCGAGACGGTGCAGGACTTCATCGGCGGCGGCGACCATAGGCGCCGCGCGGGTGCAGGTGCACCGCCTCCGCGCCAGCATCCACTGCGGCAGCGGCCGAGGCTGCCAGCTCCACCGGTGCCAGCGGCACAGCGGGGTGATCCTCGCGGCTGCGCCCGCCATTGAGGCACACTTTCAGGTGCTTGACCTGGGGTGTTCACCCGGCCATGCTCGCGTCCAGTCGTGCCGGCTGGACCCGGGGGCGGTCGTGAGCCGGTTGCACGGCGGCGAAGGCGGGCTCGCTGGCAGAACCGGCGGCCTCTGGCCGGGTGGCGGCGCCGCCACAGGTCAAGCGTCGGCCGGGAGTGGCGGCGCGGAGTCCGGCGGCTGCTCGGGCGCGGCGTCGTCCAGGAGGCGTTTGCCCATGCTCACCACGTCGTCGATGTCGTAACCGAGGTGCCGGTAGAAGGCAACGGCGCTCTCGTTGGAGGTTCTAACCTGCAGGTTGACCTTCGGGCACCCGGCAGCGCGGAGTCGCCGCTCCGCCTCGTCCATGAGCAGTCGGCCAAGTCCGTGCCCTTGATAGGCGGGATCGACGGCGAGGTAGTTCACCCAGCCGCGATGGCCGTCGTAACCGGCCATCACCGCCCCGGCCAGGCGGTCATCGGCTTCCAGCACGAGCAGCCCGCCGGGATCGTGGGCGAGCTTGCGCCGGATGTCTTGGCTGGGATTGTTCCATGGCCGCAGCAGCCCGCATCTGGACCACAGGGATACCAGCGCGTCGTGATCGGATGGCCGGTAGGCGCGCAGGAGGGGCGGGCGGGCTGGCGTCATCCCCCACCTATACCAGCCGCGGCCCGGCCGGCTGTATGCAGCCGCCGGCGCGGCCGGCCCGGTCATCGCCTGGGTGAGCCCTGGCGGACTCGCAAAGAAGGTGTGCGGGGTATCGTTCCGGGCAGCTTGCGGTTGTGCCTAGGGTTGCGCGCTGATCCCGGCCGGACCTGACAATCGGTGGTCCCCGGCGGACTGGTTGAGCGGCGCCAGGACTCCTGTTTGCAGGACGCGAAGGTGCGATACGGTGAGGCGCTGGACGGGGTGCCCGCATGGCCAGGCACCCGGCGGGTTTCATCCGCCCCTGGGCCCGGCGGGGTCAGGGGCGGACCTAGCCCTCTGGCGCGGTGGTGAGCTGTTCCAGGAGCTGGTACTTCAGGACCTTGCCTGCGGGGTTGCGGGGCAGCGCGTCGACGAACTCCAGCCGCAGCGGGATTTTGTATCCGGCGAGCTGGTCGCGGGCGAACGCGGACAGCTCCTCGAGGGTGAGGGCGGCGCCCGGGTTCAGCGCGACCACGGCGGTGACTGCTTCGCCCCACTGCCCGTGCGGTGTCCCGAGCACGGCCACCTCGGCGATCGCTGGGTGGTGGTAGAGCACGGCTTCCACTTCGGCGGGGTAGACGTTCTCCCCGCCGGTGATGACCATATCCTTGAGCCTGTCGACCACGTAGACGTAGCCGTCTTGGTCGGCCTGCCCGATGTCCCCGGTGTGGAACCAGCCGCCGGCGTCGATCACCGCGTCGGTCGCCTCGCGGTTGTGCCAGTAGCCCGCCATCACCTGCGGGCCG
>DATJQX010000122.1:0-11134 GCA_035505275.1 Streptosporangiaceae bacterium | reverse complement strand
AGGCCCCAGTCTCTAGATCCGCCGCTCAGGCGTGACCTTGGTGATGAGAGCCGCCGCGCAGGTGCAGCTCGCGGCGACCACGACGACCGACCCGATGAAGGTCAGGTGAGTGCCGGTGGCCCAGATGCCGTCGGGTATTCCGAGGATGACAGCGAGCCCGGCGGCCAGGAGCCCGGTGAACGCGGTGAGCAGCCAGCGAGCGGTGAGCAGGGCGCAGCAGGGGCCGGCGATCAGGAACCCGATCAAGACGATGTGCCTGCCGGCAGCCCCGTCAATGGCCGCGATGAGGGACGGCAGGAGCAAACTCAGCGTCCAGATCCGGGCGGCGGACCAGCCGGGTACCAGGGACTCGCCGCGGAACGCTGACACGGTCGGGCCACGCCCGACGCCCGGCATCCCGGGCCGGGAGTGGCGTCGCCTGGCGAATGGCACGAGGCCGGCGCCGAGCACGACCGCGGACAGGACGGACAGGACGGTGATGACCACCGGAGCATGTTCCAGCGCGTAACCGCTGACCACGACCGAGGTCACGAAGGCGGCATAGACCGCGATGATCAGGATGCCCGCAACCCGGCTCAGTCCGCGGAGCCGGTACGCCAGGATCAGGACAGCCAGGCTCAGGCCGGCGTACCACGCCGTGACCAGCTCGGCCTGTCCTGATGGCCGGTGCAAGCCAATCAGAGCCGCCGGGAGCAGCAATCCCGCGACGACGTTGATGGTGTTGCTGTTCAGCGCGGTGCTGAGGCTCGCGGCTCCCCGTCCGCGTCCGGCCAGGTACACCGCGGCCACGGCATTGGGCAGGCTGGTCACTGCCGCCAGGACCAGGCCGCCGGTGATGATCTGCGGGATCCCGTAACGCTGACCAAGGTCAGCAGCAGCCCGTTCCATCAGGACGCTGGACGCGATCACCGCGAGCAGCGCCCCGGCTGCGGTGGCCGCGTCCGGCCACCGGCCGGGTACCGGCCGGATCGCGTCCTCCAGTTCGATCTCTTCGTCGGTGACAGCCGACCGCAGCCACGCCTGCCAGCGCTGCGGCAGCCGGAGACGTTCCAGTCCCCGTCCTTCGGTGCCGAGCAAGACCATGTAGAGCGCGAGGACTGCCGCGGTCAGCACCAGCCCGGCGATGACGGGCAGCACTCCGGCGACGACGGCCACGCATACGAGCGCTATCCACATGGCGACGACGCCGCCCAGCGCGACCACCTTGCGGTGCAGGGCGAGCCCGCCTGCGACGACCGCGCCCAGCCCTAGCAGTGCCGCCAGGTTGAAGACATTCGAGCCCAGCACGACGCCCGCGCCGACGTTCTGCTGGTGACCGCTGATCGCGGTGACGGCGGCCGTGATCTCCGGAGTGTCCGCGGCCAGCGCAGCCACGATCCCGAGCAGCGCCTCCGACAGGCCCAGCCGCTCCCCGAGCCGTTCGATGCGCGACACCAGAAGCCAGCTCGTTGCCAGGCTCACGATGACGCCGGCAGCGAAGAGCGCTACCGCGGGCACGATGACGCCCCCTCCAGGCACCTTCGTGCCGACCTTGCTCTCCGGCTCACCAAGCCAACAGGATAGGCCAACAAGGCCCGCTCGCAATGCCCGTACCCTGGCTCCGCCCGGCCGTTGGTCAGGCACCCGAAGCCGGCCGAGGGCCGGACGGGTGCCCGGGCGCGTGGCCGTTCGCTGCCGCCGGCCGGCGGGCCGGGTTGTCTGCCCTGGTGAATGGCCGGCGAATACGACGGCACATGTGAACCCGCGCGCGCTCCGAGGCGTCTCCAAATCGGGAGAAACAGGCTTCTCCTGACACAACGGGAAGAGACGTCATGAAGTACTCGATCAAGGCCGCCTTAGCGGTCGCCGCCTTAGCGGCAGGAGCGGCGCTGACCACACTGCCGATGACCAGCGCGGGCGCAGCGGCGAAGTCAAATGCGACGCCCACCTACGGTGTCTCGTTCGCCACCTCGGGGGCCGGCAACACCGCCAGCTGGACCACGGACACCAACCAGTCCTACGCCGTGCTGCACGTTGCGAGCACGGCCCCAGGCAGCGAAGCCGAGATCAAGATCACGGGTATCCCGGCGGGAGCACAACTGCCTGCGTTCGTCTATTCACCCGGGTTCGCCGCGGTGGGCACCGGCACCGCACCGTACGACTTCGGCGGCGGTCTGTACCTGCTGATCCAGACCGGGGACGGGCACTACGTCTGGGGGTACCCGAGCAGCCCGATCGGCGCGGGTTGCGACACCGTCAGTCCGGCCGCGGGGCCGCCGCCGATGTGCTGGGGCGCACCCCTGGGCAGCGTTCCCAACACGTACGGGGCCACCTACGACCAGGTGCAGTCGTACGTCAACAGCCACGGCGGGGTCGCGTCGGCGGCCGTGGTGGCCGATGCCTCGCTGCTCACCGAGCAGCCGGGCACGTCGTCCTACACCGTGGTTGTCAGCGCCCTGGACTGGGGCAATCAAATGCTCGTCCCGCGCACGGTCGCGAACCGGCTGACCGCCAAGGACACCTGCGGTTCCTACGCCGACCGGCACTGGACGGTGACCAGCCTTGCGGGTACCGGAGTGACCTTCTTCGTCAAGACCCGGCTGAACAGCGGGCACTGGCGCGCGCTGGGCCACGCCGAGTCCGTCGGCCCGGGGGGTTCGGTCAGCTTCGTCACCACCCGCGGGACCACGCTCAAGCTGGGCTACCCCAACGGCCTCGGCGACTGGGTTTACAGCACGTTCGCCTCGCACGTGTCGTCCTGTTAGCAGCCGGGCCTCCTGGCGGGCGGCACGGTGTTCGGTGCCGCCCGCCGGGGACCCGGCCTCATTCACTGCGGGCGCATGAGATGGAGGTCCTCGCCCCACGCGTCCAGGACGTCGCCGTGCCCGGCTTGCCGGGCCGCTGCCTCGACGCGAGCGAAGAGGCGCCGTTGCAGGTCAACATCACCCGTCCGCCCGATACGGTCCACAACGTCGAGCAGTGTGCCGGTGTCCCAGCCCGGGAGCGGGTACCGGGCGAGTTCCCACGCCAGGTACTTGTTGTACGGGCGCGGCCGGCGGTCAACGGCGAAGAGCAGCTCCAGCAGGAACCGGATGCTGTCGGCGGCGTCAAGCCGGGCGGCAAGCGCATAGCCATCGCGGTCGTTCTTCACGGAGCGGTACAGGGAGTTGGCATAGGCGTCGAGCCACTCAGCGGAGGACCGGAACGCTTCATCGGCGCCGCGCCGCGTCTTGCCGGCCAGGATCTGTGCGATGCCCCCGCCGAGCCGATCAAGCACGACCGAGGCCGGGCGAGTGCGTAGCGCTCGAATTCAGGCGTTCTCGCATCGCGGAACTCGGCCAAAGAGATGACGACGAGATCGAGTTCCCGGGTGCGGTGCCCGGCGAACCTGGTGAGATCTGTCCTCGCCCCGTCGGCAAGGATCACGTAAAGATCATGGTCTGAATACCTGGTGACCATGCCCTCATGTGCCTGGGAACCCTTGAGGACCAGGCCGACGACGGCGGGATCGGCGGCGGCCAGGCTGAGGAACGCCTGATAGGTGATCGACTTCTCGGCGCTCATCGTGAGATCTCCGGGAAACGCACGCACGGACCGTATCGCCTGGTGAATGCTCTGGTCAGGGCTGGAACGGGGGTGCTACGCCCCAGCCCCAATGGGGCACCGGGGCCTCCTGCACGACATCAGCCCCGGGCTGGGAGTTGGCCATGGCCAGCCGGGTCCCCCACTCCAGGTAGCCCACGAGCGCGGCCCGGAACTCCGGGTCGGCAGGCAGGTCCGCGTCGTCGGCGGCCAGGCTCATCAGGGAGGCGAACCGGAACCGCTGCTCCGGCGTGATGCCCAGGCCCCGGTGATGCGCGACCATGGCGTGGTACCCGCCGAGCCGCTGCGTGTAGTCCGCCGGCCCGCCGAAAACCTCGCTCCACCAGGTCGTGACATGCTCGCGGTGCGCGGCGCTGACCCCGCCGGGAAACAGCGGGCTGAGCAGGTCATCGCTCTCGACCCGGTCATAGAACGCGTCGATCAGGCGGGTGATCGCCGGACGGCCCCCCGCCCACTCAAACAGTGTCGGCGGCTCACTCATCCCGGCATTGTAACAATGTAAGCATCCACGCCTCCCGGGGCGCGCCAGGCAGCGAGACCAGAACCGAACGAGCCTCCAGCTCGTGCGGGGATCGACAGGTGCGTGACCAGATGCGGCTTCGAAGGCCCGGTCCGGGGGGAACCGGGGCGTAAAAAACGGCGATCTTATTCGGCGCGGGGCGGCTACGCCGTCAGGGCTTCGTAAATGGCCTGGCCGTATTCGTTGGCTCGCTCGGAGCCGATGATGCCCGCTCCCATCTTGTTCATCATGTAGGAGATCGTCGTGCGGCGGCCGGTGTCCATGATGATCATGGAGCCGCCCCAGCCGCCCCAGAAGCAGATCTTCTCCTCGGGGAGCCAGGACAGCAGGTCGCGCCGGGGCAGCCCGTAGCCGATGCCGAACCGCAGCGGCACGCCGAGCACGAGGTCAATATTGTTCTGCTGCTCGCGGAAGATCAGGTCGATGGTGTCCTGGCCGAGCAGCCGGACGCCGTCGACCTCGCCACCGCGGGCGACGACCGACATGATCCGGGCCACCGAGCGGGCGTTCCCGTGACCGTTCACGGCGCCGAGGTCCGCTCGCCGCCATTGCGGTGTGTTGGCCGTCTGGGCCTCGACGATCGGGCCAGTGAGGGTCCGGACCGTCGGGCTGTCCTGCGGCAGCGCGGCGAAGTCGATGGGCAGCGGCGGGGGCGGCACCACGTCCGCGATCCGGCGCCAGTCGGCCTCGGCGGCGCCGATCTGGAAGTCGGCGCTCAGCGGCCCGGCGATCTCGTCCGCGACGAACTGCTTCAGCGTCTTGCCACTGACCCGCCGCACGAGCTCGCCGACTAGGTGGCCGTAGTTGAGCGCGTGGTAGCCGGACGCGGTGCCCGGTTCCCACCAGGGCGCCTGGGCGGCCATCCGGGAGGTGGCCTTGTCCCAGTCGTAGAGGTCTTCGGCGACCGCGGGCTGATCCAGCCCTGACACGCCTGAGGCGTGCGACATGATGTCGCGGACCAGGATGTTCTGCTTGCCGGCCGCCGCGAACTCCGGCCAGTAGGTCGCGACCGGCGCGTCGACGTCCAGCTGGCCCCGGTCGGCCAGCATCAGCGCGGCCAGGCTGGTGATGGTCTTGGTCGTGGACCAGACGTTGGTGATGGTGTCCTGCGTCCACGGGGTCGTCCTGGCCTCGTCGCGGAAGCCGCCCCACAGGTCGACGACGAGGTCACCGTCGATGTCCAGGACCAGGGAGGCGCCGAGTTCCTCGCCCGAGTACAGGTTGCGGTCCAGCGCGTCGCGCACCGCTGCGAACCGCTCGTCGCACCGGCCGTGCAGATCCACCATCGCCGTATGTCCCCCTCTCGCCGAGATCGCTGTTAGGCGACATTCTGGGACTTGGCGAGGACGATAACCAGATGTGAAAGCCGCGGCCGCGGCGCCCGATCAGTAGCCGGCGGTCCGGCCGCCGTCGATGCTGAGGACCTGGCCGGTGACGTAGGGCGAGTCCTCCAGGTACAAAATGCCGCGGACGATGTCACTGACCTGGCCCACGTGCCCCATCGGCGGGAGCCGTTCGCCTTTATCGCCCTTGTAGTCCTCCGGCGGATGCATCGGGGTCTGGATGACGCCCGGTGCGATCGCGTTGACCCGGATGCCGCGGGTGGCGTACTCGACTCCCAGCGATTTGGTGACCGCGGCCAAGCCGCCCTTGGTGATCGCGGCCAGGGCCGACGGCGCGCGGGCGTCCGCGTACAGGGCGATGGCCGCGGACATGTTGACGACGTGGCCGCCGTCCCGCTTCAGCATCTCCGCGATGGCCCGCTGGGTCAGCCACAGGAACCCGGCCAGGTTGACGCCGGTGACGAAGGCGTAGTCGTCGGGCGTGTAGTCGGTGAACGGCTTGCCGACGAAGACCCCGGCGTTGTTCACCAGGGTGTCGACGCGCCCGAACCGGGCCAGCGTCTCACTGATGATCCGGTCCGCTGTCTCGGGCTTGGAGACGTCTCCCTCGACGGTCAGCACGGACGGGTCGTCGGAGGGCTTGATCTTGAGGGCGTTGGAAACGGCCGCCCAGCCCCGCTCGCGGTACCCGGCGACGATGCCGGCCCCGATGCCCTGCGAGCCGCCGGTGACGATGACGACCTTCTGCGGGTCCTCGCTCATGCGCTCCCCCGTTTCCGTCGGTCAGGTTAGCGATCAGGTATGCGGTCAGGTCCCGGCGATGGCCGGGTCGCTGGGGTGCTCGGTCAGCGGCGTGGTCTCCACCGTCATGAAGGGGTCCAGCGGCAGGGACTTCATGATCGCCTGCATCTCGGCGGGATCTCCGGCGCGCCACAGCCCGAGCGCGACGCCCGGGCCGAGCGACCAGAGCCGCCCGAGATGCCCCTGGGAGGCCAGGTCGCGGGCACGCACCGCCTCGCGCGCCCGCGCATCGGCGAGACCGGGCGCGTCCTCCGGGACCGTGCGCGTGAACGTGGTCAGGAACTCCGTCGCCCCCTGGGGCCCCTGCGGCACGGTCCCCCGGCCCGGGTCGTCCGGGTGCGGCGCCAGCTCGGTGACCTCGTCCGTGCGCCAGATACGCAGCGGCATCGAGGCCAGCACGTCTTCCAGGCGATCGGCGTCAGCGGCCTCGAAGAGCCCCAGCGTGCGCCATTCACCCGGTTTGAGCGGCGGGCGGAACAGCCGGAGGAGACGACCCTGGGCCACTAGTTCGGCGGAGTGAGCCGCCTCACGCGCCCGGACCTGGTTGACCTCTTCCTCAGCCGTGCCATCCGGGACGTGGGTGGTCATGCTGACGAGGTACTCCATGCTCGGCGCCTCCCGGGTGCTCCGCGGGTCGTCGCAGGGACCGCTATCCACCCAGTCTGGTCCGCGCGACCGGCGGCCGCATCACCCAGGGTCCGGTCAGGGAGCCAGGTCGTCCAGGGTCGGAACGGGGATGATCCGCTTAGGGATCTTGTAGGAGGCTAGTCGCTGGCGGAGCGCCGCGCGGATCGCGGCGGCGAGGTCGTCCGGGGCGCCGGGGGCCGGGACGACGTATCCGGTGACGGCCTGGCCCCAGACCGGGTCGGCTTCGCCGCGCACCAGGGCTGCCGCCACGAACGGCAGCGCGGTCATCGCGTCCTCAACCTCGCGGGGGTAGACGTGATAGGAGCCAGTGTTGATCATTCCGTCGAGGCGCCCGCCGAGGTAGAGGTATCCGTCGCCGTCCAGGCGGGCCAGGTCGCCGAGGCCGCACCAGCCGTCCGGATCGGCCCAGTCGGCCACCACCATGCCGTTGCGGACGCACAACTCACCCCAGCCGGTGCCCTGGCCCGCCGCATCGCTCGCAGGCTCGCCGACCGCCTGGCCGGCCGCGGGCCTGATGCGCAGCTCGGTCTGCGGGATCGGCCGTCCGCAGCTGCTGGCGTGCGCGGAGCGTCCCGCGGCGAGATCCCGATGCTCTCCGGTGCCGAGCACGGCCAGCGGCCAGCCGCCCTCGAACCGGCCGTAGACCTGGACCAGGACCGGTCCGAGGATCTGCGTGGCCCGGTTCAGGTCGGCGGCGGCGATGGGCGCCCCGCCGTAGAGGATCCGCCGCAGCGGCCCTGCTGCTAGCAGGCCTGCGTCCGCGACCGCGTCGGCCAGGCGGGTCACCATCCCTGGCACGAAGAACGTGGCCGTGGCCCGGTGGCGCTGCGCCGCCTCCAGCACGGCCGCGGCGTCGAACCGGGGCAGGATCACCTGCGGCAGCCCCATGTGCAGGAACGGGAACGTGCCGAGCATCCCGGTTCCGTGCATGATCTGCTGCGCGGTCAGGAAGCACTCGCCGGCGTCGGACCCGGAGTCGAGTCCGCCGCCGAACCCGCCGCCGTAGCCGCCGCTGCGGTAGAGCTCGGCGTTGATCTGCATGCACGCTGCCCAGTTCGCGTAGGAGATCGGCACGGCCAGGAACTCGCCCTGCGCGGCCATCCGCGGGTACAGCAGGTGCGTCGCGCCGCCGTCGACCTCGCGCGCCTCGAGGGTTCCCGGCACCGACAGCCGCTCGTCCTCGTCGTGGACCAGGGCACCCGCCGGCGCGTCGGCGGCGTGCGCGGCGTCAGCGACCACGCCCGCGACTTTGGCCGCGGCGAACACGGCCGCCGCCTCGGCGGCCGGGGCGCCAGGGTCGACAGGCACCCGGGTCGCGCCGACCCACTCCGCGGCCAGGTGCGCCTCGATCGCCGCGGCCGAGTTCCACGACCACAGCCCGATGCGCTGGCCGGCCAGGCCGTGCCGCGCCAGGGCCACGGCCAGCCGCGACGTCCTGTCCTCGACCTCGCGGCCGGTCGCCGTGCGCCCGTCGGCGCCGATCAGCAGGACCCGGTCACCGGCGGACGCGACCGCCCGGCGCGACGCAGAGCCGGCGATCATCCGTCCTCCGCTGACAGCCGCTCCCGCAGCGCCGACCGCTGGACCTTGGCGCCGCCCAGAACCGTGGGCAGCTCGGCGAGGAACACGGCGCGAGCCGGGCGTTCGTGCTCGGCCAGCCGGACGGTCTCCTGAAGGATAGCCGCCGCCAGGTCATCCGACGGGCTGAAGCCCTCCTTGAGCTGGACCCCGACCACGACCTCCTCGCCGCCGGGCTCCCCCAGGCCGACGACGCCGCACAGGAACACCGACGGATGGCCCAGCACCGCCTCCTCGACCAGGTGCGGGTAGACCGTGCCGGCCGCGGTCGTGATCCGGTCGCCGGCGCGGTCCGCGTAGTAGAGGAACCCGTCCTCGTCCAGGAAGCCGACGTCGTAGGGGCGGAACCAGTCGCCGGGGAAGAACGACTGGGCGTTACGCTCCGGCAGGCCCCAGTACTCGCCGAGCGACATCGCGCTGCGCACGACGATCTCGCCCACCTCGCCCGCGCCCAGCCTGGTCCCTTGCTCGTCGACGACCGCGATCTCCAGGAACGGGGACCCGGACCGGCCGACGCTCTTGATCCGCTCCCGGCGCTGCTCGACCTCGTGCGGCAGCAGCCGGGTGGTGATCGCGCCCTGCTCGGTGGACCCGAACCCGTGCGCCCAGACCGGGCCGAGCAGCCGGGTGGTCCGGTCAAGCTGATCGGGGTTGCCGAAGAACACGACCATCCGGCGCAGGTGGTGCGCGAAGCCGCCGCGGGCCTCGATCTCGTCGAGCACGGGCGTGAGCAGCGGGCCGGGCATGAACACGCCCGTCACCTGCTCGCGGGCGATCGTGTCCAGCAGTTCGGCCGGACTGAAGTTCTCGTCGTCCAGGAGCACGCTGCGGGCGCCGCGTACAAAGTAGGGGTAGAGGGTCTGGAAGCCGCTCGCCCACTGGATCGGGTGGAAGTGCAGGTTGACGTCGTCGGGCCCGACCGACGGCGCGCCGGGGCCGAAGGTGTCGAAGTGGTGCAGGTTGTGGTCGATGACCGCCTGCCATGACCGGTAGGTCTTCACCCACGCCTTGGGGTGGCCGGTCGTGCCCGAGGTGAGCTGCAGGAAGCACGGGGCGTCCTCGTCCACGTCGAGGTAGGGATCCTCAGCGCTGCCGCCGGACTCCAGCTCCGCGAACGGCGTGGCCCAGTCCGGGCAGTCGGCGCCGATCCCCACGAAGTGCCGGACGGTCTTGAGCTCGTCTTTGTGGCGGGCAACGTCCGCGCTGAATCGCGTGTCGAAGATCAGTGCCGACGCCTCGGCCTGGTTGAGCGAGTAAACGTGGGAGTCCATGGCGAAGTGGCTGTGCAGGACCACCCGGACCAGGTTGTGCTTCTCGCAGCCGAACCAGGTCTCGACCACCTCGGCGGTGTTGTAGGCCAGCACGCCCACCCGGTCCCCGCGGCGCACCCCGAGATCCACCAGCGCCGAGCCGACCCGGTTAGAGAGCTCATTGAGCTGGCCGAACGTCAGGGTGCGCGACCCGGCGGACAGCGCCACCTTCTGGCCGAAGTTCTGCGCTGCTGTTCGGACCAGGACACCCGCTTCGACCTGCATGGCAGCCCTCCCAGGTATACTAACCAGTTAGTATGGGTTGCCCACAATAACGCGTTTGTCCCTCGGCCCGCCAGCCCCCTGGGAGGTCCTGTGCCAGCTGGTCCCTACGAAGACAGGCAGCTAGAGGCCAAGACGAACACCCGGATCCTCAACGCCGCGGCCCGGCTGTTCTACCGCCGGGGGATCCGGGCGGTCAGCGTCGACGAAGTGGCGGCCGCGGCGTCCGTCACCAAGGTCACGGTCTATAAGCACTACCGGGCCAAGGACGAGCTGCTGACCGCGTGCCTGCAGGCTCTCGACCACCGGTTCTTCGACTGGTTCGTGCACGAGGTCGAGACCAGGGCGCAGGACCCGCACGACCGCCTGCTCGCGGTCTTCGACGTCCTCGACCTCTGGTTCCGGCGGCGCGACTTCCGGGGCTGCGCGTTCATCAACACCACCGTCGAGCTCGCCGATCCCCGCCACCCGGCGCAGGAGGCGGTGATGGCGCACAAGACCCGGTGCCGGGAGTACTTCCGCGCCCTGGGCGAGGCGGCCGGGGCGGACGATCCCGACCTCATCTCCGACCAGTGGATGCTGCTGACCGAGGGCGCGACGATCACCGCGCTGGTCGAGGGCGACCGGGAGGCCGCGCACAAGGCCCGGGCCGGGGCGCAGGCCATCCTCCGCACGCTCCAGGCGGCCGCCTGACGCACGCATCCGCGCCGAGGAGCGCCAGCTGACCCTGGCACTGGGCGCCGACTACGAGCGCTACGCGGCGGGCGCAAACGGCTGGTGCCCGGGATCTGGTGAGGCCCCGATCGACGACTTATGATTCGAAACCGTCGCTATCATGCCCGGTATGCCCGGGTTTGTGGAACGGTTTCGAATCATAAGTCGAGTCGATCTCGCTCAGGCGGGATGGAGGGGTGAAAGCCGTGTGTTGGGCGTTACGGATGGTGTGTGTGTGTGGTCGCCGGGATGACGTATCTTGGCGCGAGCCCCGGGGCACAGAGTGAGCCCTGGGGCGCACGGATGGAGCAGATGAACGAGACATGTGACCGGTGCGGGCCCGCGGTACTCGCGGCCTACCGGTTGGAGCGCCACGGCGAGCTGTACCTGTGCCGTGACTGCGCCAGCCACCACTG
>DATJQX010000121.1:0-11893 GCA_035505275.1 Streptosporangiaceae bacterium | reverse complement strand
CAGGCCGAAGCCGTCCTGCTCCGCGCCGTCCTCGGCCTGGACGCGGCGACCGCCGCCAAAGTCCTCGGCAAACGACCCGGAGCCGTCCGCACCGCCGCCTACCGCGGCCTGCACACCCTCGCCACCCGCCTCGACGCCGGGACGCTTGGACCGGTCACAGGTGGTAGGCGTACTCGCGGTATTCCCAGTCGGTGACGTAACGCCCGAAGCGCTCGATCTCGTAGCGCTTGTAGGCGACGAACGAGGCCGTGAAGTACCCGCCGAGCACCTCGGCGAGCTCGCGGTCGGCCTCAAGCGCGTCCAGGGCGGCGGCCAGTGACGTCGGCAGCAGCGGCGCCCGCGCCGGATCGTAGCCGTACCCTTCCAGCTTCGCCGGCGGCTCCGCCTTGTCGTGGATGCCCAGGCAGACCGCCGCCCCGACGGCGGCCATGGCCAGGTAGGGGTTGGCCGTGGCGTCGCCGAGGCGGATCTCCATCCGCGCCCCCGGGCCGCGCTCCGGCGGGATCCGGACCATCGCGCTGCGGGTTATCCAGGCCCCAGTCGATCAGCCACGGCGCGAGCGTGTCGGGGCCGAACCGCTTGAACGAGTCGATGGTCGGGTTGAGCAGGGCGCTTAGCGCGGGCGCGTGCGCGAGCACGCCGCCGATCGCGTGCCGGGACGGGCGTACAGCGAATACGAGAACTCGGTCGGCACCGGGCAGGTGCACCTGTGGTTCGACCGGCCGGCCACGGGATGGACGGGACCGCGATGACCGAGTACCACCGGATCCTGCTCGACGGCGCCTGCGTCCAGGCGGTCCGCGACGGGATGACCTGGCCGCCGGGGACGGCCGGCGGGTGGCCGCCGCGGAGGCGGCGCACCTGCCGCCGTGCGTGCCCACCAAGATCATCGCGGTGCACCTGAATCACCGCAGCCGGGTGGCGGAGTTCCGCGCTACGCTGCCCGCCGCGCCGACCTACTTCCACAAGCCGGTCTCCGCGCTGGTCGGCCACGGCGGCGCGGTGGTCAGGCCGGCGAACTGCCGGTACCTGAACTACGAGGGCGAGGTCGCGATCGTGATCGGCCTCGCCTGCCGGAACGTCTCGCCGGCCAGCGCCGGGGAGTACATCGCCGGGTACACGACCGCGAACGACTTCGGCCCGCACGACTTCCGCGACACCGACGCCGGGTCGATGCTGCGCGTCAAGGCTCGGACACGATGGCGCCGCTCGGCCCCGGGCTGGTGACCGGATGGGACTTCCGCGGCAAGGGCTTGCGCACCTACGTCAACGGCCGGTGCGTCCAGGAGGGGTCCACCGACGAGATGCCCTGGGACATGCACTACCTCGTGGCCGACATCGCGCGCACGATCACGCTGGTGCCCGGTGACGTCCTGCTGTCGGGGACCCCGGCCAACTCCCGGCCGGTCCAGCCGGGCGACGTGGTCGAGGTCGAGGTGGACGGCCTGGGGCGGCTGGCCAACCACGTGGTCGCGGGGCCGGTGCCGGTCCCCGCGGACTTCGGGGCCCAGCCGTCGGCCAGCGAGGAGGTCATCTCCACGGCGCTCGGCGGGGACTGGGAGTTCCGCGGCATCCGGCCCCCGGCCAGGACCTGAGCAACCGGCCCGTACCATCGTCCCATGCCACGCCGCCTCGCCGTCGGAAACGCCCAGGGCCTAGTGCAGGCCGAGCGTGATATCCGCGAGCGCATCGGCGGGCAGCACCTCGACTTCGCCGCGATGGCGGCGGTGTCCAACATCTACCGGGCGGCCAACGCGATCCGCCATCACATGGAACAGAAGGTGCTCGCGGAGGAGGACCTGTCCTGGGCCGCGTTCACGGTGCTGTTCGTGCTGTGGATCTGGGGCGAGCAGCAGACCAGGCACCTGGCGGCCGAGGCGGGCGTCACCAAGGGCACGCTGACCGGAGTGCTGAAGACGCTGGAGAAGCGCGGGCTGGCCCGGCGCCGCGGGCACGACCAGGACGGCCGGCTGGTCCTGGTGTCGCTGGAGCCCAAGGGCCGCGAGGTCATCGAGCAGCTGTTCCCCGCCTTCAACGCGGACGAGGCCATGGTCAGCGCGGGCCTCACCGAGCGCGAGAAGTACCACCTCGCGTCCCTGCTCCGCACCATCATCCGGACGGTGGAAGAAGACGACTAGGTCAGTCGGAGCCGGGGACGGCCAGTTCGCCGAGCAGGGACCAGTCGTCCTGCGGGATCGTGAAGTTGACGATCCTGGGAGTGCGGGCCAGGTGCGGCGGCAGCGTCTGCTGCGCCTTCTTGAAGTGGTCGGACTGCACGTGCGCCACCCCGGCGTCGCCGTCGCGGAAGGCCTCGACCAGGACGTACTCATCCGGGTCGGCCAGGCTGCGGGACCAGTCGAACCACAGGCAGCCGGGCTCGCTCCTGGTGGCCTGCGTGAACTCGGCGGAGATCTCCGGCCAGCGGTCGGCGTCCTCGGGCCGGATCTGGAACTTCGCCGCGATAAAGATCATCAGTCCTCCTCAGCGGGCCGCGTCGGTACCCATGATCCCGTAGCCCCGGCGCGCGGTGTCAAGCGATCGGTGTCTCACCTCCAGACACGACCTGGTCAGCGGCTCGCTACGCTGATACCCGCTGAGGAGGAATGGCGATGACGACAGGCGGGAGCCGCGGCTTCGACGCCCGGGTGGCCCACCCGGCCCGGGTCTACGACTACTGGCTCGGCGGCAAGGACAACTTCGAGGCGGACCGGATCGCCGGGGAGGCGACCATCGCGGCCTACCCCGCCATCCGGGCCTCCGCGCGGGCCAACCGGGCGTTCCTCGCGCGCAGCGTCCGCTTCCTGGCCGACGAGATCGGCATCCGCCAGTTCCTCGACATCGGCACCGGCCTGCCGACGGCCAACAACACGCACGAGGTGGCCCAGGCGGTCGCGCCGGACAGCCGGATCGTCTACGTGGACAACGACCCGCTGGTCCTGTCGCACGCGAGGGCCCTGCTGACCAGCAGCCCGCGGGGCGCCACCGCTTACCTCGACGCCGACCTGCGGGATACGGACCGCATCCTCGAGCAGGCGGCGGACACCCTGGACTTCACCCAGCCGGTCGCGATCATGCTGCTGGCCATCCTGCACTACATCCCGGACCTGGACGAGGCGCAGGCGATCGTGTCCCGGCTGGCCAGCGCCGTCCCGTCCGGCAGCTACCTGGTCATCTCCCACGCGGCCAGCGACATCTCGCCCGAGGAAATGGCCGAGATGATCAGGCGGATGAACGAGCACCTGGCCGAGGGCAACCACGTCGGGCGCCCTCGCGAGGTGGTGGCGCAGTTCTTCGCCGGGCTCGACCTGGCCGAGCCCGGCGTGGTGAA
The DNA here is from genome assembly GCA_035505275.1 of Streptosporangiaceae bacterium. GTDB lineage: Bacteria > Actinomycetota > Actinomycetes > Streptosporangiales > Streptosporangiaceae > Palsa-504. The sequence goes on along the minus strand of DATJQX010000121.1, from coordinate 8,565 downwards.
GGTCACGCAGTGGCGCCCGGCCTCGCTGGTCGAGGCCGAGGGGCCGACGTCCCTGTGGGGCGGCGTGGCGCGCAAGCCATGACGGCCACCCCCGAGACGACCGAGGCGATGGTGGCGCGCGTGCGCGACAGCCTCGACCGCCAGGGCATGATGGCCACGCTCGGTGTCGAGCTGGTCTCCATCGGGCGGGGCCGGGTCGAGCTGGCGCTGGGCCACGACGAGCGGTTCACCCAGCAGCACGGGTTCATGCACGCGGGCGCGGTGGCCGCGGTCCTGGACAGCGCCTGCGGGTACGCGGCCTACAGCGTCATGCCGCCGGGCGCGTCGGTGCTGACCGTGACCTACACCATCAACCTGCTCGCGCCCGCGGCCGGTCAGCGCTTCGCGATGATCGGCTCGGTCGTCCGGTCGGGCCGGACCCTGGTCGTCTGCCGCGGTGAGGCGTTCGCGGACAGGGCCGACCGGCCGTTCGCCGCGATGCAGGCCACGATGACCGCGCTGTACGACCGGCCGGGGATCAGCGGCTGAGGCGCCCGGAGATGCGCCCGGAGATGCACACCGCCGAGGCGACCAGCAGGCCGGCGCGCTCCCGCGCGGCGGCCTCCTCGCGGATGGTGTCGGCCAGGAACTGATCGGGGTCGATCCCGAGCGAGGCCGCGTCGTTGTCCGTGTGCGCGTCCAGCCAGCGCTTGAGCTGGGGACCGTCGACCTCGGGGTGGAACTGGACCGCGAGGTGCGGGCCGATACCGAACGCCTGGACGGCCACGTCGTTGCGCGCCAGCACGTCCGCGGCGGGCGGCGGCAGGCAGCGGTCGTTGTGGAACTCCAGCCAGGGGCCTTCCGGCACTACGTCGTGATCGGGTGATTCGACGACGGTCCAGCCGATCTCCCGGCGCTGCATGGCCTCGACGCGGCCGCCGAACGCGGCGCACAGCGCCTGGGCGCCGAAGCAGATGCCGAGCACGGGTACGCCTGCCTGGTCGGCCGCGCGCAGCCAGTCCAGTTCCGCGGCGATCCAGGGATCGGGGTCGTTGACCGAGCTGACCGCGCCGAGCACCACGATGTGGTCCGCCCCGTCGAACGCGGGCAGCGGCCCGTCGCCGGGGAACAGGCGGACGTCAAGCTCGGCCCCGCGGGCCTCGAACGCGTCGGCGATGAACCCGGCCGAGTCGATGTCGTGGTGCCTGATGACGAGGACCCGCATCTGCTGCCCATCCCTCCGCACGCACGGCTTCCGGCCGTTGCCGCCCAGCTCGTTTGGTGCCAAACTATCCCGTATGGCCGGCGCTGTCGAGCTACCTGATCTTGACATGTGGGCCCGGGAGGTGCGGTTGCTGCTCATCCTGACCGAGAACTGGACCATGCGGCCAGAGCCGGACGTGGCCGACCTGGTCCGGTTCGCGGTCGAGGCCGAGCGGGCCGGGATCGACGGCGTGATGGTCAGCGAGCACATCGTCCTCGGCCCCTCGGCGGACGAGGCCGGCCGGCGAACCCGCGGGACTACACGCTGCCGGGCAACCAGGACCCTACGCCAAGGTGATCCTCATGGTGGTGTACCTCTTGATGGCCGTCGGGTCGCTGCGGAGCTTGGCGCACGCCGCGGGGCGGGTGCGGATCGTGATCTCGGCGGTGCTCGCCATCGCGATCACGGCCGGCGCGATCTTCGGGTCGTTCTACAAGGTGACCAGCCCGACGATCCTCGCGCCATGGTTCGCCCTAGCCGTCCTCGTGATCGGGTTCGCCTCCACCTGGGTCACCCGGGCGCGCAGGTCAGCGAGCACCCAGCTCGCTGACCTGACCAAGAGCACCGCGTGAGCTCGCCGCGTGCCGTCATCGTCACCGGGGGCTATGACGGGTCGTAGCCGGCCTTGCCCAGCATCCGGCGCAGGTCGAGCACCATCTGCTCGTCGATGTCCTTGCTGACGGGGGGTTCGAGGATTTCGCGCTCGGACCCGACCTGGACGGTCACCTTGCCGTCGTGATGGACGTCGACGGTACCGATCGCCTCCAGCAGCGAAGCGACAGCGTGCCACTCGATGTTGTGGCTCACCGGGTGCTGGAAGATCTGCCGCAGGGTGTCCCGGTGGCGGTTGTCAAGGTGCGGCGTCTCTGGCGAGGATGTCATGGTGCTCCCTTCTGGGCCTGACCCTATGCCGTGGGTGGGGCGGGGATGCGGAAGGGGTCGTCGTGCCTGGCTACGTGCTGGTCATCGGGGTGGATGGAGTCCGGTTCGACCTGGTCGGCCCGGAGAGCACGCCGGGCCTGTGGGGACTCGGGCAGGCGGGCTTCCTGGTGCCCGTTGTCCTCGATGACGAGACGCCGTCGTGGTCCGGCCCGAGCTGGGCGACGATCGCCACCGGGACGGGGGTAGACGGGCACGGGATCACGGCCAACGACCTGGCCGGGCACCGGCTCGCCGACCACCCGGACTTCCTGACCGTGGCCACTCGCTCGGGGCTGTCCACGCTCCTGGTGGTGAGCGGATGGCCGCCGCTGGCCCTGACCGAAGACGGCGGCCCGCTGTTCGCCGAGGTCGGCCGGCGGGAGTTCGTCGCGGTGAAAGAGGTCAGCCTGGAGGCCTGGGACGCCGCCGACGAGGCCGCGACGGAACTCGCCGCGGGGATCCTGGCCGGGGACGCCCCGCGGCTATCGTTCGTCTACCTGGGTGCCGTGGATATCTACGGGCACGTCGCCGGGTCAGGCGAGGCGTACCGGGCTCAGGCCCTGGCCGCCGACGCCCGGGTGGGCAGGCTGCTCGCGGCGGTGCGGTCCCGGCCTGGTTATGACGAGGAGGGCTGGACGATCGTCGCGGTCACCGACCACGGCCATCTCGACCAGGGCGGGCACGGCGGCCGGGAGCCCGAGGTGGTGACGGCGTGGGTGGCGGCCGCCGGGCCGGGTATCCGCCCGGGCGGCCCGCCGCCAGTTGCTCGCCAGGTGGACATTGCGCCGCTGGTCCTCGCGGCCCTCGGCGTCCGGCGGGAGTTAGCGGTTCGGGTCGCTGCTCACGTCGACAGTCGGGCAGTGCGCCCGGGAGGGAGCGCTCGCGGGCCGTGACCCGGCAGTGGTAGCTATCGCGGCGTGGTCGATCGTGCACGGACTCTCCGCCCTGCGGACAAGCGGCTGGCCGCTGGTCCTGGCCTCGCCAGGGCGGGCTCAGCCCCGCCGGGGGACATTACCTGGGGGCGTGCACCACCGGTCGTTCGGGATAAATGAGGGGCGGCGGTCAGGGCAGGGTCAGGACCTGCGGGCCGTCGGGGGTGATGGCGACCGTGTGCTCGGCGTGGGCGGCGCGGCTGCCGTCGGCGCTGCGGATGGTCCACCCGTCGTCATCGATACGGTAGCGGTCCTGGCCGCCGGCCAGGAACCACGGCTCGATCGCGATGACCAGGCCGGGGACCAGCCTTCGGCCGCGGCCGGCCGGGCCTTCGTTGGCCACGTGCGGGTCCTCGTGCATGGCCCGGCCGACGCCGTGGCCGCCGAAGTCGGTGCAGATCCCGTAGCCCGCCGCGCGCCCGGCGGCGCCGATCGCCGCCGAGATGTCGCCGATCCGCCCGCCGGGGACCGCCGCGGCGATGCCGGCCCGCAGGGCTAGCTCGGTCGTGCTGATCAGGCGCGTGTCGGCCGGTTTCGGCGTCCCGACGGTGAGGGAGATCGCCGCGTCGGCCGCCCATCCGGCCAGCACCGCCCCGCAGTCCACGCTGAGCAGGTCGCCGTCGGCCAGCTTGTACCGGCCGGGGATGCCGTGCAGCGCGGCGTCGTTGACGGACGTGCAGATGACGGCCGGGAACGGGACGGGGGCGAACGACGGCTGGTAGCCGAGGAACGGGGAGGTGGCTCCGGCTTCCTTGAGGACGGTGCGGGCCGCCTCGTCCAGTTCGGTCAGGCGGGTCCCCGGCTTGGCCTCCGCGCGGACGGTGGCCAGGATCTGCGCGACGACCCGGCCCGCGGCGCGCATCGCCTGGACCTCCGCGGGCGTCTTGAGTTCGACCATGTGGTTCGCACCTCCCTTTGCGGGATAACTATACCGGTATTACTATCACGGTATGGTCCGGCCGCCGTTGAGTCATCACGAGCACGCGCGCGGGCAGCGGCTCGGCATGCTGCTCCGGGAGGCGCGCGGGGCGCGGAGCATGGCCGAGATCGCGGCGGCGTCCGGCGTTCCCGCGGAGACGCTGCGGAAGATCGAGACCGGGCGGATCGCTACTCCGGCGTTCTTCACCGTCGCGGCTTTGGCGGCGGCCCTCGGGCTGTCGCTGGAGGAGATCGCCAGGGGGTGCGCGGAACCGTCCGAGGCGCTCGGCGCCCGGGCCGGGTAGCTTTTGTGCGCCTGTCCCGCCTTGCCCGCTCGAGGGACATGCCGCGCCAAATTGTCAGGGGCAGGCGTGAACATGGTGGCAGGGGACCCGCACGCACGGTGAAGGGAGCGGGCTCATGAGCGAGGTTGCTGACCGCGCCGGGTTGCTGCGTCAGGCGCGTGCCCACCTGCGCGGCGCCGACCCTGTGCTGGCGCGGCTCGTTGAAGAGCGGCCGGACTTCGATCCGCAGGCGTGGATGGCTCAGCTGCCGGCGATGGATCTGTACGGTGCCCTGCTGTTCCAGGTCGCCGGCCAGCAGTTGTCGGTCGCCGCGACGCGGCGGATCCTGGGGCGCGTCGAGGATATGTTCGGCGGACATCTTCCCTCGCCGGTTGAGTTGCTCGGCATCGATCCGGGTCGGCTCCGTGAGGCCGGGCTTTCCTGGCGGAAGGTCGGCACGCTCCGCGACCTGGCCGCCCGGATGTCGGACGGACGACTGGACCCCGACGTCCTGCGCGGGCTGCCCGATGATGAGGTCATGGCCCAGCTCACCGCGGTTCCGGGGATCGGGCCGTGGACCGCCCAGGGCGCTCTCCTGATTGCGCTGCAGCGAGAAGATGTCGTCCTGCCGGGCGACCTGGCGCTCAGGAAGGCGGTCCGGGCCGCCTATCAGCTCGACCGCCTGCCTACCCAGCAGGAGGTGCTGGCCATCGCCGAGAAGTGGAGGCCGTTCCGCAGCCTGGCGACTAGCTACCTGTTTTCCGCGGTCTTCGGGCGTCCCGAGGAACCGCGCGTCCCCGCGGGCCAGGAGTAGCGGAACGCGGAACTCACGGAATCGACCGGATACCCGGCGGGCCCCCGATGGCCGGTTCGACCGGATTGCTGCCTGCCGCTCGGCAGGCGGAGTATCTCGCGCCGGTTCGGATCCCCGTAAGCGTCCGCGTGCGGCGATGAGGAGGTTTACCCATAGCGTGGCCGGGAATTATGCGCTCTCGCACGCGTTAACATGAGCGGTACCCGAGAACCGAACCGATCGTCTGACGACTTTCCCCGTGGCGTGGTCACCAGCCCACCCACTGGCGGTTCCGGGTCCGTGTGAGACCCTTGTCGAGGCCCGCTGCGTTGATCCTCGGAGATCCGCAAGTCGGCTCGGCGTACGAAGCACCAGGCCCTGCGCCCGGGACGTTCCTCGATCCCGTCCGCGGGCTGTACGGCATACTGCCGCGGCCGCCGTGCCCCGGCATTACGGAGGAGGAGTCTGTGGCTTCACCAGGCCAGCGCCAGGCGGGCGCTCGCCGTACGGCCCCGCGGAAGCAGCGGCGCGTCCACCACCACGACGACGTCGCTTCGGTGCTCTTCCGAACCGCCCGCGAGGTCGAGGCGGCTGCCCGGCGCGGCCGCGTGACGCCTGCCGTGCGCACGAAGTTCCAGGCCGTAGCCCTGCTGCTGCGGGACGAGCGCGCCCGCGTCCGGGCTGCGGCCGGAACTGACAGCCGCCGGGCTGAGCAGCTCAAGCGCCTGGACGGCATCGCGACCATCCTCGCGGCGACTGCCGTCCGGGACGCCGGGCTGCTAGCGCTGCTCGCCGAGGACTCCGGTGTCTCCGACGCGGCCCGGTCGCTCAAGCTGGAGATGGTCCGGGACCTCGGCATCGAGCCGGCGCCCGAAGAGATCGCGCCCGCGCAGACCGCTCCCGCCGACACGGAGCTGCGGGTCGCGCCGCAGTCGGTGGTATCCCGGCAGCTGGCGAACCCCTTCCTCTCCCCCGACTTCTCCGCCGTCCCGCAACGCAGCTCCCGGCCGCGCCGCCTGGCCGGCTGGGAGCTGCTCGGCCCGCTGCTGAGTTCCTTCGAGCGCGCCGATGGGGGAGCCCCCGCGTGCATGGCCCTCCCGGCACCGACGGCACGGTTCACCCCGGCGGGCCTGGAGCTGATGCCGCACCAGGGGCAGCTGGTCGCCGCGGCCGCTGCTGGTCACCGGACGTTCCTGCTCGCCGATGAGCCAGGCCTGGGCAAAACGGCCCAGGCGCTGCTCGCCGCGGAAGCGGCGAACGCCTACCCGCTGCTGGTCGTCGTGCCGAACGTCGTCAAGACCAACTGGGCCCGTGAGGCGGCCCACTGGACGCCCCACCGCCCGGCCACCGTGGTCCAGGGCGACGGCGAGGCTGTCGACGGCTTCTCTGACATCGTCGTGATCAACTACGAAGTGCTCGACCGCCACGCAGGCTGGCTCAGCGACTTCGGCTTCCGCGGCATGGTCGTGGACGAGGCTCACTTCATCAAGAACAAGACCTCGCAGCGCTCGCAGCACGTCCTCGCGCTCTCCAGCCGCATCCGGTCCCGTACGGCGCGGCCCCTGCTGATGGCGCTGACCGGCACCCCGCTGATCAATGACATCGACGACTTCCGGGCGATCTGGCAGTTCCTCGGCTGGATCGACGACAGCAAGCCCGTTGGCGAACTCATGGACGCGCTTGAGGACACCGGGCTGACGCCCGCCGACCGGGGCTTTTACGCCGCGGCGCGCCAGTGCGTGATCGACTTGGGCATCGTGCGCCGCCGCAAGCTCGACGTGGCCGCCGACATTCCCGCCCGCCGCATCGCCGACCTCCCCGTCGAACTGGACGGACGGGCCGGCCAGTCGATCCGGGCGGCGGAGCGGGCCCTCGCCGGCCGGATGGTGGCGCGGTACGAGACCGCGCTCGCGAACCGGTCCTCCGATGCCGGTGTCGAGGGTATCGATCACGACCTCGTCCGCCAGGTGGCCCGGTCGGAGCTGAAGGACGCGACGGCCTCGCAGTCCGGCGAGAACGTGTTCACCATGATGCGGCGCATCGGCCAGGCGAAGGCCGAACTGGCCGCGGACTACGCGGGGCAGCTGGCCCGCAGCGCCGGCAAGGTCGTCTTCTTCGCCAAGCACGTGGACGTGATGGACGCCGCCGAAGAGACCTTCGCCCGGCAGGGGGTGCGCTTCTCGTCGATCCGCGGCGGCCAGACGCCCACGGTGCGGCAGGCGCACGTCGACGCGTTCGTCAACGACCCGGACGTCGCGGTCGCGGTGTGCTCGCTGACCGCGGCTGGCGTGGGCCTGAATCTGCAGGTCGCCTCGAACATCGTGCTGGCCGAGCTGTCCTGGACCGACGCGGAGCAGACCCAGGCCATCGACCGCAGCCACCGCATCGGGCAGTCCGAACCGGTCACCGCCTGGCGCATCATCGCCGCGCAGACCATCGACACAAGGATCGCCGAGCTGGTCGACAGCAAGGCAGGGCTTGCCGCCCGGGCGCTGGACGGATCGGACGAGGAAGCCTCCTCGCCGACCGACGTACAGCTCGAGGCGCTCGTCGCGCTGCTGACCGATGCGCTGCGGGCGTCGTCCGGAGATGGCAACGCCCTGGGGTCCTGACCGCGGCAGATGACTCGCGGCATGACCGGACGTCTCCGCGGACCCCTTCCAGGTGCGGGGCGTTTCCGCGGAAGCGCTTTGTGAAACCGTGCACAAGCCGCTAAGAGGTCGATCTGGCGTCGTGGGACCATCAGCCGATACGAGCGCCATATCGCAGAACGGCATCGTCCATGACCTGCTTGACCTGGCAGACTTGACCGCATGGGCATCGAGACCGAGCACCTCGTTCTCCATCCGGTCACTCCTGCCGAGGCACAGCGCATCGTCAGTCAGACGCCAGGCCCGGACGATACGTGGGCGGACGGCTTCCCGCGCCAGGACGACCTGGACGGCCTGGGCATGCTGCTGCGCGCAGGCGGTGACGCGGCCAAGGCGCCGCCGTTTGGCTCGATGCTGATCACCGAGCGCGCATCGCGGAACGCGATCGGCTCGATCGGCTTCCACGGGCCACCGGACGAGGAAGGCCAGGTCACGATCGGATACGGCCTCGTCGAGCAGTACCGTGGCCGGGGCCTTGGCACCGAGGCGCTGGAAGCGCTCATCGCCTACTGCCGCACCAAGCCTGAGGTCAGGACGATACTCGCCGACACCGACGTAGAAAACACGGTGTCGCAGCGTGTACTGGAAAAGTGCGGCTTCACCTTCATCCGCGCCGACAGCGAGTTGGGCTTCTACCGGCTCGCTCTCTAGCCCGCCCCGCGGCGGACGGCGCCAGCCAGCGGCAGCACACGCCTATTCGGCGGGGAGGATCGCACAGCTCCCGGCCGTGCGGTCACGCTACGTCTTCAGCCCTCCTTGCGTCGTACGCGCACAGCGCCGCCGATCTGCCGCCAGATCGGATTCCTGACGGCGAGGGGCCAGG
>DATJQX010000120.1:0-32394 GCA_035505275.1 Streptosporangiaceae bacterium | reverse complement strand
GCGCGAGCACCTGCTTGCCGACCCTCGGCAACTGCTGGCCGGCGCCCCGGAAGAGATACCGGCCGCAGAGCTCAGCCGCAGGGAGCGGCTGCGCGAGTCCGCGCGCGGCATCGTGGCGTACTCCGCCTCGGCTGACGGCCGGCTCGTCGCGTTCGCGCTGTCCGGCCGGCTGTTCGCGTGCGCGGTGGAGACCGGCCTGACCCGCGCGGTCCCGGCGGACGGCGTGTGTGCTGACCCGCAGTTGAGTCCGGACGGGACCGCGATCGGCTACCTCTGCGAGCGCGCCCTTCGGGTCTGCCGCCTCGACGGGCAGGTCGTCTTGGAACTGTCCGACACCGACACCGACGTGAGCTTCGGCGCGGCCGAGTTCGGTGCTGCGGAGGAGATGGGGCGCCAGCACGGGTACTGGTGGAGTCCCGATAGCAGGCAGTTGCTGGTATCCCGGGTCAGCGAGCATAACGTGGCGCCCTGGTGGCTCGGTGATCCGTCGGACGCGGCAGCTGAGCCAGTACGCCAGCGTTACCCGTTCGCCGGCACCGCCAGCGCGGATGTCCGGCTGCTGCTGGCCGGTCTGGATGGCCGCACCACCAGCGTCCAGTTGCCGTACCGCGAGCTTCCCTACCTCCTGGACGCACGGTGGGATCACGCGGATCGTCCGCTGCTGGTGCTGCACTCCCGTGATCACCGGCGCAGCGAGACCCGGGCGGTCGACCCGCGCACCGGGGCGGCGCATCTCCTGCATGCCGACGCCGATCCGGCGTGGCTGGAACTCATCCCCGGGACACCGCGATGGCTGCCGGGCGGCGGCCTGCTCCACGCCAGGCACTCCGAAGACACCCACCGGCTGATCGTCGACGGAGAGCCGGTGACGCCTCCGGGGCTGCAGGTTCTCAGCGTGACCGGATCCATGGGCGATCGGACGATCTTCTGCGCGACGCAGGAACCGACCGAGCGCCACGTGTACTCCCTGGACCATGACAGCGGGGAGGTCAGCCGGCTGACCGCCGAACCCGGAGTCCACGGGGCGACCGTGGCCGGCGCCACGCTCGCCATCTCATCGGAGACCCTGGACGCCGACGGCGTGACCGTACGCATCCTGTTCGGTGACAAGGTGATGGCGACGATCACGTCACACCCGCAGCCGGCCTTCGCGCCCGGCGTGGCCCTGCTCGCCGCGGGCGAGCGCCAGCTGCGGACGGCGCTCATCCTGCCCCGCGGCGAGGTGCGGCCGCCGGGACCGCTGCCGATCGTGATGGATCCCTACGGGGGGCCGCTGACCCAGCGCGTGATGCGCGCACGACGGCTGTTCTACGAACCGCAGTGGCTCGCCGACCAGGGGTTTGCCGTCATCGTGGCAGACGGACGCGGTTCGCCTGGCCGCGGGCCCCGCTGGGAGCGCGCGCTCCGGCACGATCTCGCGACCGCCGCCCTCGATGACCAGGTGGCCGCGCTTGAGCACGTCGTGGACGCCTACCCTGGCGAGCTCGACGGCGGCCGCGTCGCCATCCGCGGCTGGTCATTCGGCGGTTACCTCGCGGCCCTCGCGGTCTTGCGCAGGCCCGACGTGTTTGCAGCCGCTATCGCCGGCGCTCCGGTAACCGAGTGGCGCTGGTACGACGCCGTGGCTACGGAACGTTACCTAGGGCACCCGGACGAGTACCCGGACGCTTATGAGCGCAGCTCATTGCTCCCGCTCGCCAGCGGGCTCACCCGGCCACTGCTGCTCGTCCACGGGCTCAGGGACGACAACGTGCACCCGCGGCACTCCCTGCTGCTAGCCCGCGAGCTGCGTGCGGCGGGGCGGGACCACGAGCTGGCGCTGCTACCGGACGTCACGCACATGGTCTGGCAACCAGAGGTGATCGAGCAGCTCCTCGCCCTGCACGTGCGGTTCCTGCGCCGCTGCCTCGGGCCAGGAGCCGAACCATCCCCTTCGTCCAACTGCTAGGAAACGCAGGACTAATGGTTGCCGTATGAACGGCAAAGTGCTAGTTTAAACTCGCAACTGTCTCAGTTAACACCAACGTAACCTTTCATATGTCTCAATGGGGTGATCAGCTGGCGATGGCCGAGGTAACCCTGGCCGCCGCGAACGTGCGGATCGCCTGGCACGACAAGGCGGCGAACTTGCGCCGTTTCCTCGATCTGGTCGATGAGGCGGGTGCCGCCGGGGCGGGCCTGCTTGTCCTGCCGGAGATGGGTCTTCAGGGTTACGCCGACTTCGCCTTCGGCATCGGCGACAGCGGCGTCGCGGAGCAGAAACAGTACTACTTCCGCGAAGCGGAGCCGATCCCCGGCCCGGCGACCAGCGTCATCGCCGAGCGCGCCGCCAGGTACGGCATGACCGTCCAGCTGGGCTTGGCCGAGAGCGCGCTCGACGGCAACCTCATCTTCAACAGCACCGCGCTGATCTCGCCCGACGGCGCCGTCGGCGTGTACCGCAAGGTGCACAACCAGGCCGAGTCGCTGTTCTTCGGCGCGGGCGAGCAGACCCCGGTCTTCGACACTCCAGTCGGCCGGGTGGCCAGCCTGATCTGCTACGACCTGGCCTTCCCCGAGCTGATGAGGGTCTTCGCGCTGCGCGGCGCCACCGTCGCCCTGATGTCCACGGCCTGGCCGATGAAGGGGAAGGACCCGGACAGCGACTATTACGGCGCGTCCATGGACCTGTGCTGCCGGGCAGCCGCGTTCTTCAACCGGATGTGGCTGGTGGCCGCGAACCACTGCGAGGACGGCGCCTACTCCGCGGGCCTCAGCTACTGGGGGCACAGCCAGATCGTCGACCCGCACGGCACCGTAGTGGCGGCGGCCGCGCAGGAGGAAGGCCTTGTCCTGCATACGGCCGACCTGGCCGCGGAAGTCCTGCGCGCGCGCACCGAGAGCTTCTTCGGCGTGAACCTGCTCGCCGACCGCCGCCCGCAGCACTACCGCCCGGTGGCCGACCGCGTGCCCTACGTGCGGGAAGAGTAGCCGCCGATGCTGCGCTACACGGCGCGCCGGGTAGGCGCCCTGATCTTCCTGGCCATCGGCATCTCCATCATCGCCTTCTCGATCCTGCGGCTGATCCCGGGCAGCCCGGCGCAGGCGATCCTCGGCACGAGCGGGACGAGCAAGGCGGAGCTGGCGCGGCTCAACGCCCAGCTCGGCCTGAACCGGCCGCTGGTGATCCAGTACCTGAGCTGGGTCGGCGACGCGCTGCGTGGGAACTTCGGCTACTCCTACAGCCAGAAGCAGCCGGTGTCCTCGCTCCTCGCGCAGAACATCCCGCCGACCCTCGAGCTGATCGCCGTGGGCATGGTGCTCACCGTCGTGTTCGGCATGCTGATCGGCGTCGGCGCGGCGCTGCGCCGGGGTCGGCTGACGGACACCGCGCTGATGGCGGGGAGCGTCGTCTTCCTCTCCTTGCCGAGCTTCTGGCTGGGGCAGCTGCTGATCCAGGTGTTCGCCGTGCAGGTCCACCTGTTCCCCGTCGTGGGCGGCACGGGCCTCGCCGGCCTCACGCTGCCGGCCGTGACGCTGGCGCTCGGCGGCATCGGACTGACCGCCCGGTTCGTCCGGTCGAGCGTCATCGAGGCCGCTCAGCAGCCGCACGTGGTGATCGCGCGGGCCAAGGGAGTATCGCGCGGGCGCATCCTGCTCGGGCACGTGATCCGCAACTCGCTGCTGCCGGTCATCAACATTGTCGGCCTCCAGTTCGGGAGCCTGCTGTCCGGCGTGGTGATCGTCGAGGAGGTCTTCTCGCGCAACGGGCTCGGGCGGCTCCTCGTGGACTCGATCCTCTCGAAGGACTACCCGACCGTGCAGGCGGTCGTGCTGCTGATCGCGGTCACCTACTGCGTGGTCACGCTGCTCGTCGACCTGGCGTACCGGATCATCGACCCGCGGACCGCGACCAGGTAGGCGGGACAGTGGACACCACGGCAGTCGTGAGCACGGCAGTGAAACCGCCTCGCAGCCGGTCCCGTCTCGCCGGGGCGTTCCGGCACAAGAGCCTGGCCATCGGCGTGGTGCTGATCGTGATCGTGCTCGCCGTGGTCATCATCGGCCCGTTCCTCAACTCGCATAACCCGGACGCCGTGAACCCGGGCGCGGCCTTCGACGCGCCGTCGGCCGCCCATCCGTTCGGCACCGATTCCTTCGGCCGGGACATGCTCTCCCGGGTAGAGACCGGCGGCCGGTACACGATCGCGGCGGCGGTCGTGGTCGTGCTGCTCGGCGGGGTGGTCGGCATCGCCCTCGGGATCGTCGCCGGCTACTTCCGGGGCGCCGTCGGCTTCGTCATCATGCGCCTGATGGACCTGCTGCTGGCGTTCCCCGGCCTGCTGCTGGCCCTCACGGCGGCGGCGATCCTCGGCACCGGCCTGACCAACGGCGTGCTCGCCCTCGCGATCATCGCGGTACCCGCCTACGCCCGGGTGGCCGAAGGCGCCACGATCGAGATACGCAACCGGCCCTACATCGACGCGGCGACCTCGGTCGGCGTCAATCCCTTCACCATGATCACCAGGCACGTCCTGCCCAACGTCCGTGACGACCTGCTCGTGCTGACCTCATCGTGGATCGGCCTGTCGGCACTATGGATCGCGGCGCTGGGCTTCATCGGCCTGGGTGTGCAGCCGCCCACACCGGAGTGGGGCACCTTGCTGGCCGGCGGCCAAGACTACCTGTCCGTGGCCTGGTGGATAACGACCTTCCCCGGAATCTTCCTGGCCCTGTTCGTCATCGGCACCAACCTCATCGGCGACGGTCTGCGCGACCACTTCGATAAGACCCTGTAGGGAGACGGAATGAGCGTGTTTGCGAAGAAGAACAAGAGAGCCGCGGCCGCGCTCGGCGCGGCGGCGGTGCTTACCTTGATGGCCGCGGCGTGCAGTAGTTCGAGCTCGTCCGGCGCAAGCAGCGGCAGCACGGCCGGAAGCAGCGCCGCGTCCGGTTCCGGCACCATAACCATCGGCTGGGCGCAGAACCCCGACTCGCTCGACCCCGCGCTCACCAGCGAGCAGGATGTCGCGCCCGTCGACGCGAACATCTTCGACACGCTGACGTGGCTCACGCCCGCGGGAGCGGTCACCCCCGACCTCGCGACCAGCTGGTCGATATCGCCCGACGGCAAGACTTACACGTTCCACCTGCGCGGCGGGGTGAAGTTCACCGACGGCACGCCGTTCAACGCCCAGGCCGTGGTAGCGAACTGGGACTTCATCACGGCCAAGTCGACGCAGTCCACGGTCGCCCTCAGCCTCCTGGGGCCCTGCCTCACCGCGCAGGCCACCTCGGCGAGCGTGGTGACCGTGAGCTGTACCGCACCGTACGCGCCGCTGCTCAACCAGCTCAGTGAACCGTACCTGGGCATGCAGTCGGCCGCGGCGATCCAGAAGTACGGCAAGAACATCGCCAACCACCTGGTGGGGACCGGGGCGTTCTCGCTCCAGAGCTACGTCTCGAACCAGAAGATCGTGCTCGTGCGCAACCCGGCCTACACCTGGGCGCCGCCGGCGCTCGGGGTGCAAGGGCCGGCCAAGGTCGCGAAGCTCGTTTACGACATCGTGCCGAGCCCGCAGTCGCGCCTTGAATCGCTGGAGAGCGGCCAGTCGCAGTTCATCCAGCAGGTAGCCGGAATCGACTTCGAGAAGTTCAAGTCGCAGTACACCGCGCTTTCGGTGCCGATTCCCGGGCTCGGCTTCTTCTCCACGCTCACCACGACATTGGCGCCGACCAACGACCTGGCGGTGCGCGAGGCGATCCTGTACTCGGTGAACCGGCGGTCCGTCGTGCAGCTGGCAGACTCCGGTGCCTTCCCACCGTCGAACGCGCCGCTCCTGCCGGGCATGCTCGGCTACTCGCCCTCGCTCGCCGGCGAGTACCCCTACGACCCGGCGAAGGCCGCGCAGATCCTGGAGGCGGACGGGTGGACTAAGGTCGGCGGCGTCTGGACCAAGAACGGCAAGCAGCTGTCGTTGACCATCGCGGCCTTCTCGCAGCTACCCGAGTACCCGCTGTTCGCCCAGGCGATCCAGTCCAGCCTGGAGGCCAACGGGATGAAGGCCTCGGTGACCCTCGAAGGCCCGTCGGCGTACATCAACTCGGCGGCTAAGGGCGAGTTCAACATCACTCCCACGTCCTACGTCGGAGTCGACCCGTCCGCGCTTGCCGTCTGGTTCCAGCCCGGCGGCCTGTACTCCTGGAGCAAGTACAACAGCACGACGCTGGCGAACTTGCTCAACAAGGCTCAGGTCACCGATGACACCAGCGTCCGCGCGGGGCTCTATGTGCAGGCACAGCAGCTCATCATGCAGCAGGCGCTGATGATCCCCGGGCGGCCGCAGGCGGACCTGGTGCTGATGGCCAAGAACCTGACCGGCGTGGCCTACGAGGGCGGCGGCTGGGAGCTCTTCGTCGGTGCCTCGCTTGGTTCCTGACGGCGGGTTCGCATCCATGTCAGTGCCGGAACCACCGTCGGCGGGCCGCCGCGCGCGGGCAGGCCATGACGCACGCTGACCGCAGGCTGTCCGCGCCGGGCGCGCAGGCGCCCGGCGCGGTGGTCGGCGCCCCGCCCGGTGGGCTGCTGTCCGTCGAGGACCTGCGCGTGCACTTCACGACGAAGCGCGGCGTGGTCCGGGCCGTCGACGGGATCAGCTTCGACATCCAGCCGGGCGGCCGGCTGGGAATCGTCGGCGAGTCGGGGTCGGGCAAGACCATCACCGCGATGTCGATCATGCGGCTGCTCGACCCGGACGGGATGGTCGCCGGCGGCAGCATCTGGTTCCGCGGCCGGGACCTGATGCGGCTCGGCGAGAAGGAACTGCGCGCCGTGCGCGGCAACGACATCGGGCTCATCCCGCAGGACCCGATGACAACCCTGAATCCCCTCGTCAGGGTCGGCCAGCAGATCAGCGAGGCGCTCCACGCGCACCAGCGCATCGGGCGGGCGGCGGCTAGCGCTCGGGTCGTGGAACTGCTGCGGCAGATGGGGATGCCCGACCCGGAGGCCCAGGCGGGCGCCTACCCCCACCAGCTCAGCGGGGGCATGCGCCAGCGCGTGCTCATCGCGATGGCCCTGGCGAACGAACCGGAGCTGCTCGTCCTCGACGAGCCGACGACCGCACTGGACGCGACCGTGCAGGCGCAGATCCTCAGCCTGATCCGTGACGTGCAGGACCGGACGGGCAGCGCGATCCTGCTCATCTCGCACGACGTCGCCATCATCAGCCAGATGTGCACCGACGTGATCGTCATGTACGGCGGCCGGATCATGGAGCGAGGGGCGACCGGACAGATCATGCGCGACCCCAAGCACCCGTACACGGCCGGGCTGATCGGCTCCGTCCCGACCGGGACCCGCAAGGGGACGCCGCTGACCGCCATCCCCGGAACCGTGCCCGACCCGTCCGCCATGCCGGCCGGCTGCCCGTTCGCCACCCGCTGCGATCACGTCATGGACCGCTGCGCGACGGCGCCACCCTACTCGACCCTCCCCGACGGCCGGAAGATCGCGTGCTGGCTCCATGAAGACTGACGAGAACGCGCGGACCGCCGCGGACGGCGCGCCGCTGCTCGAACTCGACGACGTGCGGACCTACTTCGGCCACGGCTCCCGCCGCGTGCACGCCGTGGACGGAGTCTCCGTCACCGTCGGACCGGGCGAGACCCTAGGCCTCGTCGGGGAATCCGGCTGCGGCAAGACCACGCTCGGCCGGACGATCATGCAGCTCGAGCGGGCGACAAGCGGACGGATCCTGTTCGAGGGACAGGATCTGGCCAAGCTCCGCGGCAGCCGCCTTGACCGGGTGCGCCCCGGAATCCAGATGGTCTTCCAGGACCCGCGCGGGTCGCTCGACCCGCAGATGCGCGTCGCGGAGATCGTCGGCGAAGGTGTCCGCGCCGTCGGCCGGCCCGCACGCAAGGCCCGCGCGGACCGGGTCGCGGAGATCATCGAGCGGGTCGGGCTGTCCACCGAGTACCTGTCCAGGTACCCCCATGAGTTCAGCGGCGGCCAGCTCCAGCGCATCGGCATCGCCCGGGCGCTCATCCGCAGCCCGCGGCTGGTCATCGCGGACGAGGCGGTGTCCGCGCTCGACGTCTCGGTCCAGTCGCAGATCCTCAACCTGCTTACCGGCCTCCAGCAGGACCTCGGCGTCTCCTACATCTTCATCTCGCACAACCTGTCTGTCGTGGAGTACATGAGCGACCGTGTCGGCGTCATGTACCTCGGCAAGATCGTGGAGCTCGGCACCGCCGCGGACATCTACAACCGGCCGCTCATGCCCTACACCCAGGCGCTCCTGTCAGCCACTCCGGAGGTCGCCGACGACCGCGCGCAAAACGGCAGCGCGCAAGGCAGGCGCGAGCGCATCGTCCTGCGCGGGGACGTGCCGAGCCCGGTGAACCCGCCGTCCGGCTGCCGGTTCCGCACCAGGTGCTGGATGGCGCAGGACATCTGCGCCGCCGAGGCCCCCGAACTGCGCGAGGTCGAGCCGGGTCACTGGTCGGCCTGTCATTTCTCCGGGCAGCACGCCCAGGGGCACACCAACGAGCCAGCGGAGGCACTCTCGTGAGCGACGCCAGCGATACCTCACCCGGCCCGCGCGCCGTCACCATCGACGGCCTGGTCTGCGGCGATGACCTCGGCTTCACGCTGCCGCACGAGCACCTGACGATCGATACGACGGACGTGAACGTCGTCGCGGAACCGTACCCGCCGGAAGCGAAGATCTCGATCGAGAAGCTGGGCCAGCTCCGCCGGTGGCCGCGCTCCCTGGCCGAGAACGCGCTGCTCGACGACGATGCCGCGGTCATCTTTGACCTGAAGAAGTACGCCGCCGTCGGCGGGCGGACCCTTGTCGACGTCACGCCGATCGGCATGGGCCGGGACTTCGCCAGGTACCACGCCATGGCGGACGCCTCGGGCGTCAACATCATCGCCTCGACCGGCTATTACCTCTCCTACGGCCACCGCGGGCGCGTCGCCGGCCGGGCCGCCGGCGAGCTTGCCGAGGAGTTCGTGACCGAGCTGGTCGAGGGCACCGCCGGCACCAGGTGCGGCATGATCGGCGAGATCGGCATGTCGAAGGAGCCGGAGCCGGATGAGTGGAAGGTGCTCGGGGCGGCCCTGTTGGCGAGCAGCCAGACCGGCGCGCCGGTCTGGATCCACGTGTCAGGGCTTGATCCGGTCAACCCGGTCCTTGACTTCCTGGAGAAGCACGCCAGCCGGGTCGACAACATCTGCATCTGCCACATGGACTACAGCCTCGAGGACATCACCGTGCACCGCCGCGCGCTGTCCATGGGCGTCAACATCGAGCTTGACCTGTTCGGCTACCCGGCGTGGAACCGGAGCTGGGTCTTCGACATGCCGACCGACACCCAGCGGGCCCGAACGCTCATCGGCCTGGCCGCGGACGGGTACGCCGACCAGATCTTCGTCAGCCACGACGTCTGCATGAAGATGCAGATGTCCAGCTACGGCGGGTACGGGTACGCGCACATCCTGGACGCGGTGGGAGAGACGTTCGAGACGCTCACCGGCTCCCGTGACCTGCTCATGCACTTCGGTATCGACAACACCAGGCGCGTCCTTTGCTGGGACACCTCAAGCAGCTGAACCCGGAAGCGACGAAAAGGAGAACGGTATCAATGGCAGTCACGATCCTGCGGAACGCGTCGGTGCTCGACGCGGAGAACGGCAGCCTGAACGCCGACCAGTCGGTGGTCATCGAGGACGGCCGCATCGCTGACGTCGGCGCCGGCCTGACCGCCCCGCAGGACGCGCTGATCCTTGACGTCCGCGGCCAGACGGTCATGCCCGGTCTCATCGACGCCCACACTCATCCCGCCGTCGTGGATCACGAGCTGTTCGACATGGCGGAGTGGTCGCCCGTCTACGTGGCGGCGCGGGCCAGCCGGGCCGTCGCGGGCATGCTCGCCCGCGGCTTCACCTCGATCCGCGACGTGGGCGCCGGGGAAATCGGCCTGGCGCGGGCGATCGAAGAGGGCTACTTCCCCGGCCCCCGGCTCTTCTACGGCGGCAAGCAGCTGAGCCAGACCGGCGGCGCGGGTGACTGGCGCTCACCCACCCGCCAGGTCTACGACGCCAACTACAACTCGCCCTCGCTCGGGGTCATCTGCGACGGCGTGACCGAGTGCCGGCGGGCGGTCCGCGAGGAAGTGCGGCGGGGCGCGCATCACATCAAGGTGTACCTGAGCGGCGCCGTCGACTCACCAAGCGACCGGGTCGATTCCCTGCAGTTCTCCGTCGAGGAGCTCACCGCCATCGTCGAGGAGGCGACCTCGGCGAACATCTACGTGACCGGTCATGCCTACACCTCCCGCGCGATCAACCGCGGCCTGCGGGTCGGCGTGCGCTGCATCGAGCACGGCAACCTGATGGACGAAAGCAGCATTCCGCTGTTCAAGGAGTACGGTGCCTTCTACGTCCCCACCATCGTGACCTACCACGCTCTCACCGCCCGGGCGCGCGAAGGCCTGCTCCCCGCCGACGTCGAGGGCAAGCTCAAGGAGGTCATCAACGGCGCGATCGGCGCGCTTGAGATGGCCCACCGCGCCGGGCTGCCCATCGTCTACGGCACCGACCTGTTCGCCGACATGCACGACTGGCAGCTCAAGGAATTCCTGATCCGCTCCGAGGTCCAGCCCCCGGCCGACCTGATCAGGTCGGCCACGACCACGGCCGCACGCCTGCTGCGGCGCGAGGGCGAGCTTGGCGTCGTCGCCCCCGGCGCCCTGGCCGACCTGCTCGTCATCGACGGCAACCCGCTCGACGACATCACGGTGCTGACCACCCCGGAGCGCACGCTCAAGGTCATCATGAAGGGCGGCCAGATCTTCAAGAACGAGCTCTGACGGCAGGGATGGTCCCCGCCGTCCGCAGTCACCCGCGGCCGGAAGTCCGCTCGTCAAGGTCAAAGTCATAGTTCATCGGAACGAGCCGGTGCTCCGCCCATTCGGCCAGCTGATCCGCGAAGTGCGGGCTTGCCGGGTCGCCCGAGCTTCCGCCCGGGACCACGTAACCGGCGCCCGACGGGTCGGCGAGGTCGACCACCTGCCGGTACACCGACAGGTTAAGCACCGTGAACGGCGCGGCCTGGCGCCAGCCGAACCCGGCGGCCGCGATGGTGTCCGCGTCGCCGCCCATCGGCACCCGGGGCAGCGGGCCGGCGTCGCCGAGCGGGTGTACCCGTGCCGCCTGGTGAACGTCACCCCAGCGCCACGCGGAGGGGTCAGGACCGGCGCACGCCACCGCGGCGTGCCAGGCTGCGGCGAGGGCGGCGGGGAGCGCGGCGATGACCCGTTCCCCGCGCTTGCCGTCGGACGGTTCGGGCACGGGACCGCCGAGCAGTTCCCAGATGTCGTTGCCGAGCCAGCGCCTGATCATGCCGGTCGTCGGCGCGAGAGCGCCAGAGATCGCCCACTCCCAGGTGTCCGCGCCGAGGACCGGCCGGTAGAGCTCCTCGGCGAGGGAGCGCTGGAAGCACCCGTAAAGCAGGGCCGGGGCCGAATCAGCGGTGAGGTTCCCGTCCCACCCGGAGAGCATCCGCCGGGCCTGCTCGGCGGGGCCATCGATGGCATCCAGGCCGCCGAGCAGGCGACTCCACGCCCGCGCCGCCCACGACACGGTGTCGGCCTGCATGCCCGCCAGGTACGCAACGGACAGCCGGCCGGTCCCCGCCAGGTGCGTACGCAGCCGCTCGGCGCGGAACGGCTGGGTGAACGAGTACGACACATAAGGCTCGTCGCCGTCCACGAGCGTGTTGTTCGCGCTCATCACGAACCCCGCGTCCGGATCGACCGCGCGCGGCATCCGGCCGAACGGCACGGTCCCGGTCCACTCGCAGGACCCGTCCCAGCCCGGCGCGGGCAGCCGCCGGCCCGCGGGTCCCGACCGGACCGGCAGCTCCCCGCGGGCCTGGTAGGCGATCCTGCCGCGGGTATCGGCGCAGACCAGGTTGTTGATCGGGTCGACCCAGCCCTCCTGCGCGTCGGCGAGCTCGCGCACGTCGCGCGCGGTGAGCATGCGCAGCATGCACTCCAGGCCGCGGTCGGGCCGCTGCAAGGAGGTGTGCTTCAGCGTCAGCGCCAGTCCCCGCCGTGGGTCGCCGTGGACGACGGGACCGTGCCCGGTCTGCCACACGGTGATGTCCACGGGGGCCGCGTCCCTGACCTCGATCCGCTCCTGGCGGATGCCCGCCTCGGCCCAGCCGTCCGGCGTCAGGTAGCGCGAGCCGTCGAAGCGTTCTATGTAGAGGTCCTGGTTGTCGGCGTCCGCGTGGGTGATCGCCCAGGCGACCGCCCCGTTGAAGCCGAAGTGCGGGAACCCGGGCAGCCCGGGGAACGTGGCTCCCGTGACGTCGAACTCGGGGCAGGTGAGGTGGCACTGCCAGTAGGTGTTCGGGGTATCGAGCGCGCGATGCGAATCGTTGCAGATCACTGCTCCGCCGTGGGAGGTCCGCCGCCCGCTGACCGCCCAGGCGTTGGAGCCGGGCTCGGCCTCGGCGAGGAATCCCACGTGCTCGGTCACGTCGGTCAGCGCGTCGTCCACCAGCCGGGCCAGCCGGCCCTCCGGCGGGACGGTAAGCGGCGAGCCGAGCGGCGGGCGCATCTCAAGTGAGCCGAAGACGTCCGGGCCGACCCGCGCGAGCAGTACCGCGTGCGCGATCTTCTGCTGCCACTGGCCCATCAGCACGTGCCGGATCTTGAACGCCGCGACCGAGTGCCAGGCCTGCCACGGTCCAAGCGGGTACCGGGCGGGCAGCGGAAGCGCGCCGTCACCGATGGCCGCGTTGACGCCGCGCGCGTACGCCTCGAACGCCGCGCGCAGCTCGGGCGACATGATCGCGACGTCCGCGCGCGCGGCCGTCATCAGGCCGAGGCGGCGGGCTAGGGCATCACCGGCCACCGCGGGCGGCCCGGCGACTTCGGCCCAGTGCCCGCAGGCCCGGCGCCGGTCGTAGTCCATCTGAAACATGCGGTCCTGCGCGGCGGCGTAACCCATGCCGAACCAGGCGTCGTCGGGCGCGACGGCCCGCACATGCGGGACGCCGTATTCATCCCGCCTGATCGTCACCGTGCCCGCCGCACCGGCCAGGCTAATAGGCTCATTGGCCATCCAGTGTCCCTCTGGTTACTCCGGCATCAGCACTGTCTGATCGTCCAACAGGTAGTCGAAGGCGATCGGCACGCAGTCGCGCTCGTTCAGCCACGCCAGGAAGGCCTGGTGGACTGGATGGTCGCGATAGGCGGTCATCGTGTCGAAGTCGGGGAACTCGGTGTAGAGCAGGTGCGAGTAGCCGCGCGTACGGGCCCCGGTGATATCGGTGCCCAGCCGGCACCTGGTCATCAGGCCGATCTCTCGCGGCCAGGACGCCACCATCGCGCGCAGCTCGGCCTCGTCCTGCGCGCTGAGCGTGCCGGGGAAGCTGAACAAGACAATGTGCTGGAGGGTCATCTGCGGTCCTCGGTAGTGCTCGAAGGAAGGCGTCCGTGAGCTAAGCGCCCGGGCGACGCGCTGCGCTGCTTGATCATGTCCTCGAGCAGCGTGGCGATGAAGTTGTCGGGTTCGACGTCGGCGAGGGACAGGAACGTCTCGGTGCGCTGCACGCCGCTGATCTGGAAGACCTTGTCGAGCAGCAGGTGGCGCAGGTGCGTGTGGTCACGGACGCGCAGCCGGACGAGCAGGTCCAGGCTGCCGGTGACCACGCTCATGGTCTCGGCCTCGGGCATCTCCCGGATCTCGCGGATGATCTCGCTCAGGTCCATGCCGGCGCTGGCGGTCACCGCCAGGTACACCACGACCGGCAGCCCGAGCGCGGCCCAGTCGATATCGGTCCGGTATCCACGGATGACCCCGCTGCGCTCAAGCCGCGACAGCCGGTCAGCCACCGTCGGCGGTGACATGTCGATCTGCCTGGCGAGGGCCCGCTGCGACTGCCGGGCGTCAGTGGCCAGGGCCCGCAGGAGCGCCAGGTCGAGGTTGTCGACCTCGACCTCGGGCCTGGACGGCGGGGATACTTCCGCAAGCCTGGCCAGCGGAGTTGGGTTCGTTGTCATTTGGAAGGTCACCTGTCGTCAGGCTGAGGGATATGAGCTATGATAGGAGATAAGACATATAAACGTAAAGTCTGTACCCCGAAAGGTCTTACATTTGCAAAGAGAGTGAAGCCGAAGCCGATCTGCTGCGCCGACCCGAGCGGGCGGTGCCGGGAGAGCTGTCAGAAGATTAGCCGGAGAAGAGGTAGCAAAGCTGATGACCGCAGTCATGGGTCAGCAGGTGCCGGATCGAGGCCACACGGATCACGCTGGCGGTCGCCGCGACTGGGACGGGCGGCTCGCGCGCCGCACGGAGGCGGTTGGCGGCTCAGATATCACCGCGATCCTGGCCCTCGCCGGGGCCACCGACATCATCACGTTCTCCGGCGGGTTTCCCGAGACGGCGACTTTCTCAACCGGCGTGCTCGCGGACATCGCCGCGCGGCTGATCGCCGCGGACCCCGCGGTAGCGCTCCAGTATTCGGCCACCGAGGGGCTGGCCGGGACCCGCGAGTACGTTTCCCAGCGGCTGGCGGCCGCGGAGGGCCGCAGGCCGGGCGCGGCCGAGCTGCTGATCACCAGCGGCGGGATCGACTGCATGGAGTTGCTCGCCAAGAGCTACATCGACCCAGGCGACGTGGTGGTCGTGGAGTCGCCGACCTACCTGGGGGCGATCATGGCGTTCCGCGGCTACGAGGCGGACGTGCGCGGCGTGCCGATGGACGGGGACGGGATGCGGGTGGACGCGCTCGCCGATCTGCTGGCCGGCGGGCTGCGGCCGAAGATCGTCTACGTGATCCCCGACTACCAGAATCCCACCGGCCTGTCGATGAGCCCGGAGCGCCGGCAGGCGCTTGCCGACCTCGCCCGCCGGTACGACTTCCTGATCGTTGAGGACGTGGCGTACCGCGAGCTCGGATTCGACGCCGCGCCGCCGCCGAGCCTGTGGTCCCTGGCGCCCGATGTCGTGCTCCAGGCGGGCACCTTCTCGAAGATCTTCTCGCCCGGATTCCGGATGGGCTGGGCCGCAGGCCCGGCGCAGGTCATCGCCCAGCTCGTCGCCGCCAAGCAGAACTCCGACCAGTGCGCCGGCGCGCTTGGCCAGCGGATGCTCGAGGAATACGGGCGGGGCGGCCATCTGGAGCGCCAGATCGCCGCGTCCCGCGCGGTATACAAGCGGCGCGCTGGCCTGACGACCCGCGCGCTGGGCTCCCATATGCCGGACGGCGCCACCTGGATGACGCCGACCGGCGGGTTTTATGTCTGGCTCACCTGCCCGGACGGCATTGACACGGTGGCGCTGTCGGCTGCCGCCCGGGACAAGAAGGTCGCCTACGTGCCCGGCCGGCCCTTCTATCCGGAAGACGGGGCCGGATCGAATCAGATCCGGCTCGCCTACTGCCGGGTCGCCGACGATTTCATCGACGAGGGCATCCGCCGCATCGCCGAGGTCGTCAAGGCGGCACTGTAATTCCCAGCACGGCAACTTCGGATAGCCCGGGAGGGCACATGAGCGAAACGGCGCACCAGCCGTCGGCCGGCGAAGGCAGCTCGCTCGGCGATGCCGCCAGCCATTTCAGCACGGTGCCAGGCGGCACCCCGGCCGGCGCCGGCCGGTTCGTCAGCGTGGCCGCGGTAGCAGCCGCGGAGTTCCTGCCCGGGCTCGAGTTCCGGCCAGTGCTTGGCCACAACGCCATGGCCAACTTCGTCAGCTTCCAGCCCGGAGCGACGGCGCCCCGCCATGTCCACGAGGAAGAGCAGATCGTCATCGTCCTCGACGGGGAGTTCACCTTCGACTTGGACGGGGACGTGCGCACGATGCGCAAGGGCGACGTCGCGGTCGTGCCGTCCTGGGTTCCCCACGGTGCGTGGACCACGGACAGCCACTGCCTGGAGGTCGACGTGTTCGCGCCGCCGCGCAGGACCCTGCTCAAGCTCGCGGAAGCTCAGGCGGCGCAGGGCGCGGCGGATGCCGACGGTACCGGGGCCGGGACGCACCCGGCGGGCGAGCGATAGGTGGAGCTTGGGCTGACCGGCCGCCGGGCCGTCGTCACCGGCGGCTCGAAGGGTCTTGGCCAGGCCATCACCGCCGAGCTGCTGGCCGAGGGCGCCGCCGTCACGATCTGTTCCAGGCATGCCGGCGAGCTACAGGACACCGTCGCCGGCCTGTCCAAGGATGCCGCCTCCGGGCAGCAACTACGCGGCCTGCCCTGTGACGTGACCGACGCCGCCCAGGTGAGCGATTTCATCGCGGCCGCGGCCGCGGCCATGGGCGGGATTGACATCCTGGTCAATAACGCGGGCGGGGCACGCCCCGGCCGGTTCGCAGCGCTGACCGACGAGGACTGGCGTGACGACATCGAGGTGAAGCTGTTTTCCCAGATCCGCTGCATCCGCGCCGCCCTGCCGCACCTGCGGGCCAGCGCCGCGCCGCGGGTCATCAACATCAACGCCCTGTACGCGCGCTACCCGGACCCCGCCTTCCTCGCCTCATCCGTCAACCGCGCCTCCTGCCTCAGCCTGTCGAAAGCTCTGTCCATCGAGCTTGGCGTCGAGGGAATCCTGGTCAACAGCGTGAACATCGGCTTCGTCGCCACCCCGCAGTGGCAGAACATCCACGCCAGGCGGGCCCCCGACATGCCCGCCGAAGAGTTCTTCGGCCAGCTCGCCAAGGCGGAGGTCCCACTGGGCCGGTTCGGCCAGCCGGCCGAGGTCGCCGGCCTCGTTGCCTTCCTCGCCAGCGACCGCGCCAGCTACATCGCGGGCGCCTCCATCGACGTCGGCGGAGGCATGGGGAAGTTTCTCTAGAGCGGCCCCGCGCCGGGCGCCCGCTTTGACGCATGCTCGCGCCGGTGCTGGGCCGCGGCGGTCTCGGCGGCGATGGTGCAGGTCACCGGGCCGGGGTCCTGGAAACCTGGCCGCCCGGTGTCGTCCATGCCGTAGAGCCCGCGGACGTCCAGGTCGCCTTCCACGCGCCCGATCTGGGCGGTCAAGGTCCGGATATCCCCTTGCATTAGACAGGTCTGTCTGTCTAGAGTGAACAACGAACAGACCGGTCTACTCAATCCGCCTAGGGAGGGACCTTCCGTGAACGAGAGTCTCGTCGTCTCCGCGCCCGCGACATCGCGGCGGCAGGCGTTCGGGCTGAGCGGCCGGCCGGCGCTGTACCTGCTGGCGTCGCTGGTCGTGTCGCTGCTGGCCGGCTCGGCCGCCCCGACGCCGCTATACGCCACCTACCAGGAACGCTGGGGCTTCACCCCGATCACGACCACCGTGGTGTTCGGCGCGTACGCGGTGGCGGTGCTCGTCGCGCTGCTGGTCCTCGGAAGGCTGTCAGATCACGTCGGGCGGCGGCCTGTCCTGCTGGCGGCCCTCGCCGTCCAGGCCATCTCGCTGGTGGTGTACGCGACCGCCGGCGACGTCCCGGAACTGCTGGCCGCCCGGATCATCCAGGGCTTGTCCACCGGTGCCGCACTCGGCGCGATCGGCGCGGGCATGCTAGACATCGACCGGCCGCGCGGCACTCTCGCCAACGCGGTATCGCCCGGCACGGGCACCGGCCTGGGCTCAATCCTGTCCGCCCTGGCCGTGCGGTTCCTGCCGGAGCCGACACACCTGATCTACCTGGTCCTGCTCGGCGTGGTCATCGTACAGACGGCCGGCGTGGCGCTGATGCGCGAGACAGTAACCCGCTCGCGCGGCGCGCTGTCGAGCCTGCGGCCCGAGATCGGGCTGCCGCACACCGTGCGCACGCACCTGCTGGCCGCCGCCCCCGTGCTGTTCGCGGTCTGGGCGCTCGCCGCGCTGTACGGTGCGCTCGGACCGGCGCTGGTCCAGGCGCTGACCGGTTCCAGGGACGTCGTGCTCGGCGGGCTGAGCCTGACCGTGCTCGCCGCCTTCGCCGTCGCCGCGATATTTGCGCTGTACACGACGAAGGCCAGGACCGTGATGCTCGTCGGCATCGGCGCCCTGGTCGCCGGCGTGGGGGTCACGCTGGTCGCGCTGACGGTCAACTCGCCGGCCGTATTCTTCGCCGGGACCGTGGTCAGCGGGGTCGGCTTCGGCAGCGGGTTCCAGGGCGGCATCCGCACGGTGGTCCCGCGCGTCGCCGCCCACGAGCGGGCCGGGGTGCTGTCCCTGCTCTTCGTCGTCTCCTACCTCGGTCTCGGAGTGCCGGCCGTGGCCGCCGGATTCCTTGCCGTCCACGGCCCCGGCCTGATCGGTGCCGCCCGCTACTACGGCGCCGCGCTGATCGTGCTGGCGGCGCTCGCCCTGCTCGCCCTGATCCGATCGGAACGCCAGGAAGGAAGGAATCAACCATGACCACGTCTGTCATCGGCCTGAGCATCGACAGGTTCGAGGCGGAGGGCGACCGCCTGATCGGCCCGGGCGCCGTGCCCATGTGGACCATCGAGAAGCCGGCGATCCGGTGGACCACCTTCGCCGACCCGGAAGGCAACGAGTTCGACCTGGTAACCGCCCAGCTCCCCTACGCCGGGGGCGGTGCGCGGGGAAGGATGATGCCATGGCGATGAAATCCGCGGCCAGGCCATCGGCGCGCGAGCGGTTGCTGGCTGCCGCCAACGAGCTCTTCTACACCGAGGGCGTGCACACGGTCGGCATCGACCGGGTGATCGAGCAGGCCGGGGTGGCCAAGGCCTCGCTGTACAACACCTTCGGCAGCAAAGACGAGCTGGTGGCGGCGTACCTGGAGAGCCGGCACGCGAGCACGGCCCGGCGGATCAGCCGTGCCCTCAGCCGTTACCAGACCCCGCGGGACCGGCTGCTCGGCGTGTTCGACGCCCAAGGCGAGCTGTTCGCCGAGCCGGGGTTCCGCGGCTGCGCCTTCGTCAGCGCCAGCGCGGAGTCGCCGAACAACGTGGTGGAGCAGGCCGCCGCAGGCTACCGGAGCTGGGTGCGGGACCTGTTCACCGGGCTGGCGCGGGAAGCCGGCGCCCCCGATCCTGAGGGCCTGGCGCGCCAGCTCCACCTGCTCTACGACGGCGCCAGCCTGTCCGCCCGCATGGACCACGACCCGTCCGCCGGCGCGGCGGCCCGGACCGCCGCCGCGACGCTGCTCGACGCCGCGCTCGGCGGGAACGGCTAACCCGGCCGCCGGCCGACACGACCCTTATCGCACTGTCCGGTGCGTATTGGTCCCGATATATTCAGTCCCCGGATAGCCGAACTCGAGTGGGGAGCGAACGGGCATGACAGCCATCAGGATGAGGTGGGGTGCGGGCACGCGCGGCGCGCTCGTGCTAGCAGGCGCGGCGCTGCTTGGCGCGGCCGGCTGGGCCGGCCAGGCCGCCGCGGCTACGGCGGGAACCCGGTCCGCAGCGGTGGTCTCGTCGGCGCCTTCGGCCAGCCATCCCTGCGGTACCGAGTCCAAGCCCGGCACGATCAAGCACGTTATCTTCATCGTCCTGGAGAACCACAGCTACGGCGCGATCCTCGGCTCGTCCCAGGCGCCGTACTTCAACACGCTGGCCAAGGACTGCGGGGTGGCCACCAACTACCACAACATCACCCACCCCAGCCTGCCGAACTACATCGCCGCCACCTCCGGGCTCCCGCTTTCTTCGCTCGAGAAGTTCGTGTCCGACTGCAGCCCGAGCTCGAGCTGCGACACGTCGGCCAGGAGCATCTTCGCCCAGGGCGAGACGTGGAAGTCGTACGAGGAGTCGATGCCGTCGAACTGCGATCACAGCAACTCCGGCAACTACGCTGTCCGGCACAACCCGGCCGCGTATTACACGACGCTGAGCGGCTGTTCCAGCAATGACGAGTCTTATTCCCATCTGGCCACCGACCTGGCTAACAACCAGCTTCCGGCGTTCTCCTTCATCACGCCGAACCTCATCGACGACATGCACAACGGGACCGTCGCCGACGGCAACAGCTGGATGTCCAAGAATCTGCCGACGATCCTCAACAGCTCGGAGTACAAGAACGGCTCGACGGTCATCTTCATCACCTTCGACGAGGGCAGCGACGTGGGCAGTTACGCCAACGGCGAGAACTGCGCGACGAACACCTCGGACACCAGCTGCCACCTCCCGACCTTCGTGATCAGCCCGAGCACCAAGGTGGGCGCCAGGTCCGGCACGCTGTTCAACCACTACTCCCTGCTCGGTACCGCCGAGCAGCTCCTCCACCTGTCCAAGCTCGGCCAGGCGGCCGACTACCCGACGATGGTCAGCGCGTTCAACCTGTAGCGGATTAGCGCGCGGGCCAGGCCGACGGCCTGGCCCGCGGCCGTTTCCCGGTGCCCCTGAACCGCCGAACTGAACCCGCCGGGCCCACTGGCCGTAATCTTCAGCAGAAGGCGAGTCCAGGAGCCCCGGTGTCCGTTTCGCAGCTGGAGGTGGCCGTCCGGCCCGCGCGGTGGCGGCGGCTGTCCCCCTTCTCGTTCGTCCTGGCCGGGATAACGGCCCTGATCCTGTCGGCGGCGGTCGCCGACCTGCTCAGCCAGGGCCGCCTCGAAACCGTGCTGTCGTCAGGGCGGGCCGAGCTCGCCGCTCCCCTGCTGGTGGCGCTGGTGGTCGCGACGGGGGTGTGCGAACGGATATGGCCGGCCGAGCGCCGCCCGGTGCTGGCCCGCGGCCACATCCAGGACGCGTGCTTCCTGGCCCTGCACGCCGTCGTGGTGATCCCGCTCATGACGTTGCTCAGCGTCGGGGCGGCGGTGCTGATCAGTGATCACGCGCGCTGGATCGAGCTGGGCTCGACCGCGCAGTGGCCCGGCTGGCTGCTCGTCCCGCTCACCCTG
The DNA here is from genome assembly GCA_035505275.1 of Streptosporangiaceae bacterium. Classification (GTDB taxonomy): domain Bacteria; phylum Actinomycetota; class Actinomycetes; order Streptosporangiales; family Streptosporangiaceae; genus Palsa-504. The sequence goes on along the minus strand of DATJQX010000120.1, from coordinate 11,579 downwards.
GTGGCCATGGACGCCGCCAACTGGCTGGCCCACTACGCCGACCACCGGCTCGATGCCCTGTGGCGCTTTCACGCCCTGCACCACAGCCAGGAGGAGCTGAGCGTCCTGACGTCCTTCCGGGCGCACCCGCTCATGCACACCACCGGGTTCCTGCTGGCCACGATCCCGGTCATGGTCCTGATGCCGACGCGCCCGATCGCCCCGGTGCTGATCACCATCTACGTGTGCATCGGCACCCTCCAGCACGCCAACCTCCGCTGGACCTTCGGCCCGCTCGGCCGGGTGATCGTGAGCCCGGCCTACCACCGGTTCCACCACGCAACCGATACTCAGGCCGTCAACCTCGGCGTCGTGCTGACGATCTGGGACGTGCTGGCCCGCTCCGCGAGGTTCCCGGCCCGCGGCGATGCCGTGGGCCGCACCGGCCTGGACGGCAGGCCGGTGCCGGTCGAGCAGGCCGGCTCCGCCGGGCCGGCCCTGCTGCTCCTAGCCGAGCAGCTCATCGAGCCGTTCCACGCCCAGTCCTGATCCGCCCCCGAGCAAGACGATCAGCGGGACGACGAGTACCTCCGGTCCGGCCAGTTCCCGCCGGCCCGCGTCGATGGGCCGGGCTATGCCGACCCGGCCCAAGGCGTTCCGGCCCGCCAGCTCAGTACCCGTAGCCACCGCCGGCGCTGGTGCTGGCCGCGGGAGCCGCGGGAGCCGCGCTGCCTGAGACGGCAACCTCGTGCCATACGCCGCCGGAGAGGTTCAGCCCGTTGCCCTTGGCCTGCCCGGGGGCGGTGTCCCCGACGTAGGTGTACAGCGGGTGCCCGTCATAGGTGGCCTGGACCGTGCCGTCCGACCTGGTGATGGTGCCCAGGGTGCCGGTCACGCCCGGACCCGCGGTCACCGGGCCGGTGACCGGCGGCCAGTAGGTCGCGCAGGTACCGGTGCACTTCGAGGTGGTGGAGGTGTCCGGGCCGAACGAGTACAGGGTGAGGCCCTTAGCGTTGGTCAGCACCGCCGTCCCGTTGATCGTCCTGGACAGCACCATGGTCCCGGCTGAGCTTGAGCTGCCGGATCCCGCGGCCGCAGCCGGGCTGCTGCCCGGGGCGGCCGGGGTGCTCGAGCTCGAGCTGGAACTCCCGCAGGCCGCGGCGGCCAGTACGACGGCCGCCAGTCCGGCGGCACTCAGTAGTCTTCGCATGCTTAGGTCTCCCTATCCTCACGTGAACTCCTTTAGGAGTACGTGCCGCGGCGGCCTTCAGTTCACCAGGCGCCTGGCGTGCGGCCGGTCAGCCCGCGCGGCCGCCGATGAGGCTGCCGACGGCGAACGTCACCGCGACGGCGAGCGCGCCGAGAGCGAGCTGGCGCAGGCCAGAGCGGACCATCGAGCGCCCGGTCAGCCGGCCGACCACCATGCCGCCGGCCAGCAGCGCCACCGCCGCGATGCCCAGCGTGACGGGCAGCAGGGCCAGGCCGGCCAGGTACGGCAGCAGCGGGATGAGCGCCCCGGTCGAGAACGCGATAAGCGAGAGCAGGCCGGCGGAGATCGCCGAGGGCAGCTCGAACGGGTCGACGCCCAGTTCCTCGCGGGTATGGACGCGCAGCGCGGTATCCGGGTCGCTGGACACCGCGGCGGCCATCCGGGCCGCGGTGTCCGGGTCGGCTCCGTAACCGCGGAAGGTGTCGGCCAGCTCGGCCTGCTCGGCGTCGGGGAACCTGGCGTGCATGCGGCGTTCGGTGGCGACCTCGGCGTGCACCAGCTCGTTCTGGTTGGTCACCGAGACGTACTCCCCGGTGCCCATCGAGAACGCCCCCGCCACCAGGGCGGCCACCCCGGTGAGCACGATGGTGTGCGCGGACACCCCGCCGCCGCCGAGGCCAGCGATCAGCGAGGTGTTGGTCACCAGCCCGTCCACCGCCCCGAACACCGTCGGCCGCAGCCAGCCGCCGGACACGTCACGGTGCCGGTGCGACCATCCGGCCGCGAGCGCCGCCTGGCGCGCCGCGTGACCAGGCTCGGGAATTTCGTCGCTCACCTGCCGGATTATCCCTCACCCAGGGTCCGGGGCGGCGACGACCAGGCCAGGTAGACGCGGGGACATGGGTGATTTCCTGAGTTCTGCCGAACGAGCGGTGGCCCGCCGGCCTGGTCATCCGCCGCCGATTCAGCGCTCCGGTCATGGACGGGGTCACGCTGGTGCGCCGGGCCCGGTGGTAGCGGCCGTGAGCAGCCGCCGGGCCGGGAGCAGTCGGGACGGGAGCGTCACCTGCCGCGTCGAGCGCGCCAGGAGCGGCAGGTAGCGCTCGCGCGGGAGCGGTTCGGCGCCGAGTGACCTGAGCAACGGGCTGTCCCACTGCGCGTCGACGAGAAGGCCGCCCGCCAGGGCCAGTCGCGCGGCCATATCGGCGACCGCCACCCGGCCCGCGTCCGGATGCCGGCTGAACAGGGAGTCCCCGCTCATGACGCGGCCGATGCCGATCCCCATCGCGCCGCCGATCAGGTCGCCGTCCAGCCAGACCTCGATGCTGTGCGCCCAGCCCCGCTTGTGCAGTTCGATCAGGGTCCGCAGCAAGGCGTCGGTGAGCCAGCGCGGCTGGCGGTCCGCGCGGCATTCCTCGGCGACCCGGCCGAAGGCCGCGTTAGCGGTCGTCCGCATGTCGCCGCGGCGCAGCGCTTTCCTGACGTTGCGCCCGAGGTGGACGTGGCCGGCGCAGATCACCGGCCTCGGGTCGGGCGAGTACCACGCCACCCAGTAGGGATCATCACGCCCGCTGCCCACCAGGCCGATCGTCCCGGCCGCTACCTCGTCCTCGTACCTGACCTCGTTGACGGTGCGGAAGTACTCGTCGGGCGCGGGAACCGGGACGATCCCCCGGCGGTACGCGCCGAGTACGCTCGCCGGGCTCAGGTCCGCGCAGAACGCGACCGGGGTGTCACCGGACGAGCGGACTTCGAGCGACTCCCAGTCCGGATAGCTAGCCGGCATGAGCGGGCCGGTCCGGCACCTGACTTCCCGTGCGCTGCACAGGCAGCCGGATGTCCCCGGGGGCTTTGAGGTAGCCCTGGGCGATCAGGTGCCCGATGTTGAGGTCGACCAGCCGCCGGTCGACGGGCGGAAAGACGATGCCGCTGCCCTGCAGGGCGCGCTCCGTATTCGCCCGCGTGTAGTGCGGGAAGACGTGCTCGAAGTACATCTCCGCCGGCGTGAGGCCGGATTCGGGGTCGCGGTCGATGAACAGCGGCAGGAACGGCGTCATCGGGTGCGACGGGTGCTGGGCGGCGTATCGCAGTAGCTCGCTCACCCAGGCCTCGTACGGTAGCTCGCTGACGCAGTAGCCGTAGGCGCGCAGCCGGTCGACGAGGAAGCCGAGCCGGGCATGTTCCGGGCTGGCCAGGTGATAGGTCTGCCCGGCGGCCCGCTCCCCCGCGGAGATGTGCCGGATGGCCGCCGCGCAGGTGTCGGCGGGGACGAAGTCGAGCGGCAGGTCGATGTCGGGCGCCAGGCCGGTGTCGGTGACGAACCTGACCAGCGCGCACATCTCGGCGGCGGTGTTCCAGGCGCCGCTGCGCAGGCTCCCCACGATGTCCAGCGGGCGGTAGATGGCGACGGGCAGGCCGGCCCGCGCGGCGTTCCTGAGCAGTTCCTCCGCCACGAACTTGGTCTCCACGTAGCCGACGTCGAGGCGGTCGGCGTGCGCCAGCGGCGTTTCCTCGGTTACCTCGCGGACGCCCATGACGCCCAGGCCCGCGAGCACCGCCGTGGTGGAGACGAAGTGGACCGGAATGCGCCGGGCCTCGGCGGCCAGCCGGATCACCTCGCGGGTGCCCGTGACGTTGGCGGCCCGCAGCTCCTCGTAGGGGTAGATGAAGTTCACGGCCGCGCCCGCGTGATGGATAACGTCGACGCTCCGCGCGAGCTCGCAGAACTGGCCGGGGGAAAGGCCGAGGCGGGGCGAGGCCAGGTCGCCGGGCAGCGGCACCACGCGGCCGGCGGGGACGTCGGCGAGGTCGTAGCGGGCGGCGGCCTCGGTGATCCGCGCCATCGCTCGCGCGGCGTCCGGCGCCCGGACCAGGCACCAGACCCGCGCGGTGGTGGCGGCCAGCAGTTCGCTCAGCAGGTGAGCCCCGAAGAAGCCGGTCGATCCGGTGAGGAGTATCTCCCGCGGCTTCCGCCAGTCCGGTGCCCCGTACCTCGGGTCCGCGTGCGGGCGCACCGTAGCGGTGAACTCGGCCTCGCGGGCGTAGTCAACCGGGGTATGGCCGTGCACGGCCAGCCTGCCCGCGCGGGCGTCCTGCGCGGCCTCCGCGAACGCCCGCAGCGTCGGATCGCGCAGCAGGCTGCGGGTAAGCGGGCGCACGTAGTCCGCACCGATCCCGAACATGACGCGCGCGTGCGCCAGCATCTCCGCGGCCAGCAGCGAGTTCCCGCCGAGGGCGAAGAAGTCGTCGTCGAGGCCGACGTGATCTGTCTTCAGCAGCTCGGACCACAGGTAGGTCAGCCCCGCCTGCACCGGCGTGCGCGGCGCTTCTTCATCGTGCTGGGCCGGAGCGGTCACCGGCTGCCCGAGGGCGTCCCTGGCTGGTTCTCCGTCCGTGGCCCGCGGCATCTGGTCGAGCGCGACGAACAGCACGGGAATCATGTAGCCGGGCAGGCGCTCTCGGAGAAAGCTCCGCAGGCTCGCGGCTGTCGGCCCGGGGGGCATGGGGGGGCGGGCAGCCCCCCCATGATCGGGGGGGTCCTGGGGGGTCGCCGCCCCCGGAGTAACTACGTAGTACGCGGCCAGGCGGGTGTTCCCCGGGCCCTGGCCGGTGACCACGACTGTCGCCTGCGCGATGTCCGGGTGCTCGGCCAGCACGCTCTCGATCTCGGCCGGCTCGATGCGGAAGCCGCGGACCTTCAGCTGGCGGTCGGCACGCCCGGTCACGTCCAGGGTGCCGTCCTGGAGGAAGCGCCCGAGATCGCCGGTGCGGTACATCCGGCTGCCGGGGCGGCCGCCGGGGTCAGGCAGGAACCGTTCGGCGGTGAGCGCTGGCCGGCCGAGGTAACCCCGGGCGACCCCGCAGCCGCCGACGTAGACCTCACCCGTCACTCCGGCCGGCACCGGTCGCAGCGCCTCGTCGAGCACCATGATCCTGGCGCGCCTGACCGGCTGGCCCACCGGCACGCGGGCCGCCGACTCCGCGGTCCGCGGCGAAGCGCTGACGTCGAAGAGGGCCGAGGTAATGGTGGTCTCGGTCAGCCCGTAGGCGTTCAGCAGCCTCGCCCGCGGCGCCGCCCGCATGAGCGCGCCGCAGTCCGCGGGATCCGCCATCTCGCCGCCGGTGATCATCAGCCGGACGCTGCGCAGCCGTTCGTCGTCCGGGCCGGCTACCGCGAGCAGCTGGTGCCAGTACGCGGGCGTCAGGTCGACGACGGTGACCTGCTGGTGCTCCACGTAGCGGAGCAGATCGGTCGGGGCGATGGTGCCTGGCGGCGGCAGCAGCAAGGTTGCGCCGGACGCCAGCGTGACCAGAATCTGCTCAACGGACGTGTCGAACGCCGCCGCAGCAAGCTGCACCACTCGGTCCCGGGCCGAAATCCGGTACTCCCGGGTCAGCGCGGTGATGACGCACGCCAGGCTGCCATGGCTGACCGCGACCGCCTTGGGCTGGCCGGTCGATCCCGAGGTGTGGATGGCGTAGCACAGGTGATCCGGGTGCAGCCCGGCCTCGGGGGCGGTGGCCGGCTGGCGCCCGAGATCGGCGGCCAGCTCGCTGATGGCCAGGACCCTGGTCCGGCTCGCGGCGGACCCGCCTACCGGACGGTCCGTCAGGATCGCGATGGGGCTGGCTTCTGCGCAGATCTGGGCCAGGCGGGCCGGCGGGAGCGACGGGTCGAGCGGCAGGTACCCGCTGCCCGCCTTCAAGATCGCGAGCAGGCTGCGGATCGCGCCGGCACCGCGTTCGGCGTGCACGCCGACCAGGGTCTCCGGGCCCGCGCCCAGCTCCACCAGGCGGCGGGCGAGCCGGTTCGCCGACTCGTCAAGCTCGCGGTAGGTCAGCTGCGTCCCCGCCGCGATGACGGCGGCCGCGCCGGGCCGGCGGGACGCCTGCTGGGCGAACCGTTCATGGACAAACCGGGCCCGGCCTGAGGCTGATCCCGGTTTATACCGCTTTGCCTGTGCGCCTGCAAGGACGCTGGCGGGGGTGATAGCGTGCCATGCGCCCGCGATGGCATCCAGGCAGGCGTGCCGGGGCATGACGGCCGACCGCCGTCGCCAGCCGGCCGGCAGGTCGATGAACGCCTGCCACAGCGAATGCTGGCCCTGGCCGTTGACAACGACGGTAAAGGCGTCCTGCGCCGTCTCGCCCGGATCATTCACGTCGCTCATCGATGCGTTTCCTATTAGTCCTGGATCGTCCGGGCGAGAAGGTGACTTATCGCATTTATTCATGCCCAGAGCGCGTCCGGCCGACACGCGCCCGCCAGGTCGGCGCTGCCCCTTGGCCGCCGGGCATATTTCACAGAATTCGGAATGATGGCACTATGACAATTGGTACTAATCCTCCCAAATAGGTCGCGTAAACGCGGCAAATGTTGACGGTGCGTATAACGATGCGAATCGGGGAACAACTAAAGAGCATTTCTGGGGTTAATGGTCAGAGGTGATATAGGTGAGCATCGGGGGACTATAGTGAAATCGCGGCGATATGCGCTCGGCGGCTACACCGTCTGGATCGCCTTGCTCATCGGGGCGTACTACTGGCTGCACGGCCTCCGCGTGGAGGCGTGGGGCCTGATCGGCCTGAGCGGCGTAACCGCCATCGTGACGGGCGTGGTCATCAACCGCCCGACCCGCAAGCTGCCCTGGCTGCTGCTGGCCGCCGCGCTGGCCAGCTTCACCGCCGGCCAGATGAGCTTCCTGGTGGCGCAGCTCACGGGAACGCCGCTCCCGTTCCCCTCGTACGCGGACGCGCTGTACCTGCTCACCTATCCGCTGTACGCGGCCGGGCTGGCGATCTTCATCTGGTGGCGTACCCCGGACGGCGACCGGCGCAGCCTGATCGACGCGCTGACCCTGACCGTGGGGATGGCCCTGCTGTCGTGGATCTACCTGGTCGCGCCCTACGTGCACAACTCGGAACTGTCCTGGCTGCAGAAGAGCGTCGCGATCGCCTACCCGCTCGGCGACGTGCTCGTCCTCGCCATGCTGGCCAGGCTGCTGGCGCCGGGGGCCAGGCAGTCCCGGTGCGTTCAGCTCCTGACGCTGGGCGCCGTCGGAACACTTGTCTCCGACACGGCGTACGGCCTGATCGAGCTGCACGGGGTATTTCATAACGGCACCGTCGTCGACCTCGGCTGGGCCGTCTTCTACAGCGCGTGGGGCGCCGCCGCGCTGCACCCGACGATGACCGATCTCACCAAGCCGGTTACCCGGCTGCGCGCGGAGGTCTCGCCTATCCGGCTGATCATGCTCATGCTCGCGTCGCTGATCGCCCCGGCCGTGCTGTTCGGCGAGTCGTTCCGGTTCCACGGGAGCGACCTGGGCGTGATCGCGGTGTTCTCCGCGGCCCTCTACCTGCTCGTGCTGTGGCGGCTGTCGGACGTGGCGGCCTCGCACCGCCGCGCGCTGGGCCGGGAGCGGGTGGTGCGGCAGGCCGGCGTGTCCCTGGTGGCCGCGGCCAGCGTGGACCAGGTGGCGGCCGCGGTCAAGTCCGCGGCCGACGCCCTGCTCGGCCCGCTACCCGACGGCGACGTGCTGCTCGCGGTACGGACCGACGGCACGTTCCGCGCGGTGAGCCAGGCTTCGGCCGACCCGGCGCTGATGAGCCGGCTCGCGGAGCAGACCGAGACCTGGCTGCCCCTCGTGACCGCCTCCGCGCCGCTCCTCGCGCCCGTTACCAGCCTGCCCGGGCAGGCCAGGGCGTTCGCCCCCGGTAGCGACTGGATGCTGCTCTGCCCGCTCACGGTCAAGGACCGGCCGTCGGGCGATCCGCTCATCGGGGTGCTCGCGGTGTTCGACGGCGAGCGCATGCTCGCGGACCTGTTCGCGACCATGGAGATCCTCGCGCACCAGGTGGCGCTCGCGGTAGAGCGGATCTTGCTCCGCGACGAGGTGATCCGCCGGGAGAACGAGGCGTACTTCCGCACCCTGGTCCAGGACACCTCCGACGCCATCTTGATCGTCGGCGACGAGGGCACGGTCAGGTACGCGACGCCGTCGGCCACGACCATCTTCGGTGACATCACCGTGGAGGGCGGGTACCTCTGGGACCTCGTCGCGGACGGGGAGCGGGATGACCTGGTCCGCACCCTGATGCTCCTGCGAGCCGGCGCGAGCCTTGGCTCCCGCTACGTGGACCACCAGATCACCCGCCGCGACGGCGTGACCGTCCAGGTCCAGCTCAGGTGCAGCGACCTTCGCGACGACCCGACCGTCGCCGGCCTGGTCCTCACCCTGCGGGACGTGACCGAGCAGCGCAAGCTCGAATCCGAACTCAAGCACCACGCCTTCCACGACGCGCTGACCGGCCTGCCCAACCGGCTGCTGTTCCAGGACCGGATCTCCCAGCAGCTCGCCGCGGCCAGGCGGGACGACACGGCCGCCGGCGTGCTTTTCGTCGACGTCGACGACTTCAAGGTCGTGAACGACACGATGGGCCACAGCGTCGGCGATGAGCTGCTGGTGGCCACCGCGGAGCGGCTCTCGGGCCTGATCCGCGACGCAGACACGGCCGCGCGGCTGGGCGGCGACGAGTTCGCGCTGCTCATCGGCAACGTCGCGGATTCCGGCGCGGTGGAGGCGGCGGCCGACCGCCTGGTCCGGGTCTTCAGCGAGCCGTTCGCGCTCGCCTCCGGCGCCGTGCTGGCCACGGTCACCGTCGGGGTGGCCACCACCGAGGACAGCGCCGACACCGACGAGCTGCTCAGGCACGCCGACCTCGCCCTGTACGCCGCGAAGGCGGCGGGCAAGCGGCAGTGGCGCCGCTACCAGCCCATGCTGAGCGCCGGCCTGGTCAAGCGGCGCGAGCTGCAGGCCGCGCTGGAGGAGGCGGTGGCCACCTCCGCGTTCACGCTGGCGTACCAGCCGATCGTCGCGCTCACCACGGGGGAGCTCGCCGGGTTCGAGGCCCTGGTCCGGTGGCCGCATCCGCAGTGGGGCATGATGCAGCCCGAGCAATTCATCGCCCTAGCCGAAGAGACCGGCCAGATCGTACCGCTCGGCTCCTGGGTGCTGGCCCAGGCCGCGGCCGATATCGCGCGCTGGCGCCGCGATCCGCGGCGCGAGCCGGCGGCCCGCGACGCCGGGTCGAACGGCCGTGCCGTGGAGGGCGCCAAGCCCCGTCGCGGGCCTTACATCAGCGTGAACGTGTCGGCCCGGCAGTTCAGCGCTCCCGGCTTCGTCGACGGCGTGCGCCGGATCCTCGACACCTCGGGTCTCGAACCAGGTGCGCTCATGCTCGAGCTGACCGAGAGCGTCCTGCTCCGCCGCGACGAGCGGGTGCAGTCCGACCTGATGCAGCTGAAGTCCGTCGGCATCCGGCTGGCCATCGATGACTTCGGCACCGGGTACTCCTCCCTCAGCTACCTGCGGGAGCTGCCGATCGACGTGCTGAAGATAGACAAGTCCTTCGTCGACGGGATCGCCAGCTCGACGCAGCGCCTGGCGCTGGCCGAGGGCATCGTGCAGATCGCGCGGACGCTCGAGCTCGACGTCATCGCCGAGGGCATCGAAACCGAACTCCAGCGTGACCTGCTGGTCTCGATGGGCTGCCAGTACGGCCAGGGCTACCTGCTGGCGATGCCCATGGAGGCGCACCGGGCGGAGGCGCTCGCCCGGATCGGCTCGCGCACGATTCCGACCCTGCCGCGCCAGGCCGCCGAGCCAGGGACGGCCGCGCCAGCCGTGCCCGCTCCGGGGTAACGTGACCGGTAGCAGTAGCTGCCCGAGCACGATGAGGTACCGATGCCTGACCGGCAGATCGTCATCACGTCCGACCGGCCCGACCTCGAGGAGCAGTCCAAGGCGGCGTTGCTCACCGTCTGGCCGGAGTTCATCTTCCACGACCAGGTCGGCGACGATCTGATGGGGCCGGTAGCGGAGTTCTTCCCGCAGTACGACATCCGGATCCTGGAGGACGGGGAGGTCATCGCAGGCAGCTGGGGGGTGCCGTTCCGGTGGGACGGAACGCCGAGGGCCCTGCCCGGCGGGTATGACGGCGCGCTGATCAGGGCGGTCACCGGTCATCAGGAATCCGTCCCGCCCGACACGCTGTGCGTGATGGCCGTCGCCGTCCGGTCGGACCAGCAGCGCGCGGGGCTGGGCGGGCAGGCCCTGACCGAGATGCGTTCCGTCGCGATGGCGGCGGGACTGGAACGCGTGATCTCGCCGGTGCGGCCGGTACTCAAGAGCAGGTACCCGCTGGCGTCGATGGCGAGCTACGCCTGGTGGACGCGCGCCGACGGGACCCACGTCGACCCCTGGATCCGCACCCACCTGCGCCTCGGCGGCAGGATCCTCGGGCCCGCCCCGAGATCGATGGTCGTCACCGGCACCGTCGCCGACTGGGCGGACTGGGCCGGCATGGAGTTCCCGGAAACCGGCCGGTACGTGGTGCCCGGGGCGCTTGACCTCGTCGAGATCGACCGGGAGCAAGACCTCGGCACGTACGCGGAGACCAACCTCTGGATCCGTCACCTGTGAGGTAACTCCGGACGGCTGGTCCAGACCGACAGGCGGGCCGGTTCCGGCGCCGCCTGGACCACCCGGCAAGATGCTTTTGACTTTCTGGCGGACGAACGGTGCAGGGCGATCCTGGGTACTGGCCTGGCGCATGACGCGCGTGAGAATCTTCTAGCGGACCTGCAGGGCGACCAGACCGGGGTGCGGCATGGCGGGCATGTTCCCGACGCGCGGGGTATGGCGCCGCCCCGGGCTGCGGCCGGTGGACGTGCTGGTGTTCGCCGCGCTGCTGGCCCTGCTGTTCGGGCTGCTGCGGCTGGCACCGGGGCTCAACGCGCCGTTCCTGCCGAAGACCGCGCCGTCCTACGTGTCCACCGACCCGGCCAACCTGCCGTACTACGCGGTGCGGTCCCTGCTGCGGATGTTCATCGGCCTGATCTTGTCGGTGCTGTTCACCTTCGTCTACGCCGAGGCGGCCGCGCGGCTGCGGCGGGCGGAGAAGGTGCTGATCCCGATCCTCGACATCCTCCAGTCGGTTCCGGTCCTCGGCTTCCTCACGGTGACCGTCACCGCGTTCATCAACCTGTTCCCCGGCTCGGAACTCGGCCTGGAATGCGCGTCCATCTTCGCGATCTTCACGTCGATGGCGTGGAACATGACCTTCGCGTTCTACCACTCGCTGATCTCCCAGCCGCGTGACCTGGACGAGGCCGCGCGCATCATGCGGCTGACCAAATGGCAGCGGTTCTGGCGGCTCGACGTGCCCGGCGGGATGATCCCGCTGGTCTGGAACGGGATGATGAGCTTCGGCGGGGCCTGGTTCTTCCTGGCCGCCTCCGAGTCGATCAGCGTGCTCAACCACACGTACGCGCTGCCCGGGATCGGCTCGTACGTGGCCGCCGCGATCCACTACGGCAACCTGGGCG
>DATJQX010000119.1:0-4041 GCA_035505275.1 Streptosporangiaceae bacterium | reverse complement strand
CCCGGCCCGGACCGCCGCCAGCCCGTCCGCGCCAAGCAGCGGCACCTGGTCGGTGACCGACGCGGGTACCACCTCACGCCCGAAGTCCGACACGGCGGCGTCCACCACGTCGCGCGCCATCAGCCGGTAGGTGGTGAACTTGCCACCCGCGATGCTGGCCAGGCCCGGCACCGGCACGTCGACAACATGCTCTCTCGACACCTTGGTCGTGGGCTTGTCCCCCTTGGAGCCGTTGCTCTCGCCGGGCACCACCAGCGGGCGCAGCCCCGCGTAGACGGCGATGACATCGCTGCGGTTCAGCGGGCGTACCAGCACCCGGTTCGCGGCGGCGAGGAGGTAGTCGATGTCTTCCTCGGTCGCGGCGGGCTCGGCGCGGTCGCCGGAGTACTCGGTATCGGTCGTGCCGACGATCCAGTGCTCGCCCCAGGGGATGAAGAAGAGCACGCTCTTCTCGGTCCGCAGGATCATCCCGGTGCTGGCGCGCACCGCCCTCCGCGGCACCACGATGTGCACGCCCTTGGACATCCGGACCCGGTAGCCCGCGCGTACCCCGGCCAGCTCGTAGACCAGGTCGGTCCAAACTCCGGCGCAGACCACGACGGCCTCCGCGGTCACGCCGAACTCGCGCCCGGTCTCCTCGTCGCGCACCCGGGCCCCGGTGACCCGTATCCCATCGGCGCCGCGGGTCAGCCCGACGGCGGTGACCTGGGTCGCCACCACCGCGCTGTGCGCGGCCGCCGTCCGGGCCACCGTCAGCGTGTACCGCGCGTCATCGACCTGGGCGTCGTAGTAGAGCATCGCACCCGCCAGCCGGGCGGGGTCCAGGGCCGGGGCGAGCCTCAGCGCGCCGCGGGCGGACAGGTGCCTGTGGTACGGCACGGGCCGCTTGGTGCCCTCCATCGCGTCGTACAGCACCAGGCCAGCGCCGACGTACGGCCGCTGCACTACCTTCTTGTAGAGCGGGAACAGGAAACGGACCGGCTTGACCAGGTGCGGGGCGAGCTTGGAGACCAGCAGGTCGCGTTCCCTCAGCGCCTCGTACACCAGCTTGAAGTCGAACTGCTCCAGGTACCGCAGGCCGCCGTGGATGAGCTTGCTCGACCGGCTTGAGGTGCCCGAGGCCAGGTCGCGCGATTCCACCAGGGCGACCCGCAGGCCGCGCGACGCCGCATCCAGGGCCGCCCCCGCCCCGGTGATCCCGCCGCCGATGACCAGCACGTCGAACCGTTCGGTGGCCAGCCGGCTGAGCATCGCGGCACGATCCCTGGCGTCCAGGGCACCCTTACTCGCCATAGCTCATCCCCCATCCAGCTGCGCAATCTAATTCTAGGGTATGTACATCGTCAACCTAACCGCAAACCACGACACGCCGGTGAACAGCCGTTTATCCTGCGGTGTCGGTATCGAGGCCAATCGATCCGAAGGAGGATTCAGGTGGCGGATTTCGTCGGCGCCGTTGACCAGGGCACCACGAGCACCCGGTTCATGGTCTTCGATCACTCCGGGGCCGAGGTGGCCAGGCACCAGCTGGAGCACACCCAGGTGCTGCCCCGCCCCGGCTGGGTCGAGCACAACCCCATCGAGATCTGGGAGCGCACCTGGGCCGTCATCGCGACCGTGCTGAACCGCTCGGACCTGCACGTCACCGACCTCGCCGCGCTCGGCCTGACCAACCAGCGCGAGACCACCGTGGTATGGAACCGGCACACCGGGCGCCCGTACGGCAATGCGATCGTGTGGCAGGACACCAGGACCGACGTCATCGCCGCCGCGCTGGACCGGGACGGCGGGGGCGACGTGATCAGGCACAAGGCCGGACTGCCGCCCGCCACCTACTTCTCGGGCGGGAAGCTGCGCTGGATGCTCGAGCACATCGACGGCCTGAGGCCCGACGCCGAGCGGGGCGACGCGATCTTCGGCACCGTCGACACCTGGCTGCTGTGGAACCTGACCGGCGGCCCCTCCGGCGGGGTCCACGTCACCGACGTCACCAACGCCAGCCGCACCATGCTGATGAGCCTGGCCACCCTGGACTGGGACGACGAGCTGCTCGAGCTGTTCACCGTCCCCCGCCGGATGCTGCCGAAGATCGCGCCGTCCGCGACCACCGAACCCTACGGCCTGACCGGCAAGCTCGGCCCGTTCGCGGGAGAACTCCCGATCACCGGCGCCCTCGGCGACCAGCAGGCCGCCACGGTCGGGCAGGCCTGCTTCGCTCCCGGCGAGGCCAAGAACACCTACGGCACGGGCAACTTCCTGCTCCTGAACACCGGTACCGACATCGTTCGCTCCCAGGCCGGCCTGCTCACCACGGTGTGCTACCAGCTGGGCGGCGAGCCCGCCGTCTACGCGCTGGAAGGGTCGATCGCGGTGACCGGCGCCGCGGTCCAGTGGCTGCGCGATCAGCTCGGCATCATCAGCCGCGCGGCCGACAGCGAGATGCTCGCCGCGCAGGTCGCCGACACCGGGGGCGCCTACTTCGTGCCTGCCTTCTCCGGGCTGTTCGCGCCGTACTGGCGGGCCGACGCGCGCGGCGCGATCGTCGGCCTGTCCAGGTTCCACACCAGCGCGCACCTGGCCCGGGCCACGCTGGAGGCCATCGCCTACCAGACCAGGGACGTGACCGAGGCCATGGAGCGGGACTCCGGGGTCCGCCTCGGGGTACTCAAGGTAGACGGCGGCGTGACCGCCAACGACCTGTCCATGCAGTTGCAGGCCGACATCCTCGGCGTACCGGTCAGCCGTCCCGTGGTGGCCGAGACCACCGCGCTCGGCGCCGCCTACGCGGCCGGCCTGGCCGTGGGCTTCTGGCGGGACACCGACGAGCTTCGCGCCAACTGGCACGAGTCCAAGCGCTGGTACCCCACCTGGACCGAAGACCGCCGCGAGTCCGGCTACGCCGGCTGGCGCAAGGCCGTCCAGCGCACCCTGGACTGGGTCGACGTCGACTAACGCGTTCAGGGCCGCAAGCCGGCCCAGGGGTCGTAGTCGACTTCCAGGGGTTCCTGCGGTGGGCGCTCCGCCTCCGGGACGTGCTGGAGGTTGAGCCGGATCCGGTACCAGACCGAACTTCGCCCGCGCATCCCGTCGACCAGCACGTCGCGGGCTTCAAGCAGCGGCCATACCGACGGATGCCGCGCCTTCCAGCGCTCCAGGCCCGCCATCGCCTCGTCCTTGGTCTCCGCCCTCGCGACCTCGATCAGCGGCATCGTGCTCCGCCGCCGCCCCGTCGGCCCGGCGGTCTGGCCCGGCGCCGGGGGAGCGACGGTCCCGGCGCGGCGCTTGGACGGCTGCACCCGCGGCGCCTCACCGGCCTGCTTCTCGTAGTGCGGCGGCCACGGCGCGTCGGGCAGGCCGGCCGCCTCGTCCCGCGCCGCCAGCTCGAGCAGTCCCTCCAGCGACCCAGCCGCCTCATCCATCAACGCCCACGGATCACCGATCGCCGCGAAGCGCTCGGGCATCGTTGCGATGGTGTACAAGGAAGGATCGCACGAGGGCACCTCGTCCCAGGTCAGCGGCGCGGAGACGCGGGCGTCCGGAACGGGGCGGATGGAGTACGCGGACGCTACGGTCCGGTCCTTGGCGTTCTGGTTGTAGTCGACGAAGACGCCGTGCCGTTCTTCCTTCCACCACTTGGACGTCGCGATGTCCGGCGCACGACGCTCGATCTCCCGCGCTACCGCCACCGCCGCGCGGCGTACGTCGGGGAACGACCAGCGCGGCTCGATCCGCGCGTACACGTGCAGGCCCCGCGACCCCGAGGTCTTCGGCCACCCAACGAGGCCGAAGTCGCAAAGCACTCCTTGAGCCACCATCGCCACGTCCCTGATCTGCGGCCATTCCACGCCGGGCACCGGGTCCAGGTCGACGCGCAGCTCGTCCGGGTGATCCAGGTCGGACGCGCGCACCGGGTGCGGGTTCAGGTCGATGCAGCCGAGGTTGATCACCCACGCCAGCGCGGCCTCGTCGCTGACCACCACCTCGTCCGCGGTCCGGCCGGACGGGAAGCGCAGTTCGACGGTCTCGATCCAGTCCGGCCGC
>DATJQX010000118.1:0-8900 GCA_035505275.1 Streptosporangiaceae bacterium | reverse complement strand
GGGGCTGGCCATTACCGTGGCCCTGGCCGTCCCGGCCGGCCTGGTGCTCGGCAGCGTGCCCGGCGTGCGCAGCGCCACCCGCACCGTGGTGGAGTTCCTCCGTCCCATCCCCTCGGTCGCCCTGATCCCGCTGGTCGCCCTGATCGTCGGCCCCGGCCTGCGGATGAACCTGACCTTGATCGTCTACGCGGCCGTCTGGCCGGTGCTGTTCAACACCATCTACGGTCTCGATGACGTGGATCCAGTGGCCAAGGAGACCCTGCGCGCGTTCGGGTTCGGGCGCCTGCAGGTGATCCGGCGCGTCAGCCTGCCGGCCGCTGCCCCGTTCATAGCCACCGGTGTCCGGCTCGCGTCATCCATCGCGATCATCCTCAACATCGCCACCGGCGTCCTGACCGGCCGGATCGACGGAAACGGGCTCGGCGCGTTCATCTCGGACGCGAACAACGGCGGCGATACCACCATGGTCCTTGCCGCCGCCCTGTGGGCGGGAATCCTCGGCGTGGCGCTGAACGCGCTGCTCGTCCGGGGTGAGCGGTGGGCGCTGCCATGGCAGCGCGGTTACTTTGAGAGCCACGGATGAGGCGCATCGCAGCGATGACCGCGCGCTGGGTCGTGCTGGCCGCCGGGGCGCTCGTCTGGGAGGCATGGGCCAACTGGCGGCAAAGCCCGTTCTTTCCGCCGCCGTCGGCCATCCTGGCCCAGATGTACCATCTGTGGTTCTCCGGCCCGGCCAGCCATTTGTGGCTGACCTCCGCGGCGATCGGCAACGTCCTGCCCAGCCTGGCAAGGATCGGCGCCGGGTTGGCCATTGCGATCGTCGTGGGCGCGTCGTTCGGGATCGCCATCGGACGGTCGGCGGTCTTGTCCGACTACCTGGACCCGCTACTGCATTTCGGCCGTTCCCTGCCCGCCGTGGCCCTCGTGACGGTCTTCATAGTGCTGTTCAAGCTCGGCAACGAGATGGAGATCGCGTTCATCGCCTTCGGGGCGGTCTGGCCGATCCTGGTGAACACGATCGACGGCGCCAAGACGGTGGACCCGCTCCAGGCGGAGACGGCGCGGGTCTTCCGGCTTTCCGTCGGCCAGCGGCTCACCAGGCTGATCATGCCCGCCGCGCTGCCGAAATTCTTCGCCGGCCTCCGGCTGAGCGTCTCGCTGTCCCTGATCCTTATGGTGATCGCCGAGCTGACCGGCAGCACCGACGGCATCGGTTACCAGATGAACAGCGCGAGTCAGAGCTTCAACCTCCCGGTATTGTGGGCCGGGATCGTGTTGCTCGGAATCCTCGGATATTTCCTGAACGCCGTCGTCCTGGGCGTGGAGCACTACGTTCTTGCGTGGCACCGCGGCGCCCGACGGCTCATGAACTGAACGGACCCCCCGTGCTCGAAGTAACGGACCTGACCCACTCATACGGCAGAGGCAGCGCCGCGCACATGGCGATCGACGGGATCAGCCTGAAGGCGGCCCAGGGCGAACTCGTCAGCATCGTGGGTCCCTCGGGCTGCGGCAAGTCCACCGTGCTGCGCTGCATCGCCGGACTGCAGCGCCCGGCTCGCGGGACGATCACGGTGAACGGCGTCGCGGTGCACGGGACGGTGCCGGACCGGCTCGCCGTCGTGTTCCAGGATTACTCCAGGTCTTTGTACCCGTGGCTGAGCGTCCGCGACAACGTCGCGCTGCCGCTGCTCCACACGGAGCCGCGCCGCGCCGCGCGCCGGGAAGCCGCGCAGCGCGCGCTCGCCGCCGTCGGGCTCAAGGATGCGGCGCACCGCTATCCCTGGCAGCTCTCCGGCGGGATGCAGCAGCGGGTGGCGATCGCCCGGGCCATCGCCTGTGACCCGGTCCTGCTGCTGATGGACGAGCCCTTCGGCTCCGTTGACGCTCAGACGAGGGAGGACCTGGAAGACCTCGTCCTGCGCCTGCGGCGGGATCGCGAGATCACGATCCTGCTCGTCACCCACGACATCGACGAGAGCGTCTATGTCGGCGACCGGGTCTTGGTCCTAACCGGCGCGCCCGGGCGTGTGCGCGCCGACCTGGCGGTGCACCTACCTGAGCCGCGCGACCAGATCGCCACCAAGGAACTGCCCGAATTCGTGCATCTGCGTACGGAGACAGGTCGCTTGATCCGGGGCCAGCAGGCCTCGGCGGCGCACTAGTGATGCTGCCTGTCCGGACGATCACCCGCGTGCAGCGCGCGGGCTTTGCAATCCGATCCCGAGGAGTGTGTTGATGGACGCCGCCCGGCCGCCCGTGGACGTGAGGACCTGCGCCGAGGAGATCCTCTTCCTGCTGCGCGAGCATGGCGTCGATTACCTGTTCCTCAACCCGGGAACAGACTCCGCGCCGCTGCAGGAGGCCGTGGCGACGCTCACCGCCAGGCGGGTTGCGGTACCCAAGATCGTCGCGTCCTCTTTCGAAGGCGTTTCGCTGGCGGCCGCGCACGGCTACTGGCAAATGACGCGACGCGCACAGGCCGTCTTCGTCCACGTCGACGTGGGCACCCAGAACCTGGGCGCGATGGTTCACAACGTGAAACGCGACCGGGCGGGCGTGATCGTACTGGCCGGCAAGACGCCCTACGGCGAGGACCCGGACGCGCCCGGCGGGCGTGCCAACCGCATCCACTGGCATCAGGACGTACCCGACCAGGCCGGCATCGTCCGGCCCTACGCCAAATGGGCCTTCGAACTGGTCCGGCGCGAGGACACCGCCAGGGTCGTCGGCCGTGCCCTCCAGGTAGCCGAGGGGGGCGTGCCCGGCCTGGCGTACCTGACCCTTTCCCGGGACGTGCTCATGCAGCCCGCCGGCCCGGCCGAGCTGCGTCGCACGGCGCGGTTCGCCCGCCCCGAGCCGGCCGCGATCGAGCCGGGCACGCTGGCCCGGCTGACGCAGCAGCTGGCTGCGGCCAGGCATCCCGTGATCATCACCAGCCGCCTCGGGCGCCTGCCCGGGGCGGCCCGGTCCCTGGCCCGGCTGGCCGGACTGGCCACCGTCCCGGTGGTATGCCGCCCCGAGGCCATGAACCTCCCCACCTCGCACCCCATGCGCGTGGGTTCGCCCAGCACGGCGGCGAGACTGATCCGCCAGGCCGACCTTGTGCTCATCATCGACTGCGACGTTCCGTGGATCCCGCGTCACGTCGCGCCGTCAGCCGAGGCCACGATCGTCCAGATCGACAGCGACCCGGTGAAGGCCGACATGCCGTTGTGGACGTTCCCGGTCGACGTGGCGATCACCGCAGACGCCGGGGTTGCCGTGGCCCAGCTGGCCGACGCCGTCGAGGCCGTGGCCGACCCGGAGGCCCCCGCCGCCCAGGCCCGCCGCACGTGGCTGGCATCGGCGGCGGGCACCGGTCCGAAGCAGGACCGCGCCTCGCAGGTGCGTGACGTGATGCTGGCCCTCGATGCGCACCTCGCCGCCGAGGACATCGTCATCGAGGAAGCCGTGACGAATACCGAGACGGTGACCGAGGTCCTCACCCGCACCGAGCCGGGCACGCTGTCCTCACCGGGCGGCCCCGGCCTCGGCTGGGCGCTCGGCGGCTCGGTCGGGGTGAAGCTGGCCCGGCCATCGAACCGGGTGGTGGCGGTGGTGGGTGACGGCGCCTTCATGTTCGGTGTGCCTACCGCCGCGCTGTGCCTGGCCGCGGAGGCCCGCGCCCCGTTCCTGACCGTGATCCTCAACAACGGCGGCTACCGGGCCAGCCGGATGCCGGTGTTCGACCTGTTCCCGGCAGGCACCTCGGTCGCCCTCGGCGATGCCGTCGGGACCCGGTTCGCGTCTCAGCCTGATTTCGCGGCCGTGGCCACCGCCTGCGGCGCCCACGGAGAACGCGTGGAGGACCTGACCGATGTCGGTGACGCGATCCAGAAGGCGTTCAAGTCCGTTGAGGCCGGCCGCTCCGCCGTCGTGGACGTGGCCGTGACCGACCAGTAGCCCGCGCCCGGCTTCCGCCGGAGGAGCTCGCCCGCAGCACAGTCGGGGCGTAAAGAAAACTATCGAAGACCCATCTGACGAGCGATGATCATGCGCTGCACCTCGGACGTGCCCTCGCCGATCTCCAGGACCTTGGCGTCGCGGTAGAACCGGGCCACGGGGAACTCGTTCATGTACCCGTACCCGCCGAAGATCTGGGTCGCGTCGCGCGCGTTGTCCATCGCGGCGTTGGACGCGGTGAGCTTCGCGATCGCCGCCTCCTTCTTGAACGGCTCGCCGGCCACCAGCCGCGCCGCGGCGTCGTACCAGGCGATCCGGGCGCCGTGCGCGCGCGCCTCCATGTCGGCCAGCTTGAACTGGGTGTTCTGGTAATGGCCGAGCGCGTGCCCGAACGCCTCCCGCTCCCCCGCATAGCGCAGGCACTCGTCCACGCAGCCCTGGGCCAGCCCGGCCGCGAGCGCGGCGATCGCGACCCGTCCCTCGTCCAGGGTCTGCAGGAACTGGGCGTAGCCGCGGCCGCGCGCGCCGAGCAGGTTGGCCTCGGGCACCCGGCACCCGGAGAACGCCAGCTCCCTGGTGTCCGAGGCGCACCAGCCGACCTTCGAGTACTCCGGGCCGACGGTGAACCCGGGCGTTCCGGCGGGCACGATGATCGCCGAGATCTCCCGCCGCCCGCCCGAGCGGCCCGAGCCGCCCGTACCGCCCGACCCCGTGATCGCGAGCGCGGTGACCACCGACGTGATCGAGGTGCCCGCGTTGGTGATGAACGCCTTGGACCCGTCGATGACCCACTGCCCGGCCTCGAGCCGCGCGGTCGTCCGCATCCCGCCGGGAATGTCGGACCCGCCGCCGGGCTCGGTCAGGCCGAACGCGGCCAGCCGCTCGCCGCGGCACAGGTCGGGCAGCCACCGGCCGCGCTGCTCCTCGTTGCCGAACCGGTAGATCGGCATCGCGCCGAGCGCGACCGCGGCCTCGAGCGTTATGGCCACCGACGAGTCGACCCGGGCCAGTTCGTGCAGCGCGAGGCAGAGCGCGAAGTAGTCGCCGCCCATGCCGCCGTATTGCTCGGGAAACGGCAGGCCGAACAGGCCGAGCTTGCCCATCCGCGCGATGATCTCGTACGGGAACTCGCGCCGCTCGTAATAGCCGGCGATCACCGGGGCCACGACGTCCCGGGCGAAATCCGCCACGGTCAGCCGGAGCTCCTCGTGCTCGTCATCGAGCCGGTAGCTGATCATCTATCTCTGCCCCTTTGCAGATCACCGACGACTCGGGCGAACGGCCGGCGCCAGCCGGCGCACTCCCCGATGGCAGCGATGGTAGCCACCGCGCGGGGTTGCCGTTAACCGGTCGATAGTTCGGGACTTGTCCGGGCTGACAACCTATTGCGGCGCTATGTCTTGACGCCGGAATCCGGCGGGGCTTAGAGTCGGGTCACTACTAATAGTAAAGTTTCCTATTAGTAATGGACGGACCAACGGACCTCTCCCCCGAGGAGGCCGCCATGTCAGCTCTTCCGGACCACCGCGCGGCTCGCAGCCCGTACCACCGCCCGGGCCACCGGCTGGCCCACCGCCGGCGCTTACGGCTCGGCCGCCGCCTGACGCCGCTCGTGGTCGCGGCGCTCACGGTGCTCGGCACCGGCGCCGCCTGGGCGGCCGCCCCCGCCGCCTCGGCCCAATCGGCGAACTTACTCACCAACGGCGACTTCGCGGCCGGCAGCACCGCCGGCTGGACGTGCTCGTCCGGCGACACCGTGGTGACCTCCCCGGTGTACGACGGCGCGTCCTACGCGCTGGCCGGCACCCCGGGCAACAGCGACGACGCCCAGTGCAGCCAGGTCGTGAGCGTTCAGCCCGATTCCAGCTACACGCTGACCGGCTGGGTCGAGGGCGACTACGTCTACCTCGGCGACAGCGGCACCGGCGGCAGTGACACCAGCGACTGGACGCCGGACGCCGCCACGTGGACCGAGCTGTCGACCAGCTTCACCACCGGCGCGTCCACGACCAGCGTGACCGTTTACATCCACGGCTGGTACGCCCAGCCCGTGTTCTACGCCGACGACCTGGACCTGACCGGCCCGGCCGGCAGCGGCGGCGGAGGCGGCACCGGAACCCAGCCCCCGGCCGCACCGACAAACCTCACCGTCACCGGCACCACGTCCTCGTCCGCGTCCCTGTCCTGGACCGCGCCCTCCGGCACGGTGACCGGCTACGACGTCGACGAGAACGGCAGCCAGGTGACGACCACCACCGCGACCAGCGCCACGATCACCGGCCTGGCCGCCTCGACCACCTACACGTTCACCGTCCTTGCCTACAACTCCGCGGGCCAGTCACCGGCGTCCGGCCCGGTCAGCGCCACCACGCAAAGCAGCGGAGGCGGCGGCGGAGGCGGCGGCGGGCTCCCCGCCCACCTGCTCATGGGCTACTGGCAGGACTTCACCAACGGAGCCACCCCGCTCACCCTGGCCGACGTCCCGTCCAGCTACAACCTGATCGCGGTGGCGTTCGGAACCGCGACCACCACCCCCGGGCAGGTCGCGTTCAGCCTGGACCCGACCCTGGCGTCCGACCTCGGCGGCTACACGCAGCAGCAGTTCATCAGCGACATCGCGACACTGCACGAACGCGGGCAGAAGGTGATCCTGTCCGTCGGCGGGCAGAACGCCGCGATCAGCGTCGACGACGCGGCCAGCGCCAGCACCTTCGCCAGCAGCGTCTACTCGCTGATCCAGCAGTACGGGTTCGACGGCGTCGACATCGACCTGGAGAACGGCGTCGACCCGACCTACATGGCCCAGGCGCTCGAGCAACTGGAGAGCGACGTCGGGTCCAGCCTGATCATCACGCTCGCCCCGCAGACCGTCGACACCCAGTCCAGCGGCGACGACTACTTCGCGCTGGCGCTGGACATCAAGTCCATCCTGACGATGATCAACACCCAGTACTACAACTCCGGCACGATGAACGGCTGCGACGGCAACGTCTACGCCGAGGGCACCGAGAACTTCATGACCGCCCTGGCCTGCACCGAACTCGAGGGCGGCCTGTCCGCCTCGCAGGTCGGGCTCGGCCTGCCCGCGTCGCCGTCGGCGGCCGGCAGCGGCTACGTCAGCCCGTCGCTGGTCAACGACGCCCTCGACTGCCTGGCCGCGCGGGCCAACTGCGGCAGCTTCGTCCCGTCCGCGGCCTACCCGGCCATCCGCGGCGTCATGACGTGGTCGATCAACTGGGACGCGTCCAACGGCTACAACTTCGCCGGCACCGTGGCCCCGTACCTGGCCACCCTCCCCTGAACCTGCGGCGACCCGCGCGTTACGCTCTCGTGGCAGCGGACTATCGCCGAGACCTGATCAAAGTCCGGGAGGACGTTCATGGTGTCCCTGACCTGCCCCGCCTGCGCCACCGAGGTCAAGCCGGACGACCTCATCTGCTTCACCTGCGGTGCCAACCTGCCCCGCAGGCAGGCGGACGAGGACCCGCCGGCCCCGGCCACGGTCATGCAGGAGTACCTGCAGCGGGGCGACCAGTCCGGCTCGATCTCGACGAAGGTGCTCCGGCTGGCGTTCGACACCGGCAACGTCGAGGTGCCCGCCGGGACCTCCCTGCTGCTCGGGCGCGACCCGGCCGAGTCCCTGGTCGCCGCCGCCTTCCAGCGGTTCGACAACGTCTCGCGGCGGCACGCGACGGTCACCGTCGATGACTCCGGGCACGCCTCCATCCGCGACGAGAACTCGACAAACGGGACGTTCGTCAACGACGACCGGGTGCTGCCCGGGACCGCCGTGCGGCTGGCCGACGGCGACACCGTGCGCCTGGGCGCCGACGTCACGGCGGACGTGCTGCTGCCGCGCTGGCAGGACGACCCGGCCACGCTGGGCCGCGAGGGCGACTAAAGGTCATTGTTTTTTACGCCCCGGCTCGTCGCCATCTGGGCGCCTTAACCCGGAATCTGGTCGCGGCTCCTCCGGAGGCTGAGCCCGTCACGGCGGCCGGGGCGGGGCAGCAGTTCCCGCCCTCGCGGCAGCGATCCGCGCCGGCGACGATCTCGGCTCGGCTCGCGAGCACTGGCAGCAGGCCCAGGATCTCTACTCCAGCCTGGGAGCACCCGAGGCCAGCCCGATCTGATTCCAGCCGGTTCATGATCCTAAAATGGATCCGTGAACAGGACGCGGCCCGCAGGCGAATGGCGTGCCGCGGCCGGGCGCACCGAAGCCGAGGCGCATGACCAACATTGAGCTGAGCTGGGCGCAGGCCGCCGTCGTGGCCGGAGGGCTGATCATCGCCTCGGCCGGGTTGCGGCTGGCCCACCGGTCCCGGCTGACCGCGGTCGCGGTGTTCCTCCAGGAGAGCTCCCTGGTGCTCGCGCTGTTCGCGCTGTGGCAGTTCGCCGGCTCGTTCACGGTCATGGGCCCGGGCGGCGCCCTGACCCGGGGCCGCTGGATCTGGCATCTCGAGCGGACGCTGCACCTGCCGAGCGAAACCGCCCTGCAGCATCTGTTCCTGCCCCATCCGCTGCTGGTGCAGGCGTTCAACCTGTACTACGACGTGCTGCACTTCCCGGTCCTGATCGGCTGCCTGATCTGGATGTTCGTCTGGCACCGCGACCTATATATAAGGCGCCGCACGACGCTAGCCGTCTTCACCGGCGCCTGCCTGCTGGTCCAGCTGGTCCCGGTCGCGCCGCCGCGGATGATCCCCGGCACCGGCATGGTCGACACGGCGGTGCTGTATCACCAGTCGGTGTACCAGACCACCGCCGGCTTCGATCCGGACCAGTTGTCCGCGATGCCGTCGGTTCATGTCGGCTGGGCCATCCTCGTCGCGATCATGATCATCTCCGGGGCCCGCTCGCGGTGGCGCTGGCTCGCCATCCTGTATCCGGTCGCCACCACGCTGGCGGTGGTCGTCACCGCGAACCACTACTGGATGGACGCGATCGTCGCCGCC
>DATJQX010000117.1:0-2833 GCA_035505275.1 Streptosporangiaceae bacterium | reverse complement strand
ATGATCAGGAAGAGCACGACCTTGCCGCGGGCCTGGTCCACGGACGTGCTGAAGAAGATCGTCCCGGCCAGGGCTATCGTGACGAACGCGTCGGCGGCACCGCTGACCGCCGTCATCTCGATGAGCGTGGCAAGGCCAGTCCGGCCTGCGCCCTGCGCACCGGTGATCCGGTGCACGAGGCGCCCAGTGCCGCGAGTCGCCCGCCCGCTGGCCTGGGAGCCGGACCTAAATGCGCGGCCGGTCGCCTGGGCCGCGTGCCCAGCTCCCCGCAGCGCATCGGACATCCACATAGACACAGTATTCTTGGTCTGCGGCACTGCGACGAGCCCCAAGGGGTAAGACCTGCGGGCCGGCTCTCGCGGTACACGCGACAGGAGCGAGGAATTTGGCAGTCGTAAGCTCGATCAGAACGCGCGCGAAGGAACCAGACCAGACCTGCGCGGAAGCCGTGGACCTGGCCAGGGAGGCGCTGGCCAGCGAGGCGGGCATCAGCCCGGGCGCCGTCGGCGAGCATCTCGCCGTCGAGGCCACGGGCGATCGCGTCGTCACCCACTACTTCGAGTGCACCGACCCCGCCTACGCGGGCTGGCGGTGGGCCGTCACGGTGACCCGCGCGCCCAGGTCCAAGCTTGTGACCGTTGACGAGACCGTGCTGCTGCCCGGCCCGGAAGCGCTGCTCGCGCCGCCGTGGGTGCCGTGGCACGAGCGGCTGCGTCCCGGCGACGTCGGCATCGGCGACCTGCTGCCGGCCAGCGCGGACGACGAGCGGCTTGTCCCGCTCGTGGTCCTGGAGGGCGACGACGCGGTCACCGACTGGTTCGCCCCGCGAACGGATGCGGAAGACGCCGAGGCCGGGCCGCAGGAGCCGTCCGAGCTGCCCGCACCCGGGCGTAGCCGCGTGCTGTCCGGCTTCGGCCGCGACGACACGGCGGAGCGGTGGTACGAAAGCGAGCACGGACCTCGGACGCCGCTGTCCCGTGCCGCTCCCGCGAACTGCGTGAGCTGCGGGTTCTTCGTCCCCCTCAGCGGTGGCCTCGGGCGCCTGTTCGGCGCCTGCGGCAACGCGTTCGCGCCGGACGACGGCCGGGTGGTATCGGCCGACCACGGCTGCGGCGCCCACTCAGAGGCGGCGGGGACCATCTCGGCGGCGCAGGCGACCGCCCCGGTCATCGACGAGTTCGGCTACGACTTGGTGGAACTGCCTGGCGTCTCGGTCGAGGAGACCGTCTTCGAGCCGCTGTCCCGGGAGACGTACCCGGAGTCGGCGCCGGAGGGCTGACGGCGACGGTTCGCGGCGCGCTGCCGCCCGCGCTTGAGGATCGGCACGTACCACATCGCGAACAGGCCCATGACGATGCCCGTCACGCACGTCCACACCCACCACTGGGATCCGCCGGGAAGCGCGTCGCGGGCGATGAGCACGACCACCAGGGCCACCGCCCACGCCGCCGTGCCGATGCTGGCCACGAGGCGGTCGTCGGCCTCCCGAGGGGGCGGCGGCGGTCGCCGTTCCTTACGGCGGACGTGCTGGTGCTGGCTCACGCAACCAGGCTAGCGGGGTCCGGCCGCGCCGCCGCCAACCAGTTCGTCGTCGTAACCTTCTGCGGGGTGCCCGCACGTGATGTACTTGGTGGATGCCTCAGGCAGCTACCCGATCGGACGCGGGATTGGCGACCGCGCTGCGGATCTCGATCAGCAGGCTCGCACGGCGTCTCCGGGTGGAGCGCCTCGGCCTCGGCGGGACGGAAACCGTCCTCTCCGACATCCAGCTCGCCGCCCTCGCGGCGCTGGAACGTCACCAGGCGATGACCCCAGGCGAGCTCGCCGAGTATGAGAAGGTCCAGCCGCCGTCCATGACCCGCGTGATCGCCGTGCTCGAGGAGCGCAACCTCGTGCGACGCGAACCGCACCCGTCCGATCGCCGCCAGGTGATCCTCACCGTGACCGCGGAAGGCCGCGCCCTGGTGAACCGGGTCCGCCGCCGCCGCGAGGCCTGGCTGGCCCAGCGCCTCCAGGAGCTGACCCCCGAAGAGCGCACGATCCTGCGCGCCGCCGCCCCAATCCTGGAAAAACTAAGCCAGTCCTGACGTCCGCCCATTGGCGGTGTGGCCTACACCGCCAATAGATTCGCACCCGTGGGCCACACCGCCAATCGCCACGCAGGCCTACAGGCCACTAAGTGTGCAGTTCCGGGGCATGGGGTGGGCCCGGCGGCTTAGGAGCAGAAAACCACGCCAAAACGCTGATAACAGCAAGAAAAGCGTAGGGTTCTGCTCCTAAGTCGTTGCTGCCTCACGATGTGGGACAGGTTAGCGGCGCGTGTCGCAGGCTCGGGTTAGACCGGTTGGCGGAGTTTCCAGGTGCCTACCGTTTCGTAGCGGGGGCCGGTGCCTGGCTGGCCGCCTAGGACGCTGCGGATAAGGTAGATCTCCTCGGCCGTCCACGCCGGGCCCTGGTATCCCTCCAGGCTGGCGACGATCGAGCTCACGTCGACGGGCGCGCGGCAGCGGGCCAGCGTCAGGTGCGGCTGGAACCGGCGCCCGGCGTCTGGCGGCACGGCGCCGGCCCGGCGGGCTCCCGCGCCTACCGAGGCCGCCAGCTCGGCTAGCCCGCGCCGGTCGCCCGTCAGGCCAGTCCACAGCACGTTCGCCCTGGCAGGCTTGGGAAACGCGCCCGCCCCGGCCAGGCTGAGGCTGACCGCGTGGTGCCGCCACGCCGCCCGCTCCAGCCGGGGTACCAGCCTGGTCAGGCTCAGGTCCGTCACCTCACCGAGGAAGGCGAGGGTGATGTGCCAGGCGGGGCGGTTCGTCCACCGCAGGTCGTCGCGCAGCGG
>DATJQX010000116.1:0-65420 GCA_035505275.1 Streptosporangiaceae bacterium | reverse complement strand
GTGAACTAGCCGGAGGAAGCGTGGTCATCGGCTAACCTCCTGGCCGGCATGGCGGCGGCCACTGCCTTCTCATCGGGGAACGCTCCGGGCTCGAACCGGTCGAGCCGGTACCTGGACGCGTCGACCCAGTCCGACCCGCCTCCGTATATCACCTCGGCCATCAGCCTGCCCAGCCCGGGCCCGTGCGTGACGCCCATCTCGTTGTCGCCGGCGATAACGTACAGCCCGTCGGCGCCGGGCACCGGCCCGGCCAGGAAGGTGCGGTCCGGCGTCATTACCGGAACGCCCTGCAGCCACCACCCAACCGAGGTGTCGTGCCCGGGGATCAGCGCGCGCAGATCCGCTCCGAGCCCGGCGAGCAGCCGGTCAAGCAGCACGGCGTGCCGTGGCCTCGGCTCGCTGCCTGAGTCGAAGACCGGGCCGTCCAGCTCAAAGGACGGTGCGTAGCCGTCCCCGTTTCCCCAGGTCAATCCGGATCGATGGGCACGCAGCCAGAGCCCGTGACGGTCGGGCACCATGATCGTGGGCATCGTGTCGGGCACCGCGGACGGCGGTGAGATGACCCGCGTCGCCACCATGCGCAGCAGCGGCAGCCGCCAGCCCGCGTCGCCGAGCAGGTCGTTGGTCCAGGCACCGCAAGCCAGCACGACGGTCCGTGACCGGATCGGTTCGGCGTCGGTCCAGACCCCGGTCACCCGGCTGCCCGACCACAGCAAGCCGGTGACCCGGGTACGTTCGGCGAGCAGCCCGCCGGCGTCGATGACCCGCGCGGCCAGCGCCCGGGTGGCCCGGCCCGCGCTGACCTGGATGCCGCCGGGGTGCAGCACACCGCCGAGCACGCTTTGGGCCGCGACCACGCCGCCGGTGATGGCCGCGACCTCGGCCGGCGTGAGCTGCCTGGTGTCCGGCGGCGCGAACCGATGCCGCGCTACCGTCGCTACCCACCGGTCCCAGCCGTCCTGGGTCGTGGCCAGGAACAGGTTGCCGTTGGCCAGGCAGTCCGCATTCGGCAGCGCGCAATAGTAGCCGATGCTGTACCGTTCCAGCTCCAGCTCCGCCGCGGTAAGGAAGTGCGCGTACCCCGCGGCCCACAGGCCGACGAAACCCGCGCCCGCGCCCGAGGTAGCCCCGGCCGGTGTGGCCGCGTCGAGGACCATGACCCGGCCGGCGCCACGGTCCAGCAGGTGGCAGGCGACCGAGGTGCCCAGCACCCCCGCGCCCACGACCAGCACGTCGACGTCATTCATTGGCGGCCTCCAGTACTTCGGCGTAGCAGCGGTAGAAGTCGATCATGACGGCTTCGTCAATGCCGAGAGGTCCCGGCTGGTAAAGCCTCCAACTACGACTGATGCAGCGCCTGCCTATACGAGATGGATTCCACCGCAGGGTGACGGCCGGCTAGCGCGGCCGCTGCCGGGCACGGCTCGGGTCTTCTGGGCCAGGGCAGATGTATCTCAGACGTGGTTTGACCTGAGATCTCGGCAGTTCTCGTTGGTTGTGGGCAGAACGTGGTGCGAAGTGCCCCCGATGTGCCCCGCCTCCACGGAATCGACGGTGCCGGGCCTCCATCATGGAGGCGTGAGCAACCATACCCCTCTGGGAGCCTCTCGTAGTAGCCGGTATCGGCGTATCGGACACCCTGGCCGCTAGCATCTCCGGTGGGCTCATCACACACAAGCGTGAGGAATAGGCCTGGGCTCGCGAACGAGAACGGGAACGAGAGTGATGGCTCGGGAGCATGAAGCTCGGACCTTCGAGCACCGGCGAGAAGGACGGCAAGCTGATGGGAGAATAAGGACGTGTCCTTTTCTACGCTGATTTCCTCGGCTCAGGCCGCTAGCCACCTCTCAGATCCCGGTTGGGTCTTTGTTGACTGCCGATTCGTTCTAGGTCGCCCTTCGGACGGGTATCAACGCTACTTGGCTAACCACATTAGAGGAGCGGTGTATGCGGATCTTGAGAGAGACCTCTCCGGTCCGGTTGAACCAGGCGTGTCAGGCCGTCATCCGCTACCAAATGGAGCTGCCTTTGCCGCGGCCATGTCCCGTCTCGGCATTGACTCTTCTATCCAGGTAGTCGCCTACGATGAATCGTCAGGTGCCATGGCGGCTGCGCGGCTCTGGTGGCTTCTCAGATGGGCAGGCCATGGATCAGTAGCTGTACTAGATGGCGGCTTCACGGCGTGGCAAAGTGATGGCCTACCCACCAACGATGGGGTCGAGACTACCGGAGCCCGGAATTTCATAGCCAATTTCAAACCTGAACTGGTTGCTAGCGGGTCTCAAGTGCGTGCGATGATAGAAGACGGTGGAATAATAGTAGATTCGCGCGCGCCCGACAGATATCGCGGCGAAAACGAGGCGATCGATCGCATAGCCGGGCATGTGCCAACCGCTCGATCAATACCTTATACTGAAAACGTCGATTCCGATGGGAGGTTTCTACCAAAAGAGCAACTAGCCGCCCGCTTTTCAGAACTTCCAAGCGAATCTACTGGTGACGTGGTGTTCTACTGCGGTTCCGGGGTGACCGCAGCGCATAATGTTCTTGCTGTTCTCCACACCCGATCCCAATTCCCCAAATTGTATGCTGGCTCTTGGAGTGAATGGATCAATGACCCATCTAATCCAATAGCTACCGGCCCGTAGAGCACCACTCGATATCGTCTTAAACCAACTTTGGAACCTTCCGGAGGACGTTGGGTCTTTCAGCCGGGATCAGCCTGGACAATAACGTCAGCGAGCGGGCGCTGCGCCGGCCGGTTGTGACGAGGAAGAACGCCTACGGCTCCCGCACCGGTGACGCCGCCCGGCTCGCCGCCAGGATCTGGACCGTCTAGCTGGCCATTTCGGAGCAACGTACCTGGCCGCGCTGATGAGGATCTGCGGGACCTTCTACCCGCGTGGCCACCTTGCGTGCTTGCGGTTCGGGGTGATGAGCACTGCAGCTGGCCAAGTCGTCCAGTGGAGCAGGATCCCTGGCCAGCCGTGCAGGACCTAGCGAACTGTTCAAGGCGCCGCGGGCTAGCGCCGCGGCCGCTGCTCGATGATCTTTGCGTGCAGGAGCCTGCCGGCGAACTCGACGCGGAGACGGAAATCGGCAGCCTCGTCCGTGGAGCGGAGCTTGAGCTTGGAGTAGGTGCAGGTGAGCCCGTCGGTGTTGATCACGATGCCCGGCGAGCTGACAATGAACAGCTTGCCGTGCACCATGTCCGCGTCGATGCGCAGGGCGCGGGAGGTGATCACCGCATCCGTGAAGTCGAGGGTGACCCGGCACTCTCGCGTGCGAAGCGCGATGCGCGCAGGCACCAGCCAGCGTCCCTCCTTCACGTACTTGCCGCCGTGCTGCCCGACCACGAGGACGTCCCTGGCCGCGGGCGCACTCGGCAGGTCGGCGGTGAGCTCGGCAAGCTCCCCGAGCGTCCGGGCTGAAAGCGCACGCTCCAGCCGGACGTCAAGCTCCTCGGCGGTGAGCCGGCCGTCACCGCCGGCAACCCGCAGCGTGTCCACGACGCGGTCGCGATCCTCATGCGATGCCCGCAGATCGGGCAGATCATCCGGCATAGCAACCACGCTAACAAGGTAAGCCGTCCGCGGTAGGCACCGGTCAAAGTGGGTGACTTCCGGCGGCGGGGAAACTGCAAAGGGTGAAGATTGACAACGTGCGGCTCTTCCCGCCCGCCTTCCTGGAGGCCCACGTCGCCAACCTCGTTGGGATGACTGTCCCGCCGGGGCATGTCAGCATCTGACCAGCGCACGCGGCTACGCAAAGGACAACAAGGAGCGGGTGCTGGTTTACCTGACCTTGGGATTGGTGTACCTGGCGATGGGTGATCGCGACGAAGCGAAGTACAACCTTGAGCAGATTAGTAGCTACGCCAATGCGGCGCTCGACGAGTACCTGCGCGCCCCATGGTGGGACATCGCGCGGTGGGAGAGCGAGTTGGAATCCGTGGGTTGCCCGGTAATAAGAGTAAGCACCAGTCATGTCAACAGGCCAAGGTCGTACCCGCCATCCTTTGCCACTTCGGTCAAAAAGGCCAGTCGGGCCGGTATGGCGGCGGTCGCTGGATTTACTGTCGTACCGCTGATTCTGGGTTTCGTGTTGCTCGACAAGGCAAAGAGGGGCCGGGAGCATCCCGGGATGCCCGAGCATGAGCTGCTCCAGGGCTTCGATGGTGCCGGGGCCGTGTTTCCAGGCGGTGTCGATGTAGCCGGGGATGTCGCGGTTCTGGGTGACGTCGTCGCTGGTCAGGCGCCCGCTGATCTTCTAGTGTGCTTCAGGGGGCGGACTCCGTGTTCCGGGATGTTGCTGGTCGGCCATGTGGGCGTGTTGGCCGTGTCGGGGGCGAAGCGGGGCAGGTCGGCTTCCCGGTTCCGGGCAGAACCCCGGCATCCCCCTCCGGGGCTTGTGCATCACGGTGTTCCCCGGCCCGGGCGCGCGCGGCACCGCCGGCAGGCCGGACGTGACGGCGCGGCGGAACTCGCGCGGCTCGCCGGGATTAGTCGCGGGCTGGCCGTCGAGAACGGTGGCTACCGGACCTCGAACGTGGCTATGAGGGGATAGTGGTCGGTGCGTACGCCCGACACGATGCGCTTTGATTTCATGGCCAGTCCCCTGTACAGGATGTGGTCGTTGCGGCGCCCCCCGGGCGTGGTTGGCTCGTCGATGGCAACTTCCGCGAGACCTGCGCTGGCGAACAGCTGCCGTAGATACGGCTGGACTCCGGGGCGGTCGATATTGAAGTCTCCCTGGATCAGGGCCTTGTCGCGGGCCGGCACGAGCTTACCGGCGACATCCTGCAGTATGCCCTGAGCTGTCCGCGATTCCAGCTCGATTTTAAACATCCTGAACGGGATGAGGTGCAGCGTGGTCACCTCGATCTGCGTGTCGCCGATCGATACGACGCAGCTGCTGAATCCTTTGTCGTGGGTCGTGGCAGTGCTGCCGTCTTCCCAGGTTACCTGGGCGTCCGGATTCTCGAAAAACCCGAAGCGGTGCTGCGAGATGGGGTATTTCGAAATCACGCAGTGGCCAAGCCGGCAATCGGTATCGATATGTGATTCTGACGTGGAATCGTGGAAGTAGTGCTCGTAGCCCAAGGAACTGGCTATGAGCTCGGCCTGGTCGTACCCTTCTTTCCGCTGTGTCTCCTGAAGCGCGATAACGTCGGGCTCTTCCGACTCCAGAAGCCCGGCGATGGCATCGAGGCCGTCTTCCGCATACGACGCGGTGCGCAACGGGTCCGCGCCGTCTTGTAGCAGTTTCCCGCCGCCGATATTCCATGTGAGTGTCTTCAATTCCATGCCGCGCAGTATAGCTCTTTAATGATCTTCGCATATAAGCATTCATCCCTGAAGGAGCGGACCGGTGTCAAGCGGGTTTCGGCCTGCAGTTTCGCGGCGGCGGGGAACGCCTGGGTGTGGTATAGGGACAACAATCTCTACGCCACCGCCCGTCTTGCGTGCCGCCACGGCTTCCGGCTGCTGCCGCCAGGCGACGTGGCGACCGGCTAAGGGGAAACCCTACCCCTGACGAGGGGTTTCCGTCAAAGCGAGTTAGAACACCCCTCCCGGAGGAGGCTGGACGTCGCATTCACAACCTGGCCGGTTGTGGGTTAGGCATCGTCGCGGTTCGCGTGCTTCTCTCGCCAAGTATTCGCGTTCGTGTTCGCGTCGATCCCTTCGTGTCACGAGCATTTCGGCAGCCTTTTCCTTCATTACACGATGAGGATTACGCTCCACTACCTGTGCAAGAAAACTATCCCAATAGGCCACGTCGGAAAACCTTGTGGCGTTGATAAGAACGCTTACTACGTTCGCATCTGGATCGTCTGCTAGCGAATCGATCGCAGGCCGCCACCACCTATAAATTCCTTCTTCCAAACCGGACTTACCCAGTCCGATCCACGCTTCGATAAGTCGCAGCTTTTGTTGGTAACTTCCGTTAAGCACGATGTTTCTGACTCTAGAGCGCACTTCATTGTCCTTGGCCTCTCTGCGCCTAGACCACCGGGATCCAGGCCGAGTTACCCTGTCACATATCAACACCACGATGAGGACCGGGATCCCCACCACGACGACGGCCGCAACGGGCGCCAACGCCCAAATGAACTCCCCATCTGTCGGAGTGAACCGCCAAGCTGTCGACAAAGCCCCGACCCCGCCCCTGGGATTGGATTAAAAGTTTACAACTGCTAGAGCCTTGCCATTATGACAGGCGCCACCCAGGTCGCGGTAGTCTCCTGAGCACAGAGGAGGATGCCCGCGTCGATGGGCCTGCCGGCGCACATTCGGCACGCCTGCGTGATCCGGGCTTACTGACAGGTTGAGCTGTGCTTTAAGCCTTCACCTGCGCTGGCCCTAACGCTCATGCAGAAGGGGCGGCATTGCAGACAGTGATCAGCCTCTGGGAGGGATAGTTGTCCGCCTGTGACGGTCGGGCCTATGCGCGTCGGTCAGACCCCCGGTTGACTTCCTGCGCCGTAGAGTCGAGGTGCTATCGCAGGCGCAGCGGGGCCAGCTCGCGGCAGACCTCAAGACCGAGGCGTCAACACGGACGATCCCGGCCGATGACTGGGTACTGAACGAGATCAGCGCGCATGTCCAGCGTTTCGGCACCGGGTCGGGCGGAGTGATCGTCACCGACCGGCTTGGTCGGGTCGCACGGCGGAACTCCTTCGGCGACCGCTGGCCCCTGGCCGTCGCTGATGCCCGCACCTGCGGTAAGCCGCCCGCACCAGCGTTTGAGGGCGGCCGGTGCGGCGAGACGCGTGCCGACCCGGCACATTGCCTGCCGAAGGGAACGAGGTTTCACGACCTGCACTTCTACGCCTCGACGCTGAAAGTGAGCGGAGTTGCATCCGCTGCATCAGCCGGCGGATCCGGTGAATGCGGGCTACCTGCGGTGCAGCGTGCAGCCCCGGAGCAAGCTGGGAGCCATGAAAGCCCGGGCACCCTGCGTGGCCTGGGATGTCATCATCCGCTTGCATCAAGCCGGACGATGATGCAGCCAGTTCGGTTGCAGCGGATACCCGATTGATGCATCAGGCACAACCGAAAGGCGCAGCGACTAGGGCAGATACCACAACGGTCCGTTCGTCGAGCTGGCCTATTCACTGGGTTAGAACATTGCTCTCTACCAGTTTCGCTGCCAACCTGAACCCCAAGGGGATCCAGGCCCGGTTGGGTCATGCCACGATCACCGAGACGATGGATACCCACGAGCACCTGTTCCCCGACGCGGAAGACCTCGGCCGCGGGGCCATCGACGCGATTCTCGCGGTGGCTCTGACGGAACAGGGACGGTACCAGGATCCTCGGTGACCGTTCCGTCCCAGGTCAGCGGCATATAAGGGGGTGAGCCGGCCTGTAGGCCGGGTTCTGTGCGCCCGCTTGCGGCGGGGGCGGCGGTCATCCATCTGGGACTGCCGTTGCCGACAGCCTCGTGCGGTCTACCCGCGAGCATCGGGCGGGCCGCCCTCAATCGCTCGCGCAGGAAGCCGCCTGGCTTCCCTTTTGACCTTGCTCCGGGTGGGGTTTACCGAGCCGCCGCAGTCACCTGCGGCGCTGGTGGTCTCTTACACCGCCGTTTCACCCTTACCCCGCTGACGCGGGGCGGTCTGTTTTCTGTGGCACTGTCCCGCGGGTCGCCCCGGGTCGGCGTTACCGACCACCCTGCCCTGTGGAGCCCGGACCTTCCTCGCCGGGCTTGCGCCCGGCGCGACCGCCCGGCCGACTCACCCCCACCTAGGATACGCCGAGGACGACAGCCGGCGGCGATCATGCTAGGCTCCAAGCCGCATCGTGACGGGAGGTGATGGTGTGTTCTTCCTCATCCGAGCTCTGGTGAGGTGGATTAAGCGCCGCATGCAACAAGGCCAGCAGCCGCGGCGGTAGCCGTCTCAGCCGACCGCGCCCGGTACCTGGCTGGGTAGGTCATCCGGATGATCGACGGGGGGTACGGGCGCGGGCTTGACCCGGGCAGGAGCGAATGCCAGGCCTGCGCCCAGGCAGACGAAGGGAAGCGCGGGGAGCAGGTACCTGTAGTCGAAGTCCGCGACCGCGATCGGGGCGACCAGCAGGACGACTCCGGTGACCCAGGGCAGCATGCTCCCGGTCCGGCGGGACCAGACCAGCCGCGGCAGGCCTTCAGCCTGGCGTCGGAACCGCACTACGCCGCCGAGGCCGGTCAGCACGATCAGCCCGAACAGCGGGCCGTACGTATAGACGATCCGCTGGTACAGGGAGATCAGCGCGGCGAACGGCTCGACCACCGTGCTCGGGCTGGCGTGCCCGTACCGGACGGCGTCATGGTAGGCCGTGCCGCCGGGAATCCACACGTGGTTGTTCGGTATCACCTGCGGCTGGAGGCGGAAGTAGTAATAGCCCACGGTGCCCACGTCCGGGTACTTGTGGCGGGGCCACTCCACGGATAGCAGCAGGCCGTCCAGCACCGAGTGGATATAGCCCAGCGGCTGGGCCTCGATGGCACGGATGGCGAAGTTCCTCAGCAGGGCGTTGTTGGCGCTGCTCACCGGGCCGCCAGCAAGATCCTGGTGCACCTGCGGCGCGTGCCAGATGTAGTCGCCCGGGGGGGTGCGGCTTGACGGCGAACCGGACGGACAGAGCTTCACCTCGTCGGCGGGCGGCTTGATGACCGAGCACTCGGCGAAGGACGACACCCGGCCCCACAGGTAGAACCCGTCGGAGCGGGTGAGATTGAAGTTCCAGGAGTGGTTCCACTCGTGGAACCAGGCGGCGTAGGCCACCACCGGCGCCGCGCAGCCGATCGTCAGGGCTATGGCGGCGAGCCAGCCGCGCCAGGACCGCCAGCCGCGCCACACCATGAACACGGGGAACAGGATCAAGATGGGCAGGCCCTCGCTGCGCACGGTCACCGCGTAGCCGACCAGCAGGCCCGCGCCGAGCGCGACCGGCCAGAACGTCTGGTTACGCCACAGGATCGCGAGCATGGCCAGCATGACGAGGAACGTGAACAGCGCCTCGGCCATGAGCATGTGCTCGTCTTCGATCTCGAACCCGTCGAGGAGCACCGGCAGCGTCGCTATCGCCGCCCACCGCTTGGAGACCCCGCTGCGCCTGGCCAGGACGTAGATCATGACCGCGATGCCCAGCCCCATCAGGTGCTGCAGACCTACCACCAGGGTGAAGCTGTGGAACGGCAGCAGGGCCCGCAGGAACAGCGAATAGCCGGTCGTCTTGGACAGGTCCGGCCGGGGCCGCAATGCAGCGCCCACGTACACGTACGAGTCGCCAGCGAACCAGAGTGCGCCGGGGTAGCCGAGCATGGCCAGCAGGCGGAGGGCTGCGCCCGCGGTCAGCGCGCCGGCGAAGAGCGGATCGCGCGCGACGAGCTCACGCAGCCGCCGCGTCAGCGGAGCCCGTGAAATGCCTGCGAGCACACCGACTCCTTCTCCTCCGCTTCGGGACCCGAGGATAGCACGGTCCTTACTCCCCGTTAGGGCACCTTCGCCCATGCTTCCAGCTGCGCGACGAAGGCGCGGGCATCCGCCGGCCAGCCGAGGAAGGCGTGCGCGGCCTCGTGGCCGCGGCTGCCCATCTTCGCGCGCAGCGAGGCGTCCGCGGCTAGCTGCAGCACCGCGCCGGCCGCCGCCCGAGGGTCGCCGAACGGCACCACGAGCCCGCATTCATAACGCGTGACGAGCTCCACGGCGGACGGCAACGGCGTGGTCACTACCGGGACCCCACGCGCCATGTACTCGACCACCTTGGTGGGCATCGAGTGCCGGAAGTTCGGCTCGTCCTGGAGCAGCGACAGGCCGGCCACGGCGCCGTCCACCATGGGCATGGCCCGGTCGTTCGGGATGAAGCCGTGCCAGCGGATCAGCCCCTCCGCGTGCGCGGGCTCGAGCTTCGCCCTCGTCGGCGCGTCGGCCTCGCCGACGAGCTCGACCGAGATGCCGTGCGGGCGCAGCAGGGCGGCCAGCTCGATCATCTCCCCGGCGCCGCGGTCCATCGACAGGTGACCGACGTAGATGACCCGCTGGTCCTCACCCGGGCCGGCGGGAGGGGCCGGGGTCTCCGGCACGTAAGTCGTGTTCGGCACCACCGGGTGCGGCCGGCGAAACCTCGAGACGTACCCCTGCTCGGCCAGGATCAGGTGGACCCGCCGCTCGGCGCTGCGCTCCGCGGTGCGGGTCGCCAGGGCGGCTGCGGGGCGCAGCGGTCGCGGCAGCCAGGGCTTGGTGGTCAGCGCCGCGACGGTGTCCTCGTGGACGTCCCAGACCGTGGGCGGCCGCTTCCGCCGCGGGGGCAGGGCCAGCAGCAGCTCGGGATCGTGGATCAGCAGCAGGTCGGCGCCGGCCGCCTGTGCGGCGAGGGCGCGGCGGGCGGCGAGCAGCGCGCCGAGCCTGCGCCGGCCCACCGCTCGAGGCACCGGCGTGATGTTGAGGAGAGCCACTGGCCGTTCGGGATAAAAATCCGGTGCATCGACCGGAGCGATGTAGGTCACCCGATGTCCGGCGTCGAGCAGCGCCCGGATCTGCCGGTGGTAGATGCGCGCGTCCGCGGGGTTGTGGACGATCGTGCACACTACCACCCGCATCGAGGGCCCCCGCAGGTCACAGGGTCTCGACGTGCGGGGCCGGCGGGAGGATGCCGCGGGTGTCGAGCAGCAGGCGGGCGGCGCGGGCGAGCTGGGCCGGGTCGTAGGACCTGTGGGCCTGAAGCAGGATGACCAGGTCGGCGCCGGCCAGGGCGGCCTCCAGGTCTTCCGCGCGGGGGATCGCCTGCCCGTCGACCTGCCAGTCGGGCACGAAGGGGTCGTGGTAGCTGAGCTGGGCGCCGCGGTTAAGCAGCTTGCGGGCGAGCGGCCGGGCGGGCGATTCGCGCTGGTCGGCGATGTCGCGCTTGTAGGTCACGCCGAGCAGCAGCACCCTGGCCCCGTTGACCGCCTTGGCGTGGCGGTTGAGCAGCTCGGCGGCCCGGTCGGTGACGTAGCCGGGCATCCGGCCGTTGATCTCCTGGGCCAGCTCCACGAACCGGAACGGGTAGCCGAGCGTGCGGACCTTGTAGGACAGGTAGTTGGGGTCGATGGGGATGCAGTGCCCGCCCACGCCGGGCCCCGGGTAGAACGGCTGGAACCCGAACGGCTTGGTGGCGGCGCACCTGATCGCGTCCCACAGGTCGACGTCCAGCTCTCTTGAGAAGATGAGCATCTCGTTGACCAGGGCGATGTTCACGTGCCGGTACGTGTTCTCCAGCAGCTTGGCCATCTCCGCCTCGCGGGAGGACCTGGCGCGCACCACCTGGTCGCAGATGCGCGAGTAGAACGCCTCCGCCGCGTCCGCGCAGGAGGGGGTCAGGCCGCCGACGATCTTGGGCGTGTTGCGGAAGCCGTAGGTCGGGTTGCCCGGGTCGATCCGTTCCGGTGAGAACGCGAGGGAGAACTCGATCCCGGCGGTGAGCCCGGAGGCCTTCTCCAGCAGGGGGCGGACGACCTCTTCGGTCGTGCCCGGGTAGGTGGTCGATTCGAGCGAGACCAGCGTCCCGGCCTTGAGCAGGCGGCCCGCCGCCTGCGCGGCGGCCCGGACCGCGCGCAGGTCGGGGCCATCGGCTTCCGACAGCGGCGTCGGCACGCAGATCACGATCACGTCCTGCGGGCCGAGCTGTGCTTCGTCGGCCGTGGCCCGCAACCCCGCGTCGAGCATCTCGGCCACTTCGGCGTCGGTCATGTCATCGATGTGCGACCGCCCGGCCATCAGCCCGGCTACCTTCTTCTCGCTGATGTCGTACCCGGTCACCCGGAACCCGGACCGCACCGCCTGGATCGCCAGCGGGAGGCCGACGTAGCCGAGCCCGATCACCAGTACGTCCTGCGCAGGCATCTGCACCGAAAACCCCTGCCTAGATTGCGCCCAGGAGGGCGTAGGCCTCCCGGTACCTTGCCGCGTTATGGGCCCAGGTACGGTCCCTGGCTACCCATTCGCGGGCATTGTCACCGAGTTTCCTTCTTATATCCGGACTGCAAACCAAGAGCTCAAGACTATCGGCTAGGGCCACCGGATCTTGCGGTATTGTTAGCGCGCCCGTTACGTCGGGTTTGATGATTTCGGCCAGTGCCCTCACTTCACTGGTGACCACGCAGAGCCCGCTGGCCATCGCCTCCACCGGCTTCAGCGGGGTAACGAGCTGGCATACCCTGTCCGGGGTGCGGGGGACGACGAAAACATCGAGGAGCGCGTGGTATTCACGTACTTTCGCGGCCGGGACGCGGCCGGTGAATATGGCCGCCTCGCCCAGGCCGAGCGCGGCCGCCTGGCGTTGCAGGGCGGCGCGTTCCGGTCCGTCGCCGACGATCAGCGCCCGCACCGGCAGGCCGCGCTCCCGCAGCAGCTTGGTCGCCTCGAGCAGCGTGCCGATGCCCTCGTGCGGGACCAGGCTGGATACCACGCCGACGACATGATCGCCCGAGCCGATGCCGAGCGCGGTCCGCAGCGCCCTGGCGTCGGGCAGCGGCCGGAGGAACTCGTCGGACACGGCGTTCGGCACGATGATGATCTTGTCGGCGGGCACGCCGCGGGCCATGATCTCTTCGCGCATGGCCTCCCCGAGCGTCACCACGAGGTCGGCCTTCAGCATGGAGCGGGTCTCGAGGTCCCGGTTCCGCCGGTACAGTTCGCTATGGGCGAGTTCCGCGGAGTCCGGGTGGCGGGACAGCCACGTGTCTTCCCAGAACCCGCGTACCTCGTAGATGACCGGAAGCCCGTACCGCTCCCCCAGGGCCAGCGCGATCCTGGCGTTGGCGTAGTTGCTCGCCGCGTGCAGCACCGCAGGGCGGATCTGCCTGGTCAGCTCGTCGGCTTGCCGGAGTCCGGTGTCGGCGGCCTTGTCTGCGCGCGTTGCCTGGCGCCACGGGAGCAGGCGGTGGTACGGGATGCCGTCCAGCATGACCAGGCGCCTGCCGTCGATCCGGCCCTGGGTTACCGGGTACCCGGACCTCGTCACCACGTGCGGATCGAGCCCGTCGTCGCGCTGGGCGAGCACGATCTCGTGCGTCCTGATCGTGTACCCGGCGCTCGTGGCCGGAAGCGCGTCGTTGACCAGGTGCAGGACGCGGCCGGGGATGGTGCTGAGACTGCGGCCGCCTCCTCCGGCCCCGGCTCGCAGGCGAGGATGCTCACCGGACAGGACGGCCTGCTCCGCAACGAGGGTCTTGCGCAGCCGCCGGAGCCGCGCCCGGTCGGTGCGGGGCCCTGCGGCCTTTGCCCGGTCCAGCCCCTGGATCGCCTCGGTCAGGCGGCCTTCGCGCCAGGCCAGGCGCGCGGCGAGCACCGGCCGGGCCGGGTCGCCTTCGGGCAGCCTGCGCAGGGCGGCGGCCGCGGCGGCCGGCTGGTCGACGGCCAGGCTGAACGCGGCCAGGCGCCTCGGCGACGCCTCGAGCGACGCCTGGGCTGCGTCCCGGTCCCCGGCACCCCACAGCACCGCGGCGCGGCCGTACGGGCCGGCGAGCCGGAGCCACCCGCGCAGCGGTCCAGGCGCTACCCTCTGGGCGAGTACCAGTGCGCGAACCGGGTCGGCCGCCGCGTGCCGCCAGGCGATCGACGCCGCGAGGGTAAGCGCGCGGGGCGACACGTGCGTGTCCTGGAGGCGGGAGGCTCTGGGCCCCGGCCGGCGCGGGGCGGGCGTCATCACGGCAGATGATATCGGTTCAGGTCAACGGAAAGGACGCGATGCGCGCACCTATCACCCACGTGCTGGGCGCGAGGCCGAACTTCATGAAGGCCGCGCCGGTGATCAGCGCCCTGGCCGGGGAGGGTCACGAGCAGCGGATCGTGCACACCGGCCAGCACTATGACGAGCGGATGTCGGAGGTGTTCTTCGTCCAGCTCGGCCTGCCGCGGCCTGACGTGAACCTCGGGGTGGGGTCGGGAAGTCATGCCAGGCAGACGGCCGAGGTGATGATCGGGATGGAGCAGGAGTTCACCGAGCATCCGCCTGCGCTGGCCGTGGTCTACGGGGACGTGAACTCCACCATCGGGGCCGCCCTGGCCGGCGCCAAGCTTGCGGTGCCGCTAGCGCATGTCGAGGCCGGGCTGCGCAGCTTTGACGACTCAATGCCGGAGGAGATCAACCGGCGGCTGACGGACCAGCTGTGCACGCTGCTTTTCGCCACCTCGCCGGAGGCGGTCGGGCACCTGGCCAGGGAGGGCCGTCCGCCGGCCGGGGTACACCTGGTCGGCAACCCGATGATCGATACGCTGCTGGCCCACCTGGACCGGTTCGACACCACGGCGGCCCGCGGCGCCGCCGGACTGCCCGAGCGGTACGTGGTGGCGACCTTGCACCGCCCGGCCAACGTCGATGACCCGCAGTCGGCGGCCGATCTGGTCCAGGCGCTGCACGAGGTGGCCGATCAGCTGGACGTGATCATCCCGGTGCACCCGCGGGGCCGGGCGGCGCTGCAGGCCGCGGGGCTTGGCTCGCACCCCAGGCTGCGCGCCTGCGACCCGCTCGGGTACCTGGAGTTCATGGCCCTGGTCAAGGGGGCCACCGCGGTGGTCACCGACTCGGGCGGCGTGCAGGAGGAGACCACCTTGCTGCGCGTGCCGTGCCTGACCCTGCGGCCCAACACCGAACGGCCCATCACCATCACCAGCGGCAGCAACCGCCTGGTCACGCACAAGCAACTGGCCGCCGCCGTCCTCAAGGCCTGCCAGGACGGGCCTTACGCCGGCGAGCTGCCGCCGCTGTGGGACGGCAAGGCGGGCCCGCGGATCGCGCGGATCATCGCCGCGCGGCTGGACCCCGAGAGGCGCCCGTGAGCACGGTTACCGACATGACTGGCGAGCCGGACGGGGCGCCCGACGACCAGGCGGGCCAGGCTGACCCGGCGGGTGATCCGGGCCTGGCGGCGGAGCGGGACCGGCTGGCGCGGACGCTGCGGGACACCAGGCTGCAGCTGGCCATGACGCAGGCACGGCTGGGTGCGCTCGAGGACTCAGCGACGATGGTGCTCGGCCGGACGCTGGTCCGCGCCGCGCGGCGCCCGTGGTCATGGGGCGTGCAGCTACCGCTCGACCTGATCCGGCTGTGGCGCGAGCGCGGTGCCCTCACCGGCCCCGGGGCGGCCACCCTCGCGCTGGCTTCCGCGCAGCTCGGCGACCTGGCCGGCGGCGGGGAGCGCTTCCTTTCCGCGCTGACCGCGCCCGGCCTGGGCGCGCCTGCCGCCGCCTCGGCCGCGTTCACCCCGCCAGGGCTGGTGATCACCGGCGTTCTGACCGGCGAAGCGTGCGCCACGCTCGGCCCGGACGCCGCGGTGCTCCCCCTGCTCCCCCACGACGCGGACGTCATGCTGGAGAGCGCGGGCGCCGATCTCGTGCTCATCGAGGCCGCGGCCATGCTGGCCGCGTCACCGTGGGCGTACGCCGGCGATCCGGCCGCGGCCGACCGGGGCAGGCGGCTCGGCCGGCTGATCGCGGCGGCGCGTGCGCTCGGCAAGCCCGTTGTCTTCATCCGCAACGTCCCCGCGCACCTGGCCCCGGGCCTGGACTGGGTCGCGGCCAGCTGCGACGTGGTGTCCGACCATGGCTTCGGGGTGCAGCTCGCCCGGTTCAACCCGATCGACCTGCCGGGCTACCGGCCGTGCTCGCCGGTCTACGCCGGCTCGCGCGACCCTCGTGACACGCCGGCCGTTCGGGCCCTCCTCGATTTCGTGGCCGGATCGGTGAAGTTCACCGGGGAGGCAGGGTGGCGACTGCGGCCCGCGCTGTACCGGGAGCACGCCGTCTTCGTCACGGTGTCCCCAGACCAGGCGCGCGAGCAGCTCGCCTGCGGCGCCCGGGTGATCATGGTCGCGGGCGAGCAGGCCACCCTACGGGACCAGCTCGAGTCGGCCCAGGCGGAGCTCCCGCTGACCGGACCCGAGGTCATTCCCGTGCTGCGGGACATCTTCGCCGAGCATGCGACTCCGGTGCGGCTCGCGGAACTCTGCGAGCTCGCCGGGCTGCCCGGCCGGCTGATCGGCGGGCGGCAGGTCGCGGTGCTGGCCCGTGTCGAGGACGCCGCGGGAGCCGCCGCCCTATCAGGCAGCCTGTCCCGGCAGCGGATGGCACCCGCCGAGGTCGTCGTGACGGTCGGGGCAACCAACGGCGACCCGGCGGGCCCGTCGTGCCGGGCCGTCACCGCCGCGCTCGGCGACCTCGCCGGACGGGGCGTGACGGTCACCGCGATACCCGAGGTCACCGCGGCGCCCGACGGAGCCGGGGCCGACGGGATCGGCGGGCAGGCTCCCTGGGTACCGCACGCCGCCAGGCAGGCCCGCTCACCGTGGGTCGTGCTGTGGCAG
This sequence comes from Streptosporangiaceae bacterium, assembly GCA_035505275.1. Lineage (GTDB taxonomy): Bacteria > Actinomycetota > Actinomycetes > Streptosporangiales > Streptosporangiaceae > Palsa-504. The sequence goes on along the minus strand of DATJQX010000116.1, from coordinate 49,091 downwards.
GCCGACCGCGAGCACGACGAGTCCTACCTGCTCGACCTGGCCTGCGCGCGGGAGTGCTCGCAAGCGGACGCGGTCGGGCACGCGGGCGGTACCTACATGTACGTGACCTCGCTCCGGCCGGCGCTGGCCCGGCGGGAGTACTTCGGTTCGGACGACTCCGGTCCCGGGCTGCGGCTTTTTTCTCTGAGTTAGGAGTTGTCGCGTTGACCACGCGCGCGCTTGTCTACGGCGACATCGATCTGAACCTGATCGACGGCTCGGCGATCTGGCTGCAGTCCGTCACCCAGGCGCTGGCGGTGGCCGGCTGCGCGGTGACGCTGGTGCTCAAGGCACCGGTCCGCACCGACCGCCTGGTCGCGCCCCTGCTCGCCGAGCCGGGAGTGACCGTGCGCCGGCCGTTCGAGGAGCATCTCCTCGAGGGGCCGGGACCCGTCCGGGCGCCGGCGGCGCCGGAACTGCTGGCCCGCCTGGACGCGGAGGCACCACACGACCTGGTCGTGCTGCGAGGCCGGGCGGTCACCGCGGCGGCGGCCAAGAGCGGCGCGTTCACCGGGCGGCTGTGGCCGTACCTGACCGATGTCCCGCAGTCGGTACCCGGGCTCACGCCTGCGGCCGCCGAAGAACTCGGGATGATCGCCACCGCCGCCCGCTACCTGCTCTGCCAGACCGAAGAGCTCCGCTGTTTCCTTGAGGGCAGCATCCCGGCGGCGTGCGGCAAGTGCGTGCTCCTGCCGCCCATCCTGACCGAGATCCCGACCCAGCGCGGCGCCACGGCGGCCGGGACGCCGCTGCGGCTCGCCTACTCCGGCAAGTTCGCGCCGCGCTGGAACACCCTGGAGATGACCGAGCTCCCCGGGCTGCTCGCCGCCCGCGGAGTGACCGCCGAACTCCACATGATCGGCGACAAGATCCATAACGACGCGGGCGACTACCAGCAGCGGATGCGGGCCGCCCTCGACGCGCCGGGCGTGATCTGGCACGGCGGGCACTCGCGGGAGGACGCGCTACGCCTCGCCGCCTCCTGCGACGTCGGGCTGGGCTGGCGGCACCCGGACCTGGACGCGAGCCTGGAGCTGTCCACGAAGGTGCTGGAGTACGGCGCCCTCGGGCTGCCCGTGATCCTGAACCGCACGCCCATGCACGAGGGGCTCCTCGGCGCCGGCTACCCGCTGTTCGCGGCGAGCCTGGCCGACGTCGCGGACGGGGCGGCCGCCGCGGCGGCGGACCCCGGTCTCTTCCGGCTGGCCGCGGACCGGACGGGCCGGGCCGCCGAGCAGTTCACGCTGGACAAGGCGGCCGAGCGCCTGCGCGGTTATCTGGCCCGGGCGGTGCCCCCGAGGGGGTACGGGGGGGCGGGCAGCCCCCCCGTGAGCGGGGAGGTCCCGGGGGGTCGCCCCCCCGGGGCCAGCACCGCAGCAAAGCTGCGTGTCGTCGTGGCCGGCCACGACCTGAAGTTCTTCACCCCGCTGCTGGCGTACCTGCGGCTCCAGCCGGACCTCGAGGTCCGGGTTGACCAGTGGGCCGCGCTCGGCAAGCACGATCCGGGCGCCAGCCGGGAGCTGGCCGGGTGGGCCGACGTCGTGGTCTGCGAATGGTGCGGGCCGAACGCCATCTGGTACAGCAGGCACAAGCGGCGCGGGTCGCGGCTGCTGGTGCGGCTGCACAGGTTCGAGCTCGAGTCGCCATACCCGGCGAAGGTCAAGATCGGCGCCGTCAGCCAGGTGATCTGCGTGAGCAAGCACTACGCGAAGCTGACCCGCGAGCGCACCGGCTGGCCCGAGAGCAAGGTCGTGACCGTGCCCAACGCGGTCGACGTGTCCCAGCTCGACCGGCCCAAACTCGACGGCGCCCGCTTCCATCTCGGCCTGATCGGCATCGTCCCGTCCCGCAAGCGCCTGGACCTGGCGCTGGACGTGCTCGAGGAACTGCGCCGCGAGGACGACAGGTACCTGCTGTTCATCAAGTCCGGGATGCCGTGGGAGCACTGGTGGGTGTGGCAGAACCCGGCCGAACGCGAGCATTACGCGACCGCGCTGCGCCGGGTGCAGCGGTCGCCCCTGCTGCGCGGGGCCGTGGTGTTCGACGACGCCGGACCTGACGTCGCGGCCTGGCTGCGCCGGGTCGGCTTCGTCCTGTCCACCAGCGACGACGAGAGCTTCCACGTCGCCCCCGCCGAGGGGATGGCGTCACGCGCGGTGCCGGTGCTGCGGCCCTGGCCCGGGGTCGAGACCATCTACGATGCGCGCTGGATCCACGAGGATCCGGCGGCCATGGCCGCCGCGATCAGCGGGCTGGCCGCGCCGGACGACTGGCGGCAGGCCGGCGACGCCGCGCACGCGCAGGCCGCGGGCGCCTTCAACCTCCCGCTGGTGTGCCAGACCTGGCGCGGCCTGCTCACGGCCGACCTGGACCCGGCGGCGCAGGGTCCGGTCCTCGAGCTGCTTGGCTCGCGCTGACCGGCATGTACTTCACGCTGGCGATCAGCGCGGCGACACGCCAACGGTGCGCCGAGCTGATCGCCGCGGCTCAGGGGACCGATCCGCGGGTCCTGCCGATCCCCGGTCCCGCCATGGTGGCGTGGCGCGCGCCTGACGAGCGCGCGGCCGTGCTCCGCTGGGGTTCGGCGGTACTGACCGCGATCGCGGGCGGGCACCCGGCCGCCGCCTCGCACGCGGGGACCATCCGGGCCGACGCCGAGGCGGTGCACGCGCGCACCGCCCTGGCGCGCGTCGATCCCGTCTACCTAGCCGAGGTCCCCGGCGCCGTGCTCGTCTGCGACCGCGCCTCATGGGCGGCGGCCGCGGCGCGGCGGCTGGGTGATCACGATCCGGTCATGGTCGGCGCCTTCCTGAGCATGGGCTACCCGGCCGGCGCCGCGACCCCGTTCCGCGGGGTCCGGGCCCTGGCGCCCGACCGGAGCCTGACGGTGGCGGGCGGGCGCCTGGTGGTGACCTCAGCGCGTGACCGGGACGCCGACCGAGGCGGAGCAAAGGGTCCGCCGGGGATTCCGCTGGGCGCGCGCCAGTGCGCCCAGGTCGCCGACGCCCTGATCGACGTGGTCACGCCGCTCCGCGACGCCGGGGTCCTTGTCGAGCTGTCCCTGACCGGGGGCAAGGACAGCCGGCTGATCGCCGCCGCCCTGACGGCGGCCAAGGTGCCGTTCCGGGCCCGCACGCACGGCTTCGCCAGCCACCCGGACGTGGTCATCGCGGCCATGATCGCCGAACGGCTCGGCGTCGAGCACGTCGTCACCGAGCCGAGGCCGCCGGGCACCGGAACGGGGCCCGGCGAGGCCGAGGTCATCCGCAGGCTCCGCTGCGCGGTGCTCGTCTCGGACGGGATGCTGTCGGCGTTCGAGAACGTCGGGTGGCCCGACCCGCAGTTCGCCGCGGAGCCGGTGCAGGTCGGCGGGCACGGCGGTGAACTGCTGCGCGGCGGGTACGCCGCGGCGGCCTGGCGGGCCCGGCGCCCGGCCCGGGCCCGGAGTGAGGCGCGGGCGCCCGAGCTGTTCCGCCGGCTCACGACGCGCCGCCTGGGACTACTGCGCCGGGCCGCGGCCGGGGAGTACCTCGCCAGCCTGGGCCCCCACGCCGCGTCGCTCCCCCGCGGGCCGCTGCGTACGCTGGACGATTTCTACCTGGTCAACCGCGCCGGCCGGTGGTCGGCCACCGCACGCCAGGGCTACCTGATGCGCGCGCCGCAGGTCCAGCCCTTCTTCGGCGACCGCGTCGTCTCGGCCGCCCGGGCGGTACCACTGCGGGACCGGGTCACGGACCGGCTGCACCGCGGGGTGCTGGCGGAGCTCGGCCCGGATCTGCTCGACCTGCCGCTGGCCGGCAGCGGCTGGAAGTCCGGCCCGACGGCGCCGAGTCTGCCGGCCCGGCCGGGATCAGCGGCCGGGCCGGCGCCCGCGGCCGCGCCTGACTGGCGGCGGAACTTCGCCGGCGAGCTGGCCCGGATCCTGCGCGACTACGCCCTGGACCTCGGCGCTGCGGGCGGCATGTTCGAGATCGTCCGCAGGCGGGCCGCCGAGGCCGTGCTGTGCTCCCCGCAGGCCGACCCGGAGGCGGCCTGGGCGCTGGCCACCCTGGCCGCGCTGCTGTCGGGCGACTGGCTGAACGCCCGCGGGCCGGCCGGCCCGGTCCCCGGCCCGGTGGCCCCGGGCGACGACGACGCGGGCCGCGTTCCCCGGTAGCGGCTCAGCCGCGGCCGTAGCGCGTCTCGGCCTGCCAGAAGAACACCACGCCCACGAGGAGCGTGACGACCGCCCAGCCGACGGCGGCCAGCCACAGCTGGGAGGTCACTACGTTCGGGTGGCAGTAGGCCTGGAGCGGGGGACTATGCGCGGCGTTGAACAACGTGCACTTCATGAGGTTGTACGGCTTCGCGCCCGGAGCGTCGGCCCGCTGGCTCGCCATCAGCGCGTACCGGGCCAGCGAGATGTAGACCGCCGCTGGGTTCAGGGCGATGAGGTCCTTCCCCCATAGCGGCAGCGTGGCGTAAGACGGAAGCGAGGTGAGGCTGTACATGACCCCGCAGAAATACCGCCAGACGCGGGTCAGGAACGGGATCAGCTGGCTGAAGTCCTGGGCTCCGGCCCCCAGCCGTGCCATGAGCATGGCGGCGCCAAAGTTGAACATCCCCTGCATGAACAGCGCCGGCAGCAGGAGTAGCCAGTACCAGGTGGGCGGTTCCCCTTCCGCGAGCACGATGGCGAATACCACCAGCATGGACAGCAGCAGCTGCTGGAACTCGACCAGTACGTACGCGAGGGGCAGGCAGGCCCGGGGGAAGTGCAGCGCGCGGATCAGCGGGAGGTTCGCCCGCATCACGGTGGAGCCGACCACGATCGACCGCTCGGTGAAGGAGAAGAAGAACACCCCGATGACCAGGTACGCGATGTAGTGCTTGATGCCGCGATTGGCCTCGAAGATGACCCCGAAGATCAGGTAGTAGACGGCCGAGTTGAGCAGCGGCGTCAGCACCTGCCAGAGCTGGCCGAGCTTGGCCTCGGTGTACATCGACACGTTGCGCGCGGTGGCGTAGGCGACGATGAAGTGCCGCCGGCCCCAGACCTGGCGCATATAGAGGATCAGGCGGGGGCGGACCGAACTCGGGCGCAGGCCGTACTCGGCAGCCAGGCCGGCGAGGTCCTGCGACGGCGGACCGAGCACCTCGGTCTCCGGCGCGAGCACGGCCGCGTTCAGCAAGCTGCCTGGAGCGGTCAATCGCCCGCGGTCTCTCATGACAGAGGAGTTTATTCAGCCGGCAGGTGGCCGGTGTCGTTGTAGGACCGCAATACGGCGGGACCGTCGGCGTACCAGTCGACCTGGCACAGCGCGGCGACGTCAAGGTGCATCCGGTACAGCGCGGGCGGCGGGGCGAGCAGGGCCGCCGCGACCAGCGTCTTTATCGGGGTGACGTGGCTGACGATGAGTACCGTCTGGCCCTGGTGGCCGACCAGGACGCGCCGCAGCGCGGCGTCGACCCTCGTGCTCACGTCGGCGAAGCTCTCGCCGCCGGGCGGCGCGACCGCCGGATCGGCCATCCAGGCGGTCAGTTCGGCCGGCCAGCGCTCCCGGACCTCCGCGAAGGTCAGGCCGTCCCACGCGCCGAAGTCGGTCTCGCGGAAATCCTCGTCGGCCTCGACGGGAGCCCCGGTCGCCGCGGCGACCTCCTCGGCCGTCCGCACCGCCCGCAGCAGCGGGGACGTCACGATCAGGTTGATCCCGGCGCAGGCCAGCCGCTCACCGGCGGCGGCCGCCTGCCGCACGCCGACGTCGGTCAGCGGGACGTCGGATCGGCCGGCGTACCGTTTCTCCACCGAACTCGGCGTCTGCCCGTGCCGCAGGAGGAGGGTAACCGTGGGCTCGCTCTGGGCGGGCATCCAGTGGGCCCGGCCGCGGACCGAGGCGGGCACTTACAGGCCGGACTCGGGCGTGCGGACGAGGATGCGCCTGCACTCCTCGCACCTGATCACCTCGTCGGGAGCCGACGTCCGGATCTGGTTCAGGTCCACGGTGTTGAGGCTCAGGTGGCATCCCTCGCACCGGCCGCGCCGCAACGCGGCGGCGCCGACCCCGCGGGTGCCACGGATCTGGTCGTAGAGCTTCAGCAGGTCGGCTGGTACCTCGGCGGCGATGCCCTGGCGCTGCGCAGATGCCTTGCCCGCGCTTTCGTCGATCTCGCTGAGGGAGGCGTCGCGCCGGGCCGCCACCGCGGTCATCTCGGAGCCCAGGTGGTCGCGCTCGGCGGCGAGCTCGTCGAGCCGCGAGGTCAGCGCCTCCCGGCGCTCCATCAGCTCGAGCACGACTTCCTCGAGATCGCCCTGCCGCTTGTGCAGCGACTCGATTTCGGACTGCAGGCTGGCGAGCTCGCGTGCGGCGCTGATCTGCCCGGCGTCCAGCCGGGCCCGGTCCCTGTCGATCCTGGTCCGGACCTGCTCGACGTCGCGCTCGGCCCGGCCCTGCTCCCGGGACAGGTCGCCGAGCTCGGTCTCGGCCGCGACCGTGGCGTCCTTGAGCTCGCCGGTCCTCGCCTCCATGCGGGCCAGCTCGTCGACCTCCGGCAGGGACCGCCTGCGATGGTCCAGGCGGGTGAGCTCGGCGTCGAGTTCGGCCAGTTCGAGCAGGCGGAGCTGGGACTGCGGTGATGCCTTCACGGCTCCCAACGTTAGTCGCCCCGGCGCACCGTGTCGCACGCTAGAGCAGAGTCACGCACCGCAGGGATCAACAGGTGCCATGCGTACCGTTCGGCATAAGAGAAGCGGATCGCGACGGACCGGATCGCATTCGCTAGCGTAGGCAGACCGGACCGGCGATGCGGAGGCGAGATGGACAGCGAGGGCGACCGTCAGTTCACGGCGCTGGCCAGTGAGTACCTCGACGACCGGGCGGAGCGGCACCCGGTCCTGGCGACCGGCCTGGGCGACCACAGGTTCGACGACCGCCTCACCGACCCCTCCGCGGCCGCCCTGGCCGACGAGCGGCGCGCCCTGGACCGGTGGGCCACCCGCCTGGACGCGATCGACGCCGGCGCGCTGTCGGCCGAGCACCAGGTCGACGCCGCGATCATGGCGGACAGCGTGGCGCGGCGGGTGTTCGAGATCGATGACCTGCGCGAGCACACCTGGAATCCGCTCCTGGCCAACCCGGGCAAGGCCATCTACCTGCTGCTGGCCAGGGACTTCGCCCCGCTGCCCGACCGGCTGGCCGCCGTGGCCGGCAGGCTGGCGGAGGTTCCCGGCGCGCTGGCCGAGGCCCGCCGGCACCTGAGGCGGATGCCCAGGGTGCACCTGGAGACGGCCATCGCGCAGTTCGGCGGCACGATCGCCCTGGTCAGCAGCCAGATCGACGCCGCGATCGAGGACGCGCCCGCCAGCGCCCCGCAGATCGGGCAGGTGCGTCCCGCCGCCCTCGAGGCCCTGACCGCGCACCGCGCGTGGCTGTCCGCGCGGCTGGACGAGGCGGCGCCCGGGCCGGACGGCGACGCCGACCCGAGGATCGGGCCCGAGCTGTTCGCCCGCAAGCTCTCGCTCAACCTGAGCGCGGCGGCCGACGCGGACGCGATCCTCTCCCGCGCGCAGGCCGACCTGGACCGGGTCAGCGAGCAGATCGCCGAGCTGGCCGCCGGCCTGGCGGGCGGGTCCCGTAATGGCGCCAGCGCCGTCCGGCAGGTGCTGGACCGGCTGGCGGAGGACGTGCCAGACGAGGCGACCATCCTCGGGTTCGGCCGGGACGCCCTGACCGCCCAGACCGCCTTCGTGACCGACCGCCGGCTGATCTCGGTGTTCGACGACCCGGTCGAGGTCATCGCCATGCCGGAGATCGACCGCGGCGTGGCCGTCGCGTACTGCGACTCGCCCGGCCCGCTCGAGCCCGCGCCGCTGCCGACGTTCATCGCCGTCTCGCCGGCGCCCGCCGACTGGCCCGCGCCGCGCGTCGCCTCGTTCTACCGCGAGTACAACCGGCACATGGTGCACAACCTGATGGTGCACGAGGCGATGCCCGGCCACTACCTGCAGCTCCAGCATTCCCGCCGGTTCGCGGGATCGGGTACCGCGATCCGGGCCGCGCTCAGGTCAGGGGCGTTCATCGAGGGGTGGGCGGTCTACGCCGAGCGGATCATGGCCGAACAGGGCTACCCGGGCGACGGCGATCCCCGCGCGGTCCGCATGCAGCAGCTCAAGATGCAGCTGCGCACGATCATCAACGCCATCCTCGATGGGCGCATCCACGCGCACGGCATGACCGAAGCCGAGGCGATGACCCTGATGACGGGCCGCGGCCACCAGGAAGAGGGCGAGGCGGCGGGCAAGTGGCGGCGGGCGCTGCTCACCTCGGCCCAGCTGTCCACCTACTACGTCGGGTACACCGAAGTCTCCGACCTGTCGGCGGACCTGCGGGCCGCCGGCCCCGGCCAGAGCGACAGGGAGATCCACGACCGGATGCTGGCGCACGGCTCACCGCCGGCCCGCCTACTGCGCACCCTCCTCACCCCTCGTCTCGTCTCGTAGTAGCTCCGTGGCCCGCCTGAGGTACCCTTCCCTCTCAATCGGGGCTGCCTAGCGGGGTCGGTGCGTCACAGGCCCCACATAGCGGGGTCGGTGCGTCACAAGCCCCACTGACTCCGGACCGGAGCGCGCCCGAGTCGTACCCACCAGAGTGCTCGTAGCTCAGGAGCCCCAGGTGTCACGGGCGCTCTCCGAGAATCGGGTTCCTGGCCGTGGTGCTTGCTCTCGCTGAAGCTCAGCCTGTGGCCGCGGAGCGGTTAGCGCGGCCTCGAGTGCGCCAGAACAAGCCCCGCTCGGCTAGCGACCAGGCCGTGGATGTGACCAGGTAGACCGCGGCCGCGAGCGGCGCGAACGCTGCGATCACCACGGTCAGGTACGGGAGCACCCGGACGAGTGCCCCCGAAGCGCCCGGCGGGATCGCTCCAGCCACATCCGCGGACCGGCCGGATCCGCCGCCCTTCCCGGGCGCGCTCGCCTTCCCGGGCGCGCTCGCCTTCCCGGACCGTCCGGCCTTACCGGGTGCGCCCACCGCGGGCGCCATCGTGGCCTGGGCGGGGGTCATCAGCCGCCCGAGACGCGCCGACAGCCAGCACAGGCCGGCCAGCAGCGCCAGGACGCCGACGAACACCAGGCCCTGGAGGCTAGCCGGGCCGGCGCCGCTCAGCCAGTGCATGCCGAGCGGCACGCCGAGCAGGTCGTGGCTGAGCAGCGTGTTCGGCTTCCCGGCCACCCGCGGCGACCGGAACAGCAGGTACACGACGGACAGCAGGGGCCACTGGAGCAGGATCGGCGTGAGCCCCGCGAACATGCTGGTGCCCTCCTGCTTGTACAGCGCGGTCATCTCGCGCTGCAATCGCTCTGGCTCCTTGGCGTAGCGCGTCCGGAGGGCCTGCAACTGAGGGGCCAGCCGGGCCTGGACGGCCTGCCCGCGCATGGCGCGGAAGCTGAGCGGCATCACGATGGCGCGGACGGCCACGGTGAGAGCGATGATCGCGGCGACGGCGGCCGCGCCCCCGAGAACGGGGGTGAGAACTCCGGTGAACCCGGAGACGAGGCGGTATACGACGTCCACGGGGACGCCAAAGATACTGGTCATGGGAAACGGCCTTCCAGCTTGGACGTGGTCAGGGCTGGAAGCGGCCGCGATATTCGCAGGTCAGCGAGATGTGGCGGCCGCCTGGGCCGCCGATGGCGCTCTGGGCCTTGGCCGGCCCGCCGCGTCGGGATCGCGCTGGCGCAAGAACGCCGTCCGCCAGGACTTCTCCCGCATCCCCGCGGCACGGCGGATCGTCGGGATGGTGGCGGCGGTGCGGGAAAGCCTGGCCACGGAGGCCAGCAGGGCCAGGACCGCCGCGAGCACGGCCCCGGCCAGGACGGCGGCGGCCAGCGCGGTCAGGCTCGCCGAGCCCCAGGCACTCCACCATCCGGATGGGCTCGGCAGGGCGGCCGCTAGGTGCGTGACGGTGCGCAGCAGCCCAGCTAGCACGGCCAGCACGCTGGACACCGACGTCACCGCCCTCCGCCGTCTCATAGGGAACCCGGTATCAGGGTACGCGGTCAGAAGTTCAGCGGTCCAGCCCGGCTACGGCGGCCAGCAGGCGGTCTACCTCGGCCTCCTCGTTGTAGTGGACGATCCCGGCGCGGACCGCTCCGCCGGACTCCCGCAGCCCGAACGCCCCGGTCAGCTCCCACGCGTAGTTGTCCCCGTCCCACACGTTGATCGCCTGGGCCGCGAGCCGCTCCGCGACCTCCCGGGGCGCGTACCCGGCGACGGTGAAGTACGCCGTCGGCGCCCGGCAGGCTGCCTTGCCGTACAGCGTGACGTGCCGCATCGCGGCCAGGCCGCCGAGCAGGCGCGCGAATAGCTGCCCCTCGTACCGCTCCACGGCCGCCATCGAGGCGAGCAGGCGTTCCCTGCGGCTGGCCCCGGCGGGGGCCTCCGCGCCGAGGCCGGCCAGATGCTCCACGGCCGCGGCCACCCCGGCCAGGTCGGCGAACGGCGCGGTGCCCCGCTCGAACCGGCCGGGAACCTCGGCCGGGGCGGGCGCCAGCCGGTCCGGATGCAGGGTCTCGAGCAGCGCCGGGTCGGCCACCACCGCGCCGATGTGCGGTCCCGACCACTTGTAGGAACTGGTGGCGTAGAAGTCGGCGCCGAGCGACCCGACATCCACCGGAACATGCGGGGTGGCGTGCACCCCGTCCACGTAGCACAGCGCGCCGGCCGCGTGCGCGACGGCCGCGATGGCCGGCACGTCCGGCCTGGTCCCGACGATGTTGCTGGCGGCGGTGACCGCGACGAGCCTGGTCCGCTCGGTCACCAGCTCACCGAACTGGGCGGTTGGCAGCTCCGCTGTCGATATGTCGACTTCAGCCCAGCGCACCGTCGCGCCCTGCCGCGCAGCGGCCTGTACCCAGGGCCTGACGTTGGCGTCGTGATCCAGCCTGGACACGACCACCTCGTCGCCTGGCCCCCACTGCCGCGACAGCGTGTCCGCGAGCCGGTAGGTCAGCGTGGTCATGTTCGGCCCGAGGATCACGCCCTGCGGGCTGCCGCCGGTCAGGTCCGCGAGGGCTCGGCGGCACTCGGCCACGATCGCGTCGGACCGGCCGCTGGCCGGGAACTCTCCCCCGACGTTGCCGATCCCCGACCGGTAAGCCTGCGCGATCGCCTCGATGACCGTGGCGGGCACCTGCGTTCCCGCGGCGCCGTCCAGGTAGGCGTAGCCGTCGGCCAGGGCCGGGTAGGCCGCGCGTACGCGGCCGATATCAAACGTCATGAATCACAGACTCTACCGACGAGCGCGGCCCGGGCACATCGTCCGGGCAGGGGTAGGGGAAACCGCAGGATGCGAATCTGGTGCTAGCCGCATTCCGCCTGCCTGTCCTGGCTCATACCGTGGCCGTACGGGTTGACCGGACGTTCGGAGGACATGATGGCCCTAGATCACCAGGCCGAGATCGCCGCCTCGGTGGCCGCCCTGCAGGACCTCGGCCCCGGCTATGACCAGGCGCTGGCCGAGGGTCTCGTAGAGCGCATCGGCGCGGAGATCGACAAGCGGATCACGGCCGAGGTCGAGAGCCGGCTCGCGGCGGAGGTGGACAGCCGCATCCTGACCCAGCTGGACCGGTACGCGGGGTGCAGGCACCAGCGCCGCCGGGCCAAGCGCATGATCCGGGCCGAACGGCGCAAGCTCAGGGCCGAGCGGGGCGACCACGCCGGCCGGCAGTCCATGATCCTGGCCCTCGGGTCGATGGTGGCGGCACTGCCGATTACCGCGATCGTGCTCAAGGGGTCGCCGGGCTTTGCCGCCATCATGCTCATGGCCATGATCTGGGTCATCGTCGGGATCATCAACGTGGCCTACGCCTACGTCCTGCACAAGCCCCAGCGCCAGTAGCCGGTTACGCCTGGGTCCAGCCCGGATCACGCCCGGACGCGATCAGCAAGGCCTGCCAGGGGTCGTCGCTGCCTGGCTCTTCGCGGCCCGGTTCGGAGCCGCCCGATCGCGCGGCGAGCGCGGGCCACAGCTGCGGCGTGCCGGCCCGCCACACGGCCAGCACGAGCTCGGGATCGGCGGGGCGGTAGTCCTTGCCGAGGGACCGGGCCAGGTCCCACGCGTGCAGGTGCCACTCGGCGCTGGCCGCGCCGGCCATCGCGCCGACCGTGACCTCGATCCCCCGGTACGTGTGGTGCGGCAGGTCCCAGGCCTGCGGCAGCCGCCGCCCGTACGACCGCGCCGACTCGGCGAACGCCTCGATGTGCTCGGGGCCGGACGCGTCCGGCAGCGCCGCGAGCTCGGCCGCGTTCTGCCTGGCCAGCTTGCGCGCGAGCGAATCCGCGGGCCTGTTGGTCGCCAGCAGCCGCGCGAGCCTGCTATCGGGCGCGTCATCGAGGTACTCGTGGTAGTCGTCGGCGACGCACCTCAGGTGGCCCGCCAGGTCCAGCGCGCGCCAGTCCGAGCACGGCGTCGCGGCCAGCCACGTCGCATCGGTGAACTGGGCGGCCAGCTCGCAGGTGACCGTCACGCCGTCGCGGTAGGCGGCCAGGACGGCGGCGCGCGGTATCGCCCTGGGGGGACGACCCCTCGGGACCTCCCCGCGCATGGGAGTGCTCCCCGCCCCCCCATTCCCCGCTGGACGCTGCACGGTTCCTCTCCCTGCCGGTGACCCCGGCAACCGGTTCGCGAAGCCTCGGGTCAGCCAGCGTGTCAGAAGTTATGGCCCGCCGACAAGCCGTCCGCGGCAAGAAAAATCAGATGACAACTTCCGGGCCATCCGGTTAACCTCTGCGCAAATGCCCTATGTCCCCCCTTCGCTGGTCTCGCGCGCCTTTGCCAGGGTACGACCAGTCGGGGCGCTGTGGCGGCTGCGCGGCTACCTGAAGCCGTTCCGCATCCAGATGATCGTCATGATGGCCGCCGCGCTCGGCGCGGTCGCCGCCGCCCTCGCCATCCCGCTGCTCACCAAGGCCGTCATCGACGGGGCTATCACGCATGGTCATAAGGGCCTGCTGATCCCGCTCGGCCTGGCGGCCGTGGGCCTGGGCGCCGTCGAGGGGCTGCTCAACATGCTCCGCCGCTGGATCCAGGCCAGTTCCGTGGCGGAGATCGAGAAGACGATCAGGGACGACTTGTACGCGCACCTGCAGCGGCTGCCCGTCTCCTTCCACGACGAGTGGCAGTCCGGCCAGCTGCTGTCCCGCGCGACGACCGACCTGTCGACGATCCGCAGGTTCGCCGGGTTCGGCCTGATCTTCATGGTCACCAACACGATCACGTTCATCGCCGTGATCGCGCTGCTCATCCACCTGAACTGGTGGCTCGGCCTGGTCACCGGCGCGGTGTTCGTGCCCGTGGTGCCGATCTGCCTCAGGTTCGAGAAGCGGTACCGGGTGCTGTCCCGCCTGGTCCAGGACCAGCAGGGTGACCTGGCCACGCTGGTCGAGGAGGCGGCGACCGGCATCCGCGTGCTGAAGGCGCTCGGCCGGGGCCGGCTGGCCGCCGCCAGGCACGACGCCCAGGCCGCCGACATCTACCGGACCCAGGTCGCCAAGGCGGGCCTGCTCGGGTCCTTCTGGGCGCTCCTCGACCTGCTCCCGAACGCCGTGATCGGCATGATCATCGTCCTCGGCGCCCTGGCGGTCAGCCATGGCTCGCTGACCCTCGGCGGCCTGGTGGCGTTCATCACCCTGGCGCTGCAGCTGGTGTGGCCGGTCGAGGCGCTCGGGTACATCATCGCCTCCGGCCAGGAGGCGGCCACCGCGGCCCAGCGCGTCCTGGAGATCTTCGACACCAAGCCGGAGATCACCGACAAATATCCCGAACGACCGGTGGTGCGCGTGGTGAGCCGCGGCGGTCTCCGGGGAGTCCCCCAGAGCCGACCGGGTCACCTGGTGTTCGACCACGTCTGCTTCACGTATCCGGGTGCCACGGAGCCGGTGCTCCGCGACGTCGTGCTCGACCTTGCGCCGGGGCAGACGGTGGTGCTCACCGGGGCGACCGGTTCGGGCAAGTCCACCTTGCTCCAGCTCGTCGCGCGGCTGGCCGACCCGACTTCCGGATCGGTCCGGCTGGACGGAACGGACATCCGCGACCTCCCGCTTGAGCGGCTCCGCACGGCCGTGGGCTGCGCGTTCGAGGACGCGACGCTGTTCTCCGCCAGCGTCAGGGAGAACGTGACGTTCGGCGCGCCCGACGCGGACGACGCCGCCGTCGAGGCCGCGCTGACGGCGGCGCAGGCACGGTTCGCCTACGACCTGCCCTGGGGCCTGGACACCAGGATCGGCGAACAGGGCATGGCGCTGTCCGGCGGGCAGCGGCAGCGGATCGCGCTGGCCCGGGCCATCCTGGCCAAACCCGACGTGCTGATCCTCGATGACCCGCTGTCCGCGCTTGACGTGCACACCGAGGAGCGGGTCACCCAGGCGCTGCACGAGATCCTGGCCGGCGCGACCGCCCTGGTGGTGGCGCACCGGCCGTCGACGGTAGCGCTGGCCGACACGGTGGCCCTGCTGTCAGGCGGGGTGATCGCCGCCCGCGGCAGCCACCGGAACCTGCTCGCGTCGAACCCTGAGTACGCGGCGCTCATGGCCGTGGAACCCCTGGAGGCGAGCGCGTGACCATAGACGCCAACGCCTGGCGCGGGGTCGCGGCGGAGAAGGCCGACGAGGTCACCGCGGGCCTGGCGGCGCTGCTGCGCGAGCGGAGCAGGAGGCTGATCGGCGACCTGCTGCGCCCGCACCGGCGTGCTGCCATCGCCACCGCGTCACTGATCGTGATGGAGAGCCTGGCCGCGCTGGCCGGCCCGTGGCTGGTCGGCCTCGCGATCGACAACGGCCTGCCGCCGCTGCTGCACGCCCACGACGCGGCACCGCTGATCGGCATCGCCGCGGCCTTCGCCGTGGCGGTCGGGGTGCAGGCGGTCACCACCCGGATGTTCGTCACGATGACCGGCCGCGTCGGGCAGCGGATAGTGCTCGAACTGCGCCGCCGGCTGTTCGCGCACTGCCAGGACCTCGACGTGGCGTTCCACGAGAGCTACACGTCCGGACGGGTCATCTCCAGGCAGACCTCCGACATCGATGCGATTTCCGACCTGTTCGAGGAGGGTCTGGACTCGCTGATCATGGCCGTCCTAACCCTGCTGCTCGTCGGCACCGGCATGCTGCTGCTCAACTGGCAGCTTGCCCTGGTCGTACTGGGCGGCTTCGTCCCGCTGACCTGGCTGACGGGCTGGTTCCGGCGCGAGTCCGCGGCCGCGTACCGGCGGACCAGGGAAGCCATCGCGCTGGTCATCGTGCACTTCGTCGAGACGTTCGGCGGCATCCGGGCGGTGCAGGCGTTCCGCAGGGAGCCGCGGAACGCCGCGATCTTCTCCGGGCTCGGGCAGGACTACTCCGACACCAGCGCGCACGCCTCGCGGCTGATCGCGGTCTACGGCCCCTGCATCACGCTGGTCGGCAACATCATCACCGGCGTGGTGCTCGGCTACGGCGGCCTGCTGGTGATCGACCACGACATCAAGGTCGGCGTGCTCGCCACCTTCCTGCTGTACCTGCAGCGGTTCTTCGCCCCGCTGCAGGACGTGTCGCAGTTCTACAACACGTTCCAGTCCGGGGCCTCCGGCCTGGAGAAGATCGCCGGCGTCCTGGAGCAGGGCCCGGCGGTGCCTGAGCCCGCCACGCCCGGCCGGCTGCCCATGCGCAGCGCAGATCAGGGAACCGCCGCCGGGCGGCGGGTGCGGTTCGAGTCGGTCACCTTCGCGTACCGGGACGCTATCGTGCTTCCGGGCCTCGACCTGGACATACCAGCCGGACAGACCGTCGCGCTCGTCGGTGAGACCGGCGCGGGCAAGACGACGATCGCGCGGCTCCTCGGCCGGTTCTACGATCCGCGCGCGGGCCGGGTCACGCTGGACGGGATCGACCTGCGCAAGCTACCCGACCCCGTGCTCCGCGCCGAGATCGTCGTGATCACCCAGGAGAACTTCCTGTTCGACGGCTCGGTCGCGGACAACATCAGGCTCGGCCGCCCGGGCGCCGCGCACGCCGACGTCGAGAGCGCGGCCCGGATGATCGGCGCGCACGACTTCATCGCCGCGCTGCCGGAGGGATACGACACCCCGGTCGGCAAGCGCGGCGGCCGCCTGTCGGCGGGCCAGCGACAGCTCATCTCCTTCGCGCGGGCGTTCCTGGCCGCTCCGGCCGTGCTCGTCCTGGACGAGGCCACTTCGCTGCTCGACATCCCGAGCGAGCGGCTGGTGCAGAGCGCGCTGCGCACGGTGCTGGCCGGCCGGACCGCGGTTATCATCGCCCACCGCCTGTCCACCGTGGCGATCGCGGACCGGGTACTGGTCCTCGACCAGGGCCAGATCACCGAGGACGGCTCGCCCGCCGAGCTCATGTCCAGCGGCGGCGAGTACGCCGAGCTGCACTCCAGCTGGGCCGCCAGCCTGGCCTGACGCTCGGCGGGGCCAGCGGCCGGCTCATCTCGCGCCTACCGCCCGAGCAGCGCGCGGCCACCGCCCGGCGCGCCTGACGCCGGCGTTCTGGCCCGTTAGACGAGGTGCGCCTCGGCGTGGTCCGGATCGTCGTCCACTAGGCGGTCGCAGGTCGGGCAGTACCAGCGGGCCTCGATCGGCGTGCCGCACGCGGCGTGCCTGGGCGCCTGGGCCGGGTCGGCGTGCCCGGCCCCCCAGTAGGCCAGCAGGCGGAGCGCCCCGGCGAGTCCCTGGCCCTCGGCGGTCAGCTGGTAGGCCGCACGGGGCGGCCGTTCGGAGTAGGGCCTGGCCACGAGCAGCCCGTCCCGCTCCAGCCGCTTCAGCCGCTCGGACAGGATGTTCGGCGCGATGCCCGGGAGCTGGTCGAGCACGTCGTTGAACCGCCGCGGCCCGTCGAGCAGCGCCTCCACCACCAGCAGGGTCCACCGGTCACCGACCCTGGCCAGCGCCTCGGACAGCGGTGACGAGGCATTTTCTCGCTGAGCCATGAGCGAAATCGTAGCTCCGCGCGTTGACATCGGCCTAGTCAGTAGTAACTTGCAAGTTACTAGTCAACAGAAGGTGTGAGGTAAATGACCGTCTTCGACGAGATTCAGGCCAGTATCACGCGGCTGGCGGACGAGGCAGGTCCCTCGGTGGTGGGCATCGGGCAGCGGTGGGGCGTCGGCTCGGGCATCGTGCTCGGCGAGCGCCGCGTGCTGACCAACGCGCATAACGTACGCGGCAACCAGGTGACGGTCACCTTCGCCGACGGGCGCACGGCCGAGGGGAACGTGATCGGGCACGACGTCGACGGCGACCTCGCCGTCGTGGAGGTCGACACCGGTGACGCCCCGGCGCTGGCGTGGGCGTCCGACGCGGCCGCCATCGGGATGCCCGTCTTCGCCCTGTCCAACCCCGGCGGGCGCGGGCTGCGGGTGACGTTCGGGTTCGTCTCCGGCGTCGACCGGGCCTTCCGCGGTCCGCGCGGCGTGCGGATCACCGGCAGCCTCGAGCACACCGCGCCACTGCTGCCCGGCTCCTCGGGCGGCCCCGTCCTCGACGCCGCCGGACGGCTGCTCGGCATCAACACGAACCGCCTCGGCGAGGGCTTCTACCTGGCCATATCCGCCGACGAGGCGCTGCGGGGCCAGGTCGACACGCTCGCCCGCGGGGAATCCGTCCAGCCGCCCCAGCTCGGCATCGCCATCGCCCCCGGCCACATGGCCCGGCGGATGCGGCGCGCGGTGGGCCTGCCGGAGGCCGAGGGCCTGCTCGTCCACAAGGTGGTCCAGGACAGCCCGGCGGCACGCGCGGGGCTCGACCGCGGCGACCTGATCGTGGCGGCCGCCGGCCAGCCGACCCGCTCCATCGACGACCTGTTCGGCGCGCTGCGGGCGGCGGCGGGCGGCACGCTCGAGCTCACCGTCATCCGCGGTACCGACGAGCGCAGCGTCCGCGTGGTATTCGGCGGGACCAGCCAGCCGGAAGCGGACGCCTGACCATCATGGCGGCGACCCCCGGGGCTGGCGCGCGGATGCGGCTGCAGGCCGCGTAACCTTGGGGGTCATGAGACCTGGGATCATGCGGCGGCCCAAGCCGAGCGCGGAGGCGGAGCAGGCGTACGAGGTCGATGCGGCGCTCTCGGCGCGGCGGCCGGAGCTCCTCAGCACGGCTCGCGCGGCCGAGAGCGAGTTCCGCCAGGCCCAGGCCAGGCGTGCTCCCGAGACCGAACTCCTCCGCCTCGCGGAGAACCTGGACACGGCGCTGACCGCCGCGATGCGGGCCGCGTACGCCGCGCAGCGAGAGGCGATCGGCCCGCTCGGCTACGACGACCGCATCTTCAGGCGGAAGGCGATGGCCACGCCGCGCGTCCACGCTCTCACGGCCGAAGCAGAGCACCTGCTCACGCTGCGCGAGACGCACCGCCTCAACGGGATCCCGCCCGTGCCGTACGAGCCCGCTCCCTAGCCTCGTCCCGCAATGGGCCGACTTCTAACCAATTAATCTCCTTAATCTCCGCCGCGCGGTGAACCTCCAGGGGAGCTGCGACGTCTCCAGATAGTGGGGACCGCAAGCACGAAGCCAGGCGAACGCCAGAGGCGCGTGAGCGGCAATCGATTGCTGGAGTTTGGCGTGTCGCTTGCGTCATAGGATGAGACAGAGCAAAGTTGGTCTAGGCCACTTGAGCGATACGACCGAGATCGACCCTGAGACTGGCCCGGATGGGGACCCGGATCCGTCAGGTAGTTACACACAGTAAAATCGGCTAGTTACAAGCAGTAGTCAATAGGGGCTAGGCGTAAACAGCGGAAAGCTACACATGGCCAGGCTGAAAACGATCAGCACGAGCCATATGGCGATCGTAAAAGCGCAGGCACACTAGTAAGTAATCGAGACAAGCAAAATGAGAGGTTCAGGAGGCACAAACATGTGCCCACACTCGCCGCCCTGTCCGGACGCGAAAGCGCCGGATCGGGAAGCGGCGCACACCGTTGCGAGCCATCCCGAGCAAGGCTGGAGCCTGCTCTGCAATGGCATCGTGATCTTCGAGGACACGGGGGAACTGCTACCCGACGGCGCGGCTATCGAACCGCACCGTCCCACGGACCTGACCTTCGACCGTCCGGCCCGGGTAGCGGAGGAGCACGGGGAGATCCCGGCGGCCTGACCTGCCACCGGTGACCGCAGGCGGGGTCCGGATCCGGCGACCCCCCTCGGGCGCTACCGCAAGACGGTAGGCAACCATTCAGCCACGGCAGTGGCAATAACCGCGCGGTGCCCTTTCAGCGCGTGAGCTTCCCCGGGCACGATGACGACCCGGTCCGCATCCTTGGGGCCGGGAATTCCGAACGGGTCACGTTCCCCGTTCACCACCAGGACCGAGGCGCCACCCGCCCGTGCGGCGCGAAGTTCGTCCACCCGGCTCTGGGCGGAAGTGCCGGGAGGGCGCAGCGGGAACGCCAGCGCGATCACGGCCCGGGCGCGGACCTCGCCGGCCGTGCGGCACGCCACCCGCGCGCCGTTGCTCCGGCCGCCCTGAACGAACGGGGCACCGGGAGCCAGCGCGGCCAGCGCGGCCACGATCTCGACCCAGGCGGCGTCCTGCCGCACGGCCGAGCCCGGCGCCCTGGCCCCTCTCAGCCGGTACGGCTGGGTCACGCGCGCGACAAGCCCTCCGACCCCCAGTGCCGCGTCACGGGTCGCGAGCAGATCGGGCGCGCCGGCGCTGCCGCCGGCCCCGTGGGTGAGCACCAGGAGGAACCGCGCGCCGACCGCGTCCCCGTCCAGTTCGGCCCGCGCGGCCCCGCCCGCTGTCATGATCTCCAGGGCGTCCACCGCACCAGAGGTTATCCGTCCCGCCGGGCTCCGCCTTCCCCAGGTCCTGCATCGCAGTTCACCTGGCGGGCGATACTGGGCGCTTGGCCCACTCAGTCCCGGAGGATCTTCTTGAGGAACTGCCCGGTGTAGCTCTCCTCGACCGCGGCGACGTCTTCCGGTGAGCCGGAGGCGATCACGAGGCCGCCGCCCGCGCCGCCCTCGGGGCCCAGGTCGATGACCCAGTCGGCGGTCTTGACGACGTCCAGGTTGTGCTCGATCACGATGACGGTGTTGCCCGACTCCACCAGCCGGTCAAGCACCCCGAGCAGCTTGCGGATGTCCTCGAAGTGCAGCCCGGTCGTGGGCTCGTCCAGCACGTAGATCGTCCGGCCGGTCGCCCGCCGCTGGAGCTCCGAGGCGAGCTTGACCCGCTGCGCCTCGCCGCCGGACAGAGTGGGCGCGGGCTGGCCGAGGCGGACGTAGCCGAGGCCGACGTCGACCAGCGTCTTGAGGTGACGGTGAATGGCCGGCACCGCCTCGAAGAAGTCGGCCGCCTCCTCGATCGGCATGTCGAGGACCTCGGCGATCGTCTTGCCCTTGTAGTGCACCTGGAGGGTGTCGGTGTTGTACCTGGCTCCGTGGCAGACCTCGCACGGCACGTAGACGTCGGGCAGGAACTGCATCTCGATCTTGATCGTGCCGTCGCCCGAGCAGGCCTCGCACCGGCCGCCCTTGACGTTGAACGAGAACCGGCCCGGCTGGTACCCGCGGATCTTCGCCTCGGTGGTCGCCGCGAACAGCCTGCGCACGTGATCGAACACGCCGGTGTAGGTGGCCGGGTTGGACCGCGGCGTGCGCCCGATCGGGCCCTGGTCCACGTGCACGACCTTGTCCAGGTGCTGGGTCCCGGTGATCCTGGTGTGCTTGCCGGGAACCGTCCGCGCGCCGTTGAGCTCGCGCGCCAGCGCCCGGTACAGGATGTCATTGACCAGGGTCGACTTCCCCGAACCCGAAACTCCTGTGACGGCTACCAGGCAGCCGAGCGGGAACGGCACGTCTATGCCGCGCAGGTTGTGCTCGCTGGCCCCCTTGACCGTCACCTCGCGGCCCCTGACCCGCGGCCTGCGGGTCAGCGGGACCGGGATGGACAGCCGGCGTGACAGGTACGCGCCGGTCAGAGAATCGGGGCTGGCCAGCAGGTCCGTGACCGTCCCCGCGACCACGATGTGCCCGCCGTGCTCCCCCGCCCGCGGCCCGATGTCGACCACCCAGTCGGCCGCCCTGATGGTGTCCTCGTCGTGCTCGACGACGATCAGCGTGTTCCCCAGGTCGCGAAGCCGCAGCAGCGTCTCGAGCAGCCGGTGGTTGTCCCGCTGGTGCAGCCCGATGGACGGCTCGTCGAGCACGTAAAGCACCCCGACCAGCCCCGAGCCGATCTGGGTGGCCAGCCTGATCCGCTGGGCCTCGCCGCCGGCCAGCGTCGCCGACGCCCGGTTCAGGCTCAGGTAGTCAAGCCCGACATCGAGCAGGAAGCCCAGCCTGGCGTTGACTTCCTTCACGATCAGCGTGGCGATGTGCCGGTCGCGCTCGGACAGCTCCAGGGTCAGCAGGAGCTTGGCCAGCTCACCGACGGGGAGCGCGCACAGCTCGGCGATCGACCGCCCGTCCACGGTCACGGCCAGCGACACCGGCTTCAGCCGGGCTCCCCCGCAGGACGGGCACGGCACCTCGCGCATGTAGCCGGCGAATTTCTCGCGGCTCGAGTCCGACTCCGCCTCGGCGTGACGCCGCTCGACCCACGGGATCACGCCCTCGAAGTTCGTGTAGTAGGAGCGCTCGCGGCCGTACCTGTTCTTGTATCGCACGTGGACCTGGAGGTCGTAGCCGCGCAGCAGCGCCTGGCGGGCCCGTTCTGGCAGCTTCGCCCACGGGGTGTCCATCCGGAACCCGAGCGTCTCGCCGAGCGCCTCGATCAGCCGGAGGAAGTAGTCGCTGACCGTCCCGGCGCTCCACGGGGCAATCGCCCCGTCTTTCAGGGACTTGGCCTCGTCGGGCACGATCAGCTCGGGGTCGACCTCCAGCTTGGTGCCTAGCCCGGTGCACTCGGGGCAGGCACCCCACGGCGAGTTGAACGAGAACGAGCGCGGCTCGAGCTCGTCGAAGGACAGGTCGTCGTACAGGCAGGCCAGGTGCTCGGAGAACATCCGCTCGCGGTGCTGGTCGGTCTCGGGCAGGTCGATGAAATCGAGGATGACCACCCCGCCGGACAGGCCGAGCGCGGTCTCCACCGAGTCGGTCAGCCTGCGGCGTGCCGATTCCTTGACGGCCAGCCGGTCGACGATCGCCTCGATGTCGTGCTTCTCGTACTTCTTCAGGGCCGGAAGCTGGCCGGCCAGGGCCTCGTCAAGCCGGACGATCGTCCCGTCCACCCTGGCCCGCGAGTAGCCCTTGGTCTGCAGTTCCCTGAGCAGCTCGCCGTACTCGCCCTTGCGCCCGCGCACCACGGGCGCGAGGACCTGGAACCTGGTGCCCTCGTCCAACTCGAGCACCCGGTCCACGATCTGCTGCGGGGTCTGCCTCGCGATCGGCCTGCCGCAGATCGGGCAGTGCGGCTTGCCGATCCTGGCGTACAGCAGCCGCAGGTAGTCGTAGACCTCGGTGATCGTCCCCACCGTCGACCGCGGGTTCCTGCTGGCCGACTTCTGGTCGATCGAGACCGCGGGCGAGAGCCCGTCGATGAAGTCGACGTCGGGCTTGTCCATCTGGCCGAGGAACTGCCTGGCGTAGGCCGACAGCGATTCCACGTAGCGACGCTGGCCTTCGGCGAAGATGGTGTCGAAGGCCAGGCTGGACTTGCCCGAGCCGGACAACCCGGTGAACACGATCATGGCGTCCCGCGGAAGGTCCAGCGAGACGTCCTTCAGGTTGTGCTCGCGGGCGCCGCGAACCACGAGTCGGTCAGCCACTGCGCCTCTGCTCTCTGGGGGCTCGGAACGGGTCGGCGGATCGCTTGGCGATCGTAACCGGGGGGTCTGACATTTCCAGGCCGACGCTCCCCTGCCTCTGCCCCGCACCACTAACAAGCACCGAATCATCCGCCGTTATGCCCGCCCCGCTCCTTCCACGATAGCGAAGGACGGCCCGGCGTGCCGCCTAGAAATCGGCGAGGGTGCCGGCGCCCAGGCGGGTCGCCTTCTCGTACAGGTAACGGGCGGCGGCCAGGTCCTCCGCGGCCAAGCCCAGCGACTCTAAGACGGTGATCTCGTCCTCGCCGGAACGGCCCGGCGCCGGCCCCGTGAGCAGTTCGTCTCTCCAAGTTGCGATCCGAGGTTCCGCGCCGGCGGCCGGCCACTCGGGACGACGCGCCGGCGTGGTCGGGGGTCGCCATCTTCGTTCGGTATAGGTTTTAACGGTGACGTATACGGGAGACGTGCGGGTCGGCGGTCCAGCCGACACGCGTGAGATCGACGGCCTGGTGGTGACCAAGATAGCCGTGGGTCCGATGGACAACAACGCTTACCTGCTCCGCTGCGCAAGCACCGGCCAGGGGTTGCTGATCGACGCGGCCAACGAGCCGAACCGGCTGATCGAGCTGATCGGCGACGTGCCCGTCGGCACGATCGTGACCACGCACCGGCATGCGGATCACTGGCAGGCGCTGTGGGAGGTGCAGCAGCACACCGGCGCCGACGTGGTGGCGCACCCCGCGGACGCGGATGAGCTACCCGTCACCGTTACCCGGCGGGTCGAGCACGGCGACGTGCTGCGGTTCGGCGACTGCGAGGTCTCCGTCATCCACCTGCGCGGGCACACGCCGGGGAGCATCGCGGTCCTGTACGACGCCAGCGGCGGGCCGCACGTGTTCACCGGGGACTCGCTGTTCCCCGGCGGGGTGGGCAAGACCGTCACCCCGGAGACCTTCAACTCGCTGCTGAACGACGTGACCGAGCGGCTCTTCGACCCGCTCCCGGATGCGACCTGGGTGTATCCGGGGCACGGGCGGGACACCACGCTCGGTGCCGAGCGCCCGCACCTCAGCGAGTGGCGCGAGCGCGGCTGGTGACCGCGGCCCGGAGCCGGTCGGGTTAAGCAGCCGCGTATCAGGCCGGCCACGCCGTTCCAAGGACCCGGCACAATGGCCCATGTTTCCTGCCTCGAAGTGGATCCTGAACCTGCGCCTCTTGGCACCTAGCATCAGACTCAGAGACCGACCCGGAGCCATGCGGGCGGTCGCGACCGAGTCCGCCACGGAGAGTCAGGACTGATGACTGCTCACGGCCAGCCGCCGGCCCCGCCGAGGGTCGACTTCTACTTCGACCCCGTTTGCCCGTTCGCCTGGATCACCTCGCGCTGGATCCTGGAGGTCGAGAAAGAGCGGCCGATCGACCTGCACTTCCGGGTGATGAGCCTGTACGTGCTGAATGAGAACCGCGAGCTGCCCGACTGGTATCGCGACCTGGTCGACAGGTCGATCGGGCCGGTGCGGGTGGCGATGGCCGCAGCCCAGCAGCACGGCGAGGAAGCGCTGCGCGATTTGTACACGGCCATGGGCAACCGCATCCACCGCCAGGACATGGACGACTTCGATGAGGTCAGCCGTCAGGCCCTCGCCGAGGTCGGGTTGCCGGCGGAGCTGGCCGCGGCCGCGCACACCCAGGCCTACGACGAGGAGCTGCGCAAGAGCCACCACGCGGGCATGGACCCGGTCGGCGACGATGTCGGCACCCCCACCCTCCACGTGGACGGAGTGGCCTTCTTCGGCCCGGTGCTGAACGCCATCCCGCGTGGCGAGGAGGCTCTTGTCCTGTTCGACGGAGTCCTGGCGGTAGCCCGTAATCCGCATTTCTTCGAGCTCAAGCGGACCAGGACCGGCGGGCTCGACGTGAACTGAGCGAAGGGGGCATCAATGACCGTCGAACTGAACCGCACCATCGCTCCCGCGTACGACCCGCGGGCGCCGGCGCAGTTCCTCGCCGGCATCCTCGGCCTGGCCGTGGACCCGCCGCTGGCGCACTTCACGCGGGTCACGCCACCTCATGGAGATCCTCACCCCGATCCAGGGCCACGCTCCCTGATGGGGGCCGCCGTTGCGCCGCTTCGTCGCACCTAGTAGAACGAACGCGTGGGAAGCAAGCTCGCCGCCGTGCTTTACGTACTTGTGATGGTGGCCGTAGTGGTCGTCGTGGACGTCCTTTTCCTCAAGCATCACTTCTGGCCGCGGCTGCTATCAAACGTCGGGATCGTCCTGGTCTTCGCGGGGTTCTACCTGAGATTCATGAAGCGTCCGTGAGGGGCCGGCTGTAACGGATCTCGATGACCCCGCCGAGGCCCTCGAGGGTATGGCTGGCGCCGTCAGGCGCGAACCCGGCCCGCTCGTAGAATCGCCGCGCCCGTGAATTGTCCCTGAGCACCCACAGCCTGACGGACCGGTACCTCCCGGCAGAGCTGGCGGCCAGGACCCGGTCCATGAGACCCCGCCCGGTGCCCGTCGACCACCAGGCCGGATGGACGTAGAGGGCGTACAGCTCGGCGACCTGGCCCTGCTCGCCTCCCGTGCTCAGCGGATGCGGCCAGGGCGCGCCGAGCACGTCCTGTTCCGGTCCGAAGAACGCGTACCCGACGATGCCTGGCTCCGGCTCGGCGGCGACGGCGACGACCGTCTTCTGCCAGGGCCGGGTCCTGAACGACTGCCGGACCCGCGCGCCGCCGTCGGAGGCCGTGACGCGGTCGATGATCTCGGGCGCGATGATGCCCTCGTAGGCGGCCCGCCAGCTGGCCCGCATGACCGCCGCGATCTGCGCCGCGTCGGCCACCGAGGCCGAACGGATCATCGCCACCCGGACAAACTAGCCAATGCGCAGGGCGAGGAAGAAATCCACCTGGTCATCCAGCGTGGACAGGTCACGCCCGGTGAGCTCCTCGATCCGCCTGATCCGGTACCGCACGGTGTTGACGTGCACGTACATCGACGCCGCGCACGCGTGCCAGGAGCCGGAGCAGGCCAGGAACTCGCGCAGCGTGGGCAGCAGCTCGGCGCGGTGGCGCTCGTCGTACGCGATCAGCGGGCCGAGCAGGCGCTCGCGGAATGACCGGAGCACGCTGCCGGGCACGCTGGCCAGCAGGAGCTCGTGCGAGGCCACCTCGTCACTGGTCACCACGCAGACCGCGCCGGCTCCGCTGCCCGCCCGGATCGCGGCGAGCCTGCGCGCGCTCTGCGCCTCGTGCAGGGCGCCGGCCAGCGCGGCGACGCCTTCGGCGGGGGCGCTGACCCCGGCGGTCAGCCTGATCCGCGAGCGGTCAGCCTCCAGGACCGGCTGGGCCGCGCGCAGCCGGGCGGCGAACGCGTGCGCGGCGGAGGTGTCCCCTGCCCCGGCTCCTTCCTGTGCCGCGCTATCCCCCGGTTCGCTCCTGGCCGTGATCGGGACGAGCACGATGATCTGCTCGCCGAGGGGCGCCACGAGCGCGCCTTCCGCGTCCGGCACGGCCAGTTCCGCGGCCAGGTCGCCGCGCCAGTGTTCGGCGTTGGGGCCTGTCACCCGGTCGGCTTCCGCACCGATGGCGGCGACCAGGTAGTTCCCGTCGGGCGGCAGCCCGGCCGGGCGCATCAGGGAGGCGATCTCGGCCGGGGCGGCGCCCTCGCCTCCCTCGGACGCGAGCATGGTCACGATCGCCTCGGCCAGCTTGCGGTCGCCGGCCCGGCCGGCACGCAGCCTGGCTCGCTCGAGAGCGACGTCCGCGGCGAGTTCGACGACGGATTCGCGCAGTTCCTGCGGCCATTCCTGCTCCTGCCCTGGAGCGGCGAGGAACCAGCTGGTCGCCCTCGGCTCGCCGCCCACGCCGAACAGCGAGTACTTACCCTCTCCGGCGTCGGTAGCGCGCGGCGCGCTGATCCGCGCGGTGGCGGGCAGGCGGTCCGCCTTCAGGTATTCGCAGGCCAGCCGGAGCGCCGTCGGCCTGGGCAGGGGCAGCGCGGTCCCGCCGACGACCCGGCCCATCCCGGTGAGCAGCCAGCACTCCGCCCCGATCTCACGGCCCATCAGGCGGAACATCGCGTCCAGGCCCGCCCCCTCGGCCACCGCGGACAGCAGCAGCCTGCGCCGCCCGAGCACCTTGGTCATGGCGGTTGCCCGGTCCCCGTTCAGCCGGCGCGCGACCTCCTCGGTCACGGAGGCGAACGAGGTCTCGGCCGGGACCGCCAGCAGGGTGATGCCGTGCCGTCCGCAGGCCTGGATCACCTCGTCGGGCACGTCGCCGAGCGCCTCCCCGGCGCCGAGCACCCCGGCCCCCGCTTTGACGAGCACCCGGACGAAGCGGTCGGCGTCGCCCGGCTCACGGCACCAGAGCATGCCGGTCAGCACCAGGTCCCCGGGGGTCAGGTAGCGGCTGGGGTCGGGGAGGTCGGTGGTGTAGACGTGGCGAATCGGCCGATCCGCGCCGGAGACATCCGTGAGCAGCCTGAGTCCCAGGCCGGGCACGTCCAGCAAGTCCCGCACGCGCACGGGATCACCTCCTTGCGACGAACCCTTCTCGCGCACCACGACCATCACGCGTTTAGCGAAAGCTACAAAGTGGCTGTTGCCAGGTTACCGTTGATTCATTCGATGGCGCCTACCCCGTGCGCACCAGTGCCTGATTGGATGCTCGCATGGTGAACTCGAGCCCACCGGCGTCCACGCTGGCGGCCTTCAACGCGGCGTCGCCGCAGGCCGCCGAGCGGGATGTGCTCGCGTGCTGCGCCTCGGGGTCGTTCGCGAAGCTGATCGCCGACGGCCGGCCGTACCGGGACGCGGCCGACGTCGCGGCCGCGGTGGACGCCGCATTCGGCGCCCTGAGCTGGGGCGATATCGTCGAGAGCATGAATGCGCACCCGCGGATCGGCGAACGCGCCGCGGGCGGCGGATGGTCGGCGGCCGAGCAGTCAGGTGCCGCGTCCGCCGGCGACCAGGTGCGGCAGGCGCTGGCGGAAGGCAACGTCGCCTACGAGAGCCGTTTCGGCCACGTGTTCCTGATCTGCGCCAGCGGCCTTTCCGGCCAGGAGATGCTCACGCGGCTCGAGGCCAGGCTCGGCAACGACACCGAGGCCGAACGCGCGGTAGTGCGCCAGGAGCTACTGAAGATCACCCGGCTGCGGATGACGAAGCTGCTGAGCCTGTGACGCTGTCCACGCACGTCCTCGACGCGACGACCGGGCGTCCCGCGGCAGGGATCCAGGTCAAGGTCGAACGCAGCGCCGGCGACGGCTGGTCGGCGGAGAGCGAGGGCCAGACGGGCGCCGACGGCCGGCTCCGGCTGCCCGACGGGGTGGCGGCCAGCCCGGGCGTGTACCGCATCACGTTCGGCAGCGGAGCGTACTTCTGCGCGCGCGGATCCTCGTCGTTCTACCCGGAGGTCACGGTGACCTTCGAGTTGACCGGGCCGGGTGACCACTGCCACGTGCCGCTGCTGCTCAGCCCGTACGCCTATTCCACCTACCGCGGGAGCTGAGCCATGGCCATCGTGCTCGGCGCGAACCAGTACGGCAAGGCGGAAGTCCGCCTGCTGCACGTCAGGCGCGACGACACCGCCGACATGATCACGGACCTGAACGTCAGCGTCGCGCTGTCCGGTGAACTGGCCGCGGTCCACCTGACCGGCGACAACTCCGCCGTGCTGGCCACCGACACGCAGAAGAACACGGTCTTCGCGCTCGCCAGGGAACACGGCGTCGGCCAGATCGAGGACTTCGCGCTTCTCCTGGCCAGGCATTTCGTGGCCGCACAGCCAGCGATCTCGTTCGCCAGGGTGACAGTCGAGCAGTACCCGTGGGACCGGCTGGCCGGGCACTCCTTCGTCCGGTCGGGCCGGGAGGTGCGGACCGCGACGGTCAGCCACGACGGCACACATTCCTGGGTGGTCTCCGGGGTGGGCGGGCTGACCGTGCTGAACACGGCCGGGTCGGAGTTCTGGGGTTTCGCCAGGGACCGCTACACCACGCTGGCCGAGACCACCGACCGGATCCTGGCCACCGCGGTCAGCGCGCGGTGGCGGCACGCCAGCGCGGAGGCGTCCGCGGGCTGCTGGGCGGATTCCTACCGCGCGGCCAGGGACCTGCTGCTCGAGGCGTTCGCAGGCACCCACAGCTACTCGCTGCAGCAGACGCTGTACGCCATGGGCGCGCGGGTGCTCGAGGGCAGGCCCGAGATCGCCGAGGTCCGGCTGGCCCTGCCGAACAAGCACCACTTCGAAGTCGACATGTCGCCGTTCGGGCTCGAGAACGCCGGCGAGGTGTTCTACGCCGCCGATCGCCCGTACGGGCTGATCGAAGGCACGGTCAACAGGGATGACGCGCCGCCGCCTGGAAGGGCCTGGTAGACGCGCGTGGAGTTCCTGCAGCCCGGGTCGCTCGCCGAGGCGATCGCGGCGAAGGCCGAGGTTCCCGCCGCGGTGCCGATCGCGGGAGGGACCGACGTCATGGTCGAGATCAACTTCGACGCGCGCCGGCCGGCGGCGCTGCTCGACCTGAACCGGGTCGGCGAGCTCACCACCTGGGAGCGGGCCGACGGCTGGATCCGCCTCGGGGCCGGGGTGACCTACGCGCGCCTCATCTCCGAACTCGGCGAAGTGCTGCCCGGCCTCGCGATGGCCGCGCGCACCGTCGGGTCGCCGCAGATCAGGAACCGCGGCACCGTCGGCGGCAACCTGGGCGCCGCCTCCCCCGCCGGGGACTGCCACCCGGTCCTGCTGGCCACCGGGGCGATCGTGGAGGTCACGTCGGCCCGGGGCCCGCGGCAGATCCCGGCGGCCGAGTTCTACGCCGGCCCGAAACGCAACGCGCTGGCCGCCGACGAGCTGATCACCTCGGTGCTCATCCCGGCCGCGCCAGGCCCCCAGCAGTTCGCCAAGGTCGGCACGAGGAACGCGATGGTCATCGCCGTCTGCGCCTTCGCGCTCGAACTCCGGCCTGCGGGCGTGTCTTCGGCGCGGGTGGGTACCGGGATCGGGTCGGCGGGGCCGACGCCGCTGCGCGCACCGCAGGCCGAGGCGTTCCTGGACGGCGCGCTGGCCGAGGCAGGGCTGTGGGAGTCGGCGGATGTGCTTCCCGAGCCGGTTACGAAGCGGTTCGGCGAGCTCGCGGGGGCGGCCGCCCGGCCGGTCGACGACGTGCGCGGTACCGCGGCGTACCGCCGGCACGCCCTGTCGGTGCTGGCGCGGCGCACCCTGGTCTGGGCCTGGGAGACGTACCGGCAGGATCGGCAGGCAGGCGCGTGAGGGAGGCGGCCCGATGCGGGTGACGATGACGATCAACGGCGAGCCTGCGACCGCGGATGACGTGTGGGAAGGCGAGAGCCTGTTGTTCGTGCTGCGTGAGCGGCTCGCCCTGCCCGGCTCTAAGAACGCCTGCGAGCAGGGTGAGTGCGGATCGTGCACGGTCTTGCTCGACGATATCCCCGTGTGCTCGTGCCTCGTCGCGGCCGGTCAGGCGGCGGGCCGCGATATCGTCACCGTCGAAGGGCTCGCCGCCGGGCAGGACGGCGGCGCCACCGACGGGCGCGACGAGTTGCACCCGGTTCAGCAGGCCTTCATCGAGGCGGGCGCCGTGCAATGCGGCTTCTGCACCCCCGGGTTGATCATGCAGACGCACGACCTGCTGCGGCGCATCCCGGCACCGGCTGACCCGGACATCCGCGAGGCGCTGGCGGGCAACCTGTGCCGGTGCACGGGGTACGAGAAGATCCTCGACGCGGTGCGGCTGGCGGCCAGCCGGATGGCCCGGGACCGCGCATGACGCCGCCGCTGGTGATCGAGAACTGCGCGATCGCGACGATGGACGGCCAGCAGCACGACGAGTGCGGCGCCGAGTACGCGAGCGGCCACATCGTGGTGTCGGACGGGCGGATCGCCGCGGTCGGCGAGGGCCAGGCGCCCGCTGCGGCCGCCGACGGGGCCCGGCGGGTCGACGGCACCGGGTGCCTGGCCACCCCCGGCCTGGTCAACGCGCACCACCACCTGTACCAGTGGCTCACCCAGGGCCAGGCGCAGCAGTCCATCTTGTTCGACTGGCTCACCGAGCTGTACCCGGTCTGGGCCCGGATCGAGCCGGAGCAGGTCCACGCCGCGGCCACCGCGGGACTGGCCTGGCTGGCGCTGTCGGGGTGCAGCACGAGCACCGACCACCACTACATCTTCCCCCCGCGGGACGGTGCGGGTTCCGGGGTCCCGGCCGCCGGACCCCGCGACGCGCTCGAGGCGGAGATCGCCGCGGCTGCGTCCGTCGGGCTGCGCTTCCACCCCTGCCGGGGCTCGATGGACCTCGGCCGGTCCGCGGGCGGGCTGCCGCCCGACGAGATCGTAGAAGACCCCGACACCGCCCTGGCCGCGACCGAAGAAGCCATCCGCCGGTTCCATGATCCGGCTCCCGGCGCCATGGTGCAGGTCGCGGTGGCCCCGTGCTCCCCGTTCTCGGTCAGCCCGAGGCTCATGCGGGAGATGGCGGAACTGGCCCGCAGGCTCGGCGTCCGGATGCACACCCACCTGGCCGAGACCCGCGAAGAAGACGCCTACTGCCGGCAGACGCTGGGCCGCACGCCCGCCGAGTACGCCGACGAACTCGGCTGGCTCGGCGAGGACGTCTGGCTGGCACACTGCGTGCACCTCGACGAGCCGGCCGTGAAGCGATTCGCCGCGACCGGCACGTCGGTGGCGCACTGCCCGAGCTCGAACGCGCGGCTCGGCGCGGGCATCGCCCCGGTCCGGCGGCTGCTCCAGGCCGGCGCGCCGGTCGGCCTCGGGGTGGACGGATCGGCCTCCAGCGAGGGCACCTCCCTGGCCGGGGAGCTGCGCCAGGCCCTGCTCGCCGCCAGGGTCAGGGACGCCGGCGGCGGCGCCGCCGCGCTGACCGCCAGGCAGGCGCTGTGGATCGGGACCCGCGGCGGCGCCCGCTGCCTCGGCCGGGCCGACGAGATCGGCGCGCTGCGGCCCGGCCTGCTCGCCGATATCGCGGTGTGGCGGGTCGACACTCTCGCGCACGACGCTATCGCGCACGGACCCAACGGGGCGGGAGGAGGCGATCCGGTCGCCGCGCTCGTGCTCGGGCCGCCCGCGCCGCTCGAGCTCCTCCTGGTGGGCGGCGCCCCGGTCGTAGAGCGCGGCGAGCTGCGCACCACCGACGTGACCGCCGCCGCCCGTGACGTCCGGGCCGCGCGGCTCCGGCTGGAGGCAGGAATATGACCGAGACGGCAAGCCCCGCCGTCGGCACGCACACCGAGACCCGCCCGCGCGGCGGAATCGGCGAGAGCCCCGTACGCCCCGACGGCCGGCAGAAGGTTACCGGGGCGTTCGCCTACTCCTCCGACCTGTGGCTGGACGGGATGCTGTGGGGGGCCACCCTGCGCAGCCCCCACCCGCGGGCCCTGATTACCGGGATCGACATCGGCGCGGCGCTGGCCATGCCCGGCGTCGCCGCCGTACTCACCAGCGACGACGTGCCCGGGCACAAGACCTACGGGCTCGAGCACACGGACCAGCCGGTCCTAGCCTGGGACCAGATCAGGTACCAGGGAGAGCCGGTGGCGCTGGTGGCGGCCGACCACCCGGAGGTGGCCCGCCGGGCCGCGGCCAGGATCAGGGTCGCCTATGACGTGCTCCCGCCGGTGACCGACGCGCGCAAGGCCCTGGCGCCGGGCGCGCCCCTCGTCCATGAGGCCGGGAACCTGGTCCGCCACGTGCGGATCCGCAGGGGCCGGCCCGACGCGGGCGCGGACGTCGTGATCCGCGGCGAATACGAGGTCGGCATGCAGGACCAGGCGTTCCTCGGCCCGGAGTCCGGCCTGGCGATCCCCGCCGAGGACGGCGGCGTGGACCTGTTCGTCGCGACCCAGTGGCTGCACGTGGACCGGGGGCAGGTCGCGGCCAGCCTGGCCCTGCCCGAGGACAAGGTGCGCGTCACCCTGTCCGGGGTCGGCGGCGCGTTCGGCGCCAGGGAAGACCTGTCCATGCAGATCCACGCCTGCATGCTGGCGCTCCATACCGGCAAGCCGGTCAAGATGATGTACTCGCGGGAAGAGTCGTTCTTCGGCCACGTGCACCGGCACCCGGCCTCGCTCCGGTACGAGCACGGCAGCACGGCGGACGGCACCCTGGTCTACGTCAAGGCCGACATCGTCCTGGACGGGGGCGCATACGCGTCGAGCTCCCCCGCGGTGGCGGCCAACGCGGCGACCCTCGGTTTCGGACCCTACGACGTGCCCAACGTCGCAATGGACTGCTACGCGGCCTACACGAACAACCCGCCGTGCGGCGCGATGCGCGGCTTCGGCGCGGTGCAGGCCTGCTTCGCCTACGAGGCCCAGATGGACAAGCTCGCCGCCGCGCTCGGCACGGACCCGGTCGAGCTGCGCATCAAGAACGCGATGCACGAAGGTTCCGTGATGCCGACGGGCCAGGTGGTGGACTCGGCGGCCCCGGTGGCGGAGATCCTGCGCCTGGTACGGGCCAGGCCGCTGCCGCCCGATCCGGCGGCGGCCGCCCGGCGGGCCGGCGCTTCAGGGCCCGACCTGCGCACCCTGCCGGGCGGCGTGTCCAACACCACGCACGGCGAGGGCGTGGTCCGCGGGATCGGGTACGCGGTCGGGATCAAAAACGTCTGCTTCTCCGAGGGCTTCGATGACTACTCCACCGCCCGGGTGCGCATTGAGCTGCTGGGCGGCGAGCCGACCGCGCAGGTCCAGACCGCCGCCGCGGAGGTCGGCCAGGGCCTGGTCACCGTGCTGTCGCAGATCGCCAGGACCGAGCTCGGGGTCGAACGGGTGGTCATCCTGCCCGCCGACACCTCCATCGGCAGCGCCGGTTCCTCCTCGGCGTCCAGGCAGACGTACGTGACCGGCGGCGCGGTGCGCGCCACCTGCCAGGCGGTGCGACGGGAGCTGGACCGCCGCGCCCGTGAGCGCTTCCCCGGAACCACGCCTGAGCTGGCCGCACTGCTCGACGAGCCGGTCGAGGAGACGCTGGTCTGGCGCCACCGGCCCACCTATTCGCTGGATCCGGAAACCGGCCAGGGCGACGCGCACGTGCAGTACGCGTTCGCCGCGCACCGCGCCGTGGTGGACGTGGACACCGACCTGGGCCTGGTCAAGGTAGTGGAGATCGCGACCGCGCAGGATGTCGGCAAGGCGATGAACCCGCAGGCCGTCGAGGGCCAGATCCACGGGGGAATCGCCCAGGGCCTCGGCCTCGCCGTCATGGAGGAGATCAAGGTCGTCGACGGCGTGGTGAAGAACCCCTCCTTCACCGATTACCTGATCCCTACGATCCTCGACATGCCGCCGGTGCGGCTCGACGTGCTCGAACTCGCCGATCCGCACGCCCCGTACGGCCTGCGGGGCGTCGGCGAGCCGCCGACCATTTCATCGACGGCGGCCGTCGTCGCCGCCATCCGCGCCGCCACCGGGCTGGACCTGACGCGGACCCCGGTCCGCCCCGAGCACATCACCAGGACGTGAGACGCATGCCCTACATGTTCCTTAACGGCGGCGGGATGCGCGGCGGCTCGCTGCACGCGCGCCTGCGGGACGCCCCGCTCGTCGCCGAGACCCGCACCGCGCCGGTCTACCGGTTCTACTCCTGCGGGGACCGCTACCCGGCGCTTGAGCTCGCCGAGGATGGCGGGGGCGGCGCGATCGAGGGCGAGGTCTACGACCTGCCGCTCGACCTGCTACGCGACGACCTCCTGCCCGCCGAGCCGCCCGAACTCGAGCTGGGCGTGATCACGCTCGCCGACGGCACCGCCGCCTTGGGCATGATCCTGCGCCGGCCGGCCCCGGAGATGGACGGCCTAACGGACATCACCGGCTTCGGCGGCTGGCGAGCGTACCTCGCCAGCCGCCGGGAAGGCTGAGAACCGGCCCCCGCCGGTTGACGACCGTGCCGTCCAGGGTCAGAGATCGGCCCGCGCGTCCCTGACAGTGAGACACTGGCGGCTGTGCGTACCCATCGAGGATCCGGCCGGAGGCGGCGCCATGGTCTATGACCTGGTGATCCGGTCCCGGCGAGCGGTATTGCCAGACGGGACGCGCGCGGCCGCCGTCGCGGTTAGCGGCTCGACCATCGCGGCCATCGACGAATACGCCGCGCCCTTCGGGGCTCACCGCGAGATCGATCTCGGCGACCTCGCACTGCTGCCCGGCTTGGTCGACACCCACGTGCACGTCAACGAGCCAGGCCGGACCGAGTGGGAAGGCTTCGCGACCGCCACCCGCGCCGCCGCGGCCGGCGGGGTGACCACGATCTGCGACATGCCGCTGAACTCGGTGCCGCCGACGGTATCGGTGACGGCGCTGCGGGAGAAGCAGGCGGCGGCGGCCGGGAAGTGCTGGATCGACGTGGCGTTCTGGGGCGGCGCGGTCCCGGGGAACGGTGACTGCCTGCTGCCCTTGCACGAGGCGGGGGTGGTCGGGTTCAAGTGCTTCACGCTCGACTCCGGAGTGCCTGAATTCCCTCCCTTGGACGCGGCAGGAATCCGGGCCGCACTCGGCCCGCTGGCCGCGATGGATTCGGTCCTGATCGTGCACGCCGAGGACGCGGGGGAGATCAAGGCCGTGTCCGGCCGTGACTTCGGCTCGTTCGTGGCGTCCAGGCCGCCGGTCGCGGAACGGCGCGCCATCGAGAAGGTGATCTCGGCCGCGGCCGCCACCGGAGCCCGGGCGCACATCGTGCACCTGTCCGCGGCCGAGTGCGTGGCCATGATCGCCGGGGCCAAGGCCGCGGGAATCCGGCTGTCCGCCGAGACGTGCCCGCACTACCTGTACTTCGCCGCCGAACAGGTGCCTGACGGGGCCACCGAGTTCAAGTGCTGCCCGCCGATCAGGGACGCGATTAACCGGGAGGCGCTGTGGCGCGGGCTCGAGGCCGGCGTCATCGACTGCGTGGTCTCTGATCACTCGCCGTGCCCGCCGGAGCTGAAATCGCCAGACTCCGGGGACTTCGGCGAGGCATGGGGCGGTATCGCGTCGCTGCAGGTCAGCCTGTCCGCGGTATGGACCGTCGCCCGGCGGCGCGGGCGGACGCTGGACGACGTGGCCCGGTGGATGGCCGCGGGCCCGGCCGCGCTGGCCGGCCTCACGGCCAAGGGGCGCCTGGTCGTCGGAGCGGACGCCGACCTGGTCGCGTTCGACCCGGACGAGGCGTGGGTGGTCGACCCGGCGCGACTGGAGCACCGGCATCCGGTGACGCCGTACGCGGGACGGACGCTGACCGGGCGGGTCCGGCAGACGTGGCTGGCCGGGGCCGCGCTGCTCGGCGCCGAGAGCAGAGCGCCAGATGGTGAGCCAGCGGGCCGGCTGCTGAACCGGGGCTGACCGGGCTTTCTCCGGGTACAGCTATCTCATGGATGAGCAGTTCCTGCCTGACCTGCTCCAGTTGCGCGGCTCGGTCGTGGCGGCCAGCGACGAGTTCTTCGCCGCGAAGGAGAACCTGATCACGCCCGGCGCGCCGACCTTCGTCCCGCACACGTTTGACGTCAAGGGGCAGATCTACGACGGATGGGAGACCAGGCGCCGGCGCGGACCAGGCGGGGCGCTGCCGGATCGGTCGGTGCGCGACTGGGTCATCGTCCGCCTCGGCGCGCCGGGCGTGATCCGCGCCGTCGTGGTGGACACGGCGTTCTTTACCGGCAACTACCCGCAGGGCTGCTCGGCGGACGCCTGCTCGCTGACCGGGTACCCGTCGGCCGAGGAAGTTGCCGACGGTCCCGGGCTCGGACCCGACGGCTGGCAGGAGATCGTGCCGCGCATCCTGCTGACCGGCGACGCTAGGCACTCGTTCACGGTGAGTTCCGGGCGCAGGTTCACCCACGTCCGGCTGAACATCTTCCCCGACGGCGGCGTCGCCCGCCTGCGCGTGCACGGTGAGGTGGTGCCCGACCCCGCGCTGCTCGAGGGGATCACGGTCGACCTAGCCGCGCTGGGGAACGGCGGCGACATCGTCGCATGCAGCGACCAGTTCTACTCCTCCCCGCGCAACGCCATCTCCCCCGGTCTCTCGCGGGCGATGGGCGAGGGCTGGGAGACGCGCAGGCGCAGGGATCCTGGCCATGAGTGGCTGGTCGTGCGGCTCTCCGGGCGCGGCGTCATCGATCTCGCGGAGATCGACACGTCCCGGTACCGCGGCAATCAACCCGAGGCCGCCTCGCTGCAGTTCATGGACGTCCGCGATGAGGTGACGAGCGACGAGTTGGCCGCCGACAGCGGATGGCACGATCTGCTGCCGCGGACCAGGCTGCTGCCGGACACGCCACACCGGTTCCGCGTGCACGGCGCGCCGGCCACGCACCTGCGGCTCAACATCTTCCCCGACGGCGGCGTAGCGCGGCTCCGCCTGTACGGATCGCTGACCGAGGACGGCCTCGCCGCCGTCAGGCGCCGCTGGGACGAAACCTGCTCTTAACCGAGCGAAGCCGCATTCTCGCCTACCGAGAGAGCGCGGCCGTGATCTGATGGCTCAATGAGCCACGTGGTGGTCGCTCCCGACAAGTTCAAGGGAACGCTCACCGCACCCCAGGTCGCCGCGCACGTGGCCGCCGGAATGCAGCGAGCCCGTCCTGACCTGCGGTGCGTCCTGGTGCCGGTCGCGGACGGCGGCGACGGCACCGTGGAGGCGGCCGAGGCCGCCGGTTACCGGCGCATCGAGATGGGG
The DNA here is from genome assembly GCA_035505275.1 of Streptosporangiaceae bacterium. Lineage (GTDB taxonomy): Bacteria > Actinomycetota > Actinomycetes > Streptosporangiales > Streptosporangiaceae > Palsa-504. Next base: position 11,614 of record DATJQX010000116.1, on the reverse strand, counting down.
GTCCGCGGGCCGACCGGGCGGCCCGTCACCGCGGCGTTCGCCTCGGCCGAGGGAACCGCGATCATCGAGTCCGCCCAGGCGTGCGGGCTCAGCCTGCTCCCCGGCGGAGTGCCCGCACCGCTGACCGCGTCCAGCCGCGGGGTCGGGGAACTGGTGCTGGCGGCGGTCCGGATGCGCGCGAAACGGGTCGTGCTGGGCCTCGGCGGAGTCGCCTCTACCGACGGCGGGGCGGGCCTGGTCGCAGCCATGGGCGCCAGGCTCCTCGATGAGTCGGGCGCGGACCTGCCGCCCGGCGGAGCGGCCCTGGCCCGGCTGGCCAGGATCGACCTGTCGAAGCTACGGGATCTGTCGGGCATCGAGATCATCGTCGCCGCAGACGTCGACAACCCGCTGCTCGGCGAGCACGGCGCCGCGGCGGTCTACTCACCGCAGAAGGGCGCTTCGGAGGCCGACGTGACGTTGCTCGAGGACGGCCTGACGCGCTGGGCGGACGTGACCGAGCACGCGGCCGGCCGGGTGAAACGGCACGACCCAGGTGCGGGGGCGGCGGGCGGCATCGGTTACGCAGCGCTGATGTTCCTCGGCGCCACGATGCACCACGGCATTGACGTGATGCTGGACCTGCTGTCGTTCACCCACCGGCTACCGGACGCCCGCCTGGTCATCACCGGCGAGGGCGCGATCGATACGCAGACCCTGCACGGCAAGGCTCCGGCCGGGGTGGCCAGGGCGGTCGCGGCGGTGGACCGCGACCTGCCGGTGGTCGCCGTGGCCGGCCTGTGCTCGCTTACCGAGGCCCAGCTCCGGGCGATCGGCATCGCGCGCGCCTACGCGCTCACGGACATCGAGCCTGACCTGGCGCGACGCCGCGACCAGGCCGGACCGCTGCTGGAGGACCTCGCCGAGCGCATCGCGGACGACTGGATCACGCCCTGACCGCTCCGCCGCCCCGCGTGATGAGGTCGTATTCGGCCAGCACCGCGGCCATGGCGTCGGCTTCGGCGGGAAGCGCGGCAGCCCGGGCCAGGGCGGCCGCTCGCAGCCGGACGGCCAGGGCGGGTTCGGTCAGCACGGCGCGCACCGCGCGGGCCAGCAGGTCCGGATCGCCGGGAGGAACGAGTACGGCCGCGTCCTCGCCTACCAGTGCCGGGGTGCCCCCCGCACGGGTGGCCACGATCGGCACCCCCGCCCGCAGGGCTTCCTGCAGGACGAGCGGCTGGCCCTCCCACGCGCTCGGCAGGACGAAAACGGCGGCGGCCGCCAGCAGGTCCGGCACGTCCGACCGCGAGCCCGGGAAGTCCACCGTGAGGCCGAGCGCGGCCGCCTGCCCCTTGAGCTCGGCCTCGAGCGGACCTTCACCGACGATGACCAGCACCGGCTCCGGGCGGATGTCCTGCCAGCGGGCGGCCGCCGCGAGCAGCGTCCCGAAGCCCTTCTGCGCGGCCAGCCTGCCAACGGCCAGGACGACGGGTCCGCGCGTTTCCGCGGAAACGTCTCCCGGCAGGCTCGCCGCGTTCCCAGCGGGTCGAGCGGTGAGCGATTCCGGGGCTGCGGGCGTTTCCGCGGAAACGTCTCCCGGCAGGCTCCCCGCATCGCCGACCGGTGGACCGGCAGGCGACCCGGGGGCTACGCGCGTTTCCGTGGAAACGTCATGGAGCGGGCTCGGCGCGTCGCCGGCTGGCGGACCGATGAGCCACACGGTGGGCGCCGGGACGACCGCCCGGGCGGCGCGCCGGGCGCCGGCGGCGCGCATCCGCTGTTCCAGGTCCGGTGAGACGCAGAGCACCGAGTCGGCGTTGCGCGCGACGATCAGCTCGAGCACGCGGTAGATGGCGCCCGTGAGGGCGCCCTCGGGCGGCGCGTTATGCACGGTGACGACCAGCGGGGTCGGTGCGCCGCCCCGCCGCCGGGAGAAGGCCAGCGCGATCGCGGTGAGCGCCCCGGCCCGCAGGCCGTGCGCGTGGGCCAGGTCGGGCTGGCCGGCTTCGAGAAGGCGGCGCAGCCTGGCGATCGCCCGCAGGTCCGCCAGCAGCCGCGGCCGGTCCGCGATCTCGACCGCCGCGAACCTGACCGGAGAGGCGCCGCCGGTGAAGCCGAAGGCGCGATCGGTCTGCGCGGGACCGAACACCGCCACGGGCATGCCGCGGGCCGCGCACCCGGCCGCGAGCATCTTGACGTGCCGCCCGGTCCCGCCGGCGCTCGTCCCCAGTACGAACGCGACCTTCATGCCCGTTCCGCCCGGCACAGGACGGCGCGCGGATCGCCGCCGTCGGTCAGGACCGCGGCGCGGCCGATCCCCACGCTCCGTTGCCGAGCACTCCCCCGCCCGGCTACGGGAACGGTCACTCCTGCGGCGGGGCGGTGTCGGTGTCCTCGGCCGGGCGACCCGTGTGAGTGTCCCCGGCCGGACCTATCGTGCCCTGCCGCTGCGCCGGAATCATGATCGCCCGCGCCGGGCTTGCCGGCCTGCGGCCGAGCATGTCGAGCCGGTGCAGGACCGGCGTTCGCGCGATCACGGCGGTGAAGCTGACCTTCTCGCTCGCCGCGGTCAGCGCGGCTATCCCGGCCAGGAGCGCTACCCTGGCCGGGCGGGGCAGGCCGCAGGCGGCGGCACCGAGCATGGCGCCCACGGCGTTGGCTCCGGTGTCGCCGAGCATCGCCCGCTCGCCCAGGTCTTCCGGGAGCACGGCCAGCGCCGCGGCGAGAGGTGGTACCAGCGCCTCGGTTGCGCCAGATCCCGCGGTGCCCGTGCCGCCGAGGACGATGAGCGCGCTGGAGGCGACCGCGGCCTTGATAGCGCGCCCCGGCCGCAGGTCGAAAAGGTTAAGCAGGTTAGCCAACCCGGCCACCAGCCCGGCGTTGATGGCGACATCGGCGGCATCGCCTCCCGTCAGGGCCGCGCTGGCCAGGCCGACGGTGCCGATGCCGCCGAGCTTCACCGCTCCCGTGCTCACCTCGCCGTGGCGGAGCGCGCCGAGGTGCCCGCCGAACCCGCGCCGGCCGGTAGAGCCCGCCAGATCGTCGTAGGCCCCGAACGCTGCCGCTCCGGCCCCGGCGACGGTCATCGCCGCGGCGACCCGCCAGGCCGCCCGGCCCGGGCCCGGGCCGGACCCGGCCAGTGACCGCAGGCTCGCCAGGGCGAGGACGCCCGCTATCGCGCCGGCCGCGGCGGCCGGGCCCTCGAGGAGCGTCACGGCCTCGCCCCGGTGGTTGGTCCGCGACCAGGCCTTCTCTCCGCCCGGCGGCCGGCGCTTCAAGGCGGAGTAGGCGCCCCTGGCGGCCCCGGCGGCGGCCAGGCCGGAGATCGCGACCCCCGCCACCGCCACGCTCAGCGGCCGGCCGGCCGGTGCCCGGGAACGGCGGACGCTCACTTCTTCCCCTTCTTCGGGCCTGACGGGGATGCGGTCACGCTCGGTGATGCGGTCGGGCTCGGGCTCGCCGTGGGCGCAGGGCTCGGGGCGACGGTGCTCGCGCCGTTGCTTGTCGTCCCGTAGCTGCCCGGCTTGCCGCCCTCCAGGAGCACCGCCAGCGCCTGGATGACCACGCTCTGCCCGGATACGAAGTCGGCGTCGTCGACCGTGGACACCTGGTTCGCCACGTTGCTGGACCGCAGGACCGCGATCGGGCTGCCCGGGCCCGAGCCGGCCGACGACCCCGCCACCACGGTGGCCGAACTGTTCGCGGCCAGTTCCTCGGCCAGCGGGACGAGCATCTGGTCGAGCGGGTCCGCGCTGCCGTCGCTGGGCGCCGTCTGCGGGGTCACGATCACCGCGAGCGTGGCCTGCACGGCAGGCTGCCCGCTGGTGGTCAGGAACCCGGAATTGGCGTAGGCCGTGAGCATGGTGGCCGCGTTCGTGTCCGACCCGGTGCCGACCCCGGCGGAAAACCCGGTGCTGGCCTGCGGGCTGGCGGATGGCTGCCCGGAGGCGGACGGGCTGGCCGAACCCTGGGCGGACCGTGAGCCCGGAGCCTTGATGAGGATCTCGCTGGCGATGATGTGCGCGGCCTGCTGCTGATACGTCGTTCCGGTCTCCAGCGCGATCCCGTCGGCCCGGGCCAGGACCAGGTTGGTCTGGTTCAGGTAGTCCTGCGTGGTGTCGCTGGTGTCGAAGAACCTCGGCTGCAGGGCGATCTCCCCGGTGATCGTGGCCCCTGCGAACTGCGTGGCGGCGTCGACGATCCCGGACACCACGGAGGTTGAGGCGCCGGGCTCGGTCACGATCAGCAGCCGCTGGCCCGCCAGCAGGTCATGCAGCACCACGGGCTCGACGGCCTGGGCGTACGACTCACCGAGGTTGGCCTGCGCCTGGGCCGTGTTCCGTTCACCGGTCACCTGGTTAAGGTCGGTCTGCAGCTTGCCGGTCGTCTGGTTCAGCAGGTTGTACGTGGGTCCCTGCAGCTCGGTAGAGCCGAGCACGATCCCGATCGCGAGCGCGAGGAACACCGCCACGATGGAGACGAGGTGATAGCGAAAGTCGATCACTAGAACTTTCCGGTCAGCCAGTAGGTAAAGGAGTGCCAGGTCACTTCGAAGTACCTGGCCAGGACAGGTTCGGCGGGCGAGAACAGCACGGCGACCAGCACGGTCACCGCCGCGGCCAGCACCAGCACGAGCAGCGACCAGCCGGAGATGCGGCTCTGGTAGAGCTGGTGGACGCCACGGGCGTTGACCAGCTTCCCGGCGACCCGCAGGTGCGTGATGAAGGTGCTCGACATGCCGGGCCGGCCCTTGTCGAGGAACTCCTCGAGCGTGTGATGCGTGCCGACGACGACGATCAGGCTGGCTCCCCTGGCGTCGGCCAGGAGCAGGGCGATGTCCTCGCTGGTCCCGGGGGCTGGGCAGGTAACCGCCTCCAGGCCCAGTTCACGGACCCGGGACAGCCCTGGGGCGCGGCCGTCCGCGTAGGCGTGCACGACGAGTTCCGCGCCGGAGCTCAGCGCCTCGTCGGACACCGAGTCCATGTCGCCGAGGATCACGTCGGGCTCGTAGCCGGCCTCCATCAGCGCGTCGGCACCGCCGTCGACGGCCAGCATGACCGGCTTGTACTCGCGGATGTAGGCGCGCAGGGCGGCCAGGTCCTCGCGGTAGTGGTAGCCGCGCACCACCACCAGGACGTGCCGGCCCTCCATGTCCGTGTCCAGCTCAGGCGAGCGGACGCCGTCGGTCAGCAGCTGGTGCTCGCGCCGGAGGAACTCCAGCGTGTTGGCGGCGAACGACTCGATCTGCACCGCCACCATGGCCCGCGCCTCGGCCATCGCCGCGTCCACGGACTCCTGCGTCAGCAGCGTCCCCTTCGCGACGACCGTGTCGCCGAGATACAGGGTCTCCTGGTCCAGCCGGACCATCGTGCCGTCGGTGACGCGGACGAGCACGTCCGGCCCGACGTCGTCGACGACCGGGATTCCCGCGTTGAGCAGCAGCTGCGGCCCGAGGTTCGGGTAGCGCCCGGTCATGCTCACCGAGACGTTGACCACGGCGGAGATCTTCCGCCTGATCAGTTCCTCGGCGCTGACCCGGTCCAGGTCGGAGTGATCGATGACGGCGATCTCGCCCTGGTTCAGGCGCCTCGCGATGTTCTTCGTCTTCCGGTCGACGCGGGCCACGGCGACGATACCGGGCGGCTCCCCAGCCTTACCCCGGAACAGCAGCGGCATCCTCGCGGGCGGCACCTTCATCGCCTTCCATCCTGCCAGAGGGGGCCAAGAGCGCAGGCCAGGTTGTCGATTACGGCGTGTCATGGGGGGTAATGGGACACACGGTACGGCCCCATCCCGGGACCAGACAAACCCATCGGGTAGGGTGGAAATGTGATCAGGGGGGCGCGCTTCACTGAAGCCGACGCCGAAGCGCACGTCCACGGAATCTGCTTCAAGACCGGCCCGCCGGAACGAGTAGGCGTCGAACTCGAATGGCTGGTCCGCGATCGCCGCGATCCAGCCCGGCCGGTGCAGGCGGAGCAGGTCGCCGCCACACTCGCCCGCTTTGGGCCAGGTGAGTCTGCGGGGACGGACAGTCCCCACAAGATCGGGATCCCGGTGAATCGTTCCCCGGGGGCTAGCACAGCTGGCACCGACGGCTCAGGACGCGTAGGCGTTCCCGTTCGGTATAAGCCAATTTCTCTTTCATCTGGCTCCTGCCTGACCGTTGAGCCAGGCGGGCAGCTTGAGCTCAGCTCGGCGCCCGCGGCTACGCTCGGTGAGCTCGTCGAGGAGACCGGGCGTGATCTGGCCGCCCTGCGGGACGCGGCGGCTGCGGCCGGCGTCGAGCTTTGCGGCTACGGCCTCGATCCGCTGCGGCCGCCTCGGCGATTGCTGGACCTGCCGCGCTACGAGGCGATGGAGAAGTTCTTCGACCGCGACGGCCCGTGGGGCCGGCAGATGATGTGCGGAACCGCCTCGGTCCAGGTCTGCCTGGACTCAGGCGACGAGGGGACGGGTAAGTCCGGTTACCGTTCGCGCTGGCGGCTACTGCACGCGATCGGGCCGGTGCTCGTGGCGGCGTTCGCCAACTCCCCGCTGCGGGACGGGCAGCCGACGGGCTGGTGCTCGGCCAGGCAGCAGGTGTGGTCGAACATGGACCCCGGCCGGACCCGTGCTCCGGAACCCCTGGCGGACGGTGACCCGCGCGACGCGTGGACGGCGTACGCCCTTGACGCCTCGCTCATGTGCGTACGGGAACCCGGCTCGGCCGACTGGAGCGCGCCGCCGGGTCTGACCTTCCGCGACTGGGTGCGCGGCGACGCCGCGGGCACGCTGCGGGCGCCCACCGAGGAGGACCTGGACTATCACCTGTCCACGCTGTTCCCGCCGGTCCGCCCGCGCGGGCACATGGAGCTGCGCATGATCGACGCGCAGCCGGGTAACGGGTGGATCGTGCCCGCGGCGGTGGCCGCGGTCCTGGCCGACGACGAGCGCGCTGCCGACGCGGCGATGGCCGCCGCCGAGCCGGTATGGGACCGGTCGGCCGATACCCAGGATGCGTGGCTGCGCGCGGCCAGGAACGGCCCGGCCGACCCGCACATCGGCAAGGCCAGCAAGGAGTGCTTCGAGGCGGCCAACGCCGCCCTTGACCGGTCGGGGGCGCCCGCCCCGGTCCGGCGGGCGGTCGCCGACTTCACCGAACGCTACGTACTCGCCGGCCGATGTCCGGCGGACGACCAACTCAAGGGAGTGACAGTCACATGAGTGAGTCACGGCTCGAGGGGGCCGCCCTTCGCGAGCGGATCGCGGCGGAACTGACCGGCGCGCGCGGGCGCACGGCCCTGCTCACCGGCTGCGTGGACGAGGCTGACCTGGTCCGGCAGCACTCACCCCTGATGTCCCCGCTGGTCTGGGACCTCGCGCACGTGGCCAACCAGGAGGAGCTGTGGCTGCTGCGGGAAGTCGGCGGCCGTGAGCCCATGCATCCCGAGATCGACCCGCTGTACGACGCGTTCGAGCACCCCCGCTCGGAGCGCCCCACGCTGCCGCTGCTGCCGCCCGACCAGGCGCGCGCCTACGGCCACGAGGTCCGCGGCCGCGTCCTGGACCTGCTCGACCGCTCACGGTTCAGCGGCTCGCGGCTGCTCGGCGACGGGTTCGCGTTCGGCATGATCGCCCAGCACGAGGTGCAGCACGACGAGACCATGCTGATCACCCACCAGATCCGGCCAGGAGCCCCGGTGCTGGCCGCCCCCGAACCCGGGCCCGCGCCGGCCGACGCGTCCCGGCTGCCGTACGAGGTCCTCGTGCCCGGCGGCCCGTTCACGATGGGCACCTCCACCGAGCCCTGGGCACTAGACAACGAGCGGCCGGCCCACACCGTGGACGTCGCGGCGTTCTTCATCGACACCACCCCGGTGACCTGCGGCGCGTACGCCGAGTTCATCGCGGACGGCGGATACGGTGACCCGCGCTGGTGGACCGAGGCCGGCTGGGACCACAGGCAGCGAGTCGGGCTCTCCGCGCCGATGTACTGGAGCGCGGACGGCGGGCAGTGGGCCCGGACGGTGTTCGGCAAGACCGAGCCGGTCACGCCGGACGAGCCCGTGGTACACGTCTGCTGGTACGAGGCGGACGCCTACGCCCGCTGGGCGGGCCGGCGGCTGCCGACCGAGGCCGAGTGGGAGAAGGCCGCCAGGTTCGACCCGGCCACCGGCCAGTCCCGCCGGTACCCGTGGGGCAGCGCCGAGCCCGAGGCCTCGCTGGCCAACCTCGGCCAGCAGTTCTTGCGCCCCGCCCCCGCGGGCTCATACCCGGCCGGCGCGGCGCCGTGCGGGGCCCGGCAGCTCATCGGGGACGTCTGGGAATGGACGAGCTCGGATTTCCTGCCGTACCCGGGGTTCGCCGCCTGGCCGTACCGCGAGTACTCGGAGGTGTTCTTCGGGCCGGAGTACAAGGTGCTCCGCGGCGGGTCGTTCGCGGTCAGCCCGGTGGCCTGCCGCGGTACGTTCCGGAACTGGGACTACCCGATCCGGCGGCAGATCTTCTCCGGGTTCCGCACCGCCAGGTCCGCGGAGCCGGATCCCGCCTGATGTGCCGCCACCTGGCCTATATCGGGCCGCCGGTCACGTTGCGTTCGGTCGTCATCGACCCGCCGCACGGCCTGTACACCCAAGCCTGGGCGCCGCGTTTGCAGCGCCCCGCCGCGGTCAACGCGGACGGGTTCGGCGTGGGCTGGTACGCAGCTGGAGACCCCGAGCCGGCCAGGTACCGGCAGGCGGTTCCCATCTGGGCCGATGAGTCCCTCGCCGACCTGGCCAGGGTGACCCGGACCGGCGCGCTCCTGGCGGCCGTCCGCAACGCGACGCCGGGCACCGGCCACGGCCCGGCCGCGGTCGGGCCGTTTCGCCATGACCGCTGGCTGTTCAGCCACAACGGCGTGCTCGACGGGTGGCCGGCGTCCACCGTCGGGGTGGCAGCCACGCTGCCGACCGCCGCGCTGCTGGAACTGGAAGCCCGCGTCGATTCCGCGCTGGCCTGGGCGCTGGTCCTGCACCGGCTCCGCGCCGGCCTGGCGCCCGCGCAGGCGCTTACCGACACGATCGGGGCGCTGCACACTGCGGGCGTGACCGGCCGGTTCAACTTCCTGCTGACCGACGGCCGCGTGATCGCCGCCACCGCGGCGGGTCACACGCTGTACTACCGCCAGGCCGGCGGCGGCGTCACGGTCGCCTCCGAGCCCGCGGACGATGAGCCGGGCTGGATGGTGGTCCCCGGCGGGTCCGTCGTCACGGCGGTTCCCGAGCAGGTCAGCGTCATGCCGCTGCCCGCCGTGAACCTGAGCGTCCCGGATGTCACGCCCACCCTTGATGGAAGGATCGCGATCCGTTGACTTCACTTGACCGCCGACTGCCGCCCGGTTTCCTGGCCGAGTCGCTGCGCGAGGACGCGCGCGGCGGGCTGACATCGGTCCCGAAGTCGCTGCCGCCCAAGTGGTTCTACGACGCCCAGGGCAGCGCGCTGTTCGAGAAGATCACCGAACTGCCCGAGTACTACCCGACCCGCGCCGAGCGGGAGATCCTGCAGGCCACCGCCGGTCAGATCGCCGCCCAGACGGGGGCCAGGACGCTCGTGGAACTGGGGTCGGGCTCTTCGGAGAAGACCCGGCTGTTGCTCGACGCGCTGCGCGCGGCGGGCACGCTGCGGTGCTACGTGCCGGTCGACGTCAGCGAGCCGGCCCTGGTCATGGCGGCGGACGCGCTGACCGCCGAGTATCCGGGACTTGACGTGCGCGCCGTGCTGTCCGACTTCACCTCCTACCTCGGGCTGCCCGCCGACGGCGAGGCGCCCGCCCCCAGGCTCGTTGCCTTCCTCGGCAGCACGATCGGGAACATGGTCCCCGATGAGCGCGCGTCGTTCCTCGCTAGCCTGCGGGCCAGGATGAGCCCCGGCGATTTCTTCCTGCTCGGCACCGACCTGGTCAAGGACCCGGCGACGCTGGTGGCCGCGTACGACGACGAAGCCGGGATCACCGCCGAGTTCAACAAGAACGTCCTGTCGGTGCTTAACGCCGAGCTCGGCGCCGACTTCGACCGTGACGAGTTCGAGCACGTGGCGGTGTGGGACGCCGAGGCCGAGTGGATCGAGATGCGGCTGCGTTCGGCGCCCGCCCAGACGGTGCACCTGCCCGGGATCGGGCTCACAGCGAGTTTCGCCGCCGGGGAGGAGATGCGTACCGAGGTGTCCGCCAAGTTCCGCCGCGAGGGGGTGCAAGCCGAACTCGCCGCGGCCGGCTTCGCGATGCGAACCTGGTGGACGGATTCCGCGGGCCAGTACGGCCTCTCCCTCTCCGTCCCGGCCTGAATTCTCAGCGGTCTCTCCCGCCTCACCCGCTCCTATTCGATCAGGTGTACGGAAGTCTAATGAGTTTCGCGGGAGAATTCGGGCTTGCGGGAGAAAATGGGAGGCTATAGTGCCCCAAATCCTCCCGAGAACCCGGATCCTCCCGGTGACTGGCGCGGGCCGGGAATGGTCGAGAGGTGAGCGAGGAGGTTCTCCGGCAGGCCACGGTGCTGATCCCCTTCTACCGGGACGAAGCGGGGCAGCTTCGGCCCAGGTCGAGATACTCGCCCAGTTGCCCGCGACGCACCGCCAGCAGCGGCTACCTGGTCTGGCCATTCGTGGCCCGCCTGCACGACGTGTCGCCCGCGTCCGCCTGGCGGCCGCAGCCGCCGGAGGTGGCCGAGGTGCTCGACGTCCCGGTCGCGGAGCTGGCCAGTCCGGACGCGGCCCGCACCGAGGCGGACATGCGCTCCAAGCCGGGCGGCTTGCTCAGTAGGGCTCAGCCGATTCGTTCGGCCAAAGATTGATCGTCGAGCACCCGATCGCCGACGCTGATCGTTCCTCCGGACAGGATGTCCGCCCGGAGGCCGGCGCGGTGGATGAGCTCCTTGATGACGCCGGGGCGGGTCATTTTCTGCAGGTACAGGCATGGCTCGCAGAGTTCGGTCCCCAGGCACTCGACCTCGCCGATCCAGAAGCGCTTGCCGACGAGGTCGTTGACGCGGACACCGCGCACCATGACCTGCCGGCGGGACTGCGCTCCGGTCAGGCCGACCTCTTCGAGCACTTCGGCCTCGATCACGGTCAGCGCCTCGCCTGGCCTGGTGGCAAGCCAGTGAATTTTACCGAACGGGAGATGCGTCGCCGCCCAGGCCGGTGGCTCGCCTGATCGCTACGACATTCGGCGAGACGGGCGACGATTATCGTCCCTAACCGTACCCGTCCGGGGCGGTGGCGCCAGGCGATGAAGAAGAGGGCGGCGATGATGGCCACCAGGCCGACGGCGAACACGACGTGCTCGACCAGCTGGAGCAGGGACGTCCCCACCTGGTCGACCAGATGCGAGGCGGCCTGGGCGGGCAGGTGGACGACCGCAGCGGGCACCTTCTTTATCGGCACCTTGGCGGTGTCGCGGCCCGCGAAGAAACCGATGACGGCCGTCACCAGCCACATCAGGAGATCGCCCATATGATGCCCTTCCGGGTTCGTGTGTCCGTTTCCTGGCAGCTTATAGCGCGGGTGAGCACGCCAGCATGATCGGCCGCGTCTACCTCGACCCCGGCTCGCGCATGTCGGGCCGCTACGACCCTCCCCGCCGCTGTGTCGTCCTGACCCGCTGGGGGCCGGGCCA
>DATJQX010000115.1:0-3429 GCA_035505275.1 Streptosporangiaceae bacterium | reverse complement strand
CCGCAGAGCGTGGTGTACTCGCTCGGCTTCTGGACGACCGTGTTGCCCATCCGCAGGGAGGGTGCGATCTGCCAGGTGGCGATGATCAGCGGCCAGTTCCAGGGGGTGATCGCGCCGACGACGCCGATCGGGCGGTAGTGCAGCTCGGCGTGGTTCGTGTCGTCGTCGACCAGGACTTCCGTCGGGAGCGGGGTCGCGGCGGTCGCGCGCAGCCAGCCGACGCAGCCCGCGACCTCGTAACGGGCGCCGAGGCCGTTGATGGGCTTGCCCTGCTCGCGGACGATCGCGTAGGCAAGCTCCTCGGCGCGCGCCTCGATGGTGTCGGCAGCCCGGTTGAGGTAGGCGACACGCTCCTCGTCGCTCAGCGCGGCCCACGCGGGCTGGGCTGCCGCGGCCGTGTCCACGGCGGCCTTGACGTCCTCGGGCGTGCCGTAGGTGACCTTTCCGATCACCTCGCCGGTCGCTGGGTCCCTGATCTCGGTCGTCCCGTCCGCCGCACTGACGCGGGCGAGCAAGGCCTCACGTGCTTCCACGACTTGCGCCTCCTCGGGCAAACGTAGTTACAGTGTGACTACTGCTCCCGGGGACTTCCGTCAAGAGGGAATACGGGCGAGCAGGACGACGGGGAGTTCGCGGTCGGTCTTGGCCTGCATCGTGCCGTACGGCGGATACGCCTGGACGAGCTTCGGCCACCACTCGGAGCGTTCCCGGGGCGGCAGGATCCGGGCGTGGAAGGGCTCGGTCCGGGTGCCGCGCCGGACGGTGACCTGGGCGCTGGCCGCGATGTTGCGCACCCAGAGCGGCTGGGTGGCCGCGCCGCCGTTGCTGGCGACCACGAGCCAGTCCGCGCCGCTGGGGATGCCGATCACCGGCGTGCTGTGCGGCTGGCCCGTTCGCCGGCCGGTGGTGGTCACGATAAGCAGCGGGTGTCCCCCCATCCGGCCCAGAATCCGGCCGCGGCTGGCGGCGAGGAGCCGGCGGTGGGCACCGATGAACACGCGGATCAGGCGGCGGTCGGCCTCTTTGATGCGCCGTCCGCGGCTGCCGTCGGCCAGTGGTCGCTGGGGTGCCGCCATGGCCCGGGTCCTCATTTCGGTGCGCCCTGGCCGGCCTGCGGGGCCGGGCCGGGGACGGGCGGGGCGCCTTGGGTGCCGGCGACGAAGCTCATGTGGATGGCCGCGAGCTTCCAGCCGTTCGTGTCATGCACCAGGACGAGGGTGGCGCGGGCCGCCTCGGGGACGGGGTGGCCCTGGTAGGTGCCCTGGGTGTTGGTGCGCGCGGTGACGACAGCGACGGGCCCGAGCTCGCGGGCTCGCGCCTCCTTGAGCCTGACGACGGGCCCGAGCACGCGGGTTTGCACATCCGCGAGGCCGAAGGCTTCATATGTCAGGCCGCCCGGACGGTGGCGGGCCAGCCAGGCGGCCCTGGGCAGGATGAACCCGAGGGGCCCGACGCCATAGAAGTCGGCGAGCAGCAACTGCTCGAGGGCCTGGGTGTCCCCTGCCTGCTCGGCGGTGGTCCATGCCGTCAGGAACTCATCGATCTGCTCGGTCATGCGGTCTCCTTGATGCGGGCGCTCTCATCAATCTTGGGTTACACAAAAAATGTAGTAACACAAGATTTGAGGTGTCAAGACATTTGTAGTACCGTCACGGCCATGAGGGAGGAACCCGGCCTGCGGGAGCTCAAGAAGCACAAGACCCGCCAGCTCATCACCGACACGGCCCGGGAGCTGTTCGCCGCGCGCGGTTTCGAGAACGTGAGCGTGGCGCAGATCGGCCGCGCGGCGGAACTGTCAGAGACGACCGTGTTCAACTACTTCCCCACCAAGGAAGACCTCGTCTTCCAGGGCCTGGAGGCCTTCGAAGAGCAGCTCCTCCAGGCCGTCCGCGACCGCCCGTCCGGCGAAGGGGTCCTGCGGGCGTTCGGCCGGTTCATCCTGGAGCCCCGCGGCCTGCTGGCCGCCACCGACCCGGCCAGCGCGGACGCCCTGCTGGCGGCCTCCCGGATGATCGCTTCCAGCCCCGCGCTGGCCGCCCGCGAGCAGCAGATCCTCGCGCGCTACGCCGACTCGCTCGCCGCTCTCCTAGCGGAAGAAACCGGCGCCAGCCCCGGCGACCTGACGCCCTCGGTCGTGGCGAACACCCTGATCGGCTTCCACCGGGCCATGCTCGACTACGTCCGCCGGCGAATCGCGGAAAACCCGGCCGACCTGCGGCAGTTCGCCCGGGCCGTCTACGCCGAGGGTCAGAAAGCGCTCGAGCTCCTAGCCGAAGGCCTGGCCGGCTACGGCGTCCGCCCGGCGCCGCTTACTACGAAACGTAGTAACATGTCGCCGTGAGCGATGCCGTTCCGACGACGATCATCATCTACGGTCTCGCGCTCGCCGCGTACGCGCTGCTGATGACGGCCCTCAACCGGCGAGTAGGCCTTGTCCTGCTCGTCGCGGTTGGCGTCCTCGAGATCCTGCTCCTCGTCCTGGTTGGCATCATCGTGGCCCGGCTCGCCGGCGGCGGGCGTCCCTCCTCGGTGCCGACGCTCGTCGGATACCTGATCGCGGCGCCGCTCGTCCCGCTGATCGCGGGGTTCTGGGGGGCGGTGGAACGATCACGGTGGGGCCCGGCGGTTATCGCCGTGGGCGGGCTGGTCGCGGCCATCCTGATGGTCCGGTTCCACGAGATCTGGCCGGTCATCCATGTCTGAGCCCATGGCACCGCCCGAGCAGAAGGCATCGCCGCCCGACTCGACCAGGACGGGCCCGGGCAGGCTGCTCGTCGCGGTCTACGGCCTGTTCGCGCTCTCCGCCTCCGCGCGGGCCAGCGTGCAGATCGCGACGAAGTTCCACCACGCCCCGGTCGCCTACCTCCTCTCGGCCTTCGCCGCCGTGGTCTACATCATCGCCACGGTCACCCTCGCCAACGGCAGCCCGACAGCCCGCCGGATCGCCCTCGTGTCCTGCTCGGTGGAATTCGCCGGCGTGCTGGCGGTCGGCACCTGGAGCATCGTCGACCCGGCCACCTTCCCCGACGCCACCGTGTGGTCTGGCTACGGCAGCGGCTACGGCTTCGTCCCGCTCGTCCTTCCCGTTTTCGGCCTGCTGTGGCTGCGCCGCTTCCGGCGCGGGCGCTCGACGGACCGGTAACGCTTGTGGCGGCAGCCTAAATTTCCGCGCTCGAACTGAAAAGCGCGGTGGTGGCGCGCTCCTGGTGGCTGCTGGATTATTGACCTAACCCCAGGCACCCACCCGAGAGAGGGGTCCAGATGAGCATCACCACGCGAGCCGCGGTTTGCCGCGTGCCCGGCCAGCCGTGGGAGATCACCGAGCTTGAGCTGGACGACCCGAAGGCGAACGAGGTCAGGATCAAGTTCTACGCGGCCGGCCTGTGCCACTCCGACGACCACATCCAGAAGGGCGACGCGCCGATGCGC
>DATJQX010000114.1:0-3058 GCA_035505275.1 Streptosporangiaceae bacterium | reverse complement strand
CGGACCCGGGCGGAGCGGTTGCCGACGCGTTCCGCCAGGAGTGGGGCAGGGTGGTCGCGACTCTGATCGGGATGACCGGCAACTGGGACCTGGCCGAGGAGTGCGCCCAGGACGCGTTCGCGCAGGCGCTGAAGACCTGGCCGCGCGACGGAGTCCCGCGCCGTCCCGGTGCCTGGCTGACCACGGCGGCGCGCAACCGGGCTCTGGACCGGCTGCGCCGCGGCGCGGCCGAGGCCGCCAAGCTCAGGGAGGCAGCCATGCTGGCACCCATCGACGAGCCGGATGAGAACGACGAGAGCGGGATCCGCGACGACCGGCTGCGGCTGATGTTCACGTGCTGCCATCCGGCGCTGCCCCTGGAGGCGCGCGTGGCGCTGACGCTGCGGGCACTCGCCGGGCTGAGCACCGCGGAGATCGCGCGGGCCTTCCTGGTGCCCGAGCCCACCATGGCCAAGCGCCTGGTCCGGGCCAAGCACAAGATCCGCGACGCGGGGATCCCGTACCGGGTCCCGCCGGCGCACCTGCTGCCCGAACGCACCGGAGGGGTACTGGCCGTCCTCTACCTGCTGTTCAACGAGGGCTACGCGGTCAGCGCTGGCGCCGCCCTGGTCCGCCAGGGCCTGTGCGCCGAGGCCATCCGCCTGGCCCGGGCGCTGGCGCTGCTGATGCCGGACGAGCCCGAGGCGCTGGGCCTGCTGGCGCTCATGCTGCTGCACGACGCGCGGCGGGCGACCCGGGTGGATGACGCCGGCGACCTGGTGACGCTCGAACACCAGGACCGCCGCCGGTGGGTGCGGTCTGAGATCGATGAGGGCGCGGCCGTGCTCGAAGCAGCGCTGCGCCGGGGGCGGCCCGGGCCGTACCAGCTCCAGGCCGCGATCGCCGCGTGTCACGCCACCGCAGCGGAGGCGGCCGACACCGACTGGGCCGAGATCGCCATGCTCTACGGGCACCTGGCCAGGGTCGCGCCGTCGCCGGTGATCGAGCTGAACCGGGCGGTCGCCGTGGCGATGGCGGACGGCCCGGACGCCGGGCTCGGCCTCGTGGCCGCCATCGAGGCCTCGGGCGCGCTCAGCGGCTACTACCTGGTGCCCGCGACCCGCGCCGACCTGCTGCGCCGTCTGGGCCGCTGGGGCGAGGCCGCGGCCAGCTACCGGGCGGCCCGTGACCTGGCCGCGACCGACGCCGAGCGCCGTTACCTGGACCGCAGGCTGACCGAGGCCGCCGCCCGCGACGCGGACCGGGCGGGCCCACCCGCCGGGTAAGCCCGATTTTCGCGCCGGGCAGTTGGCCCCCCGGCTGCCGGCATGCCACCAGGAGGCGGTCGCCTCACCTGGCCATTTCCTGGCTTTGGCTGCGCTGACGAGCCAGGGAACAGCAAAGTCACGGCATGTCCATGATTCTTGTGGTGCGCAACCCTTGTTAGCTATCGTCAGTCAAATGGTGGCTCTAACCCAACGGCGCGGCGCGCAGATCGCCGCGGTTGCATCTATTGCTTGCATCGGGCTTGCCGCTGCTGGTTGCAGCAGCTCTCCCGCCAGCTCGAAGCCTTCCGCGAGCGCTAAACCCAGCGGCAACGTCGACGTGTTCTCCGCCGGGTCCCTCGACACCCTGATGACCAAGTCCGTCGGACCGGCGTTCCACGCCGCAACCGGCTACACGCTGGTCGACACCTCGCACGGGTCGGGGACTCTGGCGGCCGATATCAAGAACAAGACCGCTGTCGCCGACGTCTTCGTCAGCGCCTCGCCGGCGGTGGACAGCACCCTCATGGGCAGCGCAAACGGTGACTGGGTCTCGTGGTACGCGGCCTTCGCCGCGTCGCCGGAGGTCCTCGGGTACTACCCGAAGAGCAAGTTCGCCAAGGACCTCCAGACCATGCCCTGGTACAAGGTGATCACCATGCCCGGGTTCCGCCTCGGGCGGACCAACCCGTCTCAGGACCCGGGCGGCGTGCTGGCCGCCGAAGCCCTCGAGCAGACGGCGACGGCGCAGAATCTGCCGGCGCTGAAGACGCTCGCGACGGAGTCGTCGGACGAGTACGTGGAGGATCCTGAAGAGGCCGACATCCAGACCGGGGCGCTCGACGGTGCGTTCATGTACGAGGCCGACGCCATCTCCCAGGACAGTCCCTTCGTGACGCTCACCGGCGTCAACCTCGCCGGCGACTACACGATCACGCTGGTCAAGAACGCCCCCCACATGGCCGCGGCCGAGGCCTTCATCAAGTTCCTCCTCGGCTCCACCGGCAAAGCAGAGATGACGGCTGACAAGTTCGAAATCGTCTCGCCGCCGAAGGTGACCGGGTCAGGCGTCCCGAGCGGTCTCGCCAGCGTCATCAAGTCGTGACCCAGGGCAGGTCGCCGCGCCCGCTCCGCTGGCTCGGCGCCCTGCTGGTCCTTTACCTGGGATATCCGGTCGGGGCGTTCGTCTACCGAGTCATCGGCGGGCATAACGAAGGCTGGAACGTCCCCGGGCTCTGGTCGGCCTTGTGGGTGTCGGTCGAGGGCGCCACCATCTCGCTGCTCATCGGGGTGGTGACCGGCATCCCGCTGGCCTACGTCCTGGCCCGCCGCCGAGGGTGGCTGTCCTCGGCGGTGGGCGTGGTCGTCCAGCTCCCGCTGGCCGTGCCGCCTCTCATCAGCGGCATTCTGCTGATCTACATCGTCGGCCCGTACTCGTTCCTCGGCCAGCTGTCTGGGGAGCGGCTCACCCAGACGATGTACGGGGTCGTGATCGCCCAGTCGTTCACCGCCGCGCCGTTCCTGGTGGTGATTGCCCGCAGCGCCTTCCGTGCCGTCGACCCGTCCCTGGGCGACGTCGCCGCCACCCTCGGCCACGGTCCGCTGGCCCGGTTCCTCCGTGTCGACGTGCCCGCCGCGGCGGACGGCCTCCGGACCGGGATGATCCTCATGTGGCTGCGGGCCTTCGGGGAGTACGGCACGGTCGTGGTCCTCGCCTACCACCCTTACACCCTCCCGGTCTACGTCGACAACCTGTTCTCCTCCGGGCCGCTGTCGCTGGCCGAGGCCCCGACGATCCTCGCCTTCGTTGTCGC
>DATJQX010000113.1:0-2003 GCA_035505275.1 Streptosporangiaceae bacterium | reverse complement strand
GTAGAACGAGATCGTCTGCGCGACCAGCGCCTGGTAGGCGGCGTCGGACGTGGCGCTGATCGTCGCGCTCACCCCGCCCAGGTAGTTGGGCAGCGGGTGGGTGCGCATCGTGAACCGGGTGACGACGCCGAAGGTCCCGCCTCCGCCGCCCTTGAGTGCCCAGAACAGGTCCGGGTCCTGGAACGCGTTCACGACGCGCACGGCCCCGTCCGCGGTGACGACCTCCGCCTCCAGCAGATTCGCCGCGGCCGTTCCGAACTCCTTGGAGTAGCTGCCGAAGCCCCCGCCCTGCGTCAGCCCGCCGACACCGACGGTGGTGCAGCCCCCGCCCTGCACGTAGCGGCCCGCCACGGTGGTGACGGCGTTGTAGGCGTCTAGCCAGATGCAGCCGGCGCCCAGGCTCACCGCCGGCTCGGGCTCGGCCAGGCCCGCCCCGCCCTGCGGCACGAAACTGTCGTTGAGCTCGATGGCCTGCATGTTGGGCCTGGTCCAGATGAGCAGCGAATCGGCCGCGTTCGAGGTTCCGAGATAGCTGTGACCGCCCCCTTTCACCACGAGGCGGACATTGTGCTCGCGGGCGAAGTTCACCGCGGCCGCGACATCGGCGCTGCTGGCGGCCAGCACCGCGTACGCGCTGGGCTGCGAGGTGAAGGCATCGGTCCAGCCGAGGGTCTGGGTCAGGTTGACGCTTTGATCGATGTAGAAGGGGTCCTTCAGGTTCGTGAACAGATTGCTGCACGCGGCGCTGCCCGCGTTAGGGTCGCAGACGGTGAAGGCCGACTGCACCTTCACTAGGCGCCCGCCGACGATCTCGCCGAGCGCCGCCCACTCCGCCGGGGTAGGCCAGCCCGGCTCGCCGGGCCGTACCCACCGGGCTTGCTGCACGCTGGCGGCGGCCGACCCGGACGCCGCCAGCCAGGAAACCGCCGGCAACGCGGCCAGCGCCTTGAGTACCGTACGTCGTTCCATTCCCCGTACCTCCGAATCGCAGAAAGTCCCGTTTGCCTGCACTCGGGGACGCTACGCGGAAGCCACCCAAGGGGTCTTCAACCCGTCGGTGGAACTACGTTGTCAGCCCGTCGGTTGAACTCCGGCCCGGGGATCCCGGCTTTTGCCGACGTTCCGGATGTGGCCAGGCCATTTATGTACGCTCAGAGGAAATGGCGTCCGCAGCGGATCTTTCGCGCGGCACAATCGCAGGAGTGACTACGGATCCGGCGGGCGACGTCCGGGCGCGGATGTTCGAGCGCTGGCGGCGGATCGACCCGCTGCTGCCGGCGGCCGTGCCGTGGCCGGCGGCGCCGGGCTGCGGCGCGCCGCTGATCGTGAGCGGGCGCGACGGGCGGCCCGCGGCCGCCGGGCACTGCGAGCACTGGGCGGGACCGCCGGAGAGCCTTGACGTGTCCTGGGGAGCCGCCCGCAGGTTCAGGCTGTGGGCCGAGGTCGCCGGTCCCGGCGTGGCCAGCGGTCTTGACGGGCTGCTCGAGCGGTGGCGCGAGCATCTGGCCGGCGTGCCGGGAACCGCCGATCCGGACACCGCGGCGATGGTCGACTGGCCCTGCCGGGATGTGGACGGCGTGGGCGCGCTGCTGCGCCACGGGCTTGCCCCGCTGGAGGTCCTCGCCGCCCGGGCAGTGCCGGGAGGGGCGGGGAGAAGCACGGGTACGTTCGGGAAAAATGATCTTGATCTTGATCGTCGGACAGCGGGCGGCCTGCGGATCCGGCGAGCCGGGCCAGGCGACACCCGCACCGTGGCGCGGCTCGGCCTCGAGGTCATCCGGTGGGACTCGCTGTTCGGCACGGTCACCGAACGGGCCGGGACGCTCGCCGCCCTCGAGGAGCAGGCCGCCAGCCTGGTCGCCGGGCCCAGCCCGTGGACCTGGCTCGCGGAGCGCGACGGCGAGGTCGTCGGGTTGCTGGCGGCACAGCGGCCCGAGGTCGCGGGCTGGATCACGCCGTTCGTCCGGCAGGCGCCCGCCGCCTACCTGATGCTGATGTTCGTC
>DATJQX010000112.1:0-2330 GCA_035505275.1 Streptosporangiaceae bacterium | reverse complement strand
TTCGACGAGCCGTTCACCCGGCTGCTGAACCAGGGCCAGGTGATCAACCAGGGCCGCGCGATGTCGAAGTCGCTGGGCAACGGCGTCGACCTGGGCGAGCAGCTGGCCGCGCACGGGGTGGACGCGATCCGGCTCACGATGATCTTCGCAAGCCCGCCGGCCGACGACATCGACTGGGCCGACGTGAAGCCCGAGGCGTCGGTTCGGTTCCTGGGGCGAGTCTGGCGGCTGGCGGCCGAGGTCAACGCGGCGGGCGCTGGCGTGGGCGTGGGCGTGGGGCCCGGCGGTTGGCCGGCTCCGGAGACCGGCGACCGTGAGCTGCGGAAGGTGACGCACCAGACCATCGACGAGGTCACCAGGCTGATCGAGGCGCGGCGGCTCAACGTGGCGATCGCGCGGCTGATGGAGCTGGCCACGGCCGCGCGCAGGACGATCGACTCCGGGCCGGGCGCCGCCGACCCGGCGGTCCGCGAGGCGGCGGAGACCCTGACCGTGCTGCTGTCGCTGTTCGCCCCGTACACCGCCGAGGAGTGCTGGGAGCTGCTGGGTCACGAGGCGTCGGTCGCGAAGGCGGGCTGGCCCTCGGCCGACCCGGCGCTGCTGGTTCAGGACCTGGTGACGTGCGTGGTCCAGGTGAACGCCAAGGTGCGCGACCGGCTGCAGGTCCCGCCCGGCATCGGCGAGGATGAGCTGCGCGAGCTGGCCCTGGCCGCGCCCGGGGTCAGCCGGGCCCTGGGGGACCGGGGCGTGCGCACGGTGATCGTGCGGGCGCCGAAGCTGGTCAACATCGTCCCGGCCTGACGGCTGGCCTGATGCTCAGGCTGAGGCTCAGGCTCAGGCCAGAGGGCCGGGCGTCGGGCCGATGTCCTCGATCATCTTTATGAGTTCCTCGCGGCCATAGCCGTGGCGCCGGGCGAACTGAACGAGTTCGCGGGTCCGGGCCAGAACGGCGCTTCGGCGCGCGGGGCCAATGACGGTGACCCCGCGTCCGCGCCTGAACTCGACCAGGCCTTCGTCCCGTAGCACCCGCAGCGCCCGGAACACCGTGTTGCTGTTCACGTCCAGCACGGCCGCCAGATCCCGGGCGGGCGGCAGCCGCTCTCCGGGGCCGATCTCGCCGTCGGCGATGGCCCGGCGGATTTCCGCGCACACCTGTTCGTAGAGCGGCAGCGGGTCCTGCCGGTCAACCTTGACACGTCGCATGATGACAATCAGACTAGCACCATGAAAGGTGATAGTCGCGCTAGCACCATCAAGACTGTCGCGCCGCTAGCGGCGCCTGGTTCCGAGAGTGACGCCGAGGCGCAGGCCCTGATCAAGGAGGCGCGCGAACGTGCGCGGCGCCGCCGCAGGAGAGTCGCGCTCGGCCTGGTCGGCGTGCTCGTCGTGGCGGCCGGCGTGTTCGCTGTCGCCCGACGTTCAGGTGACGGGGTCGCCCCGCGTCGGCAGGAGCCAAGTGCGCAGCCCGCTGGCGCTCCCGCGCCGGTCGTCCAGCCTCGGTTCTTCGCGGATGCCCAGGGCTCCGGGGAGGGCAACGGTCCGCTCCAGGTCCGCGCGGCCGGCACCGGCGCGCTTATCTGGCAGGACGTCCGCGCGACCACGGCCGATGGCGTCACCGGCCTGGCCGCGGTCGGGCCGGGCAGCTTCGTCGTCGCCCTGGACGGCACCGGGGCCTGCGCGACTCAGCTCTACCGGGTCCGGCTGAACGCCGGCGGGCGGCCGGGCGCGCTGACACCGCTCGGCCCGGCGCTGCCCGGTGAACTATGGTCCCTGGCCGTCGGGGACGGCGGCCGGGTCATCGGCTATGCGATCAGCGGCTGCTCGAAAGGCGCGTCCGGCTATCTCGGAGTACTGCAGGTATCGACGGGCCGGACGCGGCGGTGGGGCGACATGAGCCTGGGCGGAGTCAGCACCGGAAACCTGGCCCTGCAGGGGCCGCTGTCGATGTCGGCCAACGGCCGGTTGCTCGGTTTCGCCGCCGATTCGGCGTCCCAGGCTGACGGGCTGTTCACGCAGCAGAGCGTGCGGGTGCTGAGCACCGATGCACCTGCGGGCACGGCGGCCGAGCGCAGCCGGATTGTGTACCGCCAGGCCGTACCCCGCGCGGCGGACGGTTCCAGCGTGGCGGCGGCAAGCCTCAGCTCCGCCGGAACGTCGGTCTACGTCTGCCTGCAGTCCGCCACCCGGACCCACGCCACCGCGAAGATCGTCTCGTACGGCACGATGCCGGGGACGCCGCGCCGGACCATCACGACCTTCAATGTGCGAGGGCGCGCCCAGGGCTTGACGCCGCCAGCGAGCTGCTCGTCCATGGCCCTGGACACGTCGGG
>DATJQX010000111.1:0-4123 GCA_035505275.1 Streptosporangiaceae bacterium | reverse complement strand
ATCCGGCATGCCGAGCGCTTCGTGCAGGGCCTGCGCGGTCCCCGACACGTCGAAGGGGTTGATCATCAAGGCGTCGGCGGACAACTCGGCGGCCGCGCCCGCCTCCCTTGACAGCACGAGCGCGCAGCCGCGGTCGGACAGGATCGGGCCCTCCTTGGCCACCAGGTTCATGCCGTCGCGGATGGGGTTGACCAGCAGCACGTCGGCCAGCCGGTAGGCGGCCAGCGAGCGGGCGTAGTCGTCGTCCACCTGCAGGATCAGCGGGTCCCAGTCCGCCGTTCCGAACTCCTCGGAGATCTCCCTGGCCAGACGCTGCACCCTGGCGGTGTACTCGCGGTACTCCGGCAGGTCGTGCCGGGACGGGTAGGCGAAGGCCACGTGCACCACCCGCTCGCGCCACTGCGGGTACGCGACCAGCAGCTCGCGGTAGGCGGCGAGCCCGCGGACGATGTTCTTGGACAGCTCGGTGCGGTCGATCCTGACGATGAGCTTGCGGTCGCCGGTCGCCTCGGCCAGCGACGCCAGCCGCGCCTGGACGTCCGGCTCGGCGGCGCGGGCACTGAGCTCGGCGGCGTCCACGCCCAGGGGGTGCACGCCCACCCCGGTCACGTGCCCCCGGTAGCTGACCAGCTGGCGGGCCCGGTCCACCTGCGCGCCGTCCGGGCCGAGCACCGCCTCGCAGCAGTCGAGGAAGGCGTCCGCCCATCGCTGGCACAAGAACCCGGCGTGGTCGGCGCCGAGCACGCCGTCCAGCACCTCCTTGCCCACGGCGTCTGGCAGCATCCGGTAGTAGGCCGGCGGCGCCCAGGGGGTGTGCGAGAAGTGCGCGACCCTGACGTCGGGGCGCAGGTCGGCCAGCATCCGCGGGGCCAGGGTCAGGTGGTAGTCCTGGATCAGCGCGCGGACCGGGCGGCCCGCCTGGCCGGGCGGCCGGGCCGGGCCCGCGTCCTGCGCCAGGGCCTCGGCGAACGCCCGGTTGTAGCTGCGGAACGAGTCCCACTCCCGGGCGAAGGCGATCCCGAAGTGCGGCTGGTTCGGTGTGTCGTACAGCATGTGGTGCACGAACCACAGCGTCGAGTTGGCCACCGCGTTGTAGGCGCGCTGGAAGACGGCCGGCGGGATGTCGAGCATGTGCACGCCGGAGCCGCCCGGCGTGCCGTCGTGGCCGAGGCGGCCGCCCGGCGCCTCGCGCACGGCGGCCCGGTCCGCGTCGCTGAGCGCGGCGCATACCCAGAGCGCGTCGCTGGTATGGTCGGTCACCGATGACAGGCCGGAGACCAATCCGCCGGCCCCCCGCCGTGCCGACAGCCGCCCGTCGTCGCCGAGCCTGAAGGACACCGGCCCGCGGTTGGACGCGATGAGTACCGGCCCGTCGGCTGATCCTTCGCTCACGGTCGGTCAGGCTACCGGCCGGGATTCGCGCCGGTCGCATTGGCCTGACCAGCGCTTGCCCGGCCGTCCGAGCAGGGGTTTTGCGGGGACCCGATGCGGACCCTGCACGCATTTCGGGTTAGAGTGCTCACTACAACTTCATATTGCTCATCCAGAGGGGTGGAGGGAACGGCCCGACGAAGCCCCGGCAACCATCACGGTGATCCACGTGCCAGCGCCACGACGGCGAGGCCATTCCGTGACAGGTGCTAACTCCGGCCCGCGGCCATGTGGCCGCCGGGAAAGATGAGGAGAGAGGCCTCGCCACGTGAGCACACCTGCACCACCACCACCCACCCCGGCCGGCGACCCAGTCGCGTCCCGGTTCGGCCATGCCAGCCGGCTTTCCTGTCGCGAGTGCGGACAGACCTATCATCTCGGCGCCCAGCACGCGTGCTCTGAGTGCTTCGGCCCGCTCGAGGTGATCTACGACTTCCCGGAGCTGACCAGGGAAGCGATCGAGGCCGGGCCGCCCAGCATCTGGCGGTACGGCAGCCTGCTCCCGGTCCCGTCCGACGTCGCCGCGCGGCCGAACACCGAGCCCGGGTTCACGCCCCTGGTGCGCGCTGACCGGCTGGCCTCCGCCCTCGGCATGCGCACGCTCTGGGTGAAGGACGAGCGGTCCAACCCCACCCACTCGTTCAAGGACCGGGTGGTCGCGGTGGCCCTGGCCGCCGCTCTCGAGATGGGGTTCAAGGTCCTGGCCTGCCCCTCGACCGGCAACCTGGCCAACGCGGTGGCGGCAGCGGCGGCCCGGGCGGGCATCCGCTCCGTGGTGCTGATCCCGGCCAGCCTCGAGCCGCAGAAGATCCTGGGCACGGAGGTCTACGGCGGCACCCTGGTCACGGTCGACGGCACCTACGACGACGTGAACCGGCTTGCGTCCGAGCTGGCCGACGACCGGGAGGACTGGGCGTTCGTCAACGTCAACGTGCGCCCCTATTACGCCGAGGGCTCCAAGACGATCGGCTTTGAGATCGCCGAGCAGCTGGGGTGGCGCCTGCCGCAGCAGGTCGTGGTCCCGGTGGCGTCGGGCGCGCAGCTCGTCAAGATCGACAAGGCGTTCCGGGAGTTCGCCGCGCTGGGCCTGGTCGATGAGGCCGGGTACCGGGTGTTCGGGGCACAGGCCAGCGGCTGCGCCCCGGTCGCCGCCGCGTTCCGGGCCGGCCAGGACGTGGTGCAGCCGGTGCGGCCGGACACGATCGCCAAATCGCTGGCGATCGGCAACCCGGCCGACGGTCCGTACGTCCTGGACGTGGCGCGCCGCACCGGCGGCGCGGTCGCGGACGTCAGCGACGGCGAGATCGTGGACGCGATCAGGCTGCTGGCCGCGACCGAGGGCATCTTCGGCGAGACCGCGGTCGGCGTCACCCTGGCCACCACCCGCAAGCTGCTGGCCGCCGGGCAGCTGGACCCCGAGGCCGAGACCGTGATCATCAACTCCGGCGACGGGCTCAAGACGCTCGACGCCGTGGCCGGGACGGCCGCGTCGGTCAGCCCGATCCGCCCGACGCTGGAAGCTTTCGAACAACTGGAGTCGTCGAGCCACCCAAGAAAGGCAGTCGTCGCATGAGCGTCTCCGTCCGCATCCCCACCATCTTGCGCAGCTACACGGGCGGCGCTGCCGAGGTCGCCGCGCAGGAAGGAACACTGCGCGACGTCCTCGCCGGTCTTGACGCGGCTTATCCGGGCCTGACCGGCCGGATTCTCGACGAGGGCGGGAAGCTCCGCCGTTTCGTCAATGTGTATGTCGGCGAGGAAGATGTACGCCTGGCGCAGGGACTCGATACCCAGGTACCGGCGGGGATTCAGGTCTCGGTAATTCCGGCGGTAGCCGGCGGCTGAGCGATGCCCGGGCGGGCGCTGGGGGGCCGCTGCGCCCGGCCGAATTCGGGGAGTAACTGGACGCGGCGACGCACGCCACGTTGTAAAGTCGTGTCCGGTCGCTGTCGGCACGGCGAGAACGGCAAGCTCAGCTTGCCTAGCGCGTCTGGCTCGCTCCGCGATCGACGGGCTCCGCGTTGCAAGGGCGGAGCCCGAAGCCCGAGCAGAGTTAGGGAGTTGTTGGTAATGGCTCAGGGCACCGTCAAATGGTTCAACGCGGACAAGGGCTACGGCTTCATCGCGGTCGACGGTGGTAGGGACGTCTTCGTCCACTTCTCAGCTATCCAGGCGGATGGATACCGCAGCCTGGAAGAGGGGCAGCGGGTCGAATTCGAGATCACGCAGAGCGACCGGGGACCGCAGGCGGAAGCGGTTCGCACGGTCTAGTCTCTGATGACGCGGCCGAAGGCCCGGTCCCACCTGGTGGGGCCGGGCTTTCCGCGTCTGAGGGCACGGGCTTTCCGCCTCGCCGGCCGCACACTCTCACCTGCGGCTGCCTCAACCTGCACTCTCACCCCACCCGTGGTCCGGCGCCGCCGCTTCGGCTTGCACTCTCCCCCCGAGAGTGCTAAACAAGGCGTTGGCACTCTCGGGGTGAGAGTGATAACGCAGTGATGTGATCGGGACGATGAGGCCGATCCGGCGGCAGGAAGGGACTGCCATCGGGTGCGGCCGTCCGTCGCGGGCGTCGGCTCGGTCGGCACGCAAGGCATAAAGTTCCGGGAGGACTGGAGCCTATGGCAGCGAAGATGATCGCGTTCGACGAGGACGCCAGGCGCGGCCTCGAGCGCGGTATGAACCAGCTCGC
>DATJQX010000110.1:0-20988 GCA_035505275.1 Streptosporangiaceae bacterium | reverse complement strand
AGCCCGATTTTGCGTGGAAGTTTCGCGCTCCGTGGAGGATCCGGGGGGCTATAGTCCCCTAAACCTTCCACGGAGCGCGGATCTTCCGTGATCTTTTGGTACGCGGGGGGCTGCGGAGGCTGCTGAAACTTGCGGGACGTGGCAGCCTGAACGCGGCGCCGCCGGGTGGCTCCGGTTTCCGGGGTTGATCCGGGCTTCGCGGTCGATCCGGTGCATTCCAGTACCCCCAATCCTCCCGCAAGCCCGAATCCTCCCGGCAAATCCCGCTCGTAAGTTACGAACGAGGCTCACGGGGCAAGTGCGGCCATTTTCGAGACCCTGAAGGTCAGGTGGGGGAGTTCTCCGATCCGCTCGGCTGGTCCGGGGCTTCTGCGGCCTCGGCGCTCGGCTGATGTGCGGCGTCGTGCGGACCGGCGGCGTCCTGCCTGCCCGCGGCAGGATCGGTGTCGCGCGGCCGGGACGGCGTCTCGTGGGCGACGCCGAAGATCTCGGTCTTGATGCGATCCAGGGCTTCTTCCAGGATGGTGCGCAGGTCGCTGATGACATTCTCGCCGGCCGAGGTCGACTGGGTGGCGATCTTCCTCAGCTCAGACGTGAACGCCAGGGCCACGCGCTCCAGGTCGCGCAGGGTGGTCAGGTCGAGCGGGCCGGGCCAGCCGCGACGGCTGCCGCGCAGCCGCGCCCAGTCCTCCCGGCCAGGCCAGTCCGTGAACCCCGACCAGCCGGGCGGCTCCCAGTTCGACTCGCCGCCCGAGAACCTGGCGCCCGCCTCCTCGCGGATCCGGTCCCAGGCGCCCCACCCTCCCGGGGACTCCTCGCGAGCGCGCTGGGTTTCCTCGCGCAGTTGCCGCGCGCGGTCTCGCACCCGGCGCGCCGCGTCCTGCCCCAGCGCCTCGGCGCGGCTTCGCGGCGACTCCCCGGCCTGCCCAGGTTCGCCCGCTGACCCAGCTCCCCCTGCTGACCCAGCTTCCCCGGCCTGCCCAGGTTCGCCCGCTGGCCCAGGTTCGCCCGCTGACCCGGCTTTTCCGGTCGGCCCGGATTCGCCGACTGGCCAGGGTTCGGCTGCTTCAGCCTCGTCCGCCGCCTGGGCCCACTCGTCCCCTGGCCGCGGTTGCCGCGCACCGCGCGCTTCCTCGCGGGCCAGCCTGGCCTGCTCGCGCGCCTCGTCCCGGGCCGCCCGCGCCTGCTCGCGCGCCTCCTCCCAGGCCAGCCGGGACTGCTCGGCGGCCTCGTCGCGAGCCGCCCGCGCCTGCTCCCGCGCTTCCTCGCGCGCGATCCTGGCCTGGTCCCGCAGGTCGGTGCCCAGGTCCCGGCCTACCCGGCGGGACTCCCTGGCCGCCCAGGTCAGCTCCTCGCGCAGGCTCCGCACGGTCTGCCTGACGTCTTCCCTGACCTCGCGGACGATGTCGCTTACCGACGCGGACAGCTCTTCCTCAAGCTCGTCGAGCTCGTCGCTCCTGCTCCGCAGCTCCTCGCGGCCGGCCTCGGTGATCCGGTAGACCTTGCGTCCGTCTACCTCGTCGTGAGTGACCAGGCCCTCTTCCTCGAGCCTGGCTAGCCGCGGGTAGATCGTTCCTGGTGAGGGCGAGTACACGCCCATGAACCGGTCGCGCAGCAGCCGGATGACCTCATAGCCGTGCCTGGGCTCCTCATCAAGGAGCCGCAGCAGGTACAGCCGGAGGCTGCCATGGCGGAATACCGGACTCAACTGGCCTCGCCTTCCATCTCACTCTCATTATCGGCCCGCTCGGTACCAACACCGGCATTCCCCGGTGTAGTCCGGCGTTCGGCGCGGCGCAGCAGGATGACGCGCCCTGACATAGTGGTCACGGATACGTGTGCGGAGCCGGCGCCCAGGCTACCGCTTACCCGCCGGGACGCCGGCGAGGAGGCGTTCTTCAGCTCGGCGAACTCGCTGCGGACGTCACCCGACATGGAATTCAGGTGCACGCGAGCGTCGGCCGCCGCGGGCAGCCTGAGCGTGACCTCGCCCGAGACCGTGGTGACCTGCACGCCGCCCAGCGGGTCCAGGTCGATATCCGCGGTCACGTCACCGCTCACCGCGTTCGCGTCCAGGCGCTCTAGCCAGCCGTCGGCCACCGTCAGGTCACCGGACACGGTGATGAAGTTGAGCTTGCCATTGAGGCCCTGCGCCTCCAACGCTCCGGACACCGTGTTGGCGTCCACGTCGCCGGTCACGCCGTCGAGCGTGATCCCGCCGGACACGCTCTTGACCGACGCCCGCGCGCGCAGGCCGGACATCACCGCCGTCGCGCTGACCACCCCGACCTGGGTCGGGCACTTACGCGGGACGGTGATCGTCACCGTCGCGGCGTGCCGCTGCGGGCGCAGCCACTTCAGCAGGCCGTCCCAGGTGAGGTTCTCGTGGGCGATGGTCAGCATCCCGTCCTCGTGCGTCACGTCGAGCGGGTCGCCCGTGATGCTCGAGACGTCCAGCGTCGGCGGCCCGTCGGTGGCGAGCACAGCCACGGACCCGGCGATGAGCCTGACCCGCAGTTGCGTCACGTCATCAAAGCCCAGGCTCGTCGGAGCCTCGATGGTCCAGCGCGACATCCGCCCGTCCTTCCCTACGCTCACACGATACTCTAACGATATATCTCATCTTGTCTAAGTCAAGATGTATCGTGAATACCCCGCGGGTTGGCGCGATCGGGAGAACCGCGCCGCGAGCCAGGCACCGGTCGGCAAACCCCAAATTCCACATCCGCACCACAACGATCACGCACCACAAGCCGAAAACCTATGAAAGCGGCAACCTACGACTCCTTTTGGGCAGGTTGCCGCAACCATCGAGTTGAGGTCGCCCCTCCGGCGCCCGCGCCGCGCACGCGAGGACGCAGCACACCCGGGGACGCCGCACACCGGGCCGGGGCGCCCGGGCCGCACGCGCAGGGACGCCCCATCGCCGGGCCGGGCGCCCGAAGGCGCACCCCCGTTGACTCCACACCGCGGGTCGGCGGCGCGTGCCACAACACAAGCACCACCACCCGTTCGGCAAATAAACAGGGGTTAAAGGTCTTCCTCGTCGTCGAGGCGGGCGAGCCAGCTGGCCAGCCGGTCGACGGCGGTCTCGAAGTCGGGGAACACGTCGACGAACTCGCGCAGCCGCTCGGCCAGCCAGGCCATCGAGACCTGCTCGTCGCCGCGCCGGTCCGCCAGCTCCTCGATGCCGCGGTCGGTGAAATACATCAAAGCGCTCCCAAGGTTCAGCGCGCGGGGATGGCCTGCTCGAGGATCTCCTGGTGGGACCTAGCGTGCTGCGCCGCCGAGCCCGTCGCGGGCGCGGAGCTCGGGGGCAGGGACACCACGCCGACCTCACGGCCCAGCCTGCGCGGCAGCTTGAGCGCCATGGTGGGCCAGGCGCCCATGTTGGCCGGTTCCTCCTGGACCCAGGTGACCGACTCGGCGGCGGGGTAACGCTCGAGTTCGGCGGCCAGCTCCGCGACGGGCAGCGGGTAGAGCCGCTCGACCCGGGCGATGGCCACGTCGGTGGCGCCCGTCGTGACGCGGCGTGCGTCCAGGTCGTAGTACACCTTGCCGGTGCACAGCAAGACCTGGCGCACCTCAGCGTCGGGCGCTCCGTGAGAAGACCCGATAACCGGGCGGAACGATCCGCTGGTGAACTCGCTCACCGCCGAGGTGGCCGCCTTCAGCCTGAGCATGGACTTCGGGGTGAATACGACGAGCGGCTTGCCGCGGCCGGACAGGCCCTGCCAGCGCAGCAGGTGGAAGTAGTTGCCCGGCGTGGTCGGCATGGCCAGCGTCATGTTGTCCTGCGCGCACAGCGAGAGGAACCGCTCGACCCGGGCGGAGGAGTGGTCGGGGCCCTGCCCGTCGTAGCCGTGCGGGAGCAGCAGCACGACGCCGGAGCGCTGGCCCCACTTCTGCTCGCCGGAGCTGATGAACTCGTCGATGATCGTCTGCGCGCCGTCGGCGAAGTCGCCGAACTGTGCCTCCCAGCAGACGAGCGCCTCGGGGCGGGCCACCGAATAGCCGTACTCGAAGCCCATCGCGGCGTACTCCGACAGCAGGGAGTCGTGCACGAAGAACTTCGCGGCCCCGGAGTCAAGCTGCTTCAGCGGCGTGTACTCCGCGCCGGTGTTCCTGTCCACCAGCACCGCGTGCCGCTGCCCGAACGTCCCGCGCCGGCTGTCCTGGCCGACGAGCCGCACCGGGCGCCCGTCGATGAGCAGCGCGCCGAACGCCAGTAGTTCCCCCGTCGCCCAGTCGATCGCGTCCTCGGCGGCCATGGCGGCGCGCCGGTCGAGCAGTGGCTTGAGCCGCGGGTGCACGGTGAACGAAGCCGGCAGGTTGACCTGGGTGTCGATGATCCGCTTGACCGTCTCGGCGGACACCGCGGTGGGCACCGCCTCGTGGTTGACCGGCCGGTCCTCCGGCTCGGGCGGGCGTACGGTGCCGGGCTCGGCCGGGCGTTCCGTCGCGTCCTTGGTCTCGGTGAAGGCGCGCTCGAGCTGCTGCTGGTAGTCGCGCAGCGCCGCCTCGGCCTCCTCCATCGTGATGTCGCCGCGGGCGATCAGCGACTCGGTGTACACCTTCCTCGTGGAGCGCTTGGCCTCCACCAGGTCATACATCAGCGGCTGGGTGAACGACGGGTTGTCGGTCTCGTTGTGCCCCCGCTTGCGGTAGCACAGCATGTCGACGACCACGTCCTTCTTGAACGCGTGCCGGTAGGCGAAGGCCAGCCGCGCGACCCGCACCACGGCCTCGGGGTCGTCGCCGTTGACGTGGAAGATCGGCGCCTGGATCATCCGGGCCACGTCAGTCGCGTACACAGAAGACCGGGAGTACTGCGGTGCGGTGGTGAAGCCCACCTGGTTGTTCACGATGATGTGCACGGTGCCGCCGGTCCGGTACCCGCGCAGCAGCGAGAGGTTCAGCGTCTCGGCGACCACGCCCTGCCCGGCGAACGCGGCGTCGCCGTGGATCAGCAGCGGCAGCACGGTGAAGCCGGGCTCGCCCTTGTCGATCACGTCCTGCTTGGCCCGCACGACCCCCTCAAGGACCGGGTCGACCGCCTCCAGATGGCTCGGGTTGGCCACCAGCGAGGTCTTGATCGTGCGGCCGTCGGGCGCGCGGAACGTCCCGTCGGCGCCCAGGTGATACTTGACGTCGCCAGACCCCTGAGCGCTCGACGGGTCCAGGTTGCCCTCGAACTCCTTGAAGATCTGCCCGTAGGACTTGCCGACGATGTTGGCCAGCACGTTCAGCCGGCCGCGGTGCGCCATGCCGATGACGGCCTCGTCCAGGTCGGCGTCGGCCGCCTCGGCGAGCACGGCGTCCAGGAGCGGGATGAGCGACTCGGCGCCCTCCAGGGAGAACCGGCGCTGCCCGACGAACTTGGTCTGCAGGAACTGCTCGAACGCCTCGGCCACGTTGAGCCGGGACAGGATGCGGATCTGCTCGTCGTGTTCGGCGCGCGGGTGGGGGACCTCGATCCGGTCCTGGAGCCAGCGGCGTTCCTCCGGGTCCTGGATGTGCATGTACTCGGTGCCGACCGTGCGGCAGTACGAGTCGCGCAGCACGCCGAGGATGTCCCGCAGCTTCATCCGCGGCTTCCCGCCGAAGCCCCCGGTCGGGAACTCGCGCTCCAGGTCCCACAGCGTCAGACCGTGCAGGTTGATGTCCAGGTCGGGGTGCTTGCGCTGGGTGACCTCGAGCGGGTTCGTGTCGGCCATCAGGTGGCCGCGTACCCGGTAGGCGTGGATCAGCTCCTGCACCCGGGCGGACCTGGTGACCTCATCGTCGTTGTCGGCCGGGAAGTCCCTGACCCAGCGGACGGGCTCGTACGGGATGCGCAGCGAGGCGAAGATGCCGTCGTAGAAGGCGTCCCCGCCGAGCAGCAGCTCGTGGATCTTGGCCAGGAACTCCCCTGACTGCGCGCCCTGGATGATCCGGTGGTCGTAGGTCGAGGTGAGCGTGACGGCCTTGCTGATCGCCAGCCGGGCCAGCGTCTCCTCCGACGCGCCCGCGTACTCGGCCGGGTACTCCATCGCCCCGACGCCGACGATCACGCCCTGGCCTGGCATCAGCCTCGGCACCGAGTGGACCGTGCCGATCGTCCCGGGGTTCGTGATCGTCGCGGTGGTCCCCGCGAAGTCCTCGACCGCGAGCTTGCCCGTCCGCGCCCGCCGGACGACCTCCTCGTAGCTCTGCCAGAACTGGCGGAAGTCCATGTCCTCCGCCGCCTTGATGTTCGGCACCAGGAGCTGCCTGGCTCCGTCGGCCGTGTGCACGTCGATGGCCAGCCCCAGGTTGACGTGCTCGGGCCGGGCCACGGCGGGCTTGCCGTTCTCCTCGGCGTAGGCCTCGTTCATCTCCGGCAGCGCCGTGAGCGCCTGGACCACCGCGTACCCGATCAGGTGCGTGAACGACACCTTGCCGCCCCGGCCCCGCCGCAGGTGGTTGTTGATGACGATCCGGTTGTCGACGAGCAGCTTCGCAGGCACCGAACGCACGCTGGTGGCCGTCGGCACGGCCAGGCTCGCGGTCATGTTGACGACGGTGCGGGCGGCGGCGCCGCGCAGCCTGCTGACCTCGGTGCCAGGGGCGGCCGGAGGCGGCGGGGCGGCCAGCGACGGGGCTGCCGCCGCCGGGGCCGGGGCCCGCGGGGCCGGCGCGGGTGGCGCGGCGGTCGCGGCCGGTGCCGGCGGCGGGGCCGGTGCGGGCGGCTGCGGGGCGGGCGTATCCAGAGATGGCCGAACGGCTTGCGGTGCTACCTGGCTGGGCTGCGCCGGGGTCGTGATGATCGGCTGCGGCCCGGTCCCGTTGGGCCGCGCCGGGGCGTAGTCGGCGAAGAAGCTCCACCACGCCCGGTCCACCGAACTGGGATCCGCCAGGTACTTCTGGTACAGCTCCTCGACGAGCCATTCGTTGGCGCCGAAGTTCGCCTGGCTCGAGACGCCGGCTGGCCCGTTTGGCCGCCCAGGCTCGTTCGACGCCCCGGGCTCGCGGGCCTGTTCGCTGCCCTGCGGTGAACCAGTAGACACGGCCGACATCGTCCCCGAAACCCTCTTCCGACAGGTGATCCGATGGTTGTCTTGCACCCCACAGGCTACCCGCGACCAGCCCCGGAACCAGCACAGGCTGCGCCGAAGTCCCGGTCAAGCCGGGGTGCCTGCCGGTACCATCGGCGGGAACGACATCTGGGTTATCTGGGCTTTTTCCCGCCCATCTGCGTACCTGCGTGCATCTGCCCGAGGCAAGGCTAGAGGGTGACAAGGGAACCGACTGACCATTGCGGTGCCGACGGCACCGGGGGTCGTTCCAGGCCGCTGGGTCGCCGGCGCCCGCGCGCGGGCCGGGACCCGCAGCCGCCCGCCGGGTTGCCGCCCGCCGGGCCGCCCTCCCGCTGGCCAGCAGGAAACTACGGCACCGTCCCCGGCTACGAGTTCGAAGGCCGGCGCTCGCCGGCGGCCCGGGACGCCCGGCCGGCGGGCCAGGAGAGCCGCAGCCCCCGCTCGCACGACCCGTCCTGGCTGGAGCGGCCCGCCCCGGAGCCGGCCTGGGGCGACCCAGGCGATGAGCCACCACGGTTCAGGTACACCCAGACGGTGAGCCATCCGCCTGCCGTGCCACCGCAGGCGTGGACCGATCGGCCGGCGGTCGTGCCCGGCTTCGAGTTCGAACGCCCGGCAGCGACCCCGGGTCCCTTCCTGGGCGATCAGTTCCCGCCGCCCACGGGGCTGCGCGCGCCGCCCGGACCCGCGCAGACGGGGCCGGCGCCGCCCGGACCTGCGCAGGCCGGACCCGCGCAGGCCGGCCGGGCCCAGGCCGGGCGGGCCCGGGTGCCGCAGGCCCGGCTCACCCGGACGGCGGCGCTGCGGCCCGACCTCGGATCGGCGCGCGCCGAGTGGGCGCGCCTGCTCCACTCGTTCGTGCCCCAGCCCATCAGGCGCAGCTGGTTCTCCCGGTTCGCCGCCGCGCTCGAGTTCCGCGGGGCGCTGCTGCGGGTGGTGCTCCCGGTCCTGTCGATGATCGTCATCGGCGTCGCCGTGGTGGTGGTCGTGGACGCGAACAGCGGCCGGTCATCCCCGGCGCCCGCGCCGACCTCGCTCGGGTTCCCGCCGGCCATCCTGGCGGGCGGCGACTTCACCGCGGCGGCGACGGGCCGGGGGATCGACCAGACCCTTGGCCGGGTCGCCAGCGACGGCAGCGAAATCGTCGCGGTGGGGTCGCAGACCGGCGCGCGCATCGCGCGGGCGCAGTTCTTTGTCTCGCTGAACGGCGGTGGTTCCTGGAGCATGGCCGCCGTTCGCGCCCCGGATGGCGGGCCGCCGCCGCCCGGCTACGCGGCACGCCTGGTGGCCGGGGGCCACGGCGCCTGGGTGGCCCTCGGGCCCAGTTCGATCTGGACGAGCCTGGACGGCCGGACCTGGACGCTGGCCTCCACCGCCGGGCTGCCGCTGCGCCCCGGGGACCAGATCAGCGTGCTGAAGCGGACGGCGGGCGGCTTCATCGTCGCCGGGTCGAACGTGCCGGGCGGCGACGCGGCCAAGGCCAGCCCGGTGGTCTTCCTCTCGGCCAACGGGATCAGCTGGCAGCGCCTGGACGCCGCGCAGCTCGGCCTGGCCGCTGGCACGGGCCGCGTCCTCGGTATCAGGTACGCGGCGGCGTACCGGAACCTCATCCTGATCGCGGGCGACGTCGCCCAGCCGGTTACGGGCAGGTCGGGGCGTACGGCGACCGTCAGGACCAGCGCGGCCTGGCTGAGCAGCGACGGCGGCACGACCTGGACGCTGGCCGTCCGGCCCGGTGCGGCTGTATCCGGGCCCGGCGCGCAGCCCCAGATCAGCGGCGAGGCCGTCACCAGCCAGGGGTTCATCCTGGCCAGGCCGGCGATCGTGGGCCGAAGGCCCGCGGTGGACGTCTACCGTTCGGCGAACGGCACGGCGTGGACGTTCGGGGCCACGCTGGGCACGCCGGCCGGGTTCGAGGCCGGCTTCACCAGCGGCGGCCCCGCGGGCGCGGTGGTCACCGGGCAGGCGGGCGGGGCCCTTACCGCCTTCGTCTCCGCGAACGGTGCCTCGTGGCGGCAGACCGCGGCGTTCGGCAGCCCGGCCGGCGAGACGGTCTCGGGCGTAACCATGGCCGCGGGCGGCACCCTCGTGGTGACGGGGACCACCGCACGCGACCCGGACGGTCCCCAGCCGATGATCACCGTGCTCGGCGCGCAGGCCGTTCCCGTCCGCGTCGACGTGCCGAAGATCCCCGGCGCTGTCGATCCCGAGCTGGCCGTCAACGGCATCGCCGCCGGGGGCAGCACGCTCGTCGCCGTGGGGAGCGCGAACGGCTTCCCCGCCGCATGGACATCCGCGAACGGCGGCGGCGGGTGGGCGCGGGCCGTCGGCCAGACGCCGGCGGTCTTCGCCCGGCCGGGGAACCAGGAGCTGAACAGCGTGACCTACGGCCCCGCGGGCTGGCTGGCCGTGGGCGGCGTCACCGGCGGCGCGGCCCAGCACCCGGTGGTGGTCAGCTCCGCGACCGGCAGCAGCTGGCAGGCCGCCGACGCCGAGGGCGCGTTCCGCGGGCCCGGCCTGTTCACCGAGGAGGCGGCCGCCGGCCCCGGCGGCTACGTCATCGTCGGTTTCCAGGTCATCTCGGGCCGCCCGGTCGCGGCGGCCTGGTGGTCCGCCGGCCTGACCGGCTGGCGCCGCGCGGGCGACGCGGCGCCCGGTGCGCTCGACGGCGCGGGCGCTGACGAGCAGATGCTGGCCGTCACCGCCGGCCCGCGCGGCTTCGTCGCGGTCGGCGCCGATGGTGACCGCCCATCCGCCTGGACCTCACCGGACGGCCAGGCCTGGACCGCGGTGGTCCTGCCCCTGCCCATCGGGACCCGCCGGGCCGAACTTCAGCACGTCGCGAGCGACGGGCGCGCCGTGGCCGCCGTCGGCACCATGCTCACCACGGCAGGCCAGGTGCTGCCGTTCGCCGCCAGCTCGTCCGACGGCGGCGCCACCTGGACCGAGACGGCCCTGCCCGTACCCAAGGGCCAGACGTTCGTCACCGCGCTGTCCGCCGCCGGTAACAGCTTCACCGCGACCGGGACGTTCGGCCGCACGCCCGGTCACCAGGACGTGGTCGTGTGGACCTCGGCGGACGGCTCGGCGTGGCAGGAGATCACGCCAACCGGGCGGGGCCTGGCCGGCCCCGGCATCCAGGTCATCACCGCCCTCACCGCCTCAGGCGGCACGCTGACCGGCGTCGGCTTTACCGCGTCCCCGGCGGGGGAGGAGCCCCTCTTCTGGCAGTCCCCGGTCCGCTGACGGGCCGCTACCGACCCGGGACGGCCACCGGCTTCCCGAAGACGTCTTCCCTGCGGTTATCCAGGCTTGGCACGGTGGCCCGGGCGCCTCGTACCAGGTCGGCGTCGACCTCCGCGACCGCCACGCCGGGCCCTGGTCCGAGGTCCATCCTGACCACGCCGAGCGGGTCGACCAGCAGGCTGCGCCCGATCCCGGTCGCGGCCCGGGTGGGCGGCTCATCCGGGTCGGGCACCTGCCCGGCCGCGGCGACCCACACGGTGTTCTCGATAGCGCGCGCCCGGACCAGCGTGACCCAGTGCTCCTCCTTGAACAGCCCTGCGGCCCACGCCGCGGGCAGCACGATCAGCTCGGCACCGCCGACCGCAAGCGCCCGGAACAGCTCGGGGAACCTGACGTCATAGCAGATGGCCAGCCCGGCGCGCACCCCGGCCAGCGTGCAGATGACCGGCGCGGACCCCGGCGCGACCTGCTCGGACTCACGGTGACCGAACGCGTCGAACAGGTGCAGCTTCCGGTAGGAGGCGACCAGGTCCCCGGCGCCGTCGTAGGCCACGGCGGTGTTGTAGACGCGCCCGTCCGGTGCGGGCTCGAAGACCCCGGCCACCAGCGCGACCCCGGTGTCCCCGGCCGCCGCGGCGAGTTCGGAGCCGAACGGCCCGTCGAGCGGCTCGGCCGCCGCCCGCAGGTCCGAGCCGAACCTGACCTGCGTCGCCTCGGGAAACACCGCCAGGTCGGCGCCCGCTTCCGCGGCCTGCACGAGGGCGACCCTGACCCGCTTGGAGTTGACGTCCGCCCGTGAGCTGACCGGGATCTGACACAGCGCGACTCGCATGCTTCCACCCTAGCCAGCGACATGCCTACCTCCCACCCCTCGCCAGCCCCAACCCCGGCCAGCCCCGACCCCTCGCCGGGCTTCCGGCCCTGGGCGGCTTCCGGCCCTGGGCGGCTTCCGACCCTCGCCTGCAAGGCAAGATGGGCAGCGTGAGCAGACCATTCCTGAACCGGCGCCTGGAGGGCCTGGGCACCACGATCTTCGCGGAGATGTCCGCCCGCGCGGTGGCGACCGGCTCGATCAACCTGGGCCAGGGCTTCCCCGACCGCGACGGCCCAGCCAGCGTGGCCAGGACCGCGGCCGACGCGATCCTGGCCGGCCGCGGGAACCAGTACCCGCCAGGCCCCGGCATCGTCGAACTCCGCCAGGCCATCAGCGCGCACGCTCAGCGCTTCTACAACCTGGCCTTCGACCCGGCCGAGGAGATCCTCGTCACCGCGGGCGCCACCGAGGCGGTCGCCGCCGCGATCCTGGCCCTGGTCGAGCCCGGCGACGAGGTGATCGCGTTCGAGCCCTACTACGACTCCTACGCGGCCAACATCGCCATGGCAGGAGGCGTCCGCGTCCCGGTCACGCTGCGCCCGCCGGACTTCCGCCCCGACCTGGGCGAGCTGGCCCGGGCGATCACCGACCGCACCAGGCTCATCCTGCTCAACACCCCGCACAACCCCACGGGGACCGTCTTCACCCGGGACGAGCTGGCCGCGATCGCGGCCCTGGCCGTCGAGCGCGACCTGCTGGTGGTCACCGACGAGGTCTATGAGCACCTGATCTTCGAGGGCGAGCACGTGCCGATCGTTTCGTTCCCCGGCATGCGCGAGCGCACGGTGTCGATCAGCTCGGCGGGCAAGACCTTCGCGTTCACCGGCTGGAAGATCGGCTGGGTCAAGTCCACGCCCGAGCTGGTCAGCGCGGTCAAGACGGTCAAGCAGTTCCTCACGTTCGTCAGCGGCGGCCCGTTCCAGTACGCGATCGCCGAAGCCCTGATGCTGCCCGACGAGTACTTCGCCACGCTGCGCGAGGAGCTCATGGCCCAGCGGGACCTGTTCACCGCGGGCCTGGCCGGGCTCGGCTACGGGGTCCGCCCGCCGCAGGGCACCTACTTCGTCACGGCGGACATCAGCGGCCTTTCCGACCTCGACGGTACCGAGTTCTGCCGCACGCTTCCCGACCGCGCCGGCGTCGTGGCCATCCCGGTGGCCATCTTCTACGACGACAAGGACGCCGGCCGCACGCAGGTCAGGTTCGCGTTCTGCAAGCGCCCCGAGATCCTGACCGAGGCCCTCGCGCGGCTCTCCCGGATGACCCGGGGCTGACCCGCCGTGGGGGGCACAGGCCCACCTGCGTTCGGGGTCGCAGGCCCCTGTTCGCCCCCGGTGGCGACGGCCACGATGGGAGCAGGACGGGAAAGGAGTCTGCGGTCATGCTTTTCTCGACAGTGCTGGCGCTGACGATCGGGTGCATCGCGTTCATCCTGGCGTGGGCGGGGCACGGGAACCCGCGCCCGGATAGCCTGCGGGGGCGCATCCAGGCGCGCGGCTGGGGTCTGCTGCTACTGCCGGTCGCGATGGCGGCCGCCGAGATGGCCGGCGGGGCTCGCGGACTCATCCCGGCCGAACTCGGACTCGCGGTCCTGGCCATCGTCTGCGCCCCGAAGCTGGCGGCCAGGCTGGTGCCCTACGGCGTGCTCGCGCTGGCCGTCTTCGGGTTCCATCTGGCCAGGGCGTACCACGGCAATGAGGTCACCAGCCGGGTCCAGTACCTGTTCGTACACGCGGGCCCAGCTGGACAGGGGCACCCCGCGCTGGCGCCGGCCCAGGCCGCCGTCCTGTTCGTGGCCGGCCTGTGGCTGCTGTTGCGGGTGGACGCGCCGGGCGCGGGGCTGGTCAGGGAGCTGGCCGCCCGGTGGCTTGACCGCCGCCGCGGCGGAATCTCCGTCGTCCACGCGCTGCCTTTGCTCCTGGTCGTGGGAGTGGCCATGCAGCTGCTCGGGCCGGGCGACTGGTTCGGCATCCGGGCGGTCGACGGGCTCGACGTTGCCATCATCGACCTGACCCTGGCCACCGCCGCGCTGGTGCTGATCTTCCGGTCGCGGGCCTGGGCCGCCACGTTGGCCGCGGCAGGCCTGCTGGTCCTCGGCGCCTACGGCTGGCTCATCGCGGTGTTCTGGCCCGGGGTGGACGGGTTCTCGTACTGCTTCTCCGACCTGGCCAACAGTTCGGCGCCCTCCCCGCTCTGGACCGACGCCTTTCAAGGCTCCCTCCTGCTGGCCCTCGGCCTGTGGTTGGCGCCGCGGGTCATGCGCTACCACCTGGTCGAACCCCTGAACCTGTCCGACCCCGAGCTCGCGGCCCGGGCCCAGCAGCTGACCAGGCGGGTGCAGACGCTGACCCAGACCCGCCGCGACGCGGTGGACACCGCGGCCGCGGAACTGCGCCGCATCGAGCGCGACCTGCACGACGGAGCCCAGGCCCGGCTGGTCGCGATGGGCATCAGCCTGCGGGCGGCCGAACGGCTGTTCCCCACCAACCCGGGGGCGGCGCTCGCGCTGGTGGCCGAGGCCAGGGAATCCTCCTCCCAGGCCCTGACCGACCTGCGCGACCTGGTGCGCGGCATCTACCCGCCGGTGCTCGCCGACCGCGGTCTGGCCGATGCCATCCGCGCCCTAGCGCTGGACGTGCCGCTGCCCGTCGAGCTTGACATCGACCTTCCCGGCGCGATCGAGCTTCCGGTCGCCTCGGCCGTGTACTTCTCGCTGGCCGAGGCGCTCACCAACGTGACCAAGCACGCCGGCGCCCGGAGCGTTCGGGTTCAGCTCAGCCAGTCTCTGCTGGCTGGCGGAGGGGGCCTGCTGCGCGCGCAGGTCACCGACGACGGCTGCGGTGGCGCCGACCCGGCCCAGGGCACCGGGCTGGCCGGGGTGGAACGCAGGCTGGCCGCGTTCGATGGCATCCTGGCGGTAAACAGCCCGCCGGGCGGCCCGACCATCGTCGTCATCGAGGTGCCGTGCGCATTGTCATCGCCGAAGACCTCTACCTACTGAGAGAGGGACTGGTCCGGCTGCTTTCCGCGCACGGCTTCGAGATCGCCGCCGCGATGGCCAGCGCCCCGGAACTGCTCGAGGCGCTGGTCGAGCAGCGCCCCGACGTGGGCATCGTGGACGTGCGGCTGCCGCCCACGCACACCGACGACGGGCTGCGCGCGGCGCTGCAGGCCCGCGCCCAGGTCCCCGGCCTGCCGGTGCTGATCCTCTCGCAGTACGTGGAGCAGCTCTACGCCCGCGAGTTGCTGGCCGACCGGGCCGGCGGCGTCGGCTACCTGCTCAAGGACCGGGTGTTCAACGACGAGGCGTTCGCCGCGGCCATCCGCACCGTGGCCGCGGGGGGGACCGTGCTCGACCCCGAGGTGGTGGGCAAGCTGATGACCCGGCGCGCCGAGCCGGTGGCCCGGCTGACCCCCAGGGAACGCGAGGTGCTCGCGCTGATGGCCGAGGGCCGGTCCAACGTGGCGATCGCGCAGCGGCTGTTCATCACGGAAAAGGCCGTAAGCAAGCACGCGGCAGGCATCTTCGACAAGCTGGACCTGGCTCCTTCGGACGACGACAACCGCCGCGTGCTCGCGGTACTGGCCTACCTGGACTCATGACTCGAATCGTTATGGCTGGCGACCTGATCCGCGCGGCCGACGCCGCCCCCGGCTTCATGCCCACGCCCGAGGGCCTGGCCCTGTTCGAAGCCGCCGGCGCCTACGCGGCGCGCGGCCCGGTCCTCGAGATCGGCAGCTACTGCGGCAAGTCCACGATCTACCTCGCCGCCGCGGCCAGCGCCGTCGGCCAGATCGTCGTAACCGTCGACCATCACCGCGGCTCGGAGGAACACCAGCCCGGCTGGGAGTACCACGACCCAGGTCTGGTCGACCCGGCCACCGGGCGCCTGGACACGCTGCCGGGCCTGCGCGCCACGCTGGCCGCCGCCGGGCTCGAAGATCACGTGGTCGTCGTGGTCGGCCGCTCCGCCGACGTGGCCCGGCTGTGGGGCTCCCCGCTCGGCCTGGTGTTCATCGACGGCGGCCACACCGAGACGGCGGCGGTCACCGACTACGAGGGCTGGGCCCCGTGGGTGGCCCCCGGCGGCGCACTGGCCATCCACGACGTATTCCCCGACCCCGCCGACGGCGGCCAGGCCCCGTACCTGATCTACCGCCGGGCCCTGGCCTCCGGCGCGTTCACCGAAGTCCGCGCCGAGGGTTCGCTCCGCCTCCTGGAGCGAACCGGCCCCGGCATCTAGCCGGCCCCCGCCGCGTCGCGGAACACTCCCGCGCCGCCGCTGAAGGCGGTCAGCGCGTCGGCCGCCAAGACCACGGCGGCCGCGGTCCAGCTCGACCGTTCGGCCGGGAAGTGGGCCTGGCTGGCGTACTGCCAGCCGGTCCAGTAGGAGCCGTCCCGGTGCCGCAGGCGCTGCGCGGTGGCGAACACCGCGGCCGCTTCCGCGGTCATCCCGCACGCGTCCAGGGCGAGCGCGAGCTCGCACGTCTCGGCCCCGGTCACCCACGGCTGGTCGCTGACGCACCGGACGCCGAACCCGGGCACCACGAACGTGTCCCAGCCCGCCGCGAGCCTGCCGGCCGCGTCGGCTCCGCGGACCGCCCCGCCGAGCACCGGGTAGTACCAGTCCATGGCGAACCGGCTCTTGTCCGCGAACGCCTCCGGGTGCGCCGCCACCAGGTGCGCGAGCCGGTCGGCGGCCAGTTCCCAGTCGGGCTGCGGGTCGTCGGCCAGCTTGGCCAGCGCCACCGCGCAGCGCAGGCTCTGGTGGATGCTCGAGCAGCCGGACAGCAGCGCGTAGGCGCCGGGCGCTCCGGCGGCATCGCGCTCCCAGCGCACCTCGCCGCGCTCCCCGCGCAGCGCGAGCGCCCACTCCACCGCCCGGCGGACCGCCGGCCACATGGTCAGGGCGTGGCCCTCATCGCCGGTCACCAGGTACTCGTGCCAGGCCCCGACGGCGATGTACGCGGCGTGGTGGCTCTCGGCCGCCGGGTCGGTCACGATGCCGCCCGTGCTGGACCGGGGCCATGACCCGTCGGCGCGCTGTGTGTCGCGCAGCCACCGGTAGGCCCTGCGGGCCGGGCCGCGCAACCCGCAGGCGCTCAGCGCCATCGCGCACTCGACGTGATCCCAGGGGTCGACGTGCCCGTCCGGCCACGGGATCGCCCCCGAGGGCTCCTGCACCCGGGCGATCGACTCGCCCGTCGCGAGCACGTCTGCTTCGCTCAACGTCACGCCTCGAGCCGCTGCGGCCTCACCCATCACTCGGCCGCCTGGGGTTTGACCGCATACACCACCAGGCTCTTGCCGATCACCGGGTTCAGCGCCCGCTCGGCCAGCCGGGTGACGGCCGGCTTGCGCATGATGTCCCAGACCAGCATCTGGTGGTAGGCGCTGGCCAGCGGGTGCTTGTCGTTATGCACGCCGACCGCGCACTTGAGCCACCAGTAGGGGGCGTGCAGCCCGTGCGCGTGGTGGTGCCACCCGACGTTCAGCCCGGCCCTGGCCAGTTTGGCCTCCAGTTCGACCTGCGTGTAGATGCGCACGTGCCCCCCAGGAACCTCGTGGTATTCCGTGGACAGGGCCCAGCAGATCCGTTCGGGCAGCCAGGTCGGCACCGTGACCGCCGCCAGGCCGCCCGGTCGCAGCACGCGCGCGAGCTCGTTCATCGCCCGCTGATCGTCGAGCACGTGCTCGAGGACCTCCGCCGCGATCACCCGGTCGAACGAACCGTCGCCGAACGGCATCGCCGTCGCGTCACCGGAGACCACCGCCGCGCTGGCGTGGCGGCCGGCCTCGCCGGCCTCCCGCATCGCGTAGAACATCCCCCGCACGGGGTCGAGTTCGGCGGGATCCAGGTCGAACGCGACCACGTCCGCGCCGCGCCGGTACACCTCGAACGCATGCCGCCCGCCCCCGCAGCCCAGGTCGAGCACGCGCTGGCCGGGGCGGACCGGGAACCGCCGGAAATCGACGGTCAGCACGGCACCGTCTCCGGATCGTCCCGCAGCCCCATAGCCCCCCGCTGTCCCGCGCTCTCCCGCCCCGCGGCCTCCCTCCGCCCCATGCCTTCCCGGTACTGTGCCGCGGTAGCCTTCGCCACCGCAGGCCAGGCGAACCGCTCGCCGACCCGGCGCAGCGCGCGCTCCGCGAGCGCGGCGCGTTCGGCTGGGCTGTCGTGCAGCCGCCGCAGGACGGCGGCGAGTTCCTCGCTGTCCGCGGGCGTGACCAGGGCAGCGGCGTCACCGGTCACCTCGGGCAGCGCCCCGGAGTGGCTGGCCACCAGCGGGGTGCCGGACGCCATGTGCTCCACCGCGGGCAGCGAGAACCCCTCGTACAGCGAGGGCACGACGGCCACCTCCGCGCTGGCCAGCAGCGCGGAATACGCCTCGTCACCCAGCCCGTGGGTGAACCTGACCCGGTCCGCGAGCGAGAGTTCGGCGGCGAGCTTCGCGGAGGCGGGGGAGGGCTTGCCGACGATCACCAGGTGAACGTCCCGGTCCGTGCTGAGCTTGCCGACCGCGTGCAGCAAGGTGGCCACGCCCTTCATCGGCGAGTCGGCGCTGGCCACCGCGATGATCCGGCCGGTAACCCGCGCGGCCTGTCGCGGCCGGAACACGCGCGTGTCGACCCCGAGCGGGATGACGTGCACGCGGTCCGGCGCGATGCGGAAGTCACGGCAGATGTCGCGCTTGGCCGACGCCGACACGGTGATCAGCGGCCCCCGCCCGGCGACCCGGCGCGCGACCCTGGCCTGCATCCGCACGAACCCGTACCAGCGCCGCCGCGACAGCCGGTCGAGCCGGCCGAGGGCCGCCAGGTCGATGCGCTTATCCACGCTGATCGGGTGGTGGATGCTGGTCACCAGCGGCAGCCCGAGCCGCCGGAAGCCCAGCATCCCGTAGCCGAGCCCCTGGTTGTCGTGGACGACGTCAAAGTCCCCTGTGCGTCCGGCCAGCGCGCGCCGCGTCCTGAGGCTGAACGTCAGCGGCTCGGGGAAGGCGCCGCCCCACATCATGACCGT
The DNA here is from genome assembly GCA_035505275.1 of Streptosporangiaceae bacterium. Classification (GTDB taxonomy): domain Bacteria; phylum Actinomycetota; class Actinomycetes; order Streptosporangiales; family Streptosporangiaceae; genus Palsa-504. The sequence goes on along the minus strand of DATJQX010000110.1, from coordinate 2,785 downwards.
CTCGAGCACATCGACCCAGTCCCGGTACTCAGCCCGCCGTGGCGTGCGAAACGGGTCGCGCTCACGGTACAGGTCCAGGCTCGGCACCTCGGTCAGCCGGGGGCCGGGGTCAAGCTCGGGATACGGCTGGCCGGAGAACACCTCAACCCGGTGCCCGAGCGCGTCGAGTTCCCGGCTCAGGTGCCGGACGTACACCCCCTGGCCGCCGCAGTGCGGCTTGCTGCGATAAGAGAGCAGCGCGATCCTGAGCGGGCGATCAGGGGTAACCACGGGTTACTGTCCCCGGGCGGCCTTGCCCCGATGCTGGAGTGGTGAGAGAGGGCGCTGTGCGCCGAGGGCAAGTCACCGAACACCGTGAAATCATACGGGGACGCCCCATACGTCATACACGCGACGGCCAGGAATACCCGCGCCGCGCCACTCCCGAAACTGTCAGAGGGCCTATTAAGGTCATATTGGAAAACAGTACCGAACGAATCTGCAATGATACCAAGCCAACCATACATAGTGTCAAAGAGCGAGCCCGCGGGGAGGTGAGACAACAAGTGAGCACGGGGACTGTTCCGGCGAGTGAGGCGCTGGAGCTGCTGGAGTACGCGGCGGGGGTCTTGGCCGAGTTGGGCGCCGCGGAGATGCCGGCTGAGGCGCTCGGGGAGTGCGTGCAGGGTGTGGAGGGGGCCGAGGCGGTCCTGGGGCGGCGGTCATCGGCCGGCTGCCGGCCGCGTATGACGCCAAGGAGGGGCACCTGGCGGACGGGCAGCGGGCGCTGCGGGCCTGGCTGGTCAACCGCCTGGGGGTGACGAAGGGGCAGGCGGGGCGGTACCGCGCGCTGGCGCGGCTGGCCGTGGATCGTGCCGTGCTGTGGTCAGCGCTGCGCAAGAAGGCGGTCGCCCGGTCGGTGGCGTTGCAGCTGGCCCTGTGGACCTGGCACATCCCGGCGGAGTTCCCCCGGCAGGCCGAGACGATCCTGGTGGCCGCGGCCCAGGCCGGGGCCAGGCTGCGTGAGCTGGCCGCGATTTACGCGGAGATCCGGGGCCGGACCGCCTCGCCCGGCCCCGGTGATGGCCCGGATCCGCGGCTGGACCGGAGCCTGGCCCCGGAGACCACGATGGACGGGGCCGGGGTGCTGCGCGGCGACCTGACTCCGGAATGCGCGGCGATGGTGGCTGCGGTGCTGGACGCGCTGGCGACCCGGCAGCCCGGCGGGGACCTGCGGACCCGGCCGCAGCGCTACTATGACGCGCTGGAGGAAGCCATGCGCCGGCTGCTGGCCTCTAACCTGCTCCCGGCCCGGGCCGGGCAGCCCGCCAAGGCGCTGGTGCATATCGGGTTCCCCGGCCTGGCCCAGCTGGAACAGGGCTCGGTGCTGCAGGACACCTGGATCACCGGGTACCGGGCCCGGTGGGCCGCGCAGCGGGCCGCCGTGTCGGTCACCCCGGGCGACGGCGGCGCCTGGCTGGACGGCGACGCGGCCCTGGGCCATCGCGTGCGACGCGATGCTCATCCCGGACGTCGTCGGCGACATCGACCCCGGTCCGATCGAGCAGCCGATCACCTGCTGCGTGCAATACGACCGCATCCGCGGCCACGCCCACCGCGGCCACGCCCACCGCAGCGACGCCCGCGGCAGCGACGCCGGACGGTGCGGGCACTGGCCCGGTGACGGCGCCGGCCGGGCCGGGCGGGAGCGCCACCGGGACGGCCGGGCCCGCGGCCGGGACGGCGGCGCCGGTGCTGGCCATGCTGGAGCACCAGATCCTGGCCGCAACCATGTTTGTTTTACCACACTTCAGTAGAGTCTTTGAGCTGCGGAAACTTCTAGATGAACTCACGCAGTGCGCGTCCGACCGCCGGTGGATGCTCGCGGACCGCCGGAAGGTATGCAGCCGGGTCTGCAACTCGGTGACGCCGTATTGATTGACCGGTTCCGAAATACCGGATTTGGGTTGTTATACGACGAGTAGCTCGATGAATACGCTACATGCCTCATGCCAAGGTACTGTGCCGATTGCGAACTTGTGTAACTAAAGGACCGTGGTGTCTTGATTCAGGATTCCTGATGATCACGAATCCCGTCCCGTTGCGCGGTCACGCTAAAATATCAATTCTGCTCAAGCCTGCCGTGGCACTACCCTAGAATCAGTCGGTTTCCAGAGAAACCAAGCTACGCCAAGGAGGGTTGTCGTGAATGGACCTCTGACGTTCCTGCGGCACGCTGGCGGCAGGTGCCGCCGCTGGACGGGTGGCCGGAGCCAGCCGTTGGCAGTCCGCATCATCGCACTTGCCACAGGCGTTATCGTGATCGTCGGCATGGCCTTCGCGGCGGTGCAGCATGGCACTACTGCACCATATGTCTCGGCCGGTTCGAGCAACTCAGTACCGCGGCTCACTGCGGCCGACGTATACAAGCTTGAGCACCTCACGCCGACACAGGCTGGCCTGATCAACGGGGAGCTGAGCCAGGCTTTCAGCAAGCTCGGCATGCGGGCGGGCCTCGGTGCAGCTCAGGTCAACGGAATCACGCTCACGGCATACGACTGGTCAGTTGGGGCATCGTGGAATCACGCATGGGTCACCGCGAGTTATGCAAACCTGAAACCTTATGCGGACGCGGTAATCGATATTGCGAACGTGGCGAACCGGGGGGCGAAGCTGGACATCCTCCTGACCCAATGCCACTTACCGTAAATTGATCATGCTACGAGTCCGTATATGCGCAGGTTGACGAGGTTTATGGTCGGCGGTCCGGCGTGGCGGGTTCCCTTGTCTCTGGCTCGCTTGACGC
>DATJQX010000109.1:0-33572 GCA_035505275.1 Streptosporangiaceae bacterium | reverse complement strand
CACGTCCCGCAAGTTTCAGCAGCCTCCGCAGCCCCCCGCGTACCAAAAGATCACGGAAGATCCGCGCTCCGTGGAAGGTTTAGGGGACTATAGCCCCCCGGATCCTCCACGGAGCGCGAAACTTCCACGCAAAATCGGGCTGTAGCCGGATCGTCGTCTCGATAGTCAGGCGGCGGCGGCCGTTTTCACAGTTGGCATACGGCCCTGGGATGCACCACATCCGCACAGTGCCCGCACAGGGACGCTATGCCCGCGCATGATTATGCGGCCTCTACCTGGGGTTTTGTGGGGTCTGGGCGAGGATGCCGGAGATTGGGTCGTGGTCGGGATCTAACGGATGTCTGCTGGTCTTTGCGGGCCGCGCGGAGCTATCGTCGCTCGGCCCAGGGCTGTGTTAACTCACAAGGTCATAGGCCGTGGGCTCTCATAGATGGTGTGACCCTGCACATCGGTCTTTGGCCCGACACGGAGAATGACGACAGGCACAACCTCATCGCCTGGGTCGCCTTCGTAGTCTTCAATCGGCGGCAGTATCTCCCAGATCACCCTGTGTCTCACAGCCCGTACGAGTTCACTTTGGACTTCGTGCGCTTGGACTTCGGCACAAACCCCCCGCAGGGCATTGTTGTGGCCCGGGTTTCGTTGTCACCGTTGATGGTTACCCAGTTGATAGAGGCACTGAGTACCAACTGGAACACCTATGCTGAGCGATCGATGCCTCCGGAGGTGCAGTGGCATGGTCAGCCAACAGATGAAGGCACCAGTGACGGTCCTAACGCTGGAACAGCTTCGACCTAAGGGGCCAGAAGATACGCAGACGGCGTGGGAAGACCCGTGGGGAGCAACACAGGCGGCCCGCCAGACGCTAGCGGACAGCCAGACGCCCTACGGTCAGGGGGGCGTTCTTCCGGACGTTCGGGCAGTGGGCCATCGGATCACGGAGGAGATCAACGCCGATCCCGCCGAAATCGAGCGCCTGAGGACCGCGAGGAAGAACGCCCGCGCTGGCAAGACCTTCCCCCGGCACAGCGATACGAAGTTACGCTGACGCCCGAAGCACGTGAAGACCTGCGGCAACTTAAGCAGCGTGATCCGAAGGCTCACCGGCAGATCCAAGGCCCAAGAGGACTGTTCGACACCCTGGAGAATACCCCCGACGTCGGCTACCCGCTCGAAGGGGAGTGGGAAGGCTGTTTCGCTGTTCACATCGGAAGCGACCGATACTGGGGCCCAGGGGGAGGCTGTTCACCTTCGGTCACGAGCGGTGAGCCTACTCCCCCTGGCACGGGTCTACGCTCATTGCCACGTCGGCAAGCGGAGCCAAGCTTCTCCGCGTGGGTTGGTTCCGTACGGCGGCACGGCAATCGGTTGGCGGCGCGCGCCGCTAGGCGCGCGCCGCGCCGGGTGCACGACGCTATTTATCGGGGTTGCTACGGTAGGCCGCTCCTTGGCGGGCGTCGGGGAGCGGCTGTTACCGTTGCTGCGCTGTCAGAGCTGCATCGTCGCCTCGATATCGAGTCGGCGCCCAGGGCAGGCTGTTTCACAGTTGGGACGTGGCCCTGGGATGCACCAAATCCTCCCGAGAACCCGGATCCTCCCGGATAATTCCGCCGCTGAGCGCACCACCGCGCCCACCCGTCTCACCGCTCGCTCGCGACCCACCCGGCGCTGCCGATGCCGCCGGCGGCGCTGAAGCCGGAACCGATCCGCAGCATCAATCAAACGCCCACTGAGCAACACGAGTGGGGACCGGCGGACGCAGGCGGTTCGCGACTACGTGAAGTCCACGGCAGGGTTCGCCGCCGGGGCCTGCGTAGGCGCTTGTGAAGAGCTAGCGGCATGAAATACACGCATCTAGGCCGCTCCGGCCTGTCCGTGAGCAGGCTCTGCCTCGGCACGATGAACTTCGGGTCGCTGACACCGCCCGACGATGCGCACGCGATCATGGACCACGCGCACGAGCTTGGCATCAACTTCTTCGACACGGCCAACACCTACGGCCGCGCGCAGAGCCCGCCCGGGCAGGTGGCGAAGAACCCGCAGTCGCACGCCGGCTGGACCGAGGAGATCCTCGGCGAGTGGTTCGCGAAGGGCGGCGGCCGGCGTGAGCGGACCGTCCTGGCGACAAAGCTGTACGGTGACATGGGGACGTGGCCGAACGAGGGCAAGCTGTCCGCGCTGAACATCCGCCAGGCGTGTGACGCCTCGCTGCGCAGGCTGCGCACCGACCACATCGACCTGTACCAGATGCACCACATCGACCGCGGCACCCCGTGGGACGAGATCTGGCAGGCGATGGAGGTGCTCGTCGCGCAGGGCAAGATCATCTACGTGGGCTCGTCCAACTTCGCCGGCTGGCACATCGCGCGGGCCTGCGAGACGGCGCGGGCACGCGGGCTGACCGGACTGGTCAGCGAGCAGTCGCTGTACAACCTGATGACCCGCGCGATCGAACTGGAGGTGCTGCCTGCCGCGATCGCCTACGGCGTGGGCGTCATCCCGTGGTCGCCGCTGGAAGGCGGGCTGCTCGGCGGCGTGCTCAGGTCCGAGCGCGAGGGGCGGCGGCGCCTCGCGGGCGGGGCGAAGGCGCTCGTCGACCGGCACCGGGAGCGGATCGAGGTGTACGAGGACCTGTGCGACAAGATCGGCGAGGAGCCCGCGAACGTTGCGCTGGCCTGGCTGCTGCACCAGGACGGGGTGACGGCGCCGATCATCGGCCCGCGCACGCTCGCCCAGTTCGACGCCGCGCAGCGGGCGCTGGCCGTCGCGCTGGACGAGGAGATCCTGAGCCAGCTCGACGAGATCTTCCCCGGCTACCAGCCTGCCCCGGAGCACTACGCCTGGTGAGCTGCTGCGTGACCGCTCAGGCGACCAGCCGGGCACGAACATGGAGCTGTTCTTCGACCTGGTGTACGCCTTCGCGGTCATGCAGCTTTCGGCCATTCCCACCGGATACCCCGCGTAGCCGCGCGGGATAGCCAGCGAAGGACAGCGGCGTTACGCTTCCGTGCATCACGCTGGTGGGGAGGTGGCGGTCATGACCGGACCGGGAGACGAGCTGGCAGCCGCGGGAGGCCAGGGCGGAGGTGACCTCCGCGCGTCCCATGCCGACCGCGAGCAGGTGGTCGAAACCCTCAAGGTCGCGTTCGTGCAGGGCCGGCTGACCGGGGATGAACTCGTCGCGCGCACCGGGCAGGTGTACGCGTCGCGGACCTACACCGAACTGGCCGAGGTGACCGCCGACATTCCCGCCGACCTCACCAGGGCCCGGCCCCCGCGCGACCCGTGGCGGGCGACCAAGGTCTCCTGGCTGGTCGTGTACGCGCTGATCCTGCCAGGTCTCGTCACGCTTGCTGCCCTCCCTGGCGGGCCCGGTCCTCCCACCGGCACGGAGGTGGTCACCTGGTTCGCGGTCGTCTACGCCGCTTTCTGGATTCTCGGCATATCCGTGCGGATCGCCTCCCGCCGGGCGAAGCGCTCCGGTGGGCGCCCGCCGCAGCGGTCAGCGCCCGGGGTCGGCCGCGAATCGGCACCCGCGTCATGACCGAGCCAGGAAAACAGATGGCAGCAGACGCCGGGGACGATAGTCAGCTGCTCATATACCGCGAGCGGGTGACCCGCACGCTGCGGGCCGCGCTGGCGCAAGGCCGGCTCACCGAAGACGAGTACGACGAACGGATAGGCCGGGCGTCGGCCTCGCGGTCCCGTGCTGAGCTGGCCGCGCTCACCGCGGACCTGCCCGCGGGCCGGATGGATGCTCCGATCCGGCCGCCGACGGCCGGGGTTGCCTGGGTCGGCGTCAGCGTGATCATCGCTGCGGCCGGCGTGGTTGCGGCCGTCCTGCTGACGAACGTCGACAGCGCCGGGGCGTTCCTGGCGTTCCTCATCGCGGCCGTCACCCTGCTCGTGGCCCCGATCGTGACGGTCGGCGTGATGATCGACGTGCGGCACCAGAGGCGGTCTGGCCGGCAGGTACCGCTGCAGCCAGCCCCGCGCACGGGTGGCACGCCAGCCCAGCGCCCGGCATCCGCCGCCCCGGCCGAACCGCTCCCGCCGATCGACCCCGGTCGGCAGCAGACCGCTGAGGCGGCGCGAAGCGACCCTGCCCGCCGGCCATCACCCGGCGGGCGGCGGGGTGCCCGGGCACCGCGCGGTATACGGCCGGTACCGGACGCCACGTAACACGTCGCCTTCGCGCGTCAGGGCGAAGGCGACGGCTGGAGCAGCCGGAACCGGGCCTCCTGCGGAGGCGGACACCGGCTGGGCGGACCTGCCAGGCGACCCTCGCCAGGTACCCGGCTGAGCCTCGGCAGGCCGGGCAGGGAATGAGGTGCATGACCGTGCTCGCGGCTTATCCGCAAGACGCTCTGGATGAACTACTGGCTCACGTGCCCCCGCGCCAGGGCTGGGATTTCTCCAGGATGAACGTTCTCCGCGAGCCCGTGCCCTGGGGTTACCAGGACGTCGTCGCCCGGTACCTGCGGCCGGACGGCAACGTTCTTGATATCGGTACCGGCGGGGGCGAGCTATTCGGCCGGCTGGCCAGCTCCTTCGGCCAGGGGCTGGGCATCGACAGCGACCCGCGGATGATCGAGCTGGCGCAGGCGAGCTCGGCGGCCGGCAATCTCCGCTTCCGCGTCAGCAGCGACCGGCTCGAGGCGGTACCGGAGGCATTCGACGTGATCATCGACCGGCACGCGCCATTCGACCTCGGCGCGATCGCCGCCCACCTGGCGCCGCGCGGCTATTTCGTCACCCAGCAGGTGGGCGAGCGGAACATGGCCTGCGTGAAGGCCGCCCTGGGCCAGCCCACCGGTCCGCCCGCCATCCGGCGGGAGGCGTTCACCGGCCGCGGGCTGCGGCTGCTGGCGTTCTTGGAGTACGACGTCGAGTACGTCGTCCGCGACATCGAGTCCCTGCTCTTCTGGCTCCGCGGCCTGGACTGCGCCCACGCGGACCTGGACGGCGCGGCGGCGCTGGCCAGCGCGCAGGCACTGAACCGGGTGCTGGCCGGGAACGTGGACGAGCGGGGCTTCGTGACGAACGAGCACCGCTACCTGGCCGTCGCCCGATCCGCGCGGCGTTAGGCTTCCACGTCCTCGCTGGAGATGCCGAGCAGGTACAAGATCGCGTCCAGGTAGGGGACGCTCACCGAGGTGTCCGCGGCGTCCCGGACCACGGGCCTGGCGTTGAACGCGACGCCGAGCCCGGCCGCCGCGATCATGTCCAGGTCGTTGGCGCCGTCTCCGACGGCCACCGTCTGGGACAGCGGGACGCCCGCCTCGGCGGCGAACCGGCGCAGGGCACCGGCCTTCCCGGCCCGGTCGATGACCGGGCCGGACAGGCGGCCGGTCAGCTTGCCCGCCGCGATCTCCAGCGAGTTGGCCGCCACGTAGTCGATGCCGAGATCGGCGGCCAGCGGGGCGACCACCTCGGTGAAGCCGCCGCTGACGATCCCCGACTTGTAGCCGAGGCCGCGCAGGGTCCTGATCAGCGTCTGCGCGCCCGCCGTCAGCCGAAGCTCGCGCCGGACCTCATCCAGCACCCCGGCCGGAAGGCCCGCGAGCAGCCCCACCCGCTCGCGCAGCGACGCGGCGAAGTCGAGTTCGCCGCGCATGGCCGCCTCGGTCACCTTGGCCACCTCGCCGGCGCACCCGGCCCGGGCGGCCAGCAGGTCGATCACCTCGTCGCGGATGAGGGTGGAGTCCACGTCCATCACGATCAGGCGCAGCGCGCGGCGGTGCAGCCCGCCGCGCTGGACCGCCACGTCCACCCCCCGCGCGGCGGCGGCCTGGGCGAGATCCTCGCGGAGCAGGGCCGGGTCCCCGCCCGAGACGTCCATTTCGATGCAGGTCACCGGGCGCTGGGCCAGCCGGCCGATCCGGTCGATGTTGGCCCCGCTGGCCGCGATCCGCCCGGCGATGGCGGCGATCGCGGCGGGCCCGAGCGGACTGCCGAGCAGGGTGACGTGCAGGCGCCCGCCGCGGGCCGGCGGATCTCCTGAGCCACCCGATCCGGCGGTGATCTCGGCCTCCAGGCCGAGATCACCGGCCAGCGCGCTGACCGCGGCGTGAATCCCGGTCAGGTCGGGCGGGGCGTCGCAGTCGAGCAGGACGCCGAGCACCAGCCGGCCGCGGATCACGACCTGCTCGACGTCCGCGACGGCGAGCGGGTATCTCGCCAGGATGCCGAACAGCCTGGACGTCACGCCCGGGCGGTCCCGGCCGGTCAGGGTGATCAGCAGGGTGGTCTGCGCAATAGCCATGGCGGGCGCCAGGCTACCGCACGGCCTACGGCAGCATGAGGTGCACGTCGCCGAACTCGTGCCACAGGTACCCGCCGGTGATCGCGGCCTCGTAGCACCGGCTCAGCAGGTCGGCGCCGGCGAACGCGGCCAGCATCCGCAGGTGCGAGGACCGCGGCTCGTGCAGCCCGGTGAGCAGGCCGTCCACGACCGTGACCCCGGTCTCCGGCGTCACCACGTGCGACGTCCAGCCCGCCGCCGCCGCCACCGTCCCGTTCCCGCCCGCACGCAGGGCCGCCGTCTCCAGGGCGCGGACCACCGTGGTTCCCGCGGCGATGACCCGCCCGCCGCCGGCCCGCACGTGGTTGACCAGCCGCGCGGTCGCGGGCGGGACGTCGTAGAGCTCCGGGTACGGGTCCTCGTCTGCCTCCAGCGAGGACACCCCGCAGTGCAGGGTGACCGGGGCGATCAGCACCCCGCGGGCGGCCAGCCGGGTCACCACGCGCGGCGTGAACGGGCGGCTGGCGCTGGGCATCTCCGCGCTCCCCGGCTCCAGGGCGAACACGGTCTGGTACGACGAGAGCGCCCACTCCCGCGGTACGTAGGAGTACCTGATGGGGGCGCCGTATTGCAGTAGATACGGCACTACGGCAACTGACAGCCGGGCGCGCCACAGCCGTGAGGTGGCCCGGCCCGCCAGGGTCAGGACCGCCCCGGACGGGAGAGGGATGACTTGACCGGGGAACCCGCGAGCGTTCGGGATGGTGGTTTTGTCTTTGACCTGCCTGAGCTCGACGAGCCACGCTCCGTCAGGCTGCGGGGTGGAGAAGTGGACGGCGAGGTCGCCGTCGGCGCGGACCTGCGCGGGCAGCGTGCCGGTGTTGTTGATGACCAGCAGGTCACCGGGCAGCAGCAGGTCCGGCAGGTCGCGGAACGCGTGATGGCCGATCTCCCCGGTGGAGCGCCGGCTGGCCAGCATCCGGACCCCGTCGCGGGCCAGGCCCCGCGCCTCCGGCGGGTCGTGCGCCTCGCGCTCGGCGGGCAGGGCGAAGTCGATGACCATGGCCTGGCTCACCTCCTCACCGGCTCGCCGGCAGCAGGTGGGCGGCGCGGTACCGGCCGCTGGGCAGGCGTTCGGTGATCAGCCGGACGAACGCCGGGACGATCGTTTCCGGCCGCGGGCGGTCAGATATGTCCTCACCGGGGAACGCCTGCTGGTGCATGTCGGTGCGCAGGTCGCCGGGGTCGGCCCACCAGACGCGGATCGCGAGTTCCTCCGCCGCCAGGACGTTGGACGCCTGCTCGAGCGCGGCCTTGGCGGCGCCGTAGCCGCCCCAGCCGGCGTAGGCCTCCACGGCGGCGTCCGACGTCACGTTCAGGACCGCGCCGCCCCGGGTGCGCAGCAGGGGCAGCACCAGCTGGGTCAGCGCGATCGGCGCGATGACGTTCACCTCGAAGGCGGCGCGCAGCTCGTCCGCCGGGTAGTCGGCCAGCGCGGGCAGCGGGCTGGCGCCGAGCGTGCCGGCGTTGTTCACCAGGACGTCCAGCCGGCCCGCTCGTTCGGCGGCCCGCAGGAGCGCGGCGCGGTGCGCGGGGTCGGTGACGTCCCCGGGTACGGCGGTGACCGTCCCGCCCGCCGCGCGTATCTGGGTCGCCGCCGCCTCGAGCGCCGCGGCGTCCCTCGCGTCGATGATGAGGTCGTAGCCCTCGCGAGCCAGGCCGGCGGCGAGCGCCCGGCCAAGCCCGCGGGAGGCCCCCGTGACCATGGCTGTCTTCGTGTCCATGCTCGTCACGCTAGGCGGCGGGGGCGGCGCCGCGCATCGGCCGCGCGGCCCGTCCGGCCTGGGCCGATGGTCGTAGGACCGGTGGCGGATGCGCGCGCCGCGCCGCGCGGATAACGTCGAGTGGGTGAGCGATGGGCTGGGCGAGCTCTACCAGGTGAGCCAGGCGGTGCTGTCCGTCACCCGGCAGATGCCCGTCCGCGACGTGCTCCAGGTGATCGTCCGGTCGGCGCGGTCCCTGGTCGGCGCGCGGTATGCGGCGATCGGCGTGCCCGACGAGGGCGACTCGTTCGCCGAGTTCGTGGTGGACGGGATCAGCGACGCCGAGTGGGCGGCCATCGGCCCGCTACCGCGCCGGCACGGGATGCTCCGCGTGCTGCTCGACGAGGGCAAGCCGGAACGCCTCGCGGATATCCGCGCCGACCCGAGGTTCGAGGGCTGGCCTGCCGCGCACCCGCAGATGTCGCACTTCCTCGGGATGCCGGTCAGGGACGGCGACCAGGTCCTCGGGATCATCTTGGCGGCCAACAAGGTGCCGGCCGCCGCGGCGGGCCGGGGGTTCACCGAGCGGGACGAGGAGATCCTCGCCCTGTTCGCCGCCCACGCGGCGATCGCGCTGACCAACGCCCGGCTGACCGAGCACAGCCGTGAGCTGTCCGTCATGCAGGAGCGCTCCCGCCTGGCCAGGGAGCTGCACGACGCGGTCACGCAGAAGCTGTTCGGCATCAGGGCGCACGCCCGGGCGGCTGAGATGCTGGCGGGCCGGGAGCCGCCGGACGCGGCCCGCGTCCGGACCGAGATCGAGGCGGTGAGCGCGCTGGGCGCCGAAGCCCAGGCCGAGCTGCGCGCGATCATCGACGGCCTGGCCCCGCCCGACCTGGACGCCGCCGGGCTGGCCGAATCCCTGCGCAGGTACGCGGTCCTGGCCGGCCGCGCGCACGGCGTTCCCGTCGCGTTCACCGCGGGCGCGCTGCCCGCGCTGGGGTCCCGGGCGGAGACCGCGCTGTACCGGGTCGCGCAGGAGGCGCTGAACAACGCGTTGCGCCATTCGGGTGCGGCCCGGGTCAGCGTCTGCCTGTCCCGGGCCGGGCGCCGGGTCGTGCTGGAGGTATCCGACGACGGGCACGGCTTCGTGCCGGAGGCGCCGTCGGGCGGGGTGGGGCTCGCCTCGATGGCCGAACGCGCGTCCGCGGCGGGCGGCGCGCTGACCATCAGGTCCGGTGAGTCGGGGACACTGGTACGGATGACCGTGCCGGCAGGAGGCGACCGGTGGCGCAGCCCATCTCCGTCCTGATCGTCGATGACCACCCGGTGGTCCGGCGGGGGCTGCGCGTCCTGCTCGAGGTGCAGGACGGGCTCGAGGTGGCCGGCGAGGCGGGTGACGGCGCCGCGGCCCTCGCCCTGGCCTCCGAGCGCTCACCGGACGTCATCCTGCTCGACCTGAGGCTGCCCGGCATGGACGGCATCACCGTGCTCGGCGAGCTGAAGGCCCGCGGCAGCGCCGCCCGCGTGCTGGTGCTGACCAGCGCGACCGAGCCCGCGTCGGCCCGGGCCGCGATCAGTTCGGGCGCCGCGGGCGTGGTCTACAAGGACGTCGACCCGGACGCGCTGGTCCGCGCGATCCGCTCGGTGCACGACGGTCACCTGCTGCTCGCCCCGGAGGCGGCCGGGACGCTGGTCCAGTCCGCGGGCCAGCCGCGGGGCGGCGTCGGCGCGCTCACCAGGCGCGAGCGCGAGGTGCTCGCCGAGATCGCCAAGGGCCGGTCCAACCGGGAGATCGCCCGTGCTCTGAACGTCTCGGAGAAGACGGTGAAGGCGCACGTCAGCGCGGTGCTGGCCAAGCTCGGGGTGCAAGACCGCACCCAGGCCGCCCTGCTCGCGGTCCGGCACGAGCGCGGCGGCCCGGCCGGCTAGACCAGGTGCGCGTACACGATGATGTTGTCCAGGTAGTGCCCGCTGGCCCGGTCGAAGGGACCGCCGCAGGTGATCAGGTGGAGTTCGGGGTAGCGGACGTGGCCGTAGACGGCGGCGGTCGGGAACGCGGTCTTGGCCACCTTCTGCACCCCGTCCACGGCGAAGGCCGCCACCGTGCCGTCCGCCAGCGTGACGTAGATCCGGTCACCCGCGCGCAGGTCCTTCAGGTAGAAGAACACCGAGATCCCGGTCAGCGAGTCGACGTGGCCGAGGATCACCGCTGCGCCCCGCTGGCCGGGCGCCGCGCCGTACTCGTACCAGCCGGCCAGGTTATGGTCGCCGAGCGGCGGCACCTGGACCGTCCCGTCCGCGTTCTTGCCGACCCTCGTCACCGGGGCGCTGACCCCGATGGCGGGGATGCGGATATGCACGGGAACCGAGCGGGCCAGGGGACGGACCTGCGGATCGTGCCGCTCCCTGGGCATGGCCGTGGTCACGGAGGCCGGGGTCAGGGTCGCCCCGGCACTGGCCGGGGTGACGTCGGCCAGCCCGAACATGCCCACCGCGAGGCCGCCCGCGCAGAGCACGGCCGCGGCCAGGGCCAGCCCCAGCGTCCCCCGGCCCGCGCGCCTGCGCCGGTGGCGGGCCAGGTACATCCTGGTCAGGCCGCCGGGAGGTGCATGCGCCGCCAGCGGCGGAACGCGAGCAGGCCCAGCGCCCCCGCCGCCAGGGCCGCGCCGCCGCCGCCCGCGGCCACCGGCAGGTTGCTCCCGCCGGCGGTGATGCTGCCGCCTCCGCCGGTCTCGGCGCCGCCTACCGGGGCCGCCGAGGTCGCGAGGGGAGACGGGCTGGGCGTGGCAGCCACCACCGCGGGCTGGGGCTGGGCGGTGGCCGTCGCCGTGGCGGTGACCGTGACCGGAGCGGGGCTCCTGGTCACCCGGTGACGTACGGACCCGGTCCAGGCGGGGGCGGAGGTGGTCCAGGCCGGGGCGGGCGTGCCCCAGGACTGGGTGGGCGGCGTCCAGACAGGGGCGGGCTGCCGTGAGCGGGTGCACGTCGGCGCGGGCGCCGGTGCCGAGCACTGGCACTGCCCGCCGGAATACCGGGCGGCGTGAGCACCTGACGCCACCGCCGCGTGCGCCGCCGTCCCGGTGAGCACGATCGCTGCCGCGCCGAATGCCAGGCAGCCCGCAAGCACGCGAATTCGCATCCCCATTTCCCGCTCCTTCTGGCCGGACCGCTGCTTCGCGGTCAGCAATTCTGAGTAAGCAAGCGGTAGCGTAGCGTGCATTTCGCCAGGAAAGCGGCGCGGTCAGAACCATGTAATGCTAAGCGGTATAAAATGCCTAAATAGCAGCAAAACCCAATATGCCGAACGTACTGTCGAGCCCGGCCCGCCCGCGTACTGCCCCGATCCGCGAAACGCGCTGTTCACTGCGCTGGGTACGCGCTCGGACACGTTCCGATAGCGGCGGCGGAAGGGGCGAGGCCGGGATAACGCCTGCTGCCTCCGCCCGGCGGATATGACGTGGTTATTACCATGGACCCAACTGTCCAAGTGCATGGTCACGCCGCGGCGACAATGAAAGATTTGGTGGCGTAGGCTCGGTCCGGCGGCCAGAGGGGGCCTCATGTCCGACGAGGTACTGCGTCTGCGTGGCGTCGAGGTCCGGCGCGACGCGGCACTCCTGCTGCGCAACGTCGACTGGACCGCGCACGAGGACGAGCGCTGGATCCTGATCGGGCCGAACGGGGCGGGTAAGACCACCCTGCTCCAGGTCGCCGCGACCGCGATGTTCCCGACCCAGGGCACGGTCGAGGTGCTCGGCGAGCGCCTGGGCGAAACCGACGTCTTCGACCTGCGGCCGAGGATCGGGCTGACCAGCGCCGCGGTCGCGGAACAGGTACCGCCCGCCGAGAAGGTCATCGACCTGGTGCTCACGGCCTCCTACGGAATGCTCGGCCGGTGGCGGGAGGACTACGACTCCGCGGACGTCACGCGCGCCGTCGAGCTGCTGGACGCGCTGGGCTGCGCCCACCTGATCAGGCGCAAGTTCGCCACCCTCTCCGAGGGCGAGCGCAAGCGGGTCCAGATCGCCCGCGCCATGATGCCCGATCCCGAGCTGCTGCTCCTCGACGAGCCGGCCGCCGGGCTCGACCTGGGCGGCCGCGAGGACCTGCTGCGCCGGCTCACGGCCCTGGCGCGCGACCCCAAGGCGCCCATGATGGTCCTGGTGACGCACCACGTTGAAGAGGTCCCCGGCGGCTTCACCCACGCGATGCTGCTGCGCCGGGGTTCGGTCCTCGCGGCGGGGCCCATCGAGGAGGTCTTCACCCCGCGTAACCTGTCCCGGTGCTTCGGAGTCCAGCTGGACATCGAGCACCGGCAGTCACGCTGGACCGCCCGCGCCCGCTGACTCGGCGTCGGCGTTATGCGCACTGGCTGAAGTCGCTTGCTGTCGGTAACGTAGCCATCAGATCCGGAAAATACGGACACGTCAGTGGAGCCGTCATGAGCACTGTGGTCGCCACCGTCCTGCTCGTGGTGTTCGTCGTCCTCGTCGTCGCGGTGGTCGTCAGGTCGGTCCGCATCGTGCCCCAGGCGAAGGCGGGCATCGTGGAGCGCTTCGGCCGCTACCACCGGACCCTCAACGCGGGCCTGAACATGGTGACGCCGTTCATCGACCACCTGCTGCCGCTCATCGACCTGCGCGAGCAGGTGGTCAGCTTCCCGCCCCAGCCGGTGATCACCAAGGACAACCTGGTCGTCGCCATCGACACCGTCATCTACTTCCAGGTGACCAACCCCAAGGCGGCCACCTACGAGATCGCCAACTACACCACCGCGGTCGAGCAGCTGACCGTGACCACGCTGCGGAACGTGGTCGGCGGGATGGACCTGGAGACGACGCTCACCTCACGGGACCAGATCAACCACGAGCTGTCGAAAGAGCTCGACGAGGCGACGGGAAAGTGGGGGCTGCGGGTCAGCCGGGTCGAGCTCAAGGCGATCGAGCCGCCCGTGTCGATCCAGGACTCGATGGAAAAGCAGATGCGCGCCGACCGGGACAAGCGCGCCGCCATCTTGTCCGCCGAGGGATCCAAGCAGTCGGCCATCCTGACCGCGGAAGGCGAGCGCCAGGCGGCGGTGCTCAAGGCCCGCGGCGAAGCCGAGGCGACCGTCCTGCGGGCCGAGGCCGACGCCAGGTCGCAGGCCGTCCGGGCGCACGGTCAGGCCGAGGCGATCACCACTGTGTTCAGGGCCATCCACGACGGCAACCCGGATCAGAAGTTGCTCGCGTACCAGTACATGCAGATGCTGCCGCAGATCGCGCAGGGCGACGCCAACAAGGTGTGGATCGTGCCCAGCGAGATCTCCAGGGCGCTGGAGGGAATCGGCGGGTTCTTCGGCGCGGCAGGCGGCCGCCTTGCCGAGCAGCCAGCGGTGCCTGCGGCCCCTGGGCCCGGGCCGTCGGGACCTGGGCCGTCGGGGCCCGGGCCGTCAGGGCCTGGGCCGGAGCTCAACACGTCCGTCGGCCGTCACGCGGGTCTGGAAGGATGGCTGACGGGCAGTGGCAGGCCCGTGTACGACGGAGCCGTCGGCGATCGCGAAGGTGGACCCGTGCCAGGGGCAGCTGACGCAGGCACGGCCCCGCTCAACAACGACCCGCCCCTGATGGAGGGGCCCACCGAGATGCGAGCACCGGTCTGAAAGGACGCTCACGTCGCGGCCCCGCCGGTACACCAGCAGGGACAGGTAGCCGAGCTGCCTGCGGACCAGGTGCCCGTCGGGCAGGTCGCCGGCGGTGCACAGGTCGTGCCAGCCCAGCCCGGTCAGGTGGCTGATCGGTTCCGCGTGACTCGCCCCGGCGCCGAGCCTGAGCGCCAGGTGTCCCCCCAGGTAGGACCCGGCGGTGGCCACGGCGAGCCCGGAGAAGGACAGCAGCCGGCCGTATCCGCGCAGCCCGCTCTCCCGCGCCACCAGCGAGCCGAGGAACAGCGTGGCCGCGCTAGCCTGGCACGCGGCGTGCACCAGGCCGACCCGCTGCTGGTCGCGGTGCAGCGCCGACCAGTCAGCCAGCCCGGTCGCCACCGCGGGCAGGGTGCCCACGACGCCGGCCGCGACGAGCACCCGCGCCGCGCGTTCGGTGCCGCCGAACAGGTCGAGCAGGACCGCCGAGGTCCAGCAGCCGAGCGGCAGCCGGACGAGCGCGGGGTGGGCCGGCTGTCCGAACGGCACCCCGTGCAGGGCGTCGGTACGCGGGCCGGCGGGCAGCGCCTGCACCACGGTGTCGGACAGGGCGCGGACCACGGGATCGAGGGCGTGCGCGCGCTCGAGGCGTTCGGCGAGGGCGGACGGCCGGGAGCGCAGGCGGATCCGGCGGGCCTTGCGGGCCCGGCGCGGCGGATGGTCGGCGGTGCGGGGTTGCGACACCCTTAATGCCTACCCGGCGGCGGGCGCCGCCTACCGTCACGTCGTCCGGTCCGCCTAACTTCGCGCCGGCCGGTCTGCCTACCGTCACGTCGGCCGGTCTGCTTACCGTCACGTCGGCCGGTCTGCCTACCGTCACGTCGGCCGGTCCGCTCACCTCCGCACCGTCCCGGACTGCGTCGCCACTCTGCGCACTGAAGCCCCGCCAGGCTCTCGCGTCACACACGGGCGATGGGCCCGAACCGATGGTTGCCACTTACTAACGATTCTTGCTGGTAGGTTGCCACATTCATGTGGTTGGCGGCGGAGTCATCGCGTCGCCGCGGAGCCGGGCAAGCTGGCCGCGGATGATCTCCTCCAGTCGCGCCTGGAACTCCAGCAGCAGGCGCAACTCGTCGTCTGAGTAGGTCGCGGCGGTGGCGCGCCAGGCCTTCACGACCGGCGCGAACGTGGCTCCCACCTCGCGCAGCCCCGCGCCGCCGCCCAGCTCGACGATCACCCGGCGCCGGTCGTGCGGGTCGCGCACCCGCCGGACGAAGCCGCCCTCTTCAAGCCGGTCCAGTACGCCGGTGATGGACGCCGTGCTCAGCGCGGTATTCCTGGCCAGCTCCCCCGCGGTCATGTGCCCGGTCAGGGCCACGATGTTCAGGCAGTTCAGGTCGGTGGCGTTGATCCCGATCCGGTCGGCCGAGACCTGGCCAAGCAGCTGCATGATCGAGCCGGCCCGCCGTACGGCCAGCAGGAATTCCTCCTCGAGCTGGCGCCGTTCGGTACCCGCACCCGGCGTCGGCCCGCTCGGGCCCACGTGCTCGGTCTCCTCCGCCCCGTGGTCTTCAGCCCTGTCATCTGGCATGCCGAGCTCCGCCTTCCGAACATAGTTTAGCTTCCAAGTATTTAAGAAAACTAGACAATAGTTATTCGAGATGATAACTTCCTGAAGTGTCGTACGCCACGGAGGTGATCCTATGAGTTCCGATGCCGAGATCCTGTCACCGAGAGCCGGGGCTAGCCGCGCCATATCCGGGCCGACGGACCCGAGACGGTGGGCCGCGCTGGTCGTCATGCTGCTGGCCGCGTTCATGAACCTGCTCGACGTGTCGATCGTCAACATCGCTATCCCGCCCATCCAGCGCGGGCTGCACGCCAGCTACGCCGACGTGCAGTGGACGCTGGCCGGGTACGCGCTGGCCTACGCCCTCGTCCTGATCACCGGCGGGCGCCTGGGCGACGCCTACGGCCGCAAGCGCCTGTTCCTGACCGGGGTGGCCGGCTTCACGATCATGTCGGCGTTGTGCGGGGCGGCCCAGAGCGCCGGGATGTTGATCGCCTCCCGCATCGCGCAGGGGGCCATGGGCGCGCTGATGATCCCGCAGGTGCTGTCGGTGATCCAGGTCACCTTCCCGGCCGCCGAGCGGATCAAGGCGCTGGCCGCGTTCGGCGTCACAGCCGGGCTGGGCGCCGTCAGCGGGCCGCTGCTCGGCGGGCTGCTTACCACGCACAGCCTGCTCGGCCTGGGCTGGCGGTCGATCTTCCTGATCAACGTCCCGGTGGGCGCGATCGCCCTGATCGCCTCGGTAAGGCTGGTGCGCGAGTCCCGCGCGCCCAGTCCGCCGCGGCTGGACCCGCTGGGCGTGCTGCTGCTGTCCGGCGCCCTGGTCCTGCTGCTGTACCCGCTGGTCGAGGGGCAGCAGGCCGGCTGGCCGGCCTGGACGTACCTGATGATGGCGCTATCGGGGCCCGTGCTGGCCGTCTTCGCCGGCTACGAACGGATCAAGACCCGCCGGGACGGTTCGCCGCTGGTCGCGCTGCGCATGTTCGCCCAGCGCGGGTTCGCGGTCGGGATGGGGATCGCGCTGGTGTTCTTCCTCGGCGTCGCCTCGTTCGGGCTGGTGCTGACGCTGTTCCTGCAGGAGGGCCTGGGCTTCACCCCGCTGCACGCCGGGGCCACGTTCATCCCGTTCTCGGCCGGCGTGTTCCTGGCCTCAGGCGCGGCGGCCCGGCTCGAGCCGAAGTTCGGCCGCGGCGTCACGATGTCGGGGGCGCTGATCATGACGGCCGGGATGGCCGCCCTGATCGGCATCGTGCATCACTACGGCACCGCCGTCTCCACACCGGACCTGGTCCCAGGGCTGGCGCTGGCGGGCCTGGGCCTGGGTACCGTGATTGCCCCGCTGGCCAACGTGGTCCTGGGCGACGTGCGCGAGCAGGACGCCGGATCGGCCTCGGGCGTACTCAACACCGGGTTCCAGCTCGGCAACTCCATCGGCCTCGCGCTGATGGGCGTCATCTTCATCGATCAGCTGACCATCCGGCCCGGCGCCTCCGTGCCCCGGGTCTTCGCCGCCGCCGTCGAGCATGCGCTGTGGTTCCAGGTCGGTGTCTTCGGGCTGGCCTTCCTGCTCATGCTCGCCCTGCCCGCCCGGCGCGGTCACAACACCGGGCCGGCTCCCGTCTAAGAGCCGGGCTACCAATCGATACGAGGGGATACTCATGACCACGCAGAAACTACCGGGCACCGACGCGGCCCGGCACGGCACGGGGGACGCCGACCTGACCATCATGCTCGCGGCGCACGACGCGTTCCGCCGCGACCTGACCCGGCTGGCCCGCACGGCGGGCTCCGCTAACCTGTCCGACCCGGCCAGGCGCGAGTCGGTCGCGGCCGGCTGGGACCTGTTCAAGCGCCAGCTGCACATGCACCACACCGCCGAAGACGAGATCATCTGGCCCGTGCTGCGCCCTCGCCTGGCGCACAGCCCGGCCGGCCTGTCGGTCCTCGACGCGATGGAGGCCGAGCACGAGCTCATCGACCCGTTGCTGGCCGCCGTGGAGGTGCAGTTCGCCGGAGCCGGCGGCGACCGCCTGGCCGACGCCATCGGCGCCCTGACCAGCGCGCTGACCGGCCACCTCGGGCACGAGGAACGGGACGGCCTGCCGCTGATCGGCGTGGCCCTCACCGCCGCCGAGTGGCGCGGCGCGGGCCGCAAGATGGCGAGCAAGAACGGGCTGGCGGCCAGCTCGGAGATGTTCGCCTGGATCCTGGACGGCGCCGACCGCGGGCACGCCGCCGCCACGCTCGGCCAGCTGCCGCCGCCGCTGCGCATCCTCTACCGCGCCCGGTGGAAGCCGCGCTTCGACAAGACCTCGCGCTGGTAGCGCCGACCCTCAGTCCTGAACCCGGGTGCTCAGGAAGCTCAGCACTCGCTGGGTGAGGAGCGCGGTGGCGTCCGCATCGTAGGTGGGCAGCGAGCTGTCCGAGAAATAGTGCTGGTCGCCGGGGTAGAGGAACAGCTCTGCGTCCTCAGCCTCGGCGACGAGCTCGCGGGCGGCGTCGATGTCGCCCTCCCCGGCGAAGATCGGGTCGGCGTCCATCCCGTGCACCTGGACGGGCACGCCGTCGGGCCAGGCGCCGAACACCGACGCCGGTACGCAGGCATAGAACAGCAGCGCCCCGCGCGCTCCCGCGCGCGTCTGCGCCAGTTTCTGGGCGGGTAGCACGCCGAGCGAGAGCCCGGCGTAGACCAGCCCGGCGGGCAGCCCCTCGACCGCCCTGGCGCCGCGGCTGATCACTTCGTCGGGGAAGCCGATCTTCTCCGCGTACCCCATCCCCTCCTCGATCGAGCCGAACGTGCGGCCGTCGAACAGGTCGGGCGTATGCACGGTATGCCCGGCGCCGCGCAGTTCCTCGGCGAACGCGACCAGACCGGGGGTTAGTCCCTGGGCGTGGTGGAAGAGCACCACCTCGGCCATCCCTGCCTCCTTCTCCCGGGTGCTACGATTTGGGCTGCTCCATCAATCGAGATTAACGGAACGATCCAAAAATGTCGAGCAATGATCAGGTTCCCGACTACGACCTCGAGGACCTGCGGATCGTGTCGTCAACCGCGGAGCTCCGGGCCATGGCCCACCCCGTGCGGGCCACGATCCTCGACCTGCTCCTGGAGCGAGCCGCGACGGTCGGCGAGCTCGCGGCCGCGATCGGCAGGCCGGCGAGCACGGTCGCCCACCACGTGGGCGTCCTGGCCCACGCGGGGATGCTCAGGGTCGTCCGCACCAGGCGGGTCCGCGCCGTCGACGAGCGGTTCTACGGCCGGACCGCCCGCATCTTCTACGTCGGCGTCATCCGCCCGGAGCAGGCGCGCATGCTCACCAACGACCTCGCCGTGGCCGCCGCCGAGTCCGGCCCGGCGCACGAGGCCGACGACCTGCGCGCGGTCATCCGCCACGCCCGGATCCCCCGGGAGCGCGCCGCGGAGTTCTGGGAACACGTCCTCCAGCTCACCCACGAGTTCACGCGGCTGCCGCGCTCGGGGGAGACGGTGTACGGGTTCGCCGCCGGGCTCTACCCCGCCGATTACCCCGCCCTGCCCGAACCGGACGCCGGCCCCGGGCTCAGGGCTTGAACCGGTAGCCCATGCCGGATTCGGTGAGCAGGTACCGGGGCTGGGACGGTTCGGGCTCGAGCTTGCGGCGCAGCTGCGCCAGGTAGACCCGCAGGTAGTTGCTCTCGGTCTCGTACGCGGGACCCCACACCTCGCGCAGCAGCTGCCGCTGCGTCACCAGCCGGCCGCTGTTGCGGACCAGGATCTCCAGCAGCTGCCATTCGGTGGGCGTCAGGCGGACGTCGCTGCCGTCGCTCCTGATCACCTCCTTGGCCGCCAGGTCCACGGTGAAGTCGGCCGTCGTGACCACGGGTTCGTCCGGTGCGGGCGACGCGCGGCGGACCGCGGCGCGCAGCCGCGCCAGCAGCTCGTCCATGCCGAACGGCTTGGTGACGTAGTCGTCCGCGCCGGCGTCGAGCGCGGCCACCTTCTGGCTCTCCTGCCCCCAGGCCGACAGGACGATGATCGGGATCGACGTCCAGCCGCGGACCCCGTGAATCACGTCGGTGCCGTCCATGTCCGGCAGGCCGAGATCCAGGATGATCACGTCGGGCCGGTCGCGGGCGACGGCGGCCAGGCCGCTGGTGCCGTCGGCGGCGGTGCTGACGTCGTACTCGCGGGCGCTGAGGTTGATCCGCAGCGCGCGGAGGATGGAAGGCTCGTCGTCGACGACGAGCACCCTGGTCATGACCCCAGGCCAAGCGCGGACTTGTCTGCGCTCGCCGCGGGAAGCGTGATGCTGACCGTGAGCCCGCCGCCCGGGGTGTCCGCGGCGACGATGCGCCCGCCCATGGCCTCGGCGAATCCCTTGGCGACGGCCAGGCCCAGGCCGACGCCCGGGTAGCGGTCGCCGACCCGGGTGAAGGGCTCGAAGATGCGTTCCTTCGCCTCGTCGGGCACCCCGGGGCCGTGGTCGACGACCTCGAGCACGACCGTGTCCTCGACCAGCTGCGCGTGCAGCTCAGGCGCCCGTCCGGTGGCCGGGGAGTGCCGCAGGGCGTTGGAGAACAGGTTGGCCAGGACCCGCTCAAGCAGGCCAGGATCGGCGAGCACGAGCGGGAAGCCGTCGGCCACGGCGATCTCCACGCGCAGCGAGTCGTCGAGCCCGAGCAGCGCGACCGGCGCCACCTCGTCGATCGCCGTGGGGCGCAGGAAGGGCTGGAGGGACCCGGTGTGCAGGCGGCTCATGTCCAGCAGGTTGCCGATCAGGGCGTCGAGCCGGTCGGCGTTCTGCTCGATCGTCGCGAGCAGGTCGGCCTGATCGGCCTTTGACCATTCGACGTCGGTCTGCCGCAGGCTGCTGACGCTGGCCTTGATCGACGCCAGCGGCGTGCGCAGGTCGTGGCTCACGGCCGCGAGCAGCGCCGTCCGCATCCGGTTGCCCTCGGCCAGCGCCTCGGCCTGTGCGGCCTGGGTGCGCAGCCGTTCCCGGTCCAGGGCCGCGGCCGCCTGCGCGGCGTAACCGGCCAGCAGCGCCGGCGTCGCCGTATCCGTCTGCCCGGTGACCAGCAGGACCAGGTCACTGCGGATGTCGATGCGCGAAGCCGCGGGCAGGCTGCCCTCGACGCCGCTCGACGCGGTCCTGATCCAGCGGCCGCCTGCTCTTTCCTGCAGTTCTGCCTGGCCGCCGTGGGTCCGGGTGAGGTGATCGAGTACGGCGGTCGGCGAATCGGCGCCGCCTAGGACGGTCTGCGCGAGCTCCAGCAGCGAGGCGGCCTCGTCCCTGGCTCGCGCAGCCTGGACGGCGCGCCGCGCCGCGAGGTGGACCACGCTGCTGACGGCCACCGCGACCGTCACGAACAGCAGCAGGGCCAGGAGTTCCTTCGGCTCCTGGATGGTGAAGGTGTGGATCGGCACCGTGAAGTACCAGTTGAGCAGGAGACTGGCCGCCACGGCGGCCAGCACGGCGGGCCAGAATCCGCCCAGCACGGTGATCGCCACCACGACGACGAGGTAGATGAGCAGGTCGTCGGCGATGTCCAGGTGCGGCCGGAAGACCGTGAGCACGTAGGTGAGCAGCGGGAGCACGGCGACGGCCAGCAGCACGCCGGCGAGGCGCCGGCGGGCGTCGATGGCACCGGCCTCGTTGGCCGCGATGCCGCCGGGCTCGGACTCCGGAGCTGCCGGGCCGCGCTGGGTACCGTTGGCGGCCAGGCGGCGGCCGCGCATGCCCGCATAGGTACCCATGCTTACCAGTGTGAGCCGTCGGGCGTACCAGCGGAACACCAGGCCCAGGCCTGCGCAGGCCAGCGAGACCGCGCCGACCACGATCGCGGCGTGCGCGGCGGCCGCTCCGGCCGGCCGCAGCTGCCCGTAGGGCGGCCGGGAGAAACCCACGGCGGTGAGCCAGCCGATCCCGGCCAGCAGGACGGACGCGATCGGCTCGGCCACGAAGGACATCGCTCCCGCGATCGCCGCGCAGGCGATCAGCACCCCCGCCCCGGTCAGGCGTCCGTGCAGCGCGGCGGCCACCGTCCCCACGGCCAGGAACGCGGCGAAGCCGACCGGCAGCGCATAGGGCGCCGGCATGCCGCGCTGTCTATAGCCGAGAGTCATCATCTCTTGCTATTTCAGCGCCGGGACCAGGCAATATCACCGGGCCTTGACGGAACCTTAACGCCCGGGTCACGAAGCTTGACGCCCCGCATACGGCGGCGCGCCGGGGGCGCGGAATAGCGTCGGATCACGTGATCAGCAACCGATGGCCAGGGACGGAGCTGGGAGCCTAGTGGCAGTGCGTAGGGCGGCCGGCGTGCTCTCGGGCGGCCAGGGGACCGAACTCCCGGAAACCTTCTGGTATACGGCGAAGCGCCGCCTGCTTGGCCCGCCGATGGTCAACGAGCAACTCCGCACCGAACGGCTCTCCAAGCCGCTTGCCCTTGGCGTGCTGTCCTGCGACGGGATCTCCTCCGCCGCATACGGCACGGAGGAAATGCTGATCGTGATGGTGGTCGCGGTGGGCCTGAGGGCCTTCAACCTGATCATCCCGATGACGCTGGTGATCCTGTTCGGCATCGTCATCGTCGTGCTCTCCTACCGGGAAGTCGTCACGGTCTACACCCGGGCCGGCGGCTCCTACGTGGTAGCCAGGGAGAACTTCGGGCCGCGGGTCGCCCAGATCGCCGCCGTGGCGCTGCTCATCGACTACGTGGTCACGGTCGCGGTCCAGACCGCGGCCGCAGCGGCGGTGATCGTGTCGGCGTTCCCGGCGCTGAGCCGGCTGCCGTCACCATTCGGGCCGAACATCCTCGACGTCCTCGCGGTCATCATGATCCTGGCCATGTGCTACGGGAACCTGCGCGGGATCAGGGAGGCGGGCAAGACGTTCGCCCTGCCCACCTACCTGTTCTCCGGGTCGGTCGGGCTGATGATCATCATTGGGCTGATCCGGGAGGCCATGGGCAACCTGCATCACGTGCCGCACTACGCCGGGGCCACCTTCGCGGTCGGCCACAGCACCCAGGGCCTGCTCAGCTTCGCGATTATCTACATGCTGCTGAAGGCGTACGCCAACGGCGGCTCCTCGCTCACCGGCATCGAGGCCGTCTCCAACGCGGTCAGCGCGCTACGCCCGCCGGAGGGGCGCAACGCCCGCCAGATCCTGGTGATGCAGGGATCCATCGTCATCTTCCTGATCGGCGGCATCTCCTGGCTGTCCCACGTCACGCACGCGACTCCTTACGTGAACGGCTACCCGACGGTGCTTGCGCAAGAGGCCTCCCTGGTCTTCGGAGGCAGCGGGCGCGTCTTGTACTGGCTGGTCATCGTCGGCACCGCCGCAATCCTGTTCACGGGAGGCAACACCAGCTTCAGCGGGTTCCCGTTCCTGGCCAGCTTCGTCGCCGAGGACTCGTTCCTGCCCAGGTGGCTGACCAAGCGCGGGCACCGGCTGGTGTTCTCCAACGGGATCATCATCCTGACCGTCATCTCGCTGACCCTCGGGCTCGTGGTCGGCTTCAACGTCGATGGCCTCGTCCCGTTCTACGCGATCGGCGTGTTCACCGGGTTCTCCATGGCCGGCTTCGGGATGGCCAGGTACCACCTGCGGACCAAGGAGCCCGGCTGGCGGCGCAGGCTGGTGATCAACACGATCGGCGGCGTGTACACGGTGCTGGTCGTGCTCATCTTCGCGGTCGTCAAGTTCAAGGAGGGCGCGTGGCTGGTGGTGATCGTGGGACCGCTCCTGGTCTTCGTGCTGATCCGGCTGAATCGCGAGTACCGTACCGAGGCCCAGGTCCTGGAGACTATCGGCGAGCGTCGGGCCTCGGGCGAGTCCCAGCGGCCTCCGAACTACACCCGGCGGGTGGTCATCGTCTTCGTGGACGACTTCGACCTGTCCACGATCGCGGCGCTGCGCTATGCGAAGAGCCTGCGGCCCACAACGGTGCGCGCGGTCCACTTCGTCATCGACAGTCAGAAGGCAGAGCGGCTGCGCGCCGCCTGGCTGCCCGATCGGAGCGTGTCGCTGGACTTCATCGACTGTTCCGACCGGCGGCTGACCCGGTGCGCCGCCGACCTGGTTAGCCACGAGGCGGAAACCTCCGAGACGCAGGTGACCGCGATCCTGCCCCGGCGCAGCTTCTCGCCGCTGCTGGGCAGGTTCCTGCACGACCGCACCGCAGATAAGATCGCCGGCGTGGTGAGCCGGGTGCCCAATGCCGCGGCCACGATCATCCCGTTCGATGTGCAGAACCGGATTCGCGTCCTGCAGGAACGTCAGGCGGAGCGCGAAATGAGGGCGCCGGCGGCCCCGGCGCCCGTGCCCGGCCCGCCCGCCGGCGCCGTGACGGCCGGTCGGCAGCGCCTGCCGTCGGGAGTCGCGTCCACCGCGTCCGGGGACGGCCAGGCGGAGCCGCTGCCCGGCGCCGGCGGGTACGACAGGCCGATACCGCCGCCGGGGGTGACCCCGATCGGCTCACTGCACGAACCGCGCCGGACCATTGTCGAGGGCCGCATCCGCACGGTCGAGATCCGCTCGGTCGAGCACAACTCCGTGCTGGCCTGCGAGATCTCCGACTCCACCGGCGACCTCACGGCGCTGTTCTACGGCCGCTCTCATATTCCCGGCCTCATCTGCGGTGCCAAGATACGGTTCCGCGGCGCCGTAGGCATCAAGAACGGCGCCCCCGTCATGATCAATCCGGCCTACGAGCTCGTCGTTCCCGGGGTGACCGGCAAGCCGTCCATGGACGGCGAGTAAGGCATCCGTCAGACGGCCGGGAAGAGCAGTTCGTAGGCGGGATTGATCATGACTCGCTGGCCGCCGGCCCGGATGCCGACCGACCCGCGGAAGCGGACCCGGGCGCCGCACACGATGCCCGGGATGTGCGACCGGCCGTAGAACAGCGCGGTGAGCACGCCGGTGGAGTCGGAGATCTCGCAGGCCAGCACGGAGTTCCGCTCCACCGGCCGGATCTCCACGACCGTGACGCGGCCCTCGACGATGGCCCGGCCCGCCTTGGTCAGCGAGCCGATCGGCGTGACGCCGGGCACCGGGGATGAACCGCCGCCGTCCTCGGCCGGCTGCGACGAGCCCCGGCCGTTTCCCTGGCCGGCCTGCTGAGCTCCGTCAGGCGGGCGGTGTGTCGCCGCGACTTCGGCTTCCACGGCCCTGACCTGCTCGTCGGCGGTGCCCCTGGTGGCTGCGACCTTCGCCGCCTGACGCTCCTGAAGCACCCGGACCCGGCTCTCCACGTCGTAAGGGACGATGGTGGCTGCGGACCGCGGGATCCGGCTCACCACCGCGGCGATCTTGTCCGCGGTCCGGTCGTGCAGGAGCCGGCCGAGCAGTGCGGAGTAGCTGCGCCGCGGGAGCACGACCGTCACGTGCGTGTCGGGTTCGGCGGCCTCGTGTTCGACCAGTTCGGCGGCGGCGCGGGTCAGCCGGCGGTCCGGGACGTCGATGAAATCGAGGGGGACGCCGCGGTCGGCCCGGATCCACTTCTGCCTGAGCTTCTCGGCCTGGACGTTGTCGATGACGAAGTGCACCGCCCGGATCGTGGTCGGCCGCAGGCTGCGCGCGTAGCGCAGCGCCGCCAGGGTGGCCACGTCGAACCCGTCGACGAAGACGAACACGGTGCGCCGGCTGTAGTGCGGAGCCGGCGGCGGCTGGTTCTCGCTGAGCGTCTCGAGGACCTCGGCCTCGGCCCGGTACTCGCTGTTGAGCTTGATGAGCGCCGGCACCAGGACGATGAACAGGACGATGACGACCCAGGCGCCCTCGGTGAACTTCACGATCGCGAAGATGGCCACCACGACGACGGTGAGCACGCCGGCCGAGAAGTTGATGATCATCCGGCGGCGCCAGCCCGGCGTCCGGTGCCGGCTGTGGTACTTCGCCATCCCGAAGCCGGCCATGGAGAACGCGGTGAACACGCCGATGGCGTACAGCGGGACCAGGCTGTTGACGTCGGCGTCCTTGATGATCAGCAGCGCGATGGACACGATGGTCAGCAAGATGATCGCGTTGGAGAAGACCAGCCGGTGCCCGCGCTTGAGCAGCCACCGGGGCAGGAACGAATCCCCGGCCACGTAGCTGGTCAGGAACGGGAACCCGTTGAAGCTGGTGTTGCCGCCGGTGTACAGGATCAGCATGGTGGCCGCCTGGACCACGAAGAACATGAAGTGCCCGGCGTGCCCGAACACCAGGTTCGCCTCCTGCGCGAGCACGGTCGGGTAGCCCAGCGTGCGCGGGGTCGCGTGCGTGGCGTAGGCCAGCCAGGAGATCCCGGCGACCAGGGTGCCGAGGATGACGCCCTCCGCGATGAGCACCCGGCGGGCGTTGATCCCCTCCGGCGGCCGGAAGGCGCCGACCGCGTCCGAGACCGCCTCGATGCCGGTCAGTGACGCGCCGCCGTTGGCGAACGCGCGCAGCAGGGTGAAGATCATGACCCCGGTGAGCAGGCCGGCCGTGCCCGATCCGATGGGGTAGGTCCCGTGCAGCGCGTGCGGGTTGACGGCGTGGAGGTTCCCCAGCGCGGCGCGGATCAGCCCGACGACGATCATCAGGATGACCGAGCCCGCGAATAGGTAGGTCGGGATCGCGAAGGCCCGCCCGGCCTCCTTCAGGCCCCGCAGGTTACCGAAGGCCATGAGCAGGACCACGCCGACGGTGATCTCCAGCTTGTAAGGCCCGAGCCCGGGGAAGGCGGAGGCGACGGCGGCCGTGCCCGCGGCGGTCTGCACCGCCACCGTCACCACGTAGTCGATCAGCAGCGCGACGGCGCACACCTGCGCGATGCGCGGGCCGAAGTTCTCCCGCGCCACCACGTACGAGCCGCCCGGCCTGATGTACACCATGACGACCTCGCGGTACGAGAGGACCACGAGGACCATGACGAAGAGGATGACCAGCGTCATCGGCAGGATGAGGGTGAACGCCGCCAGGCCCGCCATCGGCAGCAGCGCGATGAGGATCTCCTCGGTGCCGTAGGCGGAGGAGGAAATCCCGTCCGGTGACAGCACACCGAGCGCGAGCGGCTTAGACAGCCGCTGCTCCCCGAGATCCTGGTTGACCAGAGGCGGCCCTAGCAGCCTGCGCTTGGTTGAGTACCAGAGCGAATCAGGCAGGCCCCCGCTCCTTTCGAGCAGGGCTGCTGCCTTGCGCGTGGCCACCATCTGCGCCTTTCGTACGGTACGGCGCCGTTCTCCGGCGCCAGAGCCTTCATACCCCACACCCGGCGCCGACGTAAACAGGGGCGCGCAGGCGGGCCGGGCCGGGTCGTCGTGGCCCGCGCGGGAACGACTACCCCGTAAACCGCTTGTTCACCGGCCTGTGCCAGGGTTGCGGTGGGCGGCATGGTGATAATTCATGCGGGCCGGGGAACGCGTCCCCCGTCCGAGCAAAAAGAGGCTGCCATGACAACAACACCCGCGGCCGGGCCCAGCGCGCCGGCGGAGAACAAGGCCACGCTGCGGCTGTCGAAGCTGCTCAAGCGGCCGGTAGCGGACCGCGCCGGCGAATCGATCGGGAGGCTGGCCGACATCATCGTCCGGCTCCGCGGCGCCGACTACCCGCTCGTCACCGGGCTGGTGGCCACCGTCGGCGGGCGGGAGATCTTCGTGCCGATCGACCAGGTGGCCAGCTTCGACGGCGACCCGGTGCGCCTGTCGAGCGCGCGGCTTGACCTGCGCCACTTCGAGCGGCGGGACGGTGAAGTGCTGCTGCGGGCCGACGTGCTTGGCCACCGGATGATCGACGTGGCGAACGCGCGCCTGGTCCGTGCCGCCGACCTGGAGCTGTCAATGGACGCGACGAGGGCTGGCGAGGCGGGCGGAGAGTGGGTCCTGGCGGGAGTGGATACCCGGCGCCACCCGCGCAGGCTGTTCGGGCTGCTCGGCCCGGAGAGCGAGGACGGCACGGGCACCTTCCGCGACTGGCACGACTTCGAGTGGCTCATCGGCCACGCGGGCAGCGCCTTGCTCCGCGGGCCGTTCGCCCGCATCCGCAGGCTCAAGCCCGCCCAGATTGCCGACCTGCTGGAGAACGCCTCCAAGGAAGAGGAGACCGAGATCCTCGGCCGGGTCCACGCCGACCCGGAACTCGAGGCGGACGTGTTCGAGGAACTCGACGAGGACCTGGCCGCCCGCCTGCTCGGGGCGCGCACCGACGAGGAGATCGCCGGGGTGCTCGCCCGGATGCGGGCCGACGACGCGGCCGACGCGATCGCCGAGCTACCGCAGCGGCGCCGGCAGCCGGTGCTTGACCTGCTGCCGGGCGGTCAGCGGACCAAGGTGCTGACCCTGATGGGCTTCAACAGCGGGAGCGCGGGCGGCCTGATGGGGGTGGACTTCATCTCGGTGCCCACCATGGCCACCGTGAGCGACGCGCTGGCGAGCGTCCGCGAGTCCAGCCTCCTCCAGCCGGAGGCGCTGACCAGCGTGCACGCCGTCGATCACGACGGTGGCCTGCGCGGGGTGGCCAGGCTGGTGACCCTGGTCCAGTCCGATCCGGGCGCCACCGTGATCGACGTGTCCGATACCGACCCGATCCGGGTCGGCGCGGATACCGACATCACGGACGTGGCCGTGCTGATGACCGACTACAACCTCATCACCATCCCCGTCGTGGACGACGAGCGGCGCCTGCTCGGCGTGATCACCGTCGATGACGTGCTCGAGTTCACGCTGCCCGAGGGCTGGCGCCGCCGGGATGCCGCCGAGCCGCCGGACTCGCACCACGGCGAGGCCCCGTGACGGTACCCTCCAGGCCGCCCCCGCCGGCCCGGCAACCCGAGCCCGCCCCGGCCCGGCAACCCAAGCCCGCCGCGGCGCAGCTCAGCCGGCCCAGCGCGGTGCTCGACGAAGCTCACCTCGGCGACATCGAGGGCGCGCTGGGCCGGATCCGGCTCAGCGACGAGGACACCGAGCGCCGCGGGCTCAAGCGCAAGCTGATCACGTTCCTGGCCATCGTCGGGCCCGGGCTGATCGTGATGGTCGGCGACAACGACGCGGGCGGGGTGTCCACCTACGCGCAGGCCGGGCAGGACTACGGGTACAGCCTGCTGTGGACGCTGCTGCTGCTGATCCCGGTGCTGATCGTCAACCAGGAGATGGTGGTCAGGCTCGGCGCGGTCACCGGCGTCGGGCACGCCCGGCTGATCAACGAGCGGTTCGGCCGGTTCTGGGGCTGGTTCAGCGTCGGCGACCTGTTCATCCTGAACTTCCTGACCATCGTCACCGAGTTCATCGGCGTCTCGCTCGCGCTGCGGTACTTCCACGTCAGCCCCTACGTCTCGGTGCCGATCGCCGGGGTGGTCCTGATCGCGATCACCGCGAGCGGCAGCTTCGCCCGCTGGGAGCGGTCGCTGTTCGTGTTCATCGCGGTCAGCCTGATCCTGTTCCCGCTGGCGCTGACGTCCGACCCGCACTGGGGGCAGGTCGGCTACCATCTCGTCGTCCCCGGCGTCCAGGGCGGCGTCAGCTCCACGGCGGTGCTGCTGATCATCGCGATCGTCGGCACCACGGTCGCGCCCTGGCAGCTGTTCTTCCAGCAGTCCAACGTCGTGGACAAGCGGATCACGCCGCGGTTCGTCGGCTACGAGCGCGCCGACACCGCGCTGGGCGCGTTCGTCGTGGTGATCGGGGCGGCCGCGGTCTTCCTGGCCGCCGTCTTCGCGGTGCGGGGCACCAGCCTGGCCGGGCACTTCACCGACGCGCTCGGGGTGGCCCACGCGCTGGAACGGCACGGCGGGTGGTACGGCGCGGCCTTCGCCATCGTGCTGCTCGACGCGTCGGTCATCGGCGCGTCCGCGGTCACCCTGTCCACGAGCTACGCGTTCGGCGACGTCTTCGGCATCAAGCACTCGCTGCACCGTAAGTTCAGGGACGCGAAGCCCTTCTACGCCACCTACGCCGGGATGATCGTCGCGTCGGCGGGCATCGTGCTCATCCCCGGCGTCCCGCTCGGGCTGCTCACCACGGCGGTGCAGGCCCTGGCCGGGATCCTGCTGCCGAGCGCCAGCGCGTTCCTGGTGCTGCTGTGCAACGACCGCGAGGTGCTCGGCCCGTGGATCAACCCGCGCTGGCTCAACGTCCTGGCCTCCCTCATCATCGGCGTGCTGCTCGTGCTGTCCGGCACGCTGGTGGTCACCACGCTGTTCGCCGGCCTCGACGCGTCGAAGGTCGCCAGCTGGCTCGCCATCGGGCTGGTCGCGCTGGCCGCCCTGGCCGGGGCGTGGTTCTGGCTGACCAGGAAGCGCCGGCCCGCGCCGGCGCCGCACCCGCGGACGACGATGACCGGGGCCGAGCGGCTGAACTGGCGCATGCCGCCGCTCGCGCTGCTCAAGCCGGCGGAGTGGTCGATCGGGAGGAAGGCCGCGCTGCTGACCCTGCGCGGCTACCTGGTCATCTCCGTCCTGCTGCTGATCGTCAAGGCGGTCCAGATCGGCCACGGCTGACGTCCGGTGCGACACTGATGGCATGACAGACGCGTCCCCCCGTTTCCGTCGGCTCCTTGACCACTTCCCCGCTTACCAGCCGGGCCGGACGGCGGTCAGCACCACGGGGAAATCGCACAAGCTCTCGTCCAACGAGTGCCCGTACGGGCCGCTGCCCTCGGTGGTCGAGGTCATCGCCGAAGAGGCGCTATCGGTCAACAGGTACCCGGACAACGGCGCGGCCGCGCTGACCGAGGCGATCGCGGAGAGGTTCGGCGTCCCGGCGCGGCACGTCGCGGTCGGCTGCGGCTCGGTCGGCGTAATGCAGCAACTGCTCGAGGCGATCGGGGAACCCGGCGCCGAGGTGCTGTACGCGTGGCGGTCCTTCGAGGCGTACCCGATCCTGGCCGACCTGGCCGCGGCGGAGTCGGTCCGCGTGCCGCTGCGGGACGAGACGCACGACCTGGCCGCCATGGCGGACGCGATCACCCCGCGCACCAGGCTGATCTTCATCTGCAACCCCAACAACCCCACCGGCACGGTGGTCCATGCGCCGGAGATCGACGCGTTCCTGGAGCGGGTGCCCGGTGACTGCCTGGTGGTCCTCGACGAGGCCTACCGCGAGTACGTCAGGGACGACGGGGTGCCGGACGGCACCGGCCTCTACCGGTACCGGCCCAACGTCGCGGTGCTGCGCACCTTCTCCAAGGCCTACGGCCTGGCCGGGCTCCGGGTCGGGTTCATGATCGCCGACGAGCCCGTCGTGCAGGCGGTCAGGAAGACGATGCTGCCGTTCAGCGTGAACCGCATCGCCCAGGCCGCGGCGATCGCCTCCCTGGCGGCGGAGGCGGAACTGCTCGAGCGCGTGGAACTCACCGTCAAGGAGCGGACCAGGGTGCGCGAGGCGCTCATCGCCGAAGGCTGGGACGTCCCCCCGACCGAGGCCAACTTCGTCTGGCTCAGGCTCGGCGACCGGACCGGGGACTTCGCCGCCGCCTGCCAGGCGGCCGGGATCGCCGTGCGCGCCTTCGCCCCCGAAGGCGTCCGCGTCAGCATCGGCGACCCCGAAGCCAACGACGCCTTCCTGGACCTAGCCGGCGCCTTCCCCGGCCGGAACTAGCTCAGCACTGCGTATGTCGGCGCCGAGGGCGCTGAAGCGCTGCGCGATGGCGGCGTGGCCGCGGTCGATCGGGTAGCCGGGCGTGACGGTGGTCTCGCCCTCGGCGGCTAGCCCGGCCAGGATCAGCGCGATGCCGGTCCGCAGGTCGTGGGCCACGACCTGCGCCCCCTTGAACGCGGCGGGGCCGTGCACGATGACCCGGGTGCCGTCGAACTCGATCCTGGCGCCCATCTTGCTCAGCTCGCCGACCAGCGTGTAGCGCCCGTCAAAGATCGTCTCGCGGATGTAGCTCGCACCCTCGGCGAGGCAGGCGAGCGCCATGATCGGTGACTGCAGGTCGGTGGCGAACCCGGGGTAGGGGCTGGTGATCACGTTGATCGGGCGCGGCGGCCGGTCCATGCGCACCGACACCACCGCACCCTGGGTGGCGAACTCCACGCCCATCTGCTCAAGCTTCCAGCGGACGACGCCGAAATGGTCGAGGGACGCGCCGACCAGGTTCAGCTCGCCGCCGGTGATCGCCGCGGCCATCGCGAACACGCCCGCGTCGATCCGGTCCGCCATCACGGTGTGCTCGACCGCGGTCAGCGCCTCGACGCCGTGCACGGTGATGCGGCCCGTCCCGCCGCCGGTAATGCGCGCGCCCATCTTGGTCAGGAACGCGATGACGTCGAGGACCTCGGGCTCTTGCGCGGTGTTGTCGATGACGGTCCGGCCGGGAGCCAGCGACGCGGCCATGATCAGGTTCTCGGTGCCGGTGTGCGACGGCGTGTCCAGGTACAGGTGCGAGCCCTGGAGCCTGCTGGCCTTGATGCGGATGACCGTCTCGCTCTCGTCGACGACGGCCCCGAGCCTGGCGAACCCGCGGTAGTGGAAGTCGAGGTTCCTGCTGCCGAGGTTGCACCCGCCGATGCCCTCGATGACCGCCTCGCCGAACCGGTGCAGGAGCGCCGGCACGAACAGCACCGAGCTGCGGAACCTCCGGGCGATCTCGGCCGGCAGCACGGGGCTGGTCAGCCGGGAGGCGTCGACGACGAGCGTCCGCTCGGCCTCGTGGAACTCGACGATGGCGCCGACCGCCTGAGCCAGCTCGACGGCCCGGTGCACGTCCTCGATCGGCGGCACGTTCCGCAGCACGGTGCGGCCGTCGGCGGTCAGCAGCGACGCCGCGATCATCTTCAGCGCGGCGTTCTTCGCGCCCTGGATGAAGACCGTGCCGTGCAGCGGGGTGCCGCCCCGCACGCGGTAACTCGTCTCGGGTCCGGAAGTCATGGGTGTCAGCTTAGCGATGCGAGGCGCTTGAATACCGGGGCAAGTCCGGCCGTGTACCGCTCTGGGCGGAATGCGGCGTCCAGTGTTTCCTCGCTGATCCGCTGCCCCCGCTCGGCCGCCTGCTTGCGCAGGGTGTCACGGAACGGCGTGTCGCTGTCCCAGCTTTCCATCGCGGCCGCCTGCACCAGGGCGTACGCATCCTCGCGGCCCATGCCGGAGTCCACCAGGGCGAGCAGCGCCGCCGAGGAGTAGATCAGGCCTGCGGTGGAGTCCAGGTTGGCGCGCATGCGCGCGGCGTCGACGGTGAGCCCCTCGATCAGCCCGGCGGTCTCGTGCAGCAGGTAGTCGGTGGCGATGGCGGCGTCCGGCAGCGCGATCCGTTCCGCGCTCGAGTGCGAGATGTCCCGCTCGTGCCACAGCGGGATGCCCTCGGTGACCGGCGTCACGTAGCCGCGGACCACCCGGGCCAGGCCGGCGATCCGCTCGGAGCGGACGGGGTTCTTCTTGTGCGGCATCGCCGAGGAGCCCTTCTGGCCGGACCCGAACGACTCGGCCAGTTCGCGCACCTCGGTGCGCTGGCCGTGCCGCACCTCGAGCGCGACCGCCTCGCACACCGTCGCGGCCACGGCCAGCGCGCTGACCCATTCGGCGATGCCGTCGCGCATCACGACCTGGGTGGCGACGTCGGCGGGGCGGAGCCCGAGGGCGGGCATGACCTGCGCCTCGATGGCGGGGTCGATGCCGGAGTAGCTGCCGACCGGCCCGGACAGCTTGCCGACCGCCACGGCTTCCCTGGCCCGCAGGATCCGGTCCCGGCTTCGGGCCATGCCGAACGCGAAGTCGGCCACCCGGTGCCCCCAGGTATCCGGCTCGGCGTGGACGCCGTGCGTCCGGCCCGCGCGCAGCGTCGCCTGGTGGGCCAGCGCGTGGTCCCTGAGCACCGCGACCAGGGCGGTGGCCTTGGCGGCCAGCAGGTCGGTCGCCTCGGTGAGCTGGACCGCGAGCGCGGTGTCGAGCAGGTCGGAGGAGGTCATGCCGTAGTGCACGTAGGCGGCGGCCGAGCGGGGCGAGGTGTGGTCCGCCCAGGCGGTCAGGAACGCGATCACGTCGTGGCCGGTCACCGCCTCGACGGCCGCGACCTCCGCCGGGGTCGGCGGCGGAGCCGCGCGCACGGGCTCGACGCTGTCCGCGGGCACGGTGCCCGCCCTGGCCTGCGCCTCAAGGACGAGGACCTCGACCCGGCACCACAGCTCGTACTTGTGCGCCTCGCTCCAGACCCGCCCCATCCCGGGCAGCGTGTACCGCTCGATCATGCCTCAACCGTATCGGCCGGCCGGCCCGGCCCGGCGGTCACCGCCCGGCGGCGATGTCGCGGCGGTACCAGCCGCCGCGCATCTCGATCGTGGCGGCCAGCTCGTAGGCCGCTTCGCGCGCGGCGGCGATGTCAGCGCCGGACCCGACGACGTTGAGCACCCGGCCGCCGGCTGAAACCAGGCCGCCGCCGGCCCCCGCGGCCGTGCCTGCGTGCAGGACGTACGCGTGCGCGGGCG
>DATJQX010000108.1:0-6949 GCA_035505275.1 Streptosporangiaceae bacterium | reverse complement strand
CCGGACGTTCGGGTTCGGGCGGCTGCTGCTGGCCAACGAGCTCACCGACACCGCGGGCATCGCCTGGCTGGCCGCCGAGCTCGCCGCCGATCCCGGCTTCGAGGCGTACTGCTACGTCGACAGCCCGGACGGCGTGGCCATCCTCGACCGGGCCCTGCGCCAGCATCCGGCCGGTCGGCCGCTGCCGGTCCTGGTGGAGATCGGCCACGCCGGCGGCCGCACCGGCTGCCGGACCGACGAGCAGGCGCTGGCCGTGGCCAAGGCGGCGCAGGTCACCGGCACGCTCGCGGTCGCGGGCGTGGCCGGGTACGAGGGCACCCTGCCGGGGGGGAACGGGGGGGCGGGCAGCCCCCCCGTGAGCGGGGGGGTCGTCCCCCCCGAGGTGACACAGTTCTGCCGCCGGCTCCGGGCGCTGGCCGATGCGCTGGGCGAGGAAGCCGGCCCGCGCATCGTCACGGCGGGCGGCAGCGCGTACTTCGACGTGGTGGCCCGGGAGCTGACCGCCGGCGGTACGGTGCCGGTCCAGGTCATCTTGCGCAGCGGCGCGTACCTCACCCACGATCACGGGTTCTACGGCACGGTCTCCCCCGCCGGGCGGGGCGCGGCGGGCGCGCCTGCGCTGCGGCCCGCGCTGGAGCTGTGGGCGCAGGTGGTGTCGCGGCCCGAGCCGGGCCTGGCCCTGCTCGGCGCGGGCCGCCGTGACGTCGGTTTCGACAAAGGCCTGCCGGTGCCGTTGCGGGTAGTTCCGGGGGCCGGACCGGCGGCGAGCACGGCCGGCTGGAGCGTGACGGAACTCAACGACCAGCACGCGTTTCTGCAGCTCGACGCCGGGGCCGCGCTCGCGCCGGGCGACGTGGTGGTCCTGGGTATCTCACACCCCTGCACCACGCTCGACAAGTGGCGCGTCCTGCCGCTGCTAGACGACGAGGACCGGGTGATCGATCTGGTACATCTGTTTTTCTAACCACGGCATTTCGCGGTGTATCACGATCGCCGGAACCACGGTCCGTTAGGTCAAAAATAATTCTTTACCGAACGGGCCGTGGCGTATCGCCCCGAGCGGAAGAATTCGCCCGGGGGGTCGAACGAGCTTCCCGGTACCTACGCGAGTGGAGCTTTGACAATGCCGGACGAATCTGGATCTTTGGCGCAGCTGGCCGGCAGCGAACGTTCGTCGCTGCCCGACGTTACGGACACCGCACCGCTGAATACGCAGGAGCGGGCCGAAATCACCCTGGTGCTGCGGCGGCGGGCCGAGCTTCCGGAGGAGATCGTCGTCGGGCCGACCGTGCTGAGCCAGGGTGAGCTGGGCGACGGGTACGGCGCCGACCCAGCCGACGTGGACCTGGTCCGCCAGGAACTCGGCCCCCGCGGCCTGGAGGTCACCGCCGTCCACGCGGTGACCCGGCGGGTCAAGGTGGCCGGGACCCTGGGCGACCTGTCTGGTGCGTTCGGTACGACGCTGCGGCAGGTCAGCAGCCCGGCGCCGGGTGGCCGGGGGCGGGTGACCCACCGTTACCGCGTGGGGCCGCTGTATGTGCCTTCCGCGCTGGCCGGGGTGGTGACCGCGGTGCTCGGCCTGGACACCCGGCCGCAGGCCCAGCCGCACTTCCGGACC
Source organism: Streptosporangiaceae bacterium (assembly GCA_035505275.1). Lineage (GTDB taxonomy): Bacteria > Actinomycetota > Actinomycetes > Streptosporangiales > Streptosporangiaceae > Palsa-504. The sequence continues at coordinate 5,331 of DATJQX010000108.1, read as the reverse complement.
GCGCCGGACGCCGCGGCCGCCCAGGGCACCTCGTACTACCCGAACCAGGTGGCGGACATCTACGACTTCCCGGCCAACACCACCGGCGCCGGGCAGACGGTCGCGGTCATCGAGCTCGGCGGCGGATTCACCAGCAGTGACCTGGAGGCGTACTTCGGCGGGCTGGGCATCCCCACCCCGTCGATCACCGCGGCCAGCGTGGACGGGGCATCCAACAACCCCGGGGACACCAGCGGCGCCTCCGTCGAGGTCAACCTGGACATCGACGTCATCGGGGCCGCCGCGCCCGGCGCGGCGCAGGTGGTCTACTTCGCGCCGAACAACGGGGACCAGGGCTTCGTCGACGCGATCTCGGCCGCGGCGGAGGCCACCCCGGCGCCGATCGCGATCTCGATCAGCTGGGGTCAGTCCGAGGACTCGTGGACCGCGCAGGGCCTGTCGGCCATGAACCAGGCGATGTCCGACGCGGCGGCGCTCGGCATCACCGTGTGCGCGGCCGCGGGCGACAGTGGGTCCTCCGACGGGGTCAACGACGGCCAGGTGCACGTGGACTTCCCCGCGTCCAGCCCGTACGCGCTGGGCTGCGGCGGGACCAAGCTGGTGGCCGATGTCTCCACCGGCACCATCACCTCGGAGGTGGTCTGGAATGAGCTGGCGTCCAAGGAGGGCGCGGGCGGCGGCGGGGTCAGCGACCAGTTCGCCGTGCCCTCCTGGCAGGCCGGCGCCGGGGTTCCGGCGCGGGCGACGGCCCAGCCGGCGACCGCCGCCAGCGCCGCCAGCGCCGCCAGCGGGGCGGCGGCCGCGGCGCCTGGCAGCAGCGCCGACGAAGCCGAGGGTGAGCATCACCGCAGGCACCACCTGTTCGGCGAGCACCGCAGGCACCATCCGACCGGGGGCGGCGGGACCGGCGGAGGCGGCGGGACCGGCGGAGGGTCAGGTGGAGCTGGCGGGTCGGGCGGGTCCGGTGGGTCGGGCGGGTCGGGCGGGTCCGCCAGCGCGGGCGGGCGGGGGGTGCCCGACGTGGCGGGGAACGCCGATCCGGTCACCGGGTACCAGATCTACCAGGGCGGCCACGCTCAGGTCGTGGGCGGAACCAGCGCGGTCGCGCCGTTGTGGTCGGCGCTGGTGGCCCGGCTCGCGCAGGCGACCGGCACGCGGTTCGGCCTGCTCCAGCCGCCGCTGTACGCGGGTGTGTCACCCGGCTCGGACGTGCCCGGCTTCCGCGACATCACCAGCGGGAACAACGGCGCCTACTCGGCCGGGCCGGGCTGGGACGCCTGCTCGGGCCTCGGCAGCCCGGACGGCACGGCGCTGCTGACCCGGCTGCAGAGCTGAGACCTGCGCAGCGACAGGGGGGCCCAGGTTCCTGGTCCCCCTGTTTGCTTGACACATCCAAATGAGGGACGCATACTTTTGATAGTAACTTCCATTTAGGTGTTGCTGCCGAAGGGATGCGAGTGTCATGGCGAATCCGGCTCGCAAGTGGTGGGCGCTGATCGCGATCGCGGCCAGCGTGCTCGTGGTCGGGCTGGACCTGACCGTCCTCAACCTGGCCCTGCCCACGATCGCCAATGACCTGCACGCCTCGACCGGTGACCTGCAGTGGATCTCGGACGCGTACAGCCTGGTCCTGGCGGCCGCCATGTTGCCGGCGGGGCTGCTCGGCGACCGGCTGGGGCGCAAGCGGGTGCTGCTCGTGGCGCTCGTGTTGTTCGGCGCCAGCTCGGCGGCGTGCGCGTACGCGGGCGGCGTCGGCGAGCTGATCGCGGCCCGGGCGGTGCTCGGCATCGGCGCCGCGGCCATCTTCCCGCTGTCCCTGTCGGTGATCCCGGTGCTGTTCGCCCCCGAGGAGCGGCAGAAGGCGATCGCGCTCATGGCCTCGGCCACGTTCATCAGCTTCCCGATCGGCCCGATCGTGGGCGGCTACCTGCTCGACCACTTCTGGTGGGGTTCGGTCTTCCTGATCAACGTGCCGGTAGTCGTGCTGGCCGTGATCGCCGTGACGATCCTGCTGCCGGAATCCCGCAGCGAGCAGCGGCCTGGCCTGGACGTTCTTGGTGTCATCCTGTCCAGCGCGGGGCTGGCCGGGCTGACCTACGGCTTCATCGACGCCGGCCAGAACGGCTGGACGGACGCCGCGGCGCTGGCCAGCATCGTCGCCGGAGCGGCGGTGCTGGGCGCCTTCGTGGCCTGGGAGCGCTGGCTGACCGCGCGCGGCGGATCGATCCGGCCGCTGATCGAGCTGCGGCTGTTCCGGTCGCCCGGCTTCACCTGGGGCACGACGCTGGCCACGCTGGTCTCGTTCGCGATGTTCGGCATCTTCTTCGCGATGCCGCTGTACTTCCAGGAGGTGCAGGGCACGAACGCCATGGGCAGCGGGCTGCGGCTGCTGCCGATGATCGGCGGCCTGATCGTCGGCATGATCGGCGGCACCCGCCTGGCCACGCCGCGGCCCGCCTCGGGGGAGCCGCTGGCCAGCGTGAAGGGGCTGGTCACGGTCGGGTTCGCGATCATGACCGCGGCGCTGGCGTTCGGCGCCACGACCCAAGTCGCGAGCGGGACCGGGTTCGCGGCGGCGTGGCTGGCGGTATTCGGCCTGGGGCTGGGTATCGCGATGCCGCAGACGATGAACGCGGCCCTGTCCGCCCTGTCGGCTGAGCGCAGCGGCGCGGGGTCGGCCCTGATCTCGGCCCTGCGGCAGGTCGGGGCGACCATCGGAGTGGCCGTGCTCGGCACCGTGCTGAGCTCGGTCTACCGCGGCCACCTGAGCGTGGACGGCCTGCCGGCGGCCGCGGCGGCTTCCGCGAAGACCAGCGTGGTCGCCGGGGTCGGGGTCGCGCACGAGCTGGGGCTGACGTCCCTGCTCGACTCGGCCCGGACCGCGTTCGTCCAGGGCCTGGACACCATGCTGTGGGTGTGCGGCGGCATCGCGCTGGCCAGCGCCATCCTGGCGCTCATCTTCCTGCCGCGCCGTCCCGAGGGACTGACGGGGGCTCCCCGGGACGGCGCGGTCTCGGCGGCCGTGTCTTCCTCCGGTGAAGACGGCGCGGAGCGGGCACAATTGGGAGCATGACGGAGATGCTCGACACCGGGCCTGCGGTGCCGGCCGGCTTGCGCGAGCGGAAGAAGGCCAGGACGCGTGCTTCCCTGCGGGAGCACGCGCTCCGGCTGTTCCGCGAGCAGGGCTACCAGTCCACCACCGTGGAGCAGATCGCCGCGGCCGCCGAGGTCTCGCCGAGCACGTTCTTCCGGTACTTCCCCACCAAGGAAGACCTCGTCCTGCAGGACGACATGGACACCCGGATGCTCGCGGCGTTCGAGCAGCAGCCGCCCGGGATGGGCCCGATCGCCGCGGTGCGCGCGGCCACCCAGCAGGTACTCACCTCGTACACCGGTGCCGACCTGGACGTCATCCGCGAGACCACCATGCTGACCATGACCGTGCCGGAAGTCCGGGCCCGGGCCATGGACGAGTTCGCCCGGACGATCACGGTCGTGGCCGGGGCCGTGGCCAGGCGGGCCGGGCGTTCCCCGGACGACCTGGCCGTCCGGGCCATGGCGGGCGCGATCATCGGCGTGATCATGGCGGTCACGATGCCGTGGGAGGGCTGGACCGAGGGACGCAGCTTCGAGGAGATGTTCGCGCACATCGACGAGGCGCTGGCCCTGCTGGAGGCCGGCCTGCCGCTCTGAGCGTGCCGCTCTTCCGCGTGTCCCGGCGCTTGCGTTGTGGGTCGATGAGTCGTTGTACACATAAGAGCACGCACAACGACTCATCGACACGGTAACCGGGGCGCGGCGGGCGGGCCTGGCTAGGCGGCGGCTTTGGTGGCGGCGAACCTGAGGCGGTCGCCGGACAGGTGGACCTCGGCGCGCGCGAAGCCCGCGGCGCCCAGCCGGGCCGGCAGGGTGCCCGGGTCGACCGGGACGAACACGTCGCCGACGTGTATCTCGCGGCGGGCGGGTGTGTCCAGCCCGTCGGAGCCCAGCAGCACCGCGCCGGGCGTCAGGACCCGGGCCAGTTCGGCCAGCGCGGCGTCCTGGAGCGCGGGGGACGGGATGTGATGCAGCATGGTCAGGCAGGCGGCGGAGGAGAACAGGCTCGCGGGAAACGGCAGCCGGGTCACGTCTGCGGCGATGACCGTGACGTTGCTGCCGGCCAGCCGGGAGGCCAGGTTCGCGGCCAGGTCCAGGTCGAGCTCGACCGCCGTCAGGCGGGCGGCCTGGCGCCGCAGCACATCGGTGGTCAGCCCCGGCCCGGGACCGACCTCCAGCAGGTCATCGCCGAGCTGGTAGCCGTCCAGGACCCAGGGCAGCAGTTCGTCTTCGACCAGGCGGGCCCATTCCGGGCTGGAGCAGAACTCCAGGTGTGCCTTGTTCACCGGCGCGTTCTCACTGCTCGAGGAGGCCCGCGGCCACGAACGCCCGGTGGTAGATATCCCGGATGACCTGCTGCTTGCGGGCGTTGTACTGCATGACGTGCTCTCCGCCGGCGTTGGCCGCGGACGCGGCCTGGCGCTTAGCGGCGGCGTAGCAGTCGCGCTCGTCGGGGTTGCCGCGCAGCCAGTCACGGAAGATCCGGTGCCTGACCAGCTCGGGGCTGTCGAACCCGAAAACATGCAGATTGCAGCGCGGCTCGTCCGCCCGCAGCGCCCGGTGGCCATACCACCAGGGCTCGCGGATGACCAGCCGGAACCCGATCACCTCCAGCGCCGGTACGTAGGCCTGTTCATGCTCGGGGTCGGCCACCGTCAGGTCGATGTCGATGACTGGCTTGGCCGCCAGCCCCGGGACCGAGGTGGAGCCCACGTGCTCCAGCTGCAGCACCCGCCAGCCCAGCGTCTCCCGGATCAGGCCGGCCAGCTCATCGTACTGCCGCGGCCAGGCGGGATCGGGCTCGGTGACCTCGATGCCGACCCCTGGAGCGGCGCCCGGAACCCACGGTTGGGCTCCGGGAGGCGGCGCGTCGTCGGCAAACGACACGATCTCGGCTCGGCTGGGCATCAGGGCAGTTTATAACCGGGACTGGCGGCCTGGACGAGGAGCTGCGCCGGTACCGCGACGAGCTGGACGCCGAGCACCGGGCGGTGTTTGACCGCTTGCACCGGCTGATCGTGGCGACGTGCTGCTCGCCTAGGGGCGGGGGGATCCGCCGGCGGCGAGGCGCATGAGATCGGTATCGAGGTCGACGGAGGTCTCGGTACCGCCCGCGCTGCCGTACTCGTGCTGGTAACTCGACCAGGATTCGTCCTTGATGGCGCGGGCGAAGCCGCTTTCCATCAGCAGCACGAGCTCGAGCGCGGCCCGGTCGATGCGGGTGGCCAGGGCCGG
>DATJQX010000107.1:0-2669 GCA_035505275.1 Streptosporangiaceae bacterium | reverse complement strand
CTCCGGGGTCAGCTACTCGGTCACCGGCGACACCGCGGCGACCTACGACGACATCCACGAGCTGCACGCCAGCCTGCCTGTGGTGTTCGGCTTCGTCGCGGTGCTGGCCTTCGTGCTGCTGCTGGTGGCGTTCCGGTCGGTTCTCGTGTCGCTGGTGTCGATCGCGCTGAACCTGCTGTCGGTGGGCGCGGCCTACGGCCTGGTCGTGCTGATCTTCCAGGACGGGCGGCTGCAAGGTCCGCTCGACTACACGTCATTCGGCGGGATCATCTTCTGGGTGCCGCTGATGATGTTCGTGTTCCTGTTCGGGATCAGCATGGACTACCACGTGTTCATCCTCAGCCGGGTCCGCGAGCTGTGGGCGCGGGGCTCGTCGCCCAAGCAGGCGATCGTCGGCGGCATCGCGTCAAGCGCGGGGGTGGTGACCAGCGCCGCGCTGATCATGGTGGCGCTGTTCTCGATGTTCTCCACGCTCTCGCTGGTCGACCTCAAGATCCTCGGGGTCGGTACCGCCGCGGCCGTGCTCATCGACGCGACGGTCGTCCGCGGCATCCTGGTCCCGGCCGCCCTGGCCCTGCTTGGCGACCGCGCCTGGACCGCGTCCCTTCGCCGCCGCCAGGCTGAGGTGCCCAGAGGCCCGGTCCGCGTCTAGCCACCCTGCGACAGAGATCGTGCGGGACCTACTCACCGCGGGGTAGGTCTCGCACTTTCCCGCGTGGGCCGCGCGCGACCTAGACCGCCCGGTTGCGGGGACCGAAGGGAAACACCGCAATCGCTTCGAGCATTGTGTCGACCGCTTGGCGGCTGCCGGCGATGGTGAGGCCTGGCTGGTCGGTCGCGCGGGCCTGGGGCTGGCTCGTGAGGAACCGGGCCAGCGCTTCCCGGGTGGTCGTGATCGTCACGTCCGCGTTGCCGGTCTCACCGCGGCTGAGCGTCCAGTGGCGGCCGTCGGATGCCAGGACGTAGGCATCGTCGCCGGCGACGCGAACCAGCCAGCGTGCCGGGCTGATCGTTACGCCGGCGTCTTCGAGCGTGACCTGTAGCGCCCACAGCAGATGTTCTGGATGAGCGGGTTCTCCGGGCTCGGGACGCCGCAGCGCGTTGCGCATGCCCCATAGCAGCAGGTCGTTCAGCATGGGTATGAGTTCCTCGCCCGCGGTGGTGAGCCGGTACCAGATCTCGCGGCGCCCGGGCTCGCGATCGGCGGCGATGATCCCGTCCTCCTCGAGCTCACGCAGGCGTTGTGTGAGCGTCTTGGGAGTGATGCCGCCGAGCAGGCTCGCTAGGTCCGTGAACCGGCGCGGGCCGCGCGCTAGGTCGCGCACGACCAGCAGCGCCCAACGATCGCCAACCCGGTCCAGCGTCCCGGCCAGCATGCAGAAGTGGCCGTAGGTCTGTGTTTGCCTTGCCATATGCCTCAAGGTTACTACCTCTGAGATAGTAACTTCCCGCTAGTAACCAGTCGGCGCGCTGGGAGCCGGGCACCCCACGGCGGCGGAATATTAGCTTGAAGATACTGTCACTTGAATACTATCTTTTGGGTAGAAGAAGGGCCGGCGCCGAAAGCCCAATCCGCGACGTGAAGGGAACTAGCGATGAAGGCTGTCCGCATGCACGAGCCAACCGGCATCAGCGGGCTTGTCTACGAAAAGGCGCCCGATGCCAGGCCGATGGCCTGCGACGTGCTGGTCAAGGTGGCCGCATGCGGCATCACCCACAACGAGCTCGACTACCCAGTCTGGACGTGCCGGGCCGGCCATCAGCGGACCTTGGTCATCCCCGGCGCCGAGGTGTCGGGGGTCGTCGCCGCGCTGGGAGTCGGGACGGCTGGAATCGAGGTCGGCGCCGAGGTGTTCGGACTGACCGACCAATGGCGTGATGGGACGGCCGCGGAGTACGTCGCTGTCGAGGCCCGCAACGTGGCCCCGAAGCCGACGACCGTCGACCACGTGGAAGCCGCGGCGGTGCCGCGGGCAGGCCTTACGGCGTGGCAGGCCCTCTTCGACCACGGAAAGCTGGCCAAGGGGCAAACGGTCGTCATCCACGGCGCGGGAGGCGCGGTCGGGTCGACGGCGGTCCAACTCGCCCGATGGGCCGGCGCCACGGTGATCGGGACCGGGCGCAACCACTCCCGGGCACTGGTCATCGAGCTGGGTGCCGACCACTTCGTTGACCTAGACGCCGAACGTCTCGAAGACGCGGTCAGTCAGGTGGACCTCGTGTTCGACGCGGCCGGCGGCCAGGTGCTCGTCCAGTCGGCCTCAGTCGTCAAACCAGGGGGATCGCTGGTCTCGGTGGCCGCGTTCCCGCCATTCGGCCGGGAGGACGCCAGGGAGATCTTCTTCATCCAGGAGTCCAACCGCGCTCAGCTGATCGAACTCGCCCGCCTGGTCGACGAGGGGCACCTGCGCCCGCAGGTCGGCGCGGTATACCCGCTCGCGCAAGCAGCCGAGGCGTACAGCGCCAAAGCCGCTGGCGGCATCCCCGGCAGAATCATCCTCCAGCCCTAGGAACGGAGCCACCATGACCAGCAGGATGACCCCGCTGCTTGAGCACAATGAGCAGTTCGCCCGCACCTACACCCCCGCGCCGCTCGGCCTGCCCGCTGCCCAGGTGATCATTGTCACCTGCCTTGACCACCGGGTCGACCCCGCGATCACCCTCGGGCT
>DATJQX010000106.1:0-107054 GCA_035505275.1 Streptosporangiaceae bacterium | reverse complement strand
GCCCACAGCGGGGTGACGGAGAAGTCGTAGCCGTGCAGCGGCAGCCAGATGCCCGCCAGCCAGATGACCAGCATGAACTGCAGCCCGCCGCGCGCGATCGATCCGAGCAGGCTGGCCGCGTTGCCGGTGGCGAACGCCCTGATCTTGAACAGGGCCATCTGGAACATCGGCTCGGCGATCTTCGTCTCGAAGATGCAGAACGCGACGAGCATGGCGACGCCGCCGGCCAGCCCGCCGATGATCCAGGGGCTCGTCCACCCGGTCGCGTGCCCGCCGTAGGGCCGGATCCCGTAGGTGATGGCGACCAGCAGCACGCCGAGGCCCGCGGCGAACATGACGTTGCCGATCCAGTCGATCCTGGCCCGGCGGGTGGTCGCGATCTCGCGCAGGCTCAGGTACGCCCAGACCGTGCCGAACAGCCCGATCGGCACGTTCACCCAGAACACCAGGCGCCAGTTCACGGCGGCCAGCAGCCCGCCGAGCAGGAGCCCGACGAACTGCCCGGAGATGCCGGCGATCTGGTTGACGCCCAGCGCCATGCCGCGCTTGTTGGCAGGGAACGCGTCGGTCAGGATCGCGGCCGAGTTCGACATCAGCATGGCGCCGCCGAAGGCCTGCACGAATCGCCAGCCGATGAGCCACATCGCCCCGTGGGTGCCGGTCAGCGGGTCGAGGGAGAGCGCGATCGAGGCGAACGTGAAGACGACGAAGCCGAGGTTGTAGATCTTCACCCGGCCGAACATGTCGCCGAGCCGGCCCAGCGTCACCACCAGCACCGACTGGACCAGCAGGTACCCGATGATCATCCAGAGCAGGTAGCTGATGTTGGACGGGTCGAGCGGGTTCAGGTGGATGCCGCGGAAGATGGCGGGCATCGCGACGATCACGATCGACCCGTCGATGGTCGCCATCGTCATGCTCAGCGTGGTGTTCGATAGGGCGATCCACCTGTACCGGTCAGGACGGCCGCCGGCCGGCCCCGATCCGTTCGATGCCCCGTTCAGGTGGTTCGTATCAACGCTTCGCCGCACGTTAACCCAGTCTACTGCCAAACACTTGCTTAATGACAACTATTTACCTGGCTAGCTAACCCAGGCGTCAGGTTCCCGGCGCGTCGTGGTCGTGGTCGTGGTCGTGGTCCGGGGAGCCCGGAGCGGGAGGTTCCCCGGGAGCCCCGTGAGCCGCCGAGGACGCGGGCGTGTTCTCGAAGATGTAGTACACGGCGATCAGGGCGATGATCACGAACGCGGCGATGGCGTTGAACAGCGCCACGACGAGGGCGAGCACGTAAGCGAGGCTGCCGCCCGTGAACCGCACGCGGGCGGCCCAGTGGCGCTCGGGCGGGACCGGGTTGGCTACGCGCTCGCCGTGCAGCGTCCATTCGAAGATCCCGGCGAAGCCGAGCGACATGCCGAGGAACACCGTGCTGTACAGCGCCATCGCGAGCCGGACGTCCCCGCCGCCCGAGGTGTGGGCCAGGTACGCGGACATGTACTCGGCCACGAGCCCGGTCGCGAACGGGATCAGCACGACGAACAGCAGCAGCACCAGGTTGAGGAAGAGCAGCAGCCGGTTGACGACCACGAAGGTCTTGACCAGGACGTGGTGGTTGACCCAGATGATGCCGATCACGAAGAAGCTGATCAGGTACGCGGCGAACGACGGCCAGTGCGAGCTGAGCTGGTGGATCAGTTCGCCGTGCCCCGGCCCGGCCACGGTGAGGTTGAGCACGAGCAGGGTGATCGCGACCGCGAAGACGCCGTCGCTGAACGCCTCGAGCCTGGACCTGTCCACCCTCTTACCTCTTAGTGTCGCCGCCTACGCCCCAGCGGTCCCGAGTGCTCCGGCCGGCCCGCCAGGCACGCTGACGCCCGCCGCGACCGCGGCGATCAGGTGCGCGAGGACCGCGTCCTGCGCCACCAGGTGCTGCTGGATCTGCGTGGCCTCGTGCAGGACGGCCTCGGCGTCCTCGTAGGTCTGCGCGGCGCGCTTGTCGGAGGCATTGGCCTGCAGGTTCTGGCCCACGACGGTGCCGACCAGCGTGGTGATGGCCGGGCCGATCTTGCCGTTGATCCCCACGCGCCCGTCGTTGACCTTGACCGGCCTCGGCGCCCGGCCGGTCAGGTGGAGCGTGGTGCACGGGTGCTGGATGTACTCGGAGATATGCATGCAGGAAACTTACGGCACGCCGGCGACGAGGGGCGGGTACAGGCTACTCTGTCCGCTATGAGCCGGCACAGCGCAGCCGGGGGGCACAGCGCAGCCGACAGGAACGGCGCAGCCAGCACCAGCAGGCGGGCGTTCCTGGGGCTAGGCGCGCTGGGGGTCGTGGGAGCGGCCGCGGGGGTCGCCCTAGGGCGGAACGGCGACCCGGCAAAGCCCGCAGCCGACCCGCCTGCGGTCTCGCACACCACCGCGCACCGCCGGGTGGTGCCGGAGAACTCGCTGCCCGGAGACCCGAACTGGGAGATCCGCCACGAGGGTTCGGCGGACGCGATCCTGGGGTACGCGGGCGCCGCCAGCGTGCTGACCGGGGAGTCCTTCCCGCTGTTCGTCTCGACGTCCTCGTCGGGGTTCCGGGTGACGGCGTTCCGGCTCGGCTGGTACGGCGGGGACGGGGCCCGCCAGGTGTGGCAGTCCGGCTCGGTGCGCGGTCACCAGCAGAGCGCTCCCACCCTGACCGGCACGACGAACACGGTCCAGACCGACTGGGATCCGGTCCTCGAGGTGCCAACGGACGACTGGCCCGCGGGCTCCTACCTGCTCCGGCTCGACGCGGATTCCGGCGCGCAGCGGTACGTTCCGGTAACCGTCCGCTCCGCCACTACCTCCGGCGCGGTCGTCATGAAGAACTGCGTCTCCACCTGGCAGGCGTACAACACGTGGGGCAGTTACGACCTCTACATAGGCGGGCCCTCCCAGTCGTACGGCGACCGGTCGCTGGCGGTCAGCCTGGACCGGCCGTACGACCTGAACGGCGCGGCCATGTTCCTTACTTACGAGCGGAACGCCGTCAAGCTCGCCGAGTCCATGGGGCTGCCGCTGGCCTACGTGACCGGGATGGACATCGCGGCGGACCCGCACCTGCTGGACGGGGCCAGCGCGCTGATCTCGCTCGGGCACGACGAGTACTGGACCCCGGCCGAGCGCGCGAACGTGACCGCGGCCAGGAACGCCGGGGTCAACCTGGCCTTCCTCGGGGCCAACGCGATGTTCCGGCGGATCAGGCTGGACTCGACCGCACTCGGCCGTGACCGGCTGGTCATCTGCTACAAGACCAGCTACACCGAAGACCCGATGTACGGGGTGGACAACGCCCTGGTCACCAGCGACTGGCGCGAGCCGCCCGATCCGGACCCGGAGTCGTCCCTGATCGGCACTATCTACGAGGGCTACCCGGCGGTCGCGCCGTACGTGGTGGTCTCCCCGAAGAGCTGGGTGTTCGCCGGGACCGGGGTCACCGCGGGCGCCAGCTTCAAGAACCTGGTCGGCATCGAGTACGACCGGGTCAACCCGGCCTACCCGGTCGAGCGCCCGATCGAGGTGCTTTCCCACTCGCCGCTGGTCTGCAACGGTGCGAGCAGCTTCGGCGACTCCGCCTACTACACGCACTCCGGTGGCGCCGGGGTCTTCAACTCGGGCACCATGCGCTGGGTGGAGGCGATCTACGGCGACCAGCCGCACGGCATCGGCGGCAAGACGCCGGAGTTCGTCAAGCAGGTGACCATCAATGTTCTGCACGCGTTCGCGGACGGCCCTGCGGCGGCCAGGTATCCCGCCCACGACAACCTCGACGCCATGCACGAGTTCGTCGGCGACCCGATCGGCAACCCCGCCAACCTGCAGTAGCCGTTCGGGGCTCAGGCGGTCAGCCCGGCGTCCACGGGTATCACCGCGCCGGTGAGCGCGCCGGCGTCCGGGCCGCAGAGCCAGGCCACGACCGCTGCGACCTCGACGGGGTCCAGTAGCCTGCGGAGCAGGGCCTGCGCGGCGAAGGACTCCTGGTCGGGCAGGTCGTAGAGGTCGGCACTCGCGGCCAGCATCGGACCGCGGGTCGAACCGGGGCAGACGACGTTGGCGGTCACCCCGGTGCCGGCCAGGTCGGCGGCCATCGCGCGGACGTAGCCGACCACCGCGCCCTTGGCCGCGGAGTACGCCGCGAGCATGGGCATGGCGCGCAGCGCGGCCGCCGATGAGATCGCGACGAACCGGCCCGCGCCCGCCTCGATCATCGCCGGCACGCAGGCGTCGGCCAGGTGCCTGACACCGTACAGATTCACGCGCATCATGAGGCCGAACGCATCATCAGGCACCGCCCAGGCCACGTCTCCCGTGATCACGCCCGCCGCGGCGACCACCGCCGACGGTACCCGGCCGCCAAGAGCGTCCCGCAGCGCATCGCGCACGGATCCGTCACCGACGTCGGCGATCAGCTCGTCGACGCTCGCGGCGCCGGCCGCGACGCAGCACCGTGCCGTCTCGGCCAGGTCTCCCGGCACCGGCATCGGGTAATCGGCCGGCGGCTGCGGCGCGCACGCGTCGGCGAGCAGCAGCGACCATCCCTGGGCGGCGAGCTTCCTGGCCACCGCCGCCCCGATCCCGCGTGCCGACCCGGTCACCACCGCCAGTTGCCCGCTCATGTCAAGCCCTATGATGGCACCTTGGTGCCACTAACCAGGGAGGTCTCTCATGCCCGCGCCCACGACGATTGCCGAGCCGGCCGCCGACCCGATTCCGGTGCCTGTTCCCGAGGCTGACCCCCTGGTGAGCGACGAACTCCTGGTCGAGGAGGTCTCCATCGACGGCCTGTGCGGCGTCTACTGACCCCCGTGCCCCCGGCCTTCGACCTCGACCGCCCCTGGCGCCTGCACGACCGCGCCTCGGTCCGCCCCGAGCCCTTCGGCGCCATGCTCTACCACTTCAACACCAGGGCCCTCTCCTTTCTCAAGAGCCCCACCCTCCTCACCGTCCTGACGCAGCTGGGAGACCATCCCACCGCCCGAGCCGCCTGTTCCGCAGCCGGAGTTCCAGACGCTGAGCTCCCCGCCTACGAGCGTGCGCTAGCTACACTTGCCGGTTCCGAGATGATTGTCCGAGCCGGTCCCCCCGTGTCCCGGAGCACGGCCCAGGCGGTGATCCCGCCGGCGTTCGGCAGCCCTGCCGGCGGGATCACTGGCCCGGCCGGGCACCGGCCCATCCCGTTGACCGAAAGGTTCGAAACAGGCCTGACCTCTCCTATATGCCTCACGTGGGAACTCACGTACGCCTGCAACCTGGCCTGCATCCACTGCCTGTCCAGTTCAGGCCGCCGGGATCCCCGCGAGCTGAGCACCGCCGAGTGCCAGGATGTCATCGACACGCTCCAGCGGATGCAGGTGTTCTACGTCAACATCGGCGGTGGCGAGCCGACGGTCAGGCCGGACTTCTGGGAGCTCCTGGACTACGCGAGCGCCCATCAGGTGGGGGTCAAGTTCTCGACCAACGGGATCAAGATCGGCGCCGCGGCCGCGCGGCGCCTGGCCGCCAGCGACTACGTCGACGTGCAGATCTCGCTAGACGGTGCCACGGCCGAGGTCAACGATGCGGTCCGCGGCCGCGGCTCCTACCGGACGGCGATGGCGGCGATGGCCTGCCTGGCGGCCGCGGGGTTCCGCGGCTTCAAGGTCTCCGTGGTCGTGACCAGGCACAACATCCCCCAGCTCGACGCGTTCAAGGAGGTAGCCGACCGCCATGGCGCGCAGCTGAGGCTGACCAGGCTGCGGCCCTCGGGCCGGGGCGCGGACACCTGGCCCGAGCTGCACCCGACGAGCGCGCAGCAGCGCGAACTGTACGACTGGCTCGCCGCGCACGACGGACAGGTCCTCACCGGCGATTCGTTCTTCCACCTGTCGCCGCACGGGACGCCGCTTTCGGGGCTGAACATGTGCGGGGCCGGCCGAGTGGTCTGCCTGATCGACCCGGTCGGGGACGTGTACGCCTGCCCGTTCGCCATTCACCCGGACTTCCTGGCTGGCAACGTCCGGGAGCCGGGCGGCTTCGAGGCGGTCTGGCGGTCATCTGCGCTCTTTGCCGGCCTGCGCCAGCCGCAGACGGGGGGAGCCTGCCGCTCGTGCGGCTCCTACGACTCATGCCGCGGCGGTTGCATGGCGGCTAAGTTCTTCACCGGGCTGCCCCTGGACGGGCCCGACCCGGAGTGCGTCCGCGGCCACGGCGAGACCGCGCTGGCCGCGGCCCGGAAGGTAGGCGGCACCGCACCGCCGAGGCCGGCCGCCGATCACTCGCACCGCCTGGTGCCGGTGACGATCGGCAGGCGGCCGCCGCTGCGCGGCTGTGACGAGGACCCGCTGGCCGGGTGGTCGCATGGGTCCGGGGCCTGACGGCGAGCTTGCCCCCGCCGGACTCCGCCTGCGGCCCGATCCCGGCTCGCGCCTGCTGGCGGGCGGGACGGTGCTGGCCGGCGGTTACCCGGCCCGGGTCCTGAGGCTCACGCCAGCGGGTGCCCGCGAGGTGACCGGCTGGTGGTCAGGGACGCCGGTGCCGGATAACCCGCGGGCCCGAGCCCTGGCGCGCCGCCTGATCGACGCCGGGATCGCGCACCCGGTGCCGTCCGGGTCCGGCCTGCCCGGCGACGTGACGGTCGTGGTCCCGGTCCGCGACCGGCAGGCCGAACTGGGCCGCTGCCTGGCCGGGCTGAGGCACCTGCCGCGGGTGATCGTGGTGGACGACGCCTCCGCCGACCCGGCCGCTGTCGCGCGGGTTGCGGCCGGGACGGGTGCCCGCGTCCTGCGGCGCGAGGTGAACGGCGGGCCGGGGGCGGCCAGGAACACCGGCCTCGCCGCGGCGCAGACCGAGCTTGTCGCGTTTCTCGACTCGGACTGCGTGCCCGCCCCGGGCTGGCTGGACCGGCTGCTGCCGCACTTCACGGACGCCGCGGTAGGGGCGGTGGCACCGCGCATCGTCCCGGCCGGGAACTCCCGGACGTGGCTGGCGCGGTACGAGGGGGCAAGCTCCACCCTCGACATGGGCGCGCGCGCCAGCATCGTCAGGCCCGGATCCCGGGTTCCCTACGTGCCGGGCGCGGCCCTGGTCGTGCGGAAGACCGCGGCCGGGGCGGGTTTCGCGGAGGACATGCGGGTCGGAGAAGACGTCGACTTCGTCTGGCGGCTGGCCGCCTCCGGCTGGCGGGTGCGCTACGAGCCGGGTGCCGTCGTCCCGCACCAGCACCGGGTGCGGCTTGGTTCCTGGTTCGCCAGGCGCAAGGACTACGGCACCTCGGCCGCGGCCCTCGAACTGCGCCATCCCGGCGCGGTGCGCCCGCTGTACGTGTCCGGCTGGACCGCGCTGGCCTGGCTGGCCGCGGCGTCCGGCCGCCCGGCGGCAGGGGTCGCGGTCACCGGGGCCGCCACGGCCCTGCTCGCACGGCGCCTCGCCCGCCTCACCGGCGAGCCGTGGCCGAGGCCCACCACAGGGACCGCCTGGCTGCTGGCGGCCCGCCTGGCCGGCGGCGGGACCCTCAGGGCCGGCAGGCCGCTGGGCAGCGCGATGTCGAGGACCTGGTGGCCCGTGGCGATACCGGCGGCGATCGCGGTGCCGCGGCTGCGCCTGCCGCTGGCCGGGCTGGTCCTGGCGCCGCCCCTGCTGGACTGGCTGGACCGCCGGCCGCCGCTGGACCCCGCGCGGTACGTCGCCGCCCGCCTGCTCGACGACATCGGATACAGCCTGGGGGTCTGGCAGAGCTGCGTCCAGCGCCGGACAATCCGACCGCTGCTACCGGTGCTCACGGACCGTCACTTGGATAGTCCGCGGGTAAAATCGGCAGGCAGGATGATGTCGTCGGGGGACAGGTCGTTAATAGAGGACCGGCCGAGCGCCAGCATCGTCGAGTCGATTCCGCCGCGCAGTACGTCGAAGACGTTCTTTACCCCGGCCGAACCGTTGGCGGCTAGGCCCCATAGGTAAGCGCGGCCGATCATCACCGCGCGGGCACCGAGCGCGAGCGCCTTGACCACATCGCTGCCGCGCCGGATCCCGCCGTCGAGCAAGACCTCGATCTGGCCGCCGACGGCCTCGGCGACGGCAGGCAGCGCCCGGATGGAAGCCGGGGTGCCGTCCAGGTTGTTGCCGCCGTGGTTGGACACCGAGACGGCCGTGGCGCCGGCGTCCACCGCGCGGCGCGCCTCATCGGCCCGCATGATGCCCTTGACCATGAACGGCCCGTCCCACTGCGCTCGCAGCCACGCGATGTCGGCCCAGGTGGGCGGCGGGGTCTGCATCCACTCCCCGTATACGCCGAAGAAGGTGGGCGACGGCTCGCCCGGGGCGGCCATGTTCGGCACGGTCAGATCCGGCAGGCCGCCGTGCCTGAGCCACTGACGGACGTAACCCGGCCGCAGGATGCCCTCCGGGGCGAAGCGCGCGAGGGCCCGCAGGTCGATTCGCTCCGGGATCGCCGGGCTGCCCCAGTCCCTTCCGGTGGAGAATGACCAGTCCAGGGTGACGATCAGCGCCGTGGCACCGGCTCGCCGAGCACGTTCGGCCCGCTGGACGATGGTGTCTTTGGTGCCTGACCAGTAGATCTGGAAGAACAGCCTCGGGTTGACCGCGGCCACGTCCTCCACCGGCATGCTGGCGAAGGAGCTCAGGCCCAGGGCCGTGCCCGCCTCGGCCGCCCCGCGCGCCACGGCCACCTCGCCCTCGGGGTGCACGGCCTGGACGCCGGTCGGCGACGCGATCACCGGCAGCGAGATCTCCTGGCCGAGCACCGACGTGGCCATCTGCCGGACCGCGGGCAGGTCCGCGACGTGCGGCGGGGTGAATCGCAGCTCGCTGAACGCGGCCACGTTGTCCCGCAGGGTGATGCCCTGCTCGGCGCCGGCCACCAGCGCCAGGTAGACGGACCTCGGCAGGTGCCGCCTGGCTCTCCTGCGGGCCTCCTCGACCGTCTCGAACCACTCGCCCGTGCTTGCCATCGGTCTCCCTTGCACCGCCAGACCGCCTGGCGCCCTAGTATCCACGATCATGCGCGATCCTGGCCATGATCCCGTCCCGGATGACCATCCGGATCGGGTCAGGTGGAACGTCAGGTACGCCGGCGACCGCACGCCGTCGTTCATCCCGCACCCGCTGGCGGTGCGGGCCCTGGCGATGGACCTTCCCGCCGGGCCGGTGGCGGACCTGGCCTGCGGCCCTTCCGGCGATGTACTGCTGGCCGCTGCGAACGGGCGCCCTGTCACCGCGGTGGACATCTCCGACGTGGCCTTGAGGATGCTCGGCGATGAGGCCAGGCGGCGGGGGCTTAGCCACCTGACCACGCTGGCCCTTGCGGACCTGTCCTCCTGGCACGCCGGGCCCCGGTCGTACGCGCTCGTCATGTGCACCGGCTTTTGGGATCGGGCGGTGTTCGTGGCCGCCGCCGAAGCGGTGGCGGATGGCGGCCTGCTGGCCTGGGAGGCCCTGACCGCCGACGCGCGGAGCTCGCGGCCCAGCCTGCCCTCGCACTGGTGCCTGGACCCCGGCGAGCCTGCCTCGCTGCTCGCGGCGGATTTCACCGTCATCGACCAGCATGACCTCCAGGACCGCGGGCGGGCCCCGCGACGTCAGCTGCTGGCCAGGCGCGGAGCCGGCCGCGCCGGATGACGGCGATAGGCTCATCGCCTGATGACACGCAGGCTTGCGGATCTGCTGCCGCGCCCGATCGTCGTGGCTCCGATGGCCGGCGGGCCGTCGACCGCCGGGCTGGTCATCGCGGCCGCGCGCGCAGGAGCGCTGGGGTTCCTGGCCGCCGGGTACAAGACGGCCGGGGCGATGGCCACCGAGATCGCCGCGGTCCGGGCCTCGACCACCGAACCCTTCGGGGTGAACGTCTTTGTCCCCGGCGCACCCTACCCCGACGCGGTCCAGCTCAGCAGGTACCTGGACTCGCTAAGCGCGGACGGGACGGTAGGCGATCCGAGCTGGGACGACGACCACTTCGAAGGCAAGATCGCGGCCCTGCTGGCGGCCCCGCCCCCGGTCGTCAGCTTCACGTTCGGCTGTCCGTCCGCCGAGTTGGTGACGGCCCTGCAGGGCTCGGGCGCCATCGTGGTCGTCACGGTGACCAGCGCGCGCGAAGCCGCTGCCGCGGCGTCGGCAGGCGCGGATGCGGTCTGCGTCCAGGGTTTCGAGGCCGGCGCCCACCGGGGAACGTTCGTCAACGACGACTCACCGGGCCGGGATCTCGGGTTGCTATCTCTCATCGGGGAGGTCAGCGCGGTCACCGGCCTGCCGCAGATCGCCGCGGGCGGGATCATGGGCCCGCGTCAGGTGAAAGCCGTCCTGGCTACGGGGGCCGTCGCCGCGCAGTGCGGCACCGCCTTCCTGCGCTGTCCGGAAAGCGGGGCACACCCGCTGCACAAGGCGGCACTAGCCGACCCGCGCTACACTGCTACCACCTTGACCAGGGCCTTCAGCGGACGCCCCGCCCGCGGACTGGTCAACAAGTTCATCCTTGATCACGGGGACGCGCCCCCCGCGTACCCGGAGATCAACAACGCCACCCGCCCGCTGCGCGCCGCCGCCGCGGCCAGCGGCGACACGGAGCGAATGTCGCTGTGGGCCGGGCAAGGCTACCGCTCGGCCACCACACACTCCGCCGGCGAGATCGTCGAGCTGCTGTCCGGGCGGTAGCCGCCGATGATCCGCCGCCTCGCCGGGCATACCGGACCGCACGCCGCGGTTAAGGGCTAGTCGGGAACGGAGGTAGGCCAGTGAAGGCAGTCCGGTTTGACGAGTACGGCGGGATTGACGTCCTGAAGGTGGTGGAGGTACCGCGGCCGGTACCGGGACCGGGCCAGGTCCTTGTCCAGGTGAAGGCGGCCGGGATCAACCCTGGCGAGGCCAAGATCCGCGAGGGGCTGCTGCACGCCTTTTGGCCAGCCATCTTCCCGTCCGGGGAGGGTAGCGACCTAGCCGGGATCGTGGCCCAAACGGGCCCAGGAGTGACCGGCGTCTCGGCCGGGGACGCGGTCATCGGCTGGACCGACAACCGCGCCAGCCACGCTGAGTACGTGGCGGTCGAGGCGGAGCACCTGACCGCCAAGCCGGCGGCTGTGCCGTGGGAGGCCGCCGGAGCGCTGTTCGTGGCCGGGGCCACGGCCTACGCGGCCGTACGAGCGGTCGACCTGGCCGAAGGCGACACGGTGGTCGTGTCGGGCGCCGCCGGAGGCGTCGGCTCGATCGCGGTCCAGCTGGCCAGGCACGCCGGTGCCACCGTAATCGGGCTGGCGAGCCCGGCCAACCACGAGTGGCTGGCTGCGCACGGCGTGATCCCGGTGAGCTACGGCGACGGCGTGGCCGACCGGATCCGGTCGGCGGCCAGCAAGGTCGACGCGCTCATCGACACGGTCGGACCTGAGTACGTGCTGCTGGCGATCGAACTCGGCGTCGAGCCGTCCCGCATCGACACGATCGTCCGCTCCGATGCCGCCACCCAGTACCAAGTCAAGCAAGAGGGCAGCGCGGCGGGGGCGAGCGCTGGCGTGCTCGCCGAGCTCGCGGGGCTGATTGCGGCCGGCGAGCTGGAAATACCGATCGCGGCGACCTTCCCGCTTGACCAGGTCCAGGACGCGTACCGGCGGCTCGAGACCCACCACCTCCTCGGCAAGATTGTCCTCCTGCCGTCTTAGAGGGCGCGGCGGCGGCCTGGCTCGTTTCGCCCGCGCTTTGGTGGTTCCTCGTCCGTCCCGCTATCCTCATCGGCCCCTATGCGATCAGAGGTGCGGGGAGGCCTGGGATCTTGCGGGAGGATCCCGGGGGGACTGGGATGCACCAAATCCTCCCGGAAACCCGAATCCTCCCGGATAATTCCGCCGTGGGCGCACCACCGCGCCCACCCGTCTCATCACCCGCTGGCGACCCACCATGCGGATGCCGCGGGCAGCGCTGAAGCCGGAACCGATCCGCAGCATTAATCAAACGCTCTTAGCGCGCTGCCGCCTTGGCGCACGTTAGCCGCTTGCGCGTACTGTCGGCACATGAGCGAGATGCTGCCGCTGTTCCCGCTCGGCGCCGTGCTCTACCCCGGCATGCTGCTGCCGCTGCACATCTTCGAGGAGCGGTACCGCCAGCTCGTCCGGGATCTGCTTGACGGCCCGGAGCCCCGCCGGTTCGGCATCATCGCGATCCGCAAGGGCCGGGAGACCGGCGTGGACGGTGTGCATTCGCTGTACGAGATCGGGTGCACCGCGACGTTGCGCCGGGTCGCCGCGTACCCCGACGGGCGGTACGACATCGTGACCGTCGGCGCCCAGCGGTTCAGGCTCATCTCCCTGGACCAGAGCCTGTCCTACCTGCAGGGTGAGATCGAGCCGCTCACCGACGACGTGACCGATCCGGACGCCGCGGCGCCCCTGGTACGCGCCGTCCAGGTCGCCTTCCGCGCGTACGTGGACGCGCTCACCGAACGAGGCGGGGCCGTGGTGAAGATCGACGATCTGCCCGACGAGCCGACCCTGCTGTCGTTCGTCGTCGCCGCCGCCATGGTCATCGACCTGCCGGAACGACAGGGGCTACTGGCCGAACCCGACGCCATGCACAGGCTGGGCGCTCAGCGGTCGCTGCTGGCCCAGGAGACCGCCATGCTGAAGGCCACCACGTCCAGGCCGGTCCCGGACCTCCGGTACACGCCGCACAGCCCCAACTGACCCGGTGATCCGCCGCGATCAGGGTAGGTGAATGCCATGGCTGAACCAGGCACCGAACCGAGCGAGATCTCGCTGCGCGCCGCGGAGGCGGCCGCCGACGTCACGGAGGCCGAGAGCCCGCAGGACCGGCGGCGGCTGATAACCGCCTTCACCAGGGCCGCGAGTTCCGGCGCGCGCGTGGCCGGCCGTGGTACTCGCGTGGCGCGACGCCAGGCCCGGGCGGCGCGGAACGGCGTCGGCTCGGGCAGCGCCTGGCTCGCCGCACAGGTGACCGCGATGGCACCACGCCTGCGAGTGCGGGACCAGGCGGCGTTGCGAAGGCAGTTCGGCGACAAGTCCGCCGAGGACATTGCCGACGCCCTGGTCCAGGGGGCGTCTCGCGCGTCGGCCGCGGCCGGGGGAGCTGCCGGCCTGTGGGCCACGCTGCCGGTGCTGCCCGCCTTCCCGGCCGAGGTGGCGGCCGAGACCCTGGTCCTGGTCGGGATCGAGATCAAGCTCGTCGCCGAGCTGCACGAGGCGTACGGCATGCCCGCCGAAGGGAACTTCGCGGAACGGATGAGCGCGTACGTCGCCGCGTGGGCCCACCGCCGCGGTGTGTACATGATTCCCGGGGGCGTGGTCCTCGTCGCCGGGTCCCCGCTGGCTCGGCTGCTGCGCAGGCGGCTCGCCGCCCGCGCCGGGCGCAGTGCGTTCTCGCTGGGCCCGTTGCTCACCGGCGCCGCCGCGGGCGCGATCCTCAACAGCCGCGAGACCCGAAGGCTCGGTCAGGACATACGCCGTGACCTGCGCCGCCGCGTGCTCACCGGGCCTGTTGAGCCGTAGGCTAACCGCTGGCCAGCCACGCGCGGGAAGGCTCCGACGTCGTCCGGGGAAGCAGTGTCCAGGCTGGGCGTCGCCCGGGGCGTTCCGGCGCTGGTCTCAGGGCCCATTGCCGTTTCCTGCGGCTTTCCGGGTGTCGATGACGAGACAGGTCGTGGTGGCGTGCGCGTACAAGGTCCCGTCGGGCCCCGTGATCTGGCCCGAAGCGGTGGCTACCCGCCGGCCCGAGCTGATCACCTGCCCCGTGGCCACCACGCTCGGCGTGGCCACGGTGAGCGCCTTCACGAGGTTCACCTTGAGCTCAAGCGTGGTGTAGGCCTGCCCCAGGCTCAGCGTGGAGTGCACGGCGCAGGCCATCGCGGAGTCGAGCAAGGTGCAGAAGACGCCGCCGTGGACCGAACCGATCGGGTTGTACAGGTGCTCGCCGACCTCGAGCGAGAAGGTGACGCGACCCGGTTCGACTCCGACGATGCCGAGCCCCAGCAGCGCGGCGACCGGCGGCGCTGGGATGCGCCCGGCGGCGATGCCTCGCAGGTAATCAAGGCCGCTCAGCTCCAGGGCCAGCGCCGCGCTCGCGCCGGGATCCTCCCAGGTAACCTCACGCCGTCGGCCGGCCGCCGTGACGTGGATGCCGTCCGCCTGGCCCGCGTCGGCGGACATCAGCAGGCCGCCGTACGCCCGATGAGTTTTTTCATGGAACTCACTTTATGAGTAGTGCGTTCTATTAAGCAACCCTCTATGCTGAACTGGTGCAGCGGACCAGTTTCGAGGAAATGAGGTGCTCGGTCGCTCAGTGCCTCGATGTCGTGGGGGAGTGGTGGAGCCTGCTCGTCGTCAGGGACGCCTTCCTCGGCGTGACCCGCTTTGACGACTTCCAGGCTCGCCTCGGCATCTCCCGTAACATCCTCACCCAGCGCCTGAACCGCCTCGTCGACCATGGAGTCCTCAGGCGCGTTCCCTACCAGGACCATCCGCCGCGGTCCGAATACCGCCTCACGGACAAAGGCCGCGAACTGTGGCTCGTGGTGACGGCCATGCGCCAGTGGGGCGACCGGTGGGCGGCCCCGGGCGGCCCGCCCCTGGAGACCAGGCACACCGCCTGCGGTCAAGTCGTGACGGCCGTGCCCACCTGCTCGCAGTGCGGCGAGCCGCTCGACGCGCGCGCGGTCACCGCCGTCCCGGGACCCGGCGCCGCCGAAGGCGACTTCGACCGCACGCGGCTGGCCGCACTACCGTAGCCTTACGGCATTACCGCAGGCCAGGGCCGTCTTAACGGGACGGTCATCCAAGGCGCTACCCTCGGGCTCATGGAAGTGCCGATGGCGCTGGCCGAGTGGACGGTCCTCGCGCTGCTCAGCCAGCGGCCCGCCCACGGATTCGCCGTGTCACAGCTCACCGCGCCGGATGGCGAGCTCGGCCGGATCTGGCGCATCCCGCGGCCCGTCGTCTACCGCGCGATCGGACGGCTCGTCGAGGCCGGGCTCATTACTCCTGAGTCCGTCGAGCCGGGCCTCGGCCCCCAGCGCACCATTTATACCGCCACCGCGCCCGGACGCCAGGAGGCCGAGCGCTGGCTGAGCACGCCGGTGGAGCACGTCCGCGACATCCGGTCGCACCTGCTGATCAAGCTCGCCCTCCTGTACCGGGCCGACCGCGATCCGGCCGGCCTGCTCAGCAGCCAGCGTGCGGTCCTCGAGCCGATCGCACACGCGATGCAGGCTGCGGGTACGGAGCGGAACGGCTTCGACGCGATCCTGCTGGCCTGGCGGCGGGCCACGGCGGCGGCCGCCATCGGCTTCCTCGACGACATCAGCGCCAAGGCCGAGACCCGGCGTTCCTAGTCGCGCAGGGCGCGGCCACGGTTCGCCGCGCCCCTTGTGCTGCTCCAGCCGCTTGTAGTCTCATTGTGACTATCCCAGAGCGAAGGAGATGACATCTCATGACTGTCACCCTTGACAGGAGAGTCGAAGAGTTCACCACCATCCCGCGGAAGCTGTTCATCGACGGGGAATGGACAGACGCGGCGTCGGGCAAGACGTTCGAGACCCCCAACCCGGCCACCGGCGACACCCTGGCCCGGGTCGCCGAAGGCGACGCGGAAGACATCGACCGGGCCGTACGCGCCGCCCGCCGGGCGTTCGAGGACGGTCCGTGGAGCCGGATGACCCCGTCCGACCGTGGCAGGCTCATCTGGAAGATCGGTGACCTCATCCTCGAGCACGCCGGCGAGTTCGCGCAGCTCGAGTCGCTCGACAACGGCAAGCCCGTGGGCGTGGCGCGTGCCGCCGACGTGCCGCTGGCCGCGGACCTGTTCCACTACATGGCGGGCTGGGCGACCAAGATCGAGGGCAATACGATCGACATCTCCGTGCCCTACATGCCCGGCGCTAACTTCCACTCCTACACGCTCCGCGAGCCGGTCGGCGTCGTCGGGCAGATTATCCCGTGGAACTTCCCGCTCCTGATGGCCGCGTGGAAGCTCGGCCCGGCCCTGACCACCGGCAACTGCGTGATCCTCAAGCCGGCCGAGCAGACCCCGCTGAGCGCGCTACTGCTCGCCGAGCTCATCGCCGAGGCCGGCATCCCGGCCGGCGTCGTGAACGTCGTCACCGGGTTCGGTGAGACCGCGGGCGCGGCCCTGGCCGCCCACGACGACGTCGACAAGGTCGCCTTCACCGGCTCGACCGAGGTCGGCAAGCTGATCGTGCACGCCGCGGCGGGGAACCTGAAGAAGGTCACGCTGGAACTCGGCGGCAAGAGCCCGAACATCGTGTTCGACGACGCCGAGGCGGGCGCGGTCGAGGGCGCGGCCAACGCGATCTTCTTCAACCACGGCCAGTGCTGCGTCGCAGGCTCACGCCTGTTCGTCCAGGAAGACCGGTTCGACGAGGTGGTCAACGGAGTAGCCGAGATCGCCAAGGGCATCAAGCTCGGCCCCGGTATGGAGTCCGGTACGCAGATGGGCCCGCTGGTCTCCGAGGAGCAGCTCGCGCGCGTCACCGGGTTCCTGGAGTCCGGCGTCGCCGAGGGCGCGACCACGCTCACCGGCGGCGGGCGCTTCGGCGACCACGGCTACTTCGTGGAGCCCACGGTCATCACTAACACCCGGCCCGACATGAAGATCGTCCGTGAGGAGATCTTCGGCCCGGTCGTGGTCGCGGAGCCATTCCGCAGCCTGGACGAGATCGCCCGCGAGGCCAACAACACCTCCTACGGCCTCGGCGCCGGGATCTGGACCAGGGACATCTCCAAGGCTCACGCCCTGGCCAAGAAGCTCCGGGCCGGGACGGTCTGGATCAACTGCTACAACGTCTTCGACGCATCCCTGCCGTTCGGCGGCTACAAGCAGTCCGGCTGGGGCCGCGAGATGGGCCACGAGGCCCTTGAGGCCTACACCGAAGTCAAGGCCGTCACCACGCAGCTGTAACCAGTTCTGAGGCGGGGGCCTGGCACGTCGCCCGGCCCCCGCCTCGCGCCGTCTAGCTAGACACCGCCGGGTCAATGACGACCAACACGCGCCGATTAAGCGGCTGACCGTCTGATGTGTTGGGCGCCACCGGATCGGTATCACCATAGCCGAATGCCTGCAGTCGGCCAGCAGCGACGCCATGGGACACGAGCCAGGCCTCGACGGCTTGGGCACGCAGGAGAGATAGCTGAAGGTTTCCGCCCGGGGCGGGGAGGTTGTCTGTGTAGCCGTTTATCGTCACCGTCGCCTGCGGGTAGGTCACGGTGAGGAGATAGAGCAGTTTGCGCATTTGCGAGAGAGCGGCAGCCCGGAGTTCGAACCTGCCGAGCCCGAACAAGACGCTCGTCAGGGTGTCGGTGACCGCGCCGTCGAGGCCTTGCTGCACCACGGATAGAAGTTGATCGTCATTGGTTGGGGTAAGAATCACAGCCCTGACTGCGCCGCCTTGCATCAGGATGGATTGCCAGGCTGCCTGCTCGTCAAGGCTGCCAGGGAAGTTATCCACGACGACCGCACTGCCTTGCAGCCCGGTAGTTAGCGACGGCGGGGAGCGCACGGCGGCGCCATTGACGCCCATGACCGCAATCACCGTCCTGGCGCCGTAGCCCAACCCAGCTTGCCGCAAGCTGAACAGTTGGGAAGCAGCGGCGCTCAGAGCGATGCTGAGGCTGAGGTTCTGCTCGCTCTGCAGAATCGGCCTGGCACCGGCCTTGGGGACTACAGACTTGGCCCACGAGGCGAGTTCTTCCCTTTGCCGACTGCGCAGGGAGGCCAAGTCACGAAGAATGGCGTTCCGGTATTGACGGACGGCCCGTGCGTAGCGGGCCTTTTCGAAGCTGGTGGCCTGGAGCCGGAGTGATACCGGTGGAGCAGGTACCAGAATGCTCGGCGAGGCGGGTGCCTGCGAGGACACGAGGGTCGTTCCACCCTGATAACTAAGGACGATGACTCGCTCGTCAGGGCGCGCCGTCGCAGCTACGAGCGCTGCCGTGGCTCGCATCGCCGAGCCTGAGTTCGGGTCGGCGATGATGATGAGCACACCTGCCTGTGAGGGCGGCAGGAACAGCGCGCGCGTAGCCTGCGGCGGACCCGAGGGCGTCAACCTGCAGCTGGAAATGCCCAGCAGGACGGCGCCGATCAGCACTCTGAATCCGACGGACCCCGGTACGCAGGGGGCTCTCATTCCGGGTACCTGGCCGACAAGTGCTCACGGACGGCCGACTCCATTGCCAGCTGCTCGTCGGCGGGATATCTCTGCAGCAACAGCCGCCTGACGTGCTCAAGGTAAGCATCGAGCACGCGGTCGCGATCCCTTGCGTCTCGGTCCGCCCTGACACGAGCGGCTGCCGCTGTCTGCCAGGCCTTGCGGGCCTCCCGGCGGGCACGCCATGCCTGGGGCGTCTCGGCGGCCCGCAGTGCCCGGTAGCCCAAGCTCAGGAAGCCGGCGGTTGCCGCGGTGAAGAGGAACGCGCCGGCCACCGCCGGAACCAGGCCGCCGGTACCTATCGTGGCCAGGAACCAGAAGCGGAGAACGCCCAGCAGCCCGACAAAGATTCCCGTCAGGATGGCAAGCGCACGCCAGGTGCGGAGGTTGCGATCGCGGTAGAAATCGAGGGCGAACTCTCCTCCGGCCAGTACCGCGAGGAACAGACCCGTCCATATCAGCGTGGCATCCTGGCTGCCATCAAGGGCCTGCGCAGCGAAATAGCAGGCTACGCCGTCCAGCGCCACCGTCAGCAGGGCGAGGATCACCTGACGCGGCAGTGGCGCGCCCCGTCGCGGGCGCTCGGCCTGGACGGTTCGATGCGCGACCGTGGCGTTCTTGGCGGCGACCGTCGATAGCTCGGCCTCGCGAGCGCTGCGAGCAGCCGTCTCAGCGGCCTTGCAGGCACGCAAGCACTGATCCTCTACTGCCTCGTTGGATGCGTTGACGTCACGAATCAGATTCGCTACTTTGCTCGACACCATATTCATGATCAGCCTCCTTCTGGTCGCCGAGTGCCCCAAGGCCGGTACCTCGAGTGTGGCACAGTTCAATGGCAAATGCCATAGAGATGTGCCATAGACTATGGCTAAGGACATGCAAGTGAGTATCCTGAGGCATCTCGGCCGGCCGGCCCGCGTACGAGGAGGCCCCAACTCCGTCAGGTGCCTCGGCGGGGCCGAGGCACGAGGGAGAGAGGTACTCAACGGGGAAGGCGGCGGGGGATCGCGATGGTCAGGTGCATCGGGCGCAGTGGTACGCGCATGTCAATATCAAGCCACCCGTGTGGCTCAGCGGGACGGAAGCGTCACAGGCGACACGTCCATAACGGATCAGCATTCATGGCCGTGTGAGCACGGACTGTGATATAGGTTGGCACATGCCAATGGCTAGAACCTCGGCTGTGGCGGAGACGCTCCTGCGGGGATCAGGGAACCCTACCTGGAAACCGCGGCGCTCGACTGAGTCCCCGACAAAGGAGGCACAGTCGTGGCGGGCATAAGTCCGACGGTACGTCAGCGCGAACTCGGTAAGCGACTGAGGGCGCTGAGAAACCAGTACGACTATACCGTCGAAGATGTCGCGGACAAGCTTCTTTGTTCGGCAACGAAGATCAGCCGACTGGAAACGGGGGCTCGTCGCCCCAGCCTCCGCGACGTTCGGGACTTGTGCGAACTGTATGGCCTAGATGAGCCAACCTCGGCTGAATTCATGACCTTGGCCAGAGAGGCGCGGAAACAAGTCTGGTGGACCCAGTACGAAGATCTCAACATGGATCCGTATCTAGGACTGGAGGAGTCAGCCGCTGCCATTACAAGCTATACGATGTACTACGTACCGGCACTATTGCAGACCGAAGAGTACACAAGAACAATCATTAAGACAATAGCGCCCAAAATGAATCCAGATATACTTCAGCAGCGCGTAGAGGTCCGGATGCGCCGTCAGCGGCGGCTGGATGAGGAGGACCGGCCCCGCTACCGCGTGCTGCTGGACGAGGCGGTGCTGAACCGTAGAGTCGGCGGCCCAGCCGTGATGGCCGCGCAGCTGGACAAGGTGCTGGAAGCTGAACGCCAAGGAAAGGTAACGTTTCAGGTGGTGCCCTTCGATATCGGCGCGCATGCGGCCCAGGACAGCAACTTTATATTCTTCGAGTTCGGAGAGAACCCGAATCAGTCACCTGTAGTATTTGTCGAAGGCTTGACAGGCAACCAGTATTTCGAGAAGCCAGCCGATATATCCCGCTATCGCGAGGCCCTCGAATATCTGCGCGATACTGCTATGAGCCCACGTGACTCGGTCCATCGAGTGATCGAGATGCAAAAGAATTATGCGCATACGTTGGCATAATTCCTCAACCGTGAAGGAGAGAAGAAAGAAGATGACCACATATCCATCAGCCGAGGGGGGCCTTAGCTGGCGCGTCTCGCGTACGTGCGACGGGGGCGCGTGCGTAATGGTGGCGCGCCGTGGGGATTTCGTCGTGTTTGGCAACACAAGTCAGCCCGACGGCCCTACTTACGCTTATACGAGGGCTGAATGGAAAGAGTTTATCGCGGGCGTGAAGCTCGGCGACTTCGATGATATCACTTAGGGCTTAGCGGGTAACTGAGGCCGTGGAGGGCCAGGGTACGGGGGCCCTCCACGGCTGTTTCTTTAGATCACAGCAGTCACTCGTCTCACACTCGCCGCATAGATGTCCCTTTGGGTTTGACAAAGGTCTAAACCACGTGTTTCGCTCGGGATGGACAGGCTCAAGTCAATCCGTACCTTGGGGGTCTAATGACTGACGGGCTACGAAGCGAACTGGTGTGGCATCGAAGCAGCACTTGTGAAAGCGGTGCTTGCGTCGAGGTGGCGGCAACCGATGACGCTGTCATGGTCCGTAATTCGGCGAGCCTTCACAATGCTCCCGTTACTATGAGTCATATCGAGTGGCGTGAGCTCCTCGCACAAGCAAAAGAGGGAGCCTTCGATCGCCTGTAGCGAGGCTGGCGGAAACGTCTCATCAGGCTAGGCCAAGGTAGTGGAAACATGTACGCTCGGATACACTTCTCGGTGGATTGGAGTATCTCAGCGTCACAGGAATCATTCGTTTCACCGATATGGGATATGAAATAGCACCGCACTAGCCATATCTCAGCTTCACCACGAAGCTACTCAAGTCTCATTTGTCACACCATAGCTTGCTCTGGCCACTTGCGAGTACGCAGAGTCTCGTAACTCAACGTTACCCTGCCCTGGACTGATGGAGACGTCATCGTAATCATGGGTAATATCCAGAGTCTTAGGTCGAATGTTTATGAGACCTGTTGCCGGGGACGCGCGGCAACCGTTAGATTACCTAACGGTCCGTGTCCGCGTCCTAGCAAGGAGCCAGCATCATGGCGCGGACGAGCCCCACGGTACGGCAACGTGAACTTGGGACCCGCCTGCGTGAGCTGCGCCGCCAGCGCGACCTTACCGTCGAAGATGTGGCGGAGAAGCTGCTGTGCTCCGCGACTAGGATCAGCCGACTGGAGACGGGAGCTCGTCGCCCCGGCCGCCACGACGTTCGGGATTTGTGCGAGCTCTATGGTCTCGATGAATCAACGTCGGCTGAACTCATGACCCTGGCCAGCGAAGTACGCAGTCCAGGCTGGTGGACTCAGTACGAGGATCTCAATCTTGACCCCTACCTAGGACTGGAGCAGGATGCCATCGCTATCACAAGTTATTCGGCATACTATATCCCTGGACTGCTTCAATCCGAAGATTATGCGCGAGCGGTAATAAGCGCGATTGCGCCAATGATGGATCCGGCTATCCGTCAACAGCGGGTGGCGTCCAGGATGCGTCGGCAGCAGATACTCGAGGCGGATGACCGGCCGCGGTATCGGGTACTGCTGGATGAGAGTGCGCTGCACCGTTGCACGGGCGGCACGACGGTCATGGGCGCTCAACTGGACAAAGTTCTGCAGGCCGTAGAGCAGGCTAAGCTGACTATTCAGGTCATCCCGTTTAACGTCGGCGTGCATGCCGCTCAAGACAGCAACTTCGTGATGCTGGAATTCAACGATGAATCGAGAGTATCGCCCGTAGTCTTTGTGGAGGGCTTGACGGGCAATCGGTATCTAGAGGGAAAATCTGAGATAGCTCGCTACCGAGAGGCCATAGTGTACCTACGCGATGCCGCGCTGAGCGCGCGTGACTCGATATCGTTGATCGCCGGCCTACGAGCAGCTTATGGCAGTATGCTATTCGAGCAGGAGAACAATGTCGAGTGATGCTTCACCCGGAGAGCCCAGCTGGCATGTATCTCATGCGTGCGAGTCCGGTACATGTATCAAAATAGTACGTCAAGGGGATAAGGTCTTTATACGTACGGGCAACCCGGCAGCTCCTGTGGTCGAATTTACCACGGACGAATGGCGACATTTTCTGGCCGGCGTTAAACTGGGCGATTTTGACGATATTGCCTGACGACCATAGGCGCCTTGTTAGGTTGACAAAAGTTCGAAGCGAATGTTTCGCTCGGAGCGGGCAGCCTGGGTTAATCGTAATTAGTTGAGGGTCAAATTGCTGGAGATCCGGGCAGCGAGCTGGTGTTGCATCGAGCCAGGTGTGACGGCGGTGCGTGCGTCGAGGTCGCGACAACTGGCGACGCTGTCATTTTTCGAAGCTTGGCTAATCCAGGCGACACGTCCGTCACCTTGAGCTGCGACGAGTGGCGGGCGTTTCTCGCCGGGGTGAAGGAAGGGGACTTCGATCGCGTGTAGCGGGCCCCCCGCCGTCATCCCGTCAGCGGCGAACGCACCGCTGTCTGGCTTGCGCCTTCCACTGGGATATTGGGCAGAGCACACCCGTCCGGCCCGAAATAGGGCGGGTCAAGCGCCGTTACGGTGAACTCGCCGGAGGCGGCCGCAGGCTTGTCAGGGAGCCGGCCCGTGATCGCCGACTCGCCGACCCGCAGGTCGGCTTCCCAGCCTGCTCCGGCGGGGCGGCAGGCCGTGATCGTGCCGGTCAGAACGAGGCCCCGGTCACGATGCGCTCCGGCGACGACCCGCTCGGGATGCACCCCGGCTACCGCGTGCTCCCCGGAACCGGGAACCGTGGCGGGCACGAAGCCTAGGTAGCCGATCAGCTCCGCGACGCGCCGGGATGCGGGCCGCAGGACCACCTCATCCGGCGCCCCGATCTGAAGTACCTCGCCGCGGTCGAGGACGGCCAGGAGGTCGGCGAAGGCCTGGGCGTCGGCCAGCTCGTGTGTCACCAAGATAGAAGGCACCGAACGCTCAACGACCAGCGTGCTCACCAGGTCGGTGAGCGTCCGGCGCAGGTTGCCGTCCAGGCCCGTGTAGGGCTCGTCGAGGAGCAAGGTGTCGCAGT
Source organism: Streptosporangiaceae bacterium (assembly GCA_035505275.1). GTDB lineage: Bacteria > Actinomycetota > Actinomycetes > Streptosporangiales > Streptosporangiaceae > Palsa-504. The sequence goes on along the minus strand of DATJQX010000106.1, from coordinate 83,734 downwards.
GGGCGAGCAGCAGGCGGGCGAGCGCCACCCGGTGCGCCTGGCCACCGGAAAGCCGTGCGGGCATCGCCGACAGTAGAGCACCGATGCCCAGCACCGAGGCCAGCGAATCCAGCTCGGTCCCTGAGCGCGGCGAGGAGGGCGCGTAACACAGGTTGGCCCGGACCGACAGGTGGGGGAACAACCCAGGGTTCTGGCGCAGCAGCCCGACCCGCCGCTGCCAGGGCGGTACCGCGCGTACCGGGGGATCGGTCGAGGTGAGCACCCGGCCGTTGACCGAGATGAGGCCGCGGCGCGGCTGGACCAGCCCGGCGATGGTCTCAAGCAGCGTCGTTTTCCCCGCGCCGGACGGCCCGAACAGGGCTAGCCGTTCACCCGGCGCCACCTGCAGCGCGGCCCGGACGGTGAACTCGCGCCGGTCAACCTCGACGTCGGCGTCCAGCACGTGCACTCCAGATGTAGGCGGCGAGCGGCAGCGGTAGCGCGACCACCAGCAGGACCAGGGCATACGGCAGCGCGGTGGGCAGCCCGGTCTCCTGCAGCGTCGTGTATATCTCCAACGGTATCCCGTAGGGGTGGTAGGCGATGATGATGACCGCACCGAACGCGCCCATGGCCCGCGCCCAGGCGATGGCCAGCGACATGGCCAGGCCGGGCGCGGCCAGCGGCAGCGTCACCCGGCGGAATACCCGCCGCGGCCGGTCGCCGAGCAGGCCGGCCTGCTCCTCGAGGCGCGGCTCGACGCTGGCGAAGGCCGCCTGCGCGCCGAGCACGTAGTACGGCGCCGACTCGTACACCTCCGCGATGACCAGGGCCAGGAACGTGTTGGTCGCGGACTGGTGCAGGTCGGCGAGGATCTCGCCGATCGGCGTGTACGGGCCGACGAAGAAGATCAGCAGCAGGCCGATGACCAGCGGCGGCAGCAGCAGGCTGCACAGCACGCCGGCTTCCCACACGCGAGGGAACGGCAGCTTGCCGCGGGCGAGCATCCAGGACAGGGGCGTGCAGATGAAGGTCAGCACGCCCAGCGTGACGAGCCCGGATTCAAGCGAGGTCGCGATCGGCTGGAGCGCTCCCGGCTGCGTCAGCGCGCTCGCGATCGCGCTGCCCGAGATGTGGTCGAGCAGGGCAATCACCGGGCCGAGCAGGGCCAGCCAGATCACGGCGGCCCCGACGACCGATGCGATCGCCGAGGCCGAGCCGATCCGGAGCGGGGCCCTGCCGATCCGTCCGGGCCCCGGCGGGCGGCGCCGCCCAGGAGGAAGGGAATCCCCCCGGACAGCGCCGCCGGCGGCTGCAGCCGGGCTAGATGCCCAGGACACCGTAGAGGGCTGAAGGCACCGCGGTGGTGGGTCCGAATACCGTCGGGGTCAAAATGGTGAAGCCGCCACGCTTGTATTCGGCCAGGCCCGCGGCCGACAGCGTGTACTTGACGAACGCGATCCCGGCCGCAGTCGGCTTGCCGATGATCGTGATGTCGATGACCTGCGGCGACCCGTGCTTGACCACGCCGCCCACGATCTTCACCGACGCCGTGTGGTAGAGCGCCGCGTCCGCGAAACTGCCCAGGTTGATGGCCGCCGGCAGCTTGATGTAGTCCAGGTGCAGCTCGATCGCCTGGGTGACGAACGCGCTGGCCGCGTCCAGCTGGCCCGACTGCAGAACCGCGTCAAGCGCGGACTCGGCGTAGATCTCAGGCGAGTTGGCCGTCCCGAAGTCCGTGGTCCCCAGGATCTTGGCCACCGTGTTCGAAGGCAGGTGGTAGTACGACTGGGCGAGTTCCAGCATGTAGATGAAGTCGCGGCCCTGCGGGTCGATGTTGGGATCGGTCCTGCCGAGCCTCAGGCCCGGGGTCTCCAGCAGCTTGAACAGGCCCGCCAGCCCCAGCTTGCCGGACGCGTAGGCCCTGAACTGGCTGGCGTACCTGCTGTGCGGGTTGTAGGCGATGACCATGGAGGTGCCCGCGTACTGGACGTACCACTGGGTGAACTTGTTCTCCAGCGGCGTGATGTTGTCTCCGCCGACGCTCTCGAACACGTTCGGGTGGATCTCGCCGGCGGCGATGTCCATCTCAAGGGCACCAGAGGACATACCGAAGCCCGAGAAGTTGTAGCCGTCGGCCGCGGTGAAGGCCGGGCTGACGACCTTCTCATTGAGGAACTGAAGCGAGGACGCGTAGGCGACGTTGACCGTCCCCGACGGCTTGGCCGCGGTGTAAGCCGCAGCGCTTGCCGGGGTCGACGTGAATGCTGCGGCGGCCAGGCCTGTGCACACCGTGAAAAGCAGAGCGACGAAAGGCGCCCGTTTCTTAGCGAAGACAGTGATCATTCTCAGAACATTGCCACCGATGGTTGCGCGGCGCAAGAAGCTAGGACATCCCTCCTGAGGGGCTCTGCGGCATTGTTATCCCGAACGGCGCTTCGCGCAGCGTGATACCACTTGGCAGACCAACCTCCTTGGGGCATCGTTGACCGGGTGAGCCCCCCCGATTCCCCGGGCGCGCCGGACGCCGACGACCTCCGCGGGCTGGCGCGCGGCTTGCACCAGGTGGTCGACCTCGGCGACACCCGACCAAGAAAGGCTTCCCATGTCCCGTAGGACCAGCCCTCCATTCCGGGCCGATCACGTCGGCAGTCTGCTGCGCCCGCCCCGGCTGCTCCAGGCCCGCGCGGACTTCTCGGCCGGTCTGATCAGCGCTGCTGAGCTGCGCGCTGTCGAGGACGAGGAGATCGGTCACGCGGTGCGGATGCAGGAGGAGATCGGCCTCCAGTCCGCGACCGACGGTGAGTTCCGCCGCGCCTCCTGGCACATGGACTTCATCTACGCTCTGGGCGGCATCTCCCAGGCGCCAGGGCACATCAGGGTCAGGTTCACGAACCCGTCGGGGAACATCGAGTGGACCCCGGCCGCGCTGCACGTCGGCAGCAAGGTCCATCTGGACGGCACGATCTTCGGCGAGGACTTCACGTTCCTGAAGTCCCAGGTGACGACCGCCGTGCCCAAGCAGACGATCCCGTCGCCGAACATGGTGCACTACCGCGGCGGCCCGGCGATGCTGGACCCGGCGGTCTACCCGGACATCGAGGAGTTCTGGGCTGACCTGGCCGCCGCCTACGCCGACGAGGTGGGTCGGCTCGCCGCGCTGGGGTGCACCTACCTGCAGTTCGACGACACCAGCCTGGCGTACCTCAACGACCCGGCCCAGCGCGCCGAGATCGCCGACCGGGGCGAGGACGCGGACCACCTGCACCTGCGCTACATCAGCCAGATCAACGCCGCCATCAAGGACAAGCCCGCCGGGATGGCGATCACCACGCACCTGTGCCGCGGCAACTTCCGCTCGTCCTGGGCCGCCTCAGGCAGCTACGACTTCGTGGCCGAGGCGCTGTTCTCCGAACTGGGCGTGGACGGCTTCTTCCTGGAGTACGACGACGAACGCTCCGGCGGCTTCGAGCCGCTGCGCTTCGTTCCGAAGGGCAAGATGGTCGTGCTGGGCTTGGTCACCACCAAGCGTCCCGAACTGGAGTCCAGCGACGACCTCAAGCGCCGGGTCGACGAGGCGGCCAAGTTCATCCCGCTGGATCAGCTGTGCCTGTCCGGCCAGTGCGGCTTTTCCTCCACCTCCGAAGGCAACACCCTGACCCAAGACGAGCAGCTAGCCAAGCTCCGGCTGATCGTCGAGACCGCCCGCGACATCTGGGGCGACTGACCGCCGGCACCCGGCGTTACAGCCTGAGCCACCTGGCCTGGCAGCACGAGAAGGCGCCGAACATGATCAGGCCCAGCGCGACGAGCACGAGCAGCCACGGGCCGAGCGGCGTGGCGGCCAGCGCGCGCAGCGACGAGTCAAGGCCCTTGGCCTGCCGGGGCTGAGCGTCGACCGCCGCTACGACCAGGAACACGCCTGCGGTCACGAACACGATGCCGCGGGCGATGCCGCCGAACTCGCCCAGCCACTGCACGGCCCGGCGGGTACGGGGCCGTGCCTGCCTGAGCGCAAGCTCGGCGAGGAATTCCTTGCGCCAGGCCTTGTAGGCCAGGTAGAGGCCGGTGCCGATCAGGGCGAGCCCGATCGCGGCCACGAGGACCTGGCCTCCCTGGTGTCTCATGAGGGTGGCGGTCAGGTCGACCGACTGCGTGTCGCTCGACTGCGGGCTGCCCGCGCCGATCGCGTACTTCACCACGCCCCACGCGATGACGCCGTAGACGACCGCCTTGCCGAACGCCGCCAGCCTGGAGCTGGCCTTCCCGCTGCTAGGGCCCGGGGAACCGGTCAGGGCTTCGGACAGCCGCCACAGCGTCATGCCGGCGAACCCGATGACCAGCAGCCAGAGCAGGAAGCCGCCCGCCGGCGTCGACGCGAGGTAGTGCAGCGCGCCGGTCCGGTCGGCCTGCTGGCGCGAGTGGCCGAAAGCGACCTCGACGGCGATCCAGCCGATGATCATGTACATGACGCCGCGGGCCGCCAGCCCGGCGCGAGCGAGGAACCGCATCGCCCCGCTGTGCGCGGCCCGCCTGCCTGCGTACCTCGCGTTACGGCTCGTCCTGCGGCGCGCTGTCCAGGTGGCCACGCTGTGCTCCTCTCCGGCGGCCAGCGGCGGTGGTCGGCGCTGGCCGCCTGTCCACTTCCCCGCACCCGGTGGCCTATGCCGACCCAGCCAGGGTCTCCGCTTCTGCCGACCCAGCCCGGGTCTCCGCCTCTGCCGACCCAGCCCGGGTCGGTGGGCGTGCGGTGAATCTGCAAGGGTGTTGCCATGCCGTGGATTGATCTTGAGGGTGCCGTCAACGTCCGAGACCTGGGCGGCCTGCCTGGGGATGACGGGCGCGTGACGCTTGGCGGCAGGCTGCTGCGCGCGGACAACCTGCAGGACCTCTCGCCCGCTGACGTGGCGAAGCTGGTGGACGACATCGGCGTGACCACCGTCATCGACCTGCGGAGCTCGGCCGAGGTGGCGTCAGAGGGCACGGCTCCGCTGGACGCCGTCCCCGGTGTCCGGCATGCTCATCACCCGGTGATACCCGAACTGGGGTCGGCCACGGACGTGGTCGGCGAGGCCCTGCTGACCAGGATCCAGCAGGACAGGTCCCGCTTCCCCGACGATCCCACCTGCGGCCACTACCTCGGTTACCTGGAGGATCGTCCCGACCAGGTGGTAGCCGCGCTGCAGAGCATCGCGCGGGACCGGGGTGCGGCGCTGGTCCACTGTGCGGCGGGCAAGGACCGGACGGGAGTGGTGGTAGCGCTCGCCCTGACCGCCTCGGGCGTCAGGCCGGACGCCGTCATCGCCGACTACGCCGCGACGGGCGATCGCGTCGAGGCCATCCTGGGCCGGCTGCGCCGGTCGCGGACGTACGCCAAGGACATCGACCGCCAGCCGGCCGTCGCGCACGTAGCGCGCCCGCAGACGATGGCGGCCTTCCTCCAGCAGATGGACGTCCGCTACGGCGGGGTGGTCAGCTGGCTCGCCGATCACGGCTTCGGCGACGAAGACCTGCGCCTGCTCCGCGTTAAGCTTTTCGTGCCGCGAGAGGCGTAACACCTGCAAGAGCCCCTTCGCGCCCTGGATCCGGCGAACGGCCAGCCTGGTTGGTCACTGACCTGGCACCCAACAGGCGCCCGCGGCGCCTCTCATGCCTGCCGGAACGCCTCCCGCCACGTCTCGTCCAGGCCATTCCAGCGCGCGCCGGGGCGCGCCGGGCGGAGAGTCCACCGCACCAGCGTGGCGCCTGCCAGCCTGCGAGGTGAACCGATGCGGTCAACCCGGGTGGGCGACACAATTGCCGGAATCCCGCGAGCGCCCATTGACCTCACTGCACGCCCGCAACAACCGCGCGGGGCCTGCGGCACCGGCCTGCCCAGGGCGGCGCGCAGCGCCCGGATAGGCTGGTCTGGTGATCTCGGCCGGTTCCCTGGCACTCCTGCAGGCAGCCCGCCCGGCGGTAACCGAGGGCGAGGGCTGGAAGCAGGCCTCGGAGCTGGGCCTAGCACTGGTGCTGTCAGCGGTGATCGGCCTGGAACGGGAGATCCGGCAGAAGGATGCCGGACTACGCACGCACACCCTGGTAGGGACGGGCGCGGCACTATTCATGCTGATCAGCAAGTACGGGTTCGCCGACGTCCTGCAACCGGGACAGGTCATCTTGGATCCCTCCCGGGTCGCCGCCCAGATCGTGACAGGAGTCGGCTTCCTGGGCGCTGGCCTGATCTTTGTGCGCCGGGACTCGGTCCGGGGGCTCACCACTGCCGCCGGGGTGTGGGTCACCGCCGCTGTCGGCTCGGCGGCCGGGGCCGGGCTGCCGGTCCTTGCCGTCCTGGGAACGGGCATATACCTCCTGGTCGCGCTGGCCTTTCCGGAGGTGACCAGGCGCCTGCCCCGGTCAGCCACCGCGGTGTCAGCAGTGCGGGTCCGCTACCCCGACGGCCACGGCAGGCTACGGGACATCCTGCGGCTGGCTACCGCCCAGGGCTTCGTCATCCACGACGTCCAGGCCGAAACCGTCAGCGGCACGCAGGTCCCCGGCGCCGCGGACTCCGCACTCGGCCCGCGGATGGTGGAAGTCACCCTGCACATCCACGGCAAGCGCCCCGTCAATGACCTGGCCGCCAGCCTGTCCGACCTGGAAAACGTCCACGCGGTCCTGGCCAGCGACGCCAACGCCGTCGACGAGTAGCTCTTGCGCCCGCGACCGGACTCGCCGGCTCCTCAACGGCCCGCAAAGGGTTTTGGCGAGCGACCGCCGCGACGAGAGCCTGGCGAAGCCGACCGAACGCTCGCTGCCGCTAGGTCAGCGTGTTCTCGGTCGAGACGACTATCGCGTCCACGCCGGGCAGACAATCCAGTGGCGGGGGTGCTTGGTCGCGAAGGATGCCGATAGTGCCGCCGTAGGCGGCCAGGGTGTCGCTGAGTGCTGCGAGCAGTTCTCGCACCCATGGCTCGGGTCCCTCTCCGGTGAAGTCGACGGTCAGGGCTTGGTCGATCACGAACTGCTGGATGCCGGACATGGCGGCGAAGTGGCAGCCCATCGGCACCCATTCGCGGTCTGCGTGTTTGGAGGCGTGGCCGTTCCCGCACCAGACCAGGAGCGGCTCGCCAGGGGCGGCGGCCAGTAGCTGACACAAGTTGCGCGCCTGCTCGCGTTCCCGCCAGTTGGTGAACTCCGTGCTGACCAGTTCCGCCGGGTCTTTGCCGGGGTCGATCTTGGCCTCGTAGGCCCACAGGCTCCAGCCCAAGTCCAGCGCTGTCGTGATGAGCCTGCGCATGTCCGGCTGGGCGAGATAACCGACGACGCTCCGCGGGATGGCGGGGATGGGTCCCGGTGAGTTGTCGACACGTCGGGGAAGAGCCTCCATCGCGAGCCGCCTGACCCCGGCCTGGTGGGCTTCCTGGATGATGCGGACACCGACTTCGCGGGTGCGTATGCAACGGGTCAGGCCGCTGTGCGCCTCGTTCGCCATGACCACTGGCGCGTGGCCGAAGGCCCATTGCGTCAGGTCCTCTATCGAGCACCATCCTTCCACCGCTGCTTGCCTCCCGCCGGCAGTCACTGAGCCTCTTTCATCCTGAGTTGCCGCAGCCGGACGCCGCCTCGGGCGTCCGGCACGCTCATCACCGGTGCTCCCCGAACTCGGATCGGCCACGGACACCGTGGCCGAGGATCTGCTGACCAGGGAGCCGACAGGGCAGGTCCCGCTCGCCCCTACTATCCCACCTGCGGGCACCATCTCGGTTACCTGCCGACCGTCTCGACCAGGTGGTGGCGGCGGTGCGGACCATCGCGCGGGACCGGGGCATGGCTCTGGTTCACTGCGGCGGCGCGCAAGAACAGGAGCCGATCACGGCTTCGGCGACGATGACCTGCGCCTTCTCCGGGCCAGGCTCTGCCGTGGCATAGACCCTCAGACCGCGCAACCGCCGTATGCCCCACCCGGCGGGTCAGCGGCATAGGCATGACTCCGCTCTCAATACCAACCCGACCCGCAACGGACGCCGGACCGCCATGGGCTCGATACCTCCCGTTCGCCTTGGCTAGCCATCATCTCGACTTGTCTAGCCAAGCTCCGGCGTATTGGTCCCTACGCGGGGACCGTGGTTTGGGAGGGAACTTTGCGCGCAAGGCACGCGACGGCGGCGGTTGCCGCGGTCGCCTCAGGCCTGCTCCTTACCGCTGCATGCTCCTCGAGCTCCAGCAGTAGCAGCAGTAGCACTACCAGTGGTACCAGTACATCAAGCAGCTGTAACTGGGCGACCGCCACCTCGGCTGCATCCTGTGGTGGCATGAGCGCCCTGGTCGCGGCGGCCGAGAAGGAAGGCCAGCTCAACGTCATCACGCTGCCGTCCAACTGGGCCAACTACGGCGCGATCATGTCGGACTTCTCCGCCAAGTACCACATCCACATCACCGACGCGAATCCGGACGGGTCCAGCCAGGACGAGCTCAACGCCGTCAACCAGCTCAAGGGCCAGAGCCGCGCCCCCGACGTCCTGGACGTGGGCACCGCGTTCGCGGTCAAGGGCGACCAGGAAGGCATCCTGGCGCCGTACCAGGTGGCGACCTGGAGTGACATCCCGTCCACCGCCAAGGCTTCCGACTCCACCTGGTATGCCGACTACGGCGGCTACGTCGCGATCGGGTACAACTCGGCGACGGTGAAGACCCCGCCGACCACGTTCAAGTCCCTGCTCAACCCCGCCTACAAGAACCAGATCGCCATTAACGGCAACCCGACCCAGGCGAATGCGGCGTTCTCGGCCGTGTACGCGGCGGCGCTGGCCAACGGCGGCTCGCTCAGCAACATCGCGCCCGGCATCGCCTACTTCAAGCAGCTGCACTCTGAGGGCAACTTTGTGCCGGTCACGGCAAGTGCGGCGACCATGGAGAGCGGCCAGACACCGATCATTATCTGGTGGGACTACCTGCTGGCGTCCGAGATCGGAAGCAGCGTCAAGACGCTCAAGATCGTGATTCCGTCGGACGGCGTGTACGCCTCCTACTACGACCAGGCCATCAGCAAGTACGCACCGGACCCGGCTGCGGCCAGGCTCTGGGAGGAATACCTGTACTCCACCACGGGCCAGAACCTTTGGCTCGAGGGAGAGGCCCGGCCAATCGAGCTACCCACCCTGGTGGCCAACGGGACGGTGAACCAGGCAGCCTATAAGGCGCTGCCGCCCGCCCCGGCCGGAACCGTGACCTTCCCGACCCAGACGCAGGCGGCGGCGGCAGAGAACGTCGTCGCCCAGCAGTGGTCCAGCGTGATCGGTTAGCGGTGGGCCAGACTGTAGCGGCCCCGGGATCCCTCCAGGATCCCGGGGCCCTCGGCTCAGGCCCCGCCGCACCGTCCGCGTCGTCTGTCAGGCTAACCGCGCTGAGTTCCCTGCGCTGGCTGCGCCGGGTGGCCGGGGTCGTGCCGTTCGGGGCCTACGTGACGCTCGGCTTGCTGCTACCGATGGTCGCGGTCGCGGTCGGGGCCTTCCAGAACAACAGCGGCGGCTTCACGCTGAGCAACGTCAACACCGCCGTGCACGGCATCTACCTGCACGGGTTCTGGCAGAGCATCATCTTGTCCGTGCTCAGCTCCGTCCTGCCGGGGATTTTCGGGCTGGTGATCGCGTACGCGATCTTCACGGCCAGACGCGGGAACCTGCTGCGTCAGGTGGCAATCACCGCCTCCGGCGTATTCGCGAACTTCGGCGGCGTGCCGCTGGCGTTCTTGTTTATCGCCACCCTCGGCTCCGGCGGGCTGGCCACCCAGTGGCTCACCGACCTCGGGTTCAACCCGTACAACCACGGCTTCAGCCTGTACACACTCGCTGGCGTGGTGGTCGTCTACATGTACTTCCAGATCCCGCTGATGGTGCTGATCATCTTGCCGGCCCTGGAGGGGCTGCGTCCGGCGTGGCGGGAGGCTGCGGAGAACGTGGGTGCGAGCAACTGGCAGTACTGGCGTTACGTGGGCGGCCCGGTGCTGCTGCCCTCGTTCCTCGGCTGCCTGCTACTCCTGTTCGGCAGCGGCTTGTCCGCCTACGCCACCGCCGAAGCCCTGACCAACGGGGCCATCCCGCTGACCTCCATCCAGATCGGGTCCTTCCTGAACGGGAACGTCATCGCCGGCCAGGAGAACGTCGGCAAGGCACTCGGCCTGGGGATGGTCATCATCATCGCGATCGCGATGGTGATCTACGTCGCGCTGCAGCGGAGGGCGGCTAAATGGCTGCGATAACTGGTCCGCGACGGTTCGGCCTGAGCGCGTCGGGAAGGCAGCGCACCAGCAAACCTGTCATCTGGCGCTGGGTCGTCCTGCTCATCACCGCCGCGTACTTCCTCATCCCGCTATGGTCCGCGTTGCGGTTCGCCGGGATCAGTGCCTTCGGCTCTGTGATCGGCTTCGCCGGCTTCGGGTCGTCCCTCTGGCTGTCGGTCAAGCTCGCGACCCTCACCACCCTGATCACGATCGCGCTGATGCTGCCCACGGCCGTATACGTCCACCTGCGGCTGCCGAAGGTCCGGCGGCTCCTCGAGGGGATCACGATCCTACCGATCGTCATCCCGCCGGTAGTGCTGATCGTGGGGGTGCTCGCCATTGCGCCCGGCTTCCTCAAGAGCTCAGACCTGCTGCTCGCGCTGGAGTACGTGGTGCTGGCCATGCCGTTCGCGTACCGTTCCCTCGACGCCGGGCTACGCGCGCTGGACCTGAAGACAATCGTCGAGGCCTCCAACTCGCTCGGCGGGGGCTGGATCACCACGCTGTGGCGGGTCATCCTGCCAAACCTGCGCACCGCGATGCTGTCGGCTGTCGTGCTGACCGTAGCTCTGGTTCTCGGCGAATACACGATGGCCAGCCTGGACCTGTACCAGACCTTCCCGGTGTGGATTTACGTCAACAGCCAGGCGAGCGGCCAGGTCTCGGTCGCGGCCTCGCTGCTGGCGCTGTTCGTGACCTGGCTCTTCCTGATGCTCATCACGGTGCTCGCAACCAGGCAGTCGCGTAAGACGGGCGGCGGCCAGGTCACGTTGTTCGCCGTCACACGTCAAGAAACGCGGGGTAACTGATGACGAGCAACATCGCCAGAGACGCTGCCGCGACCGACGGCATGCGGCGGGCGTCCGGGCCGGGAACCCACGGGACGAGCGTGCTCCTGCAGGACCTGAGCCGCACGTTCGGGGCCACCAAGGCGCTGGACGGGCTGTCGATCGAGATCGCGCCGGGCGAGCTTGTCGCACTTCTCGGCCCCTCGGGCTGCGGCAAGACGACCGCACTGCGCATCGTGGCCGGCTTCGAGGCGGCGGACGGCGGATCGGTGCTCGTCGACGGCAAGGACATCTCGGGCGTACCAGCCGCCCGGCGTGACATGGGGATGGTGTTCCAGAGCTACAGCCTGTTCCCGAACATGAACGCCCTTGACAACGTGGGATTCGGGCTGCGCATGCGCAAGCTCAGCGGAGGTGACCGACGCAGGCGCGCAGGCGAGCTGCTGGATATGGTCGGCCTGGCCCCACAGGCCAGGCAGTACCCGCACCAGCTGTCCGGCGGGCAGCAGCAGCGCGTGGCGCTGGCCCGCGCCCTCGCCATCGAGCCCCGGGTCCTGCTGCTTGACGAGCCGCTGTCTGCGCTCGACGCCAAGGTCCGCTTGCAGTTGCGTGAGCAGATTCGCACGCTTCAGCAGCGCCTCGGCACTACCACCCTGTTCGTTACCCACGATCAGGACGAAGCGCTCTCGATGGCCGACCGGGTGGGGGTCATGAGGCACGGCAAGCTTGAGCAGATCGCGTCGCCTGACGAGCTGTACGAGCGCCCGGCCACTGCCTTCGTGGCCGAGTTCGTCGGCGTCATGAACCGGATTCCCGGTGAGCTCCAAGGCGACGGGATGGTCGCGGTTCTCGGCGGCACCGTGCCCGTCCAGCGGGATAGCGGGGCTGACGCCTGCGTCGAACGCGCGTCCGTTGACGTGCTCGTACGGCCTGAGGGGCTGACGATGCAGGTGGTGCAGAACGGAAATGGGATCGTGACCACCAGGACCTTCCTCGGCTCGGTAACCCGGATCGGCGTCCTGCTGTCCGGCGACGTCACGGTGCAGATCGACAAGCCGAGCTCGCAGGCCGCCGCTCTGGCCCCGGGCACGTCGGTGGCGGTGAGCCTTCCCGCGGACGCGGTACTCATAGCGCCCAGGTTGTAGGGCTTACCCGCCGGACAGGGCCTTGAGCGGGAAGGGCGGGGCGACGCGCAATTCGGCATTCCTGTCGTCGGCGGTGCCCGCCAGGGCCGAGACGGGCCAGGGGACATTGGCGGCGAGTTCGCGATGCAGCGCGGCTAGGTCGTCCGCCGTCTCCAGCGACGCGGGCGCGAGCGGGGTGTCGTGGTCGACCATCGTGGTCACGATGGACAGGTACTCACCGTGATCGAGGATCTCGACCACCCTGGTCTGGCACGGCCAGTCCACCACCGCGCAGGTAGTGACCTCCCAGAACCCGCGCGACGGGTCGGCGGGGTCGCGGCGCGGGCGAACCGTGTTGGTATGTGTGTGACCATTGAGCCAAAGGACGACGTTGGGGAAGCGGTGCAGCAGGGCGAGGAGGCCGGCGCCGCCTAGCATCGGCTCCCCACCCGGATCCACGTGGGCCAGGCAGGCGTTGTTCAGGGTGTCGGTCCCGTGGTGTGAGAGCAGGATCACGAGCCGGTCGTCGTGGCCGGTCCGGACGTCGCTTCCGCCGGGTCCGCGGTAGGCCGAGTGCACCTCGCTGAGCCTGGCTTCCAGCCACCGGGCCTGCTCCCGGTCGAGGCAGCCCTCCGCCCCGCCGGCCAGGCAGTTGGTGTCGATGGTGATGAATCGTGCTACGGGCGTGTCGTAGACGTAGTAGGCGGTACCATCCAGCCGGTTGCGCTCGGTGAAACCGTGCCCGAACGGCCGGGAGCCGGTGCGGAGGTGAGCATCGACGAAGTCCCGCCTGCTGACCGGCCTGCGGAACGGATCGGGCGTGACCTGCCGGGACGGACCGGCCATGAACGCCTCGGGGTGCTCGGCGAAGAGCTCGAGCGCCTTGTCGTGGTCGAAGTTGTCCGGCAGCCCGGTCGGCTTCCAGCTCCCGGTCAGCGCGGCGGCCAGGCCCGGGGTCTGGGTGCCTACGCCCTGGTTCAGTGCCTCGTGATTGCCGAAGCAGGCCAGCCAGGGGACGCCCAGGCCAGTAGCCTGGAACTCGCGCAGCGCATGGCGGAGCAGGCCCGGATGATGCGGGTAGCCGAATTCGCGCCGGAACAGGTCCAGGCCGTCACGGCCCGGTCCATCGGGCCTCCAGTAGATATCGCCCGGCCAGTCCGGCGACTGCACCCCCTCATAGTCCGGCCCGCCGGAGTCCAGGCTCACCAGCCCGCCCTCGAACAGTGCCAGGAACGCCTGTAGTTCGTTCCACTGGGCATTGTCGATCGCATCGCCCGTGGTCACGGCCAGCTGCAACGGCCTACCGGTAGCGGGGCCCCGTACCGCGTTGAGCGTGCGCAAGGTGGCGTCGACCGCGTGTGCCGTGATCGCCTCCTGGGGACGTTGCACGGGGACGATCGCGGCGTACCTGGGGTCGGCGAAATACGCGTTGAGGAACTCGAATCGCGTTGGCGACTGAACGTCAGCGAGCTGCAGATCGGTGATGTGAGCCAGGCAGAGCAGCGCGCGGCCGTGGCCTGGCGTGGAGTCCGGCCCGGCCGCCCCGAAGTCATCGCGGATCGAATGCGGCTCGCCCGCACAGATCTCGACGGCCCGGTAGGAATCCGAGAGTCCGGTGCGGATGACCGCGCCGCGATGGAGCCGGCGATGCGTGGTCAGCGGTGGGTGCGCGCCGCTCACTCTTCTTCCTCGGCCACCAAGCCGTCGGGGGATGAGCTGCTGGAGACGAGCACGGGGTCGGGACGAATCGTCAGCGCGACCCGGCTGCCAGCCGGCAGCGCGCTCGCGTCCGAGGTCGTGAGCTGGGCCATGATCGTCGTGTCGCCGAGGTCGACCGTGACCCGGCTGGTCGCACCGAGGAAGGTAACGGCGATCACGGTCCCGACCAGCGGGCCGGACTCCGCCGAGGTGTGCGAGGCCAGCGTCACCGCCTCGGGCCGCACGAGCGCCACCACCTGGCCGTCGGGCACGCCGGACTCCATCAGCGGCAGGGTGCAGCCGCGGACGGTGACCTGGCCGCCCGAGACGTCGCCGGTCAGCCGGTTACTGAGGCCGACGAACTCCGCCACGAACGACGTGGCCGGCCGCGAGTAGACGTCGGTGGGCGGCGCGAGCTGCTCGATGCGGCCCTCCTTCATGACCCCGACCCGGTCCGCGATGGCCAGCGCCTCCTCCTGGTCGTGGGTGACGAACAACGTGGTGATGCCCACCTCGAGCTGGATCCGGCGGATCTGGTCGCGCAGCTGCGCCCGGACCTTGGCGTCGAGCGCCGACAGCGGCTCGTCGAGCAGGAGCACCTGCGGCTCGATGGCCAGCGCGCGGGCCAGCGCGACGCGCTGCTGCTGACCGCCGGAGATCTGGTTCGGATACCGGTCCGCCTGCGCGGAGAGCCCGACCAGTTCCAGCATCTCCATCGCGCGCTTGTCTCGCTGGGCGGCGGCGACCCGGCGCAGTCGCAGCCCGAAGGCCACGTTCTGCCGCGCGGTCATGTGCGGGAACAGCGAGTAGGCCTGGAACACCATGCCCATGTCGCGCTTGCTGGCCGGAAGCCGGGTGATGTCCTTACCGCCGACGATGATGTGGCCGGTGTCGGTGTCCTCCAGCCCGGCGAGCAGGCGCAGCGTGGTGGTCTTGCCGCAGCCCGAGGGACCGAGCAGCGCGACGAGCTCGCCGGACTGCACGGTCAGGTCGAGGTGATCGAGCGCGACCACGGCACCGTAGCGGCGGCTCAGTCCCTCCATTCGGACCTCAACTGCGGTCCTGGCCGCGCCGTCCCGGGTTCTGGTCATCGGTGAAGTCACGAGCAGTACCTCATCCCCGGATACCGCGACGTCGGCGGGCGAAGGACAGGATCAACAACAGAGCAAAGGCGAACAGCAGCGAGGCCGTCGAGGTGGAGAAGATTACCCCGGCGTCCGGCGTGTTCCGGCTGATGGAATACAGCTCCACCTGCAGGTTGACGTACAGCAGGAAGAACGCGATGGTGAACTCGCCGAGCACCAGGGCACAGGTCAGCAGCAGGGCGTTCAGGATCGCATCCCACATGTTCGGCACGATCACCCGGACGATTACGCCGAACCAGCTCGCGCCGAGGCTGCGGGCGGCTTCGGAAAGCGTGGTGGCGTCGATCGTGCTCAGGCCGGCGGCCAGGGCCCGGTAGGCGTAGGGCAGGGCCAGGATCACGTAGACCCAGAACAGCATCAGCGCGGACAGGCTCAGGTGGGCGATCTTGTCGTAGATCGGGCCGAGGCCGACCACGAGCACGATCGGCGGAATCGTGAGCGGCAGCAGGCACAGGAACTCCATGGCGCGCGCCAGCCACCGCACCCGCAACCGGATCCAGATCATGGTGGGCACCACCAGCACCAGCATGACGGCGCTGGTGATGACGGCCAGTTCCAGGGTGATCTCGACGGCGCTGATCAGCGGGGGGATCCCCTCGCTGCTTGTGTAGGAGGCGATCTGCCGCCAGGCCGTCACCGACCAGGTGCCGAGCTTGGCGCCCTCCAGCGAGAACCGGGCCATCGCCAGCAGCGGCAGCGCGAAGAACAGTCCGAACACGGTGAAGACCACGTAGCGGAACGCGTTCAGCCGCCTGCGCCGACCGGCCTGCATGCCGGCCTGGCGCCCGGCCGGTGCAGCCAGCGGCGTCTCGCCGACCGCGGTTACCGGAGCCATCGCGCCGCCCGCCGCTGTAGCAGCGCGTACCCGGTCATGACGATCGCGACCAGCACCACCATGCCGAGCGCGAGCGCGTCGGCGTAGTTGATGTTGGCCAGCCCGACCTCGCTGGACATCGAGGTGTAGATCTGCTGCGGGACCGTATAGGGGATCGCGTCCTCCCAGGCCTGGATGGTGGCGTAGGCGGACAGGGCGTTGGCGAAAAGCAGCAGCAGCGCGCCGAGGAAGGCGGGCATCAGCAGCGGGCCGCCGACGTACCGCCAGTACTGCCAGGCCGATGAGCCCAGGCTCTCCGACGCCTCCCGCCACTGCACCCTCAGCCCGTCAATCGCGGGCAGGAAGACCAGCACCATCAGCGGAATCTGGAAGTAGGCGTAGATCACCGTGATGCCCCACGGGAAGCTGAAGTACCAGCCGGCGTGGAACAGCAGGCCGACCGGGCCGATGAGCACGAGGAACGCGAACGCCAGCGTGACCCCGCCGAACTGGGCCAGGACGCCCGAGACGCACAGGTAGAGCCTGCGGACCACGCCATCGGGGTTCCCCGACGCCACGGCGTAGGCCAGGATCGCGCCGAACACGGCGCCGATCAGCGACGAGACCAGCGACAGCTTGAACGAGCCGATGAAGAATCCGCGCACCTGCGCGTTGCCGAGCGCGGTGAGGCCGGACAGGGTGAATTTGCCTGCCGGGTTCTTGAACGCGTCCCATATCACGATCCCGGTCGGCAACAGCAGGAAGACCGCGACGTAGCCGAAGAACGGGACGGTGCCGACCCAGGAGGGAGCCGACGGCCGACGTCCGGCCCGCGAGGGCCGGACGCCGGTCTGTGTTGCCGCAGCGACGGCCACGTGTCCTCGCTAGCTCACGGCCTTCGCCCAGTTTGTCGCCAGGTACTGGGCGGCGGTGGTGCTCTGGGCCTCGGTGAGGAACACCGGCGTGCCGGTGACGGTCGGCAGCTTCGAGGCTGCCGCAGTGTTGATGGTGCCGTCGGAGGTCATCGCCGCTTGCTCAACCGGCCGGGCGCCACCCTCGAGCCATAGGTTCTGCCCGCCGGCCGCGGCCTGCGAGTACAGGAACTCCTCCCATAGCCGCGCGGCCGCCGGGTGCGGCGCGTTCTTGTTGATGGCCTGCGCATAGAACCCGCCGAGGACGGCGTTGGACGGGATGAACACCTTCCAGTTCGACACGCCGACGTAGCTCGGCAGGTTGAGGTAGTCCCAGTCGAACACGACCGGGGTCGTGCCCGCCTTGATCGAGGCGCCGGTCGCCTCGACGGGGGAGAAGTTGCCTGCCGCCTTGAGCTTCTGGAAGAAGGTCACGCCGGGGGCGATGTTGCCGACCGATCCGCCCTCGGCGAGGCTCGCCATCATGACGCCGTTCAGGGCCGCGTTGGCCGAGGTCGGGTTGCCGTTCAGCGCGACCGCGTTCTTGAACTTCGGGCCGAGCAGCTGGTTCAGCGACGTGATCGTGCCGAACTTGCTCGAGTAGCCGACCGCCATGTAGCCGCCGTAGTCCTCATACCACAGACCGTTCGGGTCCTTCTGCGCGGACGGGATGGAGGACCAGGTGCTGACCTCGTACGGCGCGAACAGGTTCGTGTTGGCCACGGCGACGGCCAGGCCGACGTCCACCACGTCGGGCGCCTTGGGCGAGCCGTTCTCCGCCTTGATCGCGTCGACCTCCTGCTGGCTGGAGCCGTCGGGCAGGGCGGAATTGATCTTGATCCCGTAGGTCTTCTCGAAGTCCGCGATGATCGTGCCGTAGTTCGCCCACGTCGGCGGAAGGGCGATGACGTTGAGCGTGCCTTCGGCCTTGGCCGCCTTGATCAGCGCGCTCATGCCGCCTCCGGCCGCAGCCGAAGTTTCGGTTGACCAGTTGACCGAGCTGCCCCCTGAACTCGACGAGGAACTCGACGAGCACCCGGCCGTCAGCAGCGCGACAGCCGTGAACCCGGCCAACGCGTATCGATATGGCGATCTCACCAATGCCTCCTGAAACTTCCCCATCCCGAAGCGGGTCGCTGCCGCCCGGAAGCTCCGTACGGCTCTGGGGGACGTCTGCCGACCCCCCCGCGCCCCCAGCTGAGAGTGCGAGTAAACGCGTTTAAAACGTTTAGCGCCGCCATGCTCACACGCGCGGCTTGAGGGTGTCAAGGAACGTTACCGAGTTGCCGCACGCAGCGGCGCAGGGCCGGGCTGAGCTGGGCCGTCCGGGGTCTGGAGGGAGGCGCGCTCGACTAGTTGCACGGGGGCAATGTAGTCGCTGGGCGCATTCCCCTCGACTAGTCGTGCGATCAGCGCGCGGCCCATCTCCCTGCCGTCGAGGCGGATGGTCGCCAGGGGGGGATCCAGTAGCTCGGAGGTCGGCAGGTCGTCGTGACCGATGACCGATACGTCCGGCCCGATCCGCAGGGACAGGTCGCGGGCGGTCTGGTAGATCCCGAGCGCCGTGTAATCAGAATTGGTAATGATCGCGGTGGAGGCGTCCCGGCGAGCCAGCAGCGTCCCGGCTGCCTTGCGCACGTCCGTGATCGTGAGGGGCGTGTGCATCACGTCCGGCCGGATTCCCAGCACCCGGGCGAGGCGCCGGAAGTGCCTGAGCCGGTCCGGGTCCGCCACCAGGCCGCGCGGCGCAGACAAGAAGGCGACCCGGGAGTGGCCAAGTTCGGCCAGGCGGCGCATCGCCAGTTCGACCCCGGTCGCGTTGTCCGGGTACACGCGCGAGACGCCCGTGAGGCCTTCGGCGGACGCGTTCAGGGCCACTACCGGGGTGCCGGGACGCAACTCCTGCCAGAGCCGCACGGACTCCCCCCGGCCGACGGGGGCGATGGCCAGCCCGGCGAGGCGCTGCACGGCCATTTCCTGCACCAGGGCGCGCTCGCGTTCCGCCGAGTAGTGCGAATCGAGCAGCAGCAGGGTGGCCCCGGCCTGGCTAGCAGCCTGCTCGGCCCCCCTCAGCACCTCGAGGAAGAACGGATTGCCGAAGTTGCGGATCACCAGGCCGTAGGTGGTGGTTCGCCCCCGTCGCAGCGCCTGGGCCTGCGGGTTGGCGCGGTAGCCGAGTTCCGCGGCGGCGGCCAGGATCCGGCGGCGGGTATGCTCCGCCACGCCTGGCTGGCTGTTCAGCGCGAGGCTCACTGTGGCGACCGATACGCCGGCTATCCGGGCCACGTCGCGGATTCCCGGCGGCTGCTGCGATCCGCCCTGCTGACTCGTCATGGCCCTACCCGCGCTTATGGCGCTCTGCTCCCACTGGCACTCTGCTCCCACGGCGGGAGCACAGCTACTGTGTTGAGCGCACATCCTAACCATCGACCTGGACCTTCGGCCAGCGGCCAGCGACGCGGAGGGTGAACCCGCCCCGTCACCCGATGACGTGGGGGAGGATGCCGGCGATCGAGTCGAGGATGAGCGGCGCGCCAGCCTGCTCTAGGTCGGCGCGGGAGCCGGCTCCGGTCAGCACGCCGGCCACGATCGCCGCCCCGGCGCGCAGCCCGGACTCGACGTCGCTGGTGGTGTCGCCGGCCACCGCGAGCTCGCTGACCGCGCCGCCGCGCAGCTTCAGCAGCGCGGTCAGCGGCAGGTCGGGCCACGGGCGCCCGCGCCCGGCGTCGGCGGGGGACAGGGCCAGGTCGATCAGGCCGCCCCAGGCGAGCTCGTCGATGATCGCGTCCCTGGTCGAAGGGGAAAAGCCGGTGGCCAGGCAGACCCGGATGCCCGCATCGCGCAGCCGCATGAGCGTGTCCTCGGCGCCCGGCACCGGCGCGATCGCGCCGTTCCGCACGGCGGCGGCGTAGTGGTCCTCGAACGACTCGTTGGCCTTCCGTGCGGCCGTCTCGTCGCCGAGGATCCGCCGGAACACCTCGATCTTGGACTGGCCCATGGTCGACCGGACCGCCGTCATGGCCCGGTCATAGGCGTCGGCGGTCAGGTTCTGCTCCGCGATGGCCGCGGTGAACGCCTCCATCACCGTGCCGTCGTCGCGCACCGTCGTGCCCGCCATATCAATGCAGGCGACCGTGATACGGGTCATCGGAACGTCTCCTCCGCGATGGCCGGTGAACATGTCATGCCCCGCCCGCCTGGCCCGGTGACTAGGACCACGCCGGGCTCGACCTCTGATCTGTGGTACAGCGCATGACCGGCCGCCTCGGGGCCGACCTCGCTGTAGACGCCGGCCCAGCGGCGCTGGACCCGCGGGATCGGCGCGCCGAGCAGCGCCTCGGCCCGGGCGCGCAGGTGGTCGTAGGCGTCCTCGTCCACGTCGAACGCGAACGGCTCGGCGTACTCGTGCGTGTCGCCGATGGTGAGCCCGCCGTCCGCCCGCTGGACGAGCAGCAGCTGGGCGCGGGTTTGCTCGGCGACCGGGGGCGGGGGCGGCAGCAGGTAGCGCCCCGGCAGGTCGTAGGCGGGGTAGTAGCGCATGGTGTCGCCGTCGGCGACCGCGGTTGACAGCCGCTCGGCCAGCGGAGCGGTCTGCATCATCTGCAGCCGCACCCGGCGCACGCCGTCGCGCGCGAGGAACGACTGGTACCGCCCGACCACCCCGGTGAACGCGGCGCCGGTGCACAGGATGACCAGATCGCACTGGTGCCACGCGCCGGTATGGTCCCGCACGGCGTTCGGAGCGATGTCGACGACCTCCCGCCCCGGCAGCCACTCGTAATCACTGGCGCCGTTGGCGGTGGCGGTCAGGTAGCCGCGCAAGGCGGGCAGCACCCGCCTGGGCTCGACGATGGCGTCGGCCCGGCACAGCAGGCCGCCGGCCGCCTCACCGCGCAGCGCCGGGTTGACGGCCCGCACGCCAGCCGGATCGAGCAGCTCGAATCCCCTGCGGTCCGCGTCAGGCAGGGCGGCGGCTTCCTTGAGCAGGGCGAGTTCGGCGTCGTCCACGGCCAGGGTGAGCGAGCCGTCGGGCCTGAAGCCGAGCCCGGGCACCTCGCCGGCCAGTTCTTCCCAGAGCGCACGGGCGCGCAGCGCGAGGCTGAGCTCCGGGCCGGCCCTCCGGCCGCTGACCCAGACCAGGCCGAAGTTCCTGACGCTCGCCCCGCGGGCCTCGGCCTCGCGTTCCAGGTGCACGACCTCATAGCCGCGCCGCCGGGCCATCACCGCATGCATGGTGCCCAGGACGCCCCCGCCGACCACCGCGATCCTTTGCGTTAGCCTCACGCTCACTAATATAGTCAACTTTAAACTTGTCTATACAAGTGTTACCGGGATGCCCGGTGAAATCTCGGGTGAGGGTGAGCCGTGAACGTTGAGGGCCAGGGGGAGCTGGATCTGACCGTCGGCGAACGGCGGCTGCGGTTTCCCGCCGTCTGGCTGCGCGACAACTGCCCGTGCGCCGACTGCGTGGATCCGCACAGCAGGCAGAAATTCCGCGACGTCACCGACCTGCCGGCCGGGCTCGCGGTGGCCGCGGCGCAGGAGGCGGGGGACCGCGTCGAGGTGACGTACGAGCCGGATCGGCACAGGTCCGTCTTCTCCCTCGCCTGGCTGGCCGAGCACGCGCTTGACGACTACGGTGACGGCGACGGGCGCACCGAGGACGACAAGGACCTCTGGCTGCCCGCGGACCTGGACCGTCCGGGCGCCCGGCCCGAGGCGAGCCGGCCCCACGCGAGCTGGTCGGAGTACCTGGCCGACCCCGCGGAGCGGATCCGCAGCCTGGCCGCCGTGCTGCGCGTGGGTTTCGTGCTCCTGCACGACGTACCCGCCGAGCCCGGCATGGTGCTCCGGGTCGCCGCGAGCTTCGGGTTCGTGCGGGAGACCAACTACGGCTCCCTGTTCGACGTCCGGGTCGAGCCCGCGCCGGGCAACCTCGCCTTCACCAGCAAACAGATCCTGCCGCACACCGATAACCCGTACCGCGACCCCGTGCCCACCGTCCAGCTGCTGCACTGCCTGCACGCGGCGGGCGACGGTGGCGATACCGGCCTGGTGGACGGGTTCGCGGCGGCCGCCGCGCTGCGCGCCGGCGACCGGGCGGCGTTTGATGTGATCACGGGAACCGCCGTCTCGTTCGGCTATCGGGACAACGACACCGAGCTACGGGCCAGCCAGCCGCTCATCCAGCTCAGCCCCCGCGGCCGGGTCCGCGGGGTCCGGTTCAACAACCGGTCGGCGCAGCCGCTGCGGCTGCCTTACGCCGACGTCACCGCGTTCTACGCGGCCTACCGGCGGTGGGCCGGGCTGCTCGCGCAGCCGGAGCGGCGGCTCAACCTGCGGCTGGCGCCGGGGGATTGCCTGATCTTCGACAACACGCGGATCCTGCACGCGCGCACGGCCTTCAGCCTGCCCGCGGGCGGGTCGCAGGGCCGTCACCTGCAGGGCTGTTACGCTGACCTGGACGGCCTGGCCAGCACCCTGGCGGTGCTCAGCCGCCCGGGCGAGGCCTCGGGTGCGCAACGGGAGGCGTCAGCGTCATGAGTGCGGTCGAGATCATCGGGGAGCTGTTCGACGGGGCGGGAGCGCAGGCCTACCTGGGTGAGCCGGTGACCATCGGCGCGCACATGCGGCAGGCTGGAGCGCTGGCCGAGGCGGCCGGCGCCGGGGGCGCGCTGGTGGCCGCGGCGTTGCTGCACGACATCGGCCACCTGCGCCAGGAGACCGACGCCAGGCACGGTGCGGCGGGCGCGCGGTGGCTGAGCCAGTGGTTCGGCGGGGCGGTGACCGAGCCGGTGCGGCTGCACGTGGCGGCGAAACGGTACCTGTGCGCCGTCGAGCCGGGCTACTTCGGGTTGCTGTCGGCCGAATCGGTGCGCACGCTAGCGCGGCAGGGCGGCCCGATGACGGCCGAGGAGGCCGCCGAGTTCGAGGCGCTTCCGCACGCGCGGGACGCGGTCGCGGTGCGCCGCTGGGATGATCAAGCCAAGGATCCCGCGGTCGGACCGCCGGAGTTCGCGCACTTCGCGGGGCTACTTGGCGCCCTGGTCGTGTCCTGACGGCGTGGACGTGCGGGACAGCGCGTTGACCGCGATGGAGTTGTGCACGCTGAACGCGACCGCGCTGCCCAGGTAACGGTCGTCGGACCATTCGACGGGTGTCCCGGACAGGTCCGTGGTGCGGCGGCGCTCCCTGAGCATCGGCACCCGGGGCCGGACGCCGAGCAGCCTGGCGTCCTCGGCCGATGCCGCCACCGCGTCGATGACGTGCTCGGCGTCGGCGAAGACGATGCCCAGTTCCTCGAGCCGCTCGGTGATCGAGCCGGTCTCCATGTCCATCCCGGCCACCAGGGCGCCCACCCGGTCCGGGTAGGCACCGCGCTCGATCATCACGGGCCGGCCGGACAACAGGCGCACCCTGACCAGGTAGTAGATGGTGGCACCCGACGGGAGGGCAAGCTGCTCCGCTTCCAGCGCCTTGGCCGGCCGGCGCTCCAGGCTGGCGACCTGGCCGGTCGGCACCTCGCCGAGGGCCCTGGCCCAGCGGGAGAACGACAGCAGCTCACCGAAGCTCTGTACCCTCGGCCCGCCGAGGACGACGCGGCGCGCGCCGCGCCGGGACGCGATCACGCCGTCCGCGCGCAGCGCCGCGAACGCCTGCCGGATGGTCCCTCGTGACACCGAGTAGCGTTCGGCCAGTTCGCTCTCCGAGGGCAGCCGGGTTCCCGGGGGGTACGCCCCGATCGCAATGGCCGCCTTGATGTCCTCGGCGACCTTGCGGTAAAGCGAAGGCGAACGGGAGACCCCGTGATCTGCTTCCATGAATACAGAGCGTATCCGGCAGGTACCCAGGTAGAACAGACCATTGTTTAACGGTCGTTCTAACGGACGCACCGCTGGCGAGGCGGAGGCGACGCTGGCCCTCGCGCTGCGCGAGAATCGAGGCATGTCAAGCCGGCCGGAGCCCGCGGTGCGCCCGGACGAGGCGCGCACGGGTGGCCTCCGGGTCCGCGTCTTGGCTGGCCGCGGGGCGCTCGCGGCCTTCCTGCTCGCCACCCTAGTCGCAACCGCGCCTGAGGCCACTGCTTCCACGGAGGTCACTGGGGCTACTGGGGCTACTGGGGCTAGCCCGCTGGCGCGCGCGCCGGGCTTCAGGCAGGCGTTCGGGCAGCGTGCGCTGGCTGATCCTTACGGCGTCGCCATCGGCCCGGACGGCGACGTCTGGGTCGCCGACACCGGCCGCGACCAGATCGCGGAGTTCACCCCGTCCGGGCGCCTGATGACCAGCTTCGGCGGTGGCCTGGACCAGCCCCAGGCGGTCGCGGTCGGCGCGGCCGGCGATGTCTGGGTCGCGGATACCGGCCATGACCGGGTAGTCGAGTTCTCTCCCACCGGGCACGTGTTGGCCGGGTTCGGCTCGGCGGGAAGCCGGCCTGGCCAGCTTGACCAGCCGGTCGCACTGGCGGTCTCGGCCTCGGGCGACGTCTGGGTGGCGGACCAGGGCAACAGCCGGGTGGAGGAGTTCTCCGCCTCGGGCCGCTATCTGGCCGCGATCTCCGTCCCTACGCCGGCGGGCGTCGCGCTTGAGGCCTCCGGCGACCTCTGGGTCTCCAGCCCGAGCTACGCCGCGGGCAACACGGTGGACGAGTTCTCCGCCACAGGCCGGCCGCTGGAGTCGTTCGGCACCACGCAGGCCGGGTACGGCGACCTCGGCGACACCGGGGGGATCGCGATCGGCCCGGCCGGACGGGTCTACGTCGCGCAGCCGGATTACGGCTGGGTGTCGGTGTTCACCCCGGACGGTCACTTCTACACCGAGTTCGGCCTGCGCTCCGACGCCGCGCAGGCGGACGAGGACCTGGAGTTCCCGCAGGGCCTGGCGGTCACCCCGGCGGGGCAGGTCTGGGTGGCGGACAGCGGCAACAACCGGATCGCTGAGTTCGGGCCCGCGGGCTCGCCCGCGTCCGCGCCGACCGGCGGCGGCCCGCCGCTGCTGCTGGTCGGCGTCTTGGCCATCCTGGGCGCGCTGCTGGCCAGGGTCGGGCTGGCCTGGGTGCTCGCCGCCCGCCGCAAGCGGCCCGTGCGACAGGGCACCGGCCCGGCGGGGCCTCCTGCCGAGTTCACCAGGCGCCGGGTGCTGGCCGGGGCCACGGCGCTGTCCGGTATCGCGGTAGGCGCTGCGGTTCTCCCGGTCAGCCTGCGCAAGGCGCTGGCGGCCACGCTCACCGATCCGCCCGCGGGCTCGCTGGCCGACATCGAGCACGTCGTGATCCTGATGCAGGAGAACCGCAGCTTCGATCACTACTTCGGCACCATGCCGGGGGTTCGCGGCTTCGCCGACCCGGCCGCGATCAGGCTTCCGGGCGGCCGCCCGGTCTTCTACCAGCCGCGCCCGGCGCACGAAGGGCCCGGCTACCTGACCCCGTTCCACTACGACACCAGGACCACCAACGCACAGGCCACGCCGGGCACCGACCATTCCTGGCCCACCCAGCACCAGGCCTGGAACAACGGCGCGATGGACCAGTGGATAGCGGCCAAGGGCCCGTACACGATGGGCTACTTCGCCGAGGCTGACATCCCGTTCCACCGTGCGCTTGCGGCGGCGTTCACCATCTGCGACAACTACCACTGCTCGGTGTTGGGCCCGACCAACCCGAACCGGCTGTACATGTGGACGGGGACGATCGACCCGGGAGGCACGAGCGGCGGGCCGGTCATCGACGACACCCCCGCCTATAACAACGTCATCCTGTCCTGGACCACGTACCCGGAGCGGCTGGAGCGGGCCGGCATCAGCTGGCAGGTGTACCAGGAGGAGGACAACTTCGACGACAACGCGCTGGCCTGGTTCCATCAGTTCGCCCGTGCGCCGGCCTCGTCGCCGCTGCGGCAGCGGGGTATGCAGACGCGCGCGGCGGGCTGGTTCGAGGAGGACGCGCGCAGGGGAAGGCTGCCCCAGGTGTCCTGGCTGGTCGCTCCCACGGCGCAGTCCGAACATCCGGACTACTTCCCGGCCGCGGGCGCCGAGTACATCGCGAGCAAATTGGACGCCATCGCCTCGAACCCGGACACCTGGCGCAGCACCTTGTTCATCTTGTGCTACGACGAGAACGACGGGCTGTTCGACCACGTACCGCCGCCTACCGCGCCGGCCGGCACGCCCGCCGAGTTCGTCGGCTCCGAGCCGATCGGGCTCGGCTTCCGCGTCCCCGCCCTGGTCATCTCGCCCTGGTCGGCGGGCGGGCGCGTCTGCTCGGACGTGCTGGACCACACCTCGCTCATCCGCGTCATCGAGAAGCGCTTCGGCGTCGCCGAACCGAATATCAGCGCCTTCCGGCGGCGAACCTGCGGGGACTTCACCACCGCGCTGAGGTTCCCCGGGCCGGCCGCCGATTTCCCGCGTTCCAATCAGTCCATCGGCCTGGCGATGGCCGAGGCCGGCCTGCTCACCGCCCAGCAGGAGGTCTTCAGCAACCCGCCGCCGCTGATCCCCGTGGTCAACCAGCCGGTCCCGGAGCAGTGAGGTCATGCCCCCCGCCCGCCATTGCCGGCACTGCTGGGGTAACTGCCCGGGCGACTGCCTTATCCCCGGCGGGCAGGGGATGTGCATCCACGGCTTTGTCCCCGGTATCCCGCTCCGCCGGCGACTGCGCATGAGGCTGCGGAAAGCCTGGCAGATCAGGTTCCGCTCGAGATGACCTGCTAGCGGGGGCGAAGGGGGACGCTGGGCAGCGCCGGGGCCGGCAGCGGGTCGCCGGGGTAGCCGTGGACTTTCCCGAACCGCCCGGCCGCCCAGTCGTCGCGGGCCTCCGCGATCTCGCCGCCGGTCCGCGCGACGAAGTTCCACCACATCAGGAGGGGCTCGGCAAACGGCAGGCCGCCGAGAACGAAGAACCGCGCGAGCGCACGCCCTCCCGCGGGAGACAGCCGGATCTCGGACTGGCCGGGGGACAGGTGCGCGAGCAGGCCCGGCGCGATGAGCACCCCCTCCACCAGCGCCGAACCGTCCACGGCGACCACGCCGTACTCGAAATCCTCGCGCACCGGCAAGACGAAATCGTCGCCGCCGGGAACCGCCACCTCCAGCCCGCTCAGCGGGGTGAAGACCTCGGCGGGCGACTGCTCGCCCTGGTACTCGCCGATGACGACGGTGATGTAGGCGCCCGCCTCGCGCAGCACCGGCAGGCTGGCGTGGTGCGCGAAACGCGGCTCGGTGAGCCGGTCCGATCCGGGCAGGGCGATCCATAGCTGGAGGCCGTGCAGCACAGGCGGCCGTCCCAGGGCCGACTCCTCGGAGTGCGCGATGCCCCGCCCGGCGGTCATCAGGTTCAGCTCACCGGGGCGGATCAGCTGCCTGCTGCCGAGGCTGTCCCGGTGCAGGACCAGGCCCTCGAACAGCCAGCTCGCGGTCTGCAGGCCGATGTGCGGGTGCGGCGGCACCTGCATGCCCGGCCCGCTGCTCACGTCGTCGGGGCCGTAATGGTCCAGGAAGCACCACGCACCCACGGTCCGCAGCGTGCGCTGCGGCAGCAGCCTGCGGACCTCGGTGCCGTCGCCAACGGACGCCTTACGCGCCTCCAGCACGTCCGCCGCTCGGTGCAGGCCGGGGGCGGCGACGACCCCAACGCTCGCGGGCAACGTGATCGCTTCCGGAGCGGGATCCAGGTTGCTCACAGGTCCATGATGTCAATGACGCAGGCACACCGGCACGTGAGTCGGATCAATACCGCCAGCCCGGAATCTGCCGTTCACCTGGCGTGTCTGGCGGCGGGCGCGGTGAAAAAAGTACAATCCCAGCGACCGGTGCAGGCAGGAGACGGTATGACCGAGGTCATCGCGGGCGCTCACCAATCCGACACACACCAGAAGGCGCTCCGGATCAACCTGGATCCGCGCTGGTACGGGACGATCGCGGAGATCGGGGCGGGCCAGGAGGTGGTCCGCTGGTTCTTCCGGGTCGGCGGTGCCGCGGGCACCGTCGCGAAGTCCATCTCCGCCTACGACATGGCGGTCAGCGACGCCGAGTACGGCAAGGCGGACCGCTACGTCTCCATGGGGCGACTGCAGGGCATGCTCGACAAGGAATTCCAGCTCAACGTCGAGCGGCTCAACGACGAGCGCGGCGACTCGAACTGCTTCTTCGCCTTCGCCGACACCGTGGTCGCGCGCAGCTTCCGCGGCGGGAACGAATGCCACGGCTGGATGGGCGTGAAATTCCAGGCCCAGGCGCACGACGAGCCCTCGCAGATCGTGATGCACATCCGGATGCTCGACGTCGAGGCGTGGCTCCAGCAGGAGGCGCTCGGGATCATCGGGGTGAACCTGCTGTACGGGGCGTTCTTCGAGCACCACGAGCCGGAGCGGCTGATCGAGAGCCTCCTGGACGGGCTGAGCATCGGGCGCATCGAAATCGACATGATCCAGTTCCGCGGCATCGAGTTCCGCGGCGTCGACAACCGGCTGATGGCCCTCAAGCTCGTCCAGATCGGGCTGAGCGGCGTGGCGATGTTCGGTCCCGACCGCGTGGTGCTGCAGCCGAGCGAGGTGCTGCGCAAGAAGGCGGTCCTGGTGGAGCGGGGTAGCTTCCGGCCGCCCACGCACGTGAACCTCGACATGCTCGAGACGGCCAGGGCCAAGTTCGCCGAGGATCCCGCCGTGGCCGGCAAGCCGATCCTCCAGCTCACCGAGATCACCATGCGCAACCTGCTCGCCGGAGGGCAGGAAGTCGACCGGCGCGACTTCCTGGCCCGGGCCGAGCTGCTCGCCGCCTGCGGCGAGACGGTGCTGATCACCGACTACTTCGACTACTACCGGCTCGCCGCCTACATCGCCGAGCGGACCACCGAGCGGATCGGCATCGTGATGGGCGTGCCGAGCCTGATCGACCTGTTCGACGAGAAGAACCACGCCCAGCTGCCCGGCGGGATCCTGGAGAGCTTCGGGCGGCTGTTCAAGAACGGCCTGAAGCTCTACGTCTACCCCCACCGGCCGACGGTCGATGACGAGCTCAGGACGGTGGACAACGTCAAGGTGCAGAACGAGCTCCAGCCGCTGTACGACTACCTGTATCACCGGGGCAGCTTCGTTCACCTGGACAACTACCGCCCGGAGTACCTCCCGATCTTCAGCCGCGACGTGCTGCGCCGGATCGCCGCGCAGGACGAATCATGGGAGGCGATGGTCCCTGCGGAGGTCGCCGAGCTCATCAAACGCCGCGGGTTCTTCGGCTACGTCAAGCCGGGCCTGGACTAGCGCCCGGTCAGTTCAGGCGGTAATCGCGCTGGGTACTGGCGTACTCGGCGAACTCGTCCAGGGACTGCGGGTTGGCCATCGCGTTGCGGTTGGCGGCCTCGTCCGGCGGCGTGCCCAGCAGGATCCTGCGGACCGGCACCTCCATCTTCTTGCCGGTCAGCGTCACGGGGATGGCGGCGACCCGGATGATCCGGTCGGGGACGTGCCGCGAGGTGTACTGGCGGCGGAGCCGGTCGGCGATCTTGCTCCGGAGCGCGTCGTCCAGGACGGCCCCGGCTTCCAGCGTGACGAACAGCGGCATGAAGAACCCGCCGCCGGGCAGGTCGAGGTTGACGATGAGCGCGTCCGTTACCTCCTCGACGGACTCCAGCGCGGCGTAGATCTCCGCGGTGCCGATCCGGATCCCGTGCCGGTTCAGGGTCGCGTCGCTGCGGCCGAGCACGAAGCAGCCGCCGCGCTCGTTGACCTTGAAGAAGTCGCCCTGCCGCCAGGCCCCGGGGAAGTCGGCGAAGTACGTCCGCCGGTAGAGCTGGCCGTCTTCGTCGTTCCACAGCCGGACCGGCATCGACGGCATCGGCTGGGTGATCACCATCTCGCCCACCTCGCCGGTGACCGGCTGGCCCTGGGCGTTGAACGCGTAGGCGGCCACGCCGAGGTTGCGGGCCTGATGCTCGCCGGCATAGACGGGGAGCGTGGGCGCGCCGCCGGTGAACCCGCTGCAGACGTCGGTGCCTCCGCTGCCCACGTGCAGCCACAGGTCACGCTTGACGTTCCGGTAGAACCAGGCGCCGCACTCCGCTGACACCGGCGAGCCCGCCAGCATGATCGCGGACAGCTCGGACAGGTCGTACTTGTCGCCAGGTACCAGGCCCGCCCGGGACATCAGGTCGACGTACGCGGGACTGGCCCCGAAGAAGTTCACCCCCGCGTTCTGCGCCATCTCCCACAGCACGTCCGGGCGCGGGTAGCCGGGGTGCCCGTCGTAGAGCAACGGCCGAACGCCGAGCAGCAGCGAGCTCACCAGGAAGTTCCACATCATCCAGCCGGCCGTGGTGTAGAAGAACATCCGCATCCCCGCGCGCAGGTCGTTGTGGAACGTCAGGTGCTTGAGCTGCTCGATGAGGATGCCGCCGTGGCTGTGCGTCAGCGCCTTGGGGAGCCCGGTGGTTCCGGAGGAGAACAAGATCCACAGCGGGTGCCCGAACGGCACCTGCTCGAACTCGAATCCGGCGGCGGGCACCGGCGGGTGGTCCATCAGCTCATCCCAGGCCCTGGCCCGGCCCATCCCGGGGACACCGGGGACCGGCACCGCCAGGGGGCCGGGGACGTGGATCACGTGCTCGAGCCCGGGCAGCCTCGCGACGACCTGCCCCAGCTCGGCACTGCGGTCATGATCCTGGCCGCGGTACCGGTAGCTGTCGACGCACAGCAGGACCTTGGGCGCCAGCTGCCCGAACCTGTCGCTGACCCCGCGCCAGCCAAAGTCGGGGGAGCAGCTGGTCCAGATCGCGCCGATGCTGGTGGTGGCCAGCATCGCGATCACCGTCTGCGGGATGTTCGGCATGCAGGAGGCGACCCGGTCGCCGGGGCCCACGCCCATATCGCGCAGCCGCGTGGCCAGGACGCGCACGGCGTTCGCCAGGTCCGGCCAGGGCAGGCCGGTCAGCGGCGTGGTCTCTGACTGGTAGTACAGGGCGTCCCGGCCCGGCTGCTCGCTCCGGAGCACGTGCTGCGCGTAATTCAGCCTGGCCCCGGGAAACCAGTCGGCGCCGGGCATGCCCCGGGCGCCGAGGACCGCGGCCGGCGGGGCCGACGCCTGGATGCCGCAGTAGTCCCAGACCGACTGCCAGAAGCCGTCCAGGTCGGTAACCGACCACTGCCACAGCGCCTGGTAGTCACCCAGGTCATGACCGCGTTCGGCCGCGAGCCACCGCATGAACGCGGTCACGTTGGCGCGTTCCACGCGGTCGGGACCCGGTGCCCACAGCAGGTCACCCTCGCGGACCTGGACGCCTTGCCCTAGCGTCTCCACATCGCCGACGGTGCCACAGGGTGGCCGCCGGCGGCAATGGGGTCCCCGCACTAACGCGGGCCGCCGAAATGCTGGCCGCGCCATGATGGCCTAGCCGAACCTGCCGTATAGGGTGTTCCAATGGCTGGCCCGGACCCGTCCACGCTGCGCGGGATCGACGTGCACGTGCACGTCGAGTCGGATGGACACGGTCACACATCGCTGGATGAGGAGCTGCTCGCCGCGTCGGCAAGGTACTTCAAGGCGGCGGGTGACCGGGCCCCGACGGTGGAGCAGATCGCGGACTACTACCGGCAGCGCGAGCTCGCCGCGGTCGTGTTCACCGTCGACGCCTCGACCGCGACCGGCCACCCAGCGCTGTCCAGCGAGGAGATCGCCGACCGGGCGGCCGCCCACGCCGACGTACTCATCCCGTTCGGCTCGGTGGACCCACTGGCCGGCCAGGAGGCGGTGAAGCGCGCCCGGCGGCTGATCAGCGATCACGGCGTCCGCGGCTTCAAGTTCCACCCGAGCCTGCAGGGCTTCTCACCCGATGACCAGCAGTACTACCCGCTCTACGAGGCGATCGAGGAGGCCGGCCTGCCGGCCGTCTTCCACACCGGGCAGACCGGGATCGGCGCCGGCCTGCCGGGCGGGCGCGGGATCAAGCTGCGGCTGTCCAACCCGATGCTCATCGACGATGTGGCCGCGGACTTCCCCGGCATGCCGGTCATCCTGGCCCACCCGTCGGTGCCCTGGCAGGACGAGGCGATCTCGATCGCCACCCACAAGGCCAACGTGTACATCGACCTGTCCGGCTGGTCACCGAAGTACTTCCCGCCGCAACTGGTCCGCGCGGCCAATTCCTACCTGCAGGACAAGGTGCTGTTCGGCACCGACTACCCGCTGCTGACCCCGGAGCGCTGGCTGCGCGACTTCGAGTCGCTTGACATCAAGCCCGAAGTTGCCGCCAAGGTCCTCAAGCACAACGCGGCGCACCTGCTGCACCTCAGCGACGCTGCCCAGCGCTAGCTCGAACCCCGGTCACCTGCCGACGATCGCCTCGCCTACCTCGCAGGCACCATTAGTCACGGCCCAACGCGCCGCGTATCGACCCGTTCCTCCCGTTCCTCCCGTTCCTCAGTAAGGCAGCCAAGCCCGGAACAGGGAGAAAGCTGAAACACTAGGGAGCGACATGCACCACGAACTCCAAACTCTGGCCGATCCCGATGCGGTAGCTCGGGCCGGCGCGGCACTCGTGGCCGAGCGCGCCCGCGCGGCGGTTGCGGCCAGCGGCAGCTTCCACTTGGCGGTCAGCGGCGGGCACACCCCCTGGGCCATGTTCGCCGAGCTGGCGCGGCAGACGGTCCCGTGGGACAAGCTGAGGACCCGATGACGGGCCAGCCAGCCGGTCCGCGGGGCATCGAGCGGGAGAAGCAGGTCGCTGCGGAGGCGGCAGCGGAACTGGTCGAAGACGGCATGACCGTCGGGCTCGGCACCGGCTCGACGGTGGCGTTCCTGCTCCCCGCGCTGGCCCGTCGATCGCTCGACATCGTCTGTGCGGCTACGTCGCCGCGCACCGAGTACGCCGCACGCGAGCTCGGCCTGCGGATCGAGGACGTCGCGAGCATCGACCGTTTCGACATCGCCATCGACGGCGCGGACCAGATCGCCCCGGACGGCTGGCTGGTGAAGGGCGGCGGCGGCGCGCACACGCGGGAGAAGATCATCGCCTCGGCCGCGGACCGGTTTGTCGTCATCGCCGACTCGACCAAGCCGGTCCAGGCCCTGCACAGCCCGGTTCCCCTCGAGCTACTCTCCTTCGGGCTGCGCGCCACGATGCGCCGGGTCGCGCCGGCCTCGCTGCGCGACGTCCCGCTCAGCCCCGACGGCGGCGTGATCGCCGACTACCACGGGCGGGTGGATGATCCGGCGGCGCTGGCCGCCCGGCTGTCGGCGACGCCCGGGGTCGTCGGGCACGGTCTGTTCCCGCCGGAGATGGTGGCGACGGTGCTCGTGGGCCGGGGGGAGTCAGTCGATCGGACCGACTTCGAGCATTCCTCGACTAGTTCTTGACCTAGCTCCTGACCTCGCCGGATCAAACTGCCGGACTAAACTGGAGGCGACATGGCCGCGCCAATTCGACTGTTCCTCGCCGACGTCGACGGCACGCTGGTAACCCAGGACAAAGTCCTCACCGATCGGGCCATCGCCGCGGTCGCGAAGCTGAGGCAGGCCGGGATACTCTTCGCTATCACCAGCGGCCGCCCGCCCCGCGGCATGTCAATGCTCGTGGAGCCGCTCCAGCTCACCACGCCGATCGCGGCCTTCAACGGCGGCGTGTATGTCCGTCCCGACATGTCGGTGATCGAGCAGCAGACCATCCCCGACGACGTGACGCCGACGGTGATCGAGCTACTCGGCACCCACGACCTGGACGTGTGGGTCTACCGGGGGGCGGACTGGTTTATCCGGGATCCGAAGGCACCGCACGTGGCCCGCGAGGCCTGGACGGTCAGATTCGACCCGACAGTGATCGGCAGTTTCGCCTCGGTGTCCAGCGGGGTGGCCAAGATCGTCGGGGTGAGCGATGACGACGATGCGGTCCAAAAGGGTGTGGACGCGGTGCGCGAGCGCCTGGGCGATCACGTGTCGGCGGCTAGATCTCAGCCGTACTACTGCGATGTCACCAATCCCAGCGCCAACAAGGGCTCCGTGGCCCAATATCTTTCCCGGACCTACCAGATCCCCTCCGAGCAGATCGCCACGATCGGCGACCAGCCCAACGACGTGCTCATGTTTGCCCACTCGGGGCTCAGCATCGCCATGGGTAACGCGAGCCACGATGTCCAGGAAGCCGCCCGCCGCGTCACCACGTCCAACGAGGACGAGGGCTTCGCCAACGCGGTAGAGCGGTACGTCCTGTCCTGAGTCTCACCAGGACGGGCCTTTATCCCTTTTGCGGCGGGGAGCCGGGTTGAGCCAGAGCCTGTGTTGCGGTTCAGCTACGAATCGGCACCAAAGTCTGTAGAGGGCTTGCCCGCTACCCGGCACCAGCTTTGAATGATGGTTCATGCCGGAACATCCCGTTCATAGCAACTAGGACAAAGAGTAATGAATCCCGGTTCAGTCCTAGAGGTAAGGAACGTGAGCGTCCGCTTCGGGGGACTGACCGCGCTCGACGGGGTCTCGCTCGCGGTCCCGCCCTGTCACGTCATCGGGGTCATCGGGCCCAACGGGGCAGGCAAGACCACGTTGCTCAACGTCCTGTGCGGGTTCATCCAGCCCGACAACGGCGACGTACTCTACGCCGGGCGTCGTCTCCGGGTCCGGCCGCACCAGCTCGCCTCCATCGGGGTGGCCAGGACCCTGCAGGGCGTCGGGCTGTACGGCGGGCTGACCGCGCTCGAGAACGTCATGGTCGGCGCCACCTGCCGCGCTTCGGCGGGGTTCTGGTCGGCGCTGTTCTCCCTGCCCCGGTCCGGCCGCGACGAGCGGATGCTGCGCGGCCTCGCCCTGGAGGCCCTGGCCCGGGTCGGCGCCGCCGAAGCTGCCGGCGCGCTGCCGGCCGAGCTGTCCTACGGCACCCGGAAGAGGGTCGCGCTGGCCCGGGCGCTCGTCGCCAAACCGGGGCTGATCCTGCTCGACGAGCCCGCCAGCGGCCTGGACGAGGCCGAACTCGCCCAGCTTGGCCACCTCATCCGCGATCTGGCCGGCGAGGGTTCCCTGATGGTGGTCGAGCACCACATGGACCTGATGATGTCGGTCTGTGACTCGATCGTGGTCCTCGATTTCGGGAAGGTGATCGCGACCGGATCGCCGCGCGAGGTCCAGGACAACCCCGCCGTCACCGCCGCCTACCTCGGTACCGCCGAGGACAGCGAGCGCGCCGGCGGGAACGGGGGGCCCGATGAGTAGCGAGGCGGACCCCGTGGGCGTACCGAACCACGCCGATCTTCGGGACGGGGCGGCTGACCACTCGGCGTCGCTCGCGGTCGAAGGTCTTGTCGCGGGGTACGGCGAGGTGATCGCTCTGGACGGCGTCAGCGTGAGCGCCGGCGCCGGCGCCATCACGGCCGTTCTCGGGGCCAACGGCGCGGGGAAGACGACGCTGCTCCGCGCGGTCAGCGGCATGATCAAGCCCCGCCGCGGCCGGGTCCTGCTCGGCGGGACCGACATGGCCGGGCGGAGCCCTGAGCAGGTGGTGCGGGCCGGTATCGCACACGTGCCCGAGGGACAGGGCGTGATACCGGAACTAACCGTGGATGAGAACCTGCGGATCGGGATGATGTCCAGGCGCGCCGGCAAGGCGGACCGGGCGGCCGCGCTCGACGAGGCCTACGGGCGGTTCCCGCCGCTGGCGGTCCGCAGGCGCAAGCTGGCCTCCACGTTGTCGGGCGGCGAGCGGCAGATGCTCGTCATCGCCCGCGCCCTGCTCGCGCGGCCGCGGGTGCTGCTGCTCGACGAGCCGTCGCTCGGCCTCGCGCCGAGGGTCATGGCGCAGGTCATGGACCTGGTGGTGCGGCTCAGCCGGGAGCACGGGCTCACCATCGTCCTGGTCGAGCAGAACGCTCGCAGCGCGCTCTCGATCGCCGACCACGGCGTCGTGCTCAACCTCGGCCGGATCGTCGCCTCGGCCGACGCCAAGACGCTCGCCGCCGATGTGGCGCTGCGCCACCACTACCTCGGGTTCTAGGCACATAGGGGAGCATGCCGGTGGTCGAGTTCCTGCAGTTCACCCTCGGCGGGATCGTCTTCGGGATGGTCTACGCCGCGATCGCGCTGTCCCTGGTCCTGATCTGGCGCGGCACCCGGCTGGTGAACTTCGCGCAGGGCGGGATGGCCATGTTCACCACCTACGTGGCGATCGAGGTCATCTACAAGACCCATTCCTACTGGTCCGGGTTCGTGATCGCCCTCGCGGCCGGCCTCGTGCTCGGCGCGGCCTGCGAACTCTCCGTCGTCCGGCCGACCCTGAACAAGCCGCCGCTGAACGCGGTCATCGTGACCATCGGCCTGCTGACCGTCCTGGAGGGCCTGGCCGGGATCTTCTTCGGCGGGCAGTACCGGTCGTTCCCCCCGGCGTTCTCCATCACCGGGCTGAGGGTCGGAGGCACGCCGCTCGGCGTGTCCCGCTTCGACGTGTTCGTCGCGGCGGCGGTCCTCGTCGCGTCGCTCGTGCTGGCCGTGATGTTCCGCTTCACCTCCGCCGGGCTGCGGATGCGGGCCGCGGCGTTCAACGCCACGATCGCCCGCCTCTCGGGCATCCGGGTCGCCCGGGTGCTGACGGTCGGGTGGGCGCTGGCCGGCTTGTTCGGCGCGCTTGCGGGCGTGCTCGTCTCGCCGTCCACGTTCCTCTACCCGAACAGCATGGACGCGATCTTCGTGTACGGTTTCACCGCGGCGGTGCTCGGCGGCCTGGACAGCGCGCTGGGAGCGGTGGTCGGCGGTCTCATCCTGGGTCTGGCGCTGAGCTACTCGGGCGGCTACGTCGGCGGATCTGTGGGCGCCGACCTCACCTCGCTGGTCGCCCTGGCGATCCTGGTCTTGGTGCTGATGATCCGGCCGGACGGGCTGTTCGCCGGCTCGCGGATGCGGCGGGTGTGACGATGCGGACCTTTCCCCGCAGGCTCGGCGTGGCCGTCATCGTGGCCGCGATCACCGTGGTCCTGTCCATCAAGCTGAATGCGTTCCGCGACTACCAGATCGCCGAGATCGCGATGTACATCACGGCGGTCGCCGGGCTCTCCGTGCTGACCGGGCTCAGCGGCCAGATCTCGCTGGGTCACGGCGCGTTCATGGCGGTGGGCGCCTACACCACGGCGCTGCTGCTGATGCACCTCAACTGGCCCTTCTACGTCGTGCTCCTGCTGGCCGCCGCGGTCACCGCCGCCGCCGGGGCGGTGGTAGGCGTGGCCGCGGCGCGGCTGCGCGGACCGTACCTCGCGGGTGCCACGCTCATGCTCGGCGTCGCGCTGCCCGCGATCGCCTACGCCTGGCCCGCCACGTTCGGCGGCGACCAGGGCCTGAACGTCGTCTTCACCACCCCCTCCTTCCTCGGCGCCAACTTCCCGCTGACCAGGTGGCAGGCCTGGGTCGCCTCCCTGGTGGCGCTGGTCACCCTGCTCCTGCTGGCGAACCTGCAGCACAGCAGGATCGGCCGTAACTGGCGGGCGGTGCGGGACGACGACGTAGCGGCCGCCCTCGCCGGCATCAACGTCGCCGCGGCGCGCATCCGCGCCTTCGTCGTAAGCGCCACCTGCGCCGGGATCGCGGGCGCGCTGCTCGCGATCGTCACCGCGCTGGTCGCGCCCGGCGCCTTCACGATCACGCTGTCCATCGCGCTGCTGACCGCGGCCGTGATCGGCGGCCTGGGCAGCCTGCCAGGCGCGCTGTGGGGCAGCCTGCTGATCGTCCTCGTCCCTACCTACGTCACGGACGTGGCCACCAGCCACGGCTTGTCCACTTCCGTCGGAGCCAACATCCCGATCGTCGCCTACGGCGTGGTCCTGATCCTGGTCATGCTCGTCTTCCCGCAGGGCATCCAGGGTGGGCTCCGATGGGTGGTCACCACCTTCTTCGGCACTGACCAGAAGTCCCGCACCTGGCGCACCGCGCCCACACCGCATGTCACGCCTTCGGCCGACGAAGCGCCGGCCAGCCACCACGAGAAGGAAGGCACTTCATGAAGAGATCCCAACGGCTCCGCTGGCAGGCCACGGCCATCGTGACCGCGACCGCCTTTGCCGTGGCCGCATGCTCGAGCAGCAGCTCGAGTTCCAGTTCCATGTCGACCTCAACCAGCAGCTCGAGCGCGGCCCTGACCGCGTCCGCGCCGGGCATTACCCCGACCACCATCCTGATTGGCAGCCATCAGCCGCTCACCGGCCCCGCCGCGCCCGGCTACTCCGAGATCGCTCCGGCGTCGACGGCCTACTTCGACTACGTCAACGCGCACGGCGGCATATACGGGCGCAAGATCATCTACAAGTACCTCAACGACGCCTACGACCCGACCACGACAGCCTCTGTGGTCCGCCAGCTTGTACTGCAAGACAACGTGTACGCCATCTTCAACGGCCTCGGCACGCCGACTCACCTGGCCGTGGTGGGCTTCCTGAACGCCGAGAAGGTTCCCGACGTGTTCGTCGCGTCCGGGTGTGACTGCTGGGACAACCCGACCACATACCCGGAGACGTTCGGCTGGCAGCTCGACTACATTCGCGAGGGCAAGATCCTCGGGCAGTACGTCGCGCAGCACTTCGCGGGCAAGAAGATCGCCTTCTTCTACCAGGACGACGAGTTCGGCATGGACGGCGTGAAGGGGCTCGAGGATGAGATCCCGGCCTCCATGGTGGTCAGCAAGCAGAGCTACGTCGACACCAACGTCAACATCGCCCCGCAGGTCGCGGCGCTGCGCGCCTCCGGCGCCCAGGTCGTGGTCTCGTTCTCGATCCCGGCCTTCACCGCGCTGCTGAAGCTGGACAGCCTCAAGCTCGGCTTCAGCCCGCAGCTCGTGGTGAGCGACGTCGGCTCCGACCCGATCACGCTGGGCGGGCTACTCGAGGCGTTCGCCAAGCAGGGCGGCGCGACCGTCAACGGCAACACGCTCACCAACGGGATCATCACCGACGGGTACCTCCCGTCCCTGACCACCAGCGATAGCTGGTACAACCTGTTCGTCAAGATCCACAACCAGTACGACGCCAAGGAGCCGCTCGACGGCAACTTCTTCTACGGCATGGCCGTCGCCTACACGTTCGTGGAGGCCATGTTCAAGGCGGGCCGAAACCCGACCAGGGCGGACCTGGTGTCGGCGATCAACGGCGGGCTTCCGCAGGGACCCTTCCTGGCGCCCCTCGCCTACAGCGCGACGGACCACGACGGCGCCACCGGCGCCCGCATCGGCGTCATCCAGAATGGCGTGATCGTGGAGCAAGGGCCGGTGCTGACCACGAATACAACCGCGACGGGCGCGATCACTTCCTACACCGGACCCGAGCAGCAGGCTCCAGCGAGTGGTATCCCCTCACCCTGACACCGCGCCGGCCATCGCGCTGAGGCCGAGCAGGGATTAGCCGAACATGGCAACCGACATAAGCCGGATGGCGGGCGGGCGTGCCCGCCCGCCATCCGCGCTGCCCACGAAGCCGCCCGCCGAGCGACCGCCCGCAGAGCGGCTGCTAACCGCCGCCGAAGAACTGTTCGGCGAGCGGAGCTACCACCGGACGACGGTCGCGGACATCTGCGCCAGGGCCGGGATGGCTACCGGCAGCTTCTACTCGTACTACGGGTCCAAAGCGGCGATCTTCGCCGCCGTGGTCAGGGCGATCAATACCGACCTCAGGCGGGCGATGAAGGTCGCCATCGAGCATGCCGACCACGACCAGCGCAGCCGAGAGCGCGCGTCCTTCCGCGCGTACTTCGAGGTGCTGTCGAAGCGGCCCTGGATAGATCGCATCGTCCGCGAGTCGGAGTTCATCGACTACGGCGTGTTCCGCGAGTACTACGAGCACCTGGCCCGGGGTTATGCGCGCGGCGTCCGGGCCGCCCAGATGGCGCGCGACATCGACGCGCGCTACGACCCCGAGGTCATCGCTTACGCCTACACGGGGATCGGCAACTTCGTCGGCATGCGCTGGGCCGACTGGACCGCGGGCGGTCAGGTTCCCGACGACGTGCTTGACGACGTGCTCGAGCTTCTCGCCCGCGGGCTCGCCCCGCGGACCACGTAGCGCTGAGGCAGTAAGGCCCGGCACCCCCACTGTGGATAACTCTGTGGAGTTCGTGGGGATGGTGCTGCTTGTCACCGGTTTGCCCGCGACACGGGCTTGTGGATATCTCAGTGCGAGTCGAGCGGGACCTCGTGACCGCTGGCGCCGACCAGGAAATCAAGGTCGGCACCCTCGTTCGCCTGCAGTACGTGCTCGGTGTACAGGCGGGTCCAGCCCCGGCTGGCGTGCGGCGCGGGCGGCTGCCACGCGGCACGCCGACTGGCCAGCTCATCGGGGGAGACCTCCAGGGTCAGGGTCCTGGCCGGGACGTCCAGGGCGATCCAGTCGCCGGACCGGACCAGGGCCAGCGGCCCGCCCGCGGCCGCCTCGGGCGCCACGTGCAGGACGACCGTGCCGTAGGCGGTGCCCGACATCCGGCCGTCGCAGATCCTTACCATGTCGCGGACGCCGCGGAGCAGCAGCTTCTTCGGCAGGGGCACGTTGGAGACCTCCGGCATCCCCGGGTAGCCGCGCGGGCCGCAGTAACGGACCACCAGCACCGTGTCCTCGTCCACGTCGAGACCGGGATCATCCACCACCTCGTAATACGCCGAAGGCGAGTCGAAGACCCGGGCCCGGCCGCGGTGCTTCATCAGGTGCGAGGAGGCGGCCGACTGCTTGATCACGGCGCCGTCCGGCGCGAGGTTGCCCCGCAGCACCGCCGTGCCGGTGCCCGCGGGCTGGAAAGGCTCGGCGAAGGTCTTGATGACGTCGCGGTTCCAGCACGGCGCGTCGGCCACGTTCGCGCCGACGCCGGCCCCGGTGACGGTGATCGCTGCCGAGTGCAGCAGCCCGCGGGAGTCCAGCTCGCGCATGACCGCGGGCAGGCCTCCGGCGTAACAGAAGTCTTCCATCAGGTACGTCCCGCTCGGCTGGAGGTTCACCAGCGTCGGGACATCGCGCGCCAGCAGGTCGAAGTCGTCAAGCGACAGCGGAACGCCCAGGCGGCCCGCGATGGCGAGCAGGTGGACCACCGCGTTCGTCGACCCGCCGATCGCCGCGTTCACCCGGATCGCGTTCTCGAACGCCGCCCTGGTCATGATGGCGGACGGGCGCAGGTCCTGCCGCACAAGCCCGACGATCACCTGGCCCGCGCGCTGCGCGGTCTCGTACCGGCGCGAGTCCACCGCAGGCCAGGTCGCCGAGTAGGGGAGCTGCATGCCGAGCGCCTCGGCCATGGACGCCATGGTCGACGCGGTCCCCATCGTCATGCAGTGCCCGTTCGACCTGGCCATGCAGCTTTCGGCGAAGGCGCACTCCTCCTGGGTCATCCGCCCGGCGACCAGGTCCTCCTCGAACCGCCAGACGGCCGTGCCCGAGCCCACGTCGGTGCCCTGGTACTTCCCGCTGAGCATCGGCCCGCCGGTGACCATCACCGCGGGCAGGTCGACGCTCGCCGCCGCCATCAGCAGGCCCGGCGTGGTCTTGTCGCACCCGGAGAGCAGCACCACGCCGTCCAGCGGGTTGGCGCGGATCAGCTCCTCGGCCTCCATCGCGAGCAGGTTCCTGTACAGCATCGCCGTCGGGCGCAGCAGCGTCTCGCCGAGCGCCATGGCGGGGAACTCCAGCGGGAACCCGCCCTCCTGCCAGACGCCGCGCTTGACCGACTCGGCGACCCGGTGCAGGTGGACGTTGCACGGCGCCAGCTCGGACCAGGTCGTCGCGATGCCGATGACCGGGCGGCCGTCGAATACCTCGGGCGTGAACCCCTGGCTGCGCATCCACGACCGGTAGGCCATCCCGTGCCGCCCGGTCGCGCCGAACCACGCCTTGCTGCGCAGCCCGCCGGGCTGCTCGCCGTCGATAGGTGCCATGAGGCTATGCCTAGCACCACTACGCGTTCGGGAGAAATAGAGGGGGCTCCGTGTGCGAGGGTGACACCGACGCCTTTCCTGTTAGGGTCGCAAGGGTGAGCCGGGTGCATGACATGGGCGGGCAGACGGGGTTCGGGCCCGTCCCGGCGGGCGAGGGCGACGGTCCGGCGTTCGCCGCCGACTGGGAGGCGCGGGTGTACGCGCTGGCGGCGGTGCTGCGGCGGCGCGGCCTGTTCAGCGACGATGAGCTGCGGGACGCGATCGAGCGGCTGGCGCCTGAGGAGTACCTGGGGGCGTCGTATTACGAGCGGTGGCTCGGCGCGATCGAGCTGCTGGCCGCGGAGAAGGGCGTGCCGTGAGCTACCCGGCGGGTTCGCTGGTCCGCGTCCGGGCCGGCGACCCCGACCATCACACCCGGGTGCCGGGGTACGTGCGCGGGCACACCGGGGAGGTCGTCGCGGTCCTGGGGCGCTGGGCGCTGCCCGACGACCGCGCCCGCGGCATCACGCCGCCGCGCGTCGAGACCTGCTACGCGGTCCGCTTCTCCGCCGCCGACCTGTGGGGGAGCGGCGACCACACCGTGACCGTCGACCTGTGGGAGTCCTACCTTGACCGGCCATGAGGACCTGCCCGCCGCGGCGCGGACGCGGCGGCTCGAGGAACGCCTGATCGCCGCCGGACTGGCCACCGACGAGGAGATCGACGCGTTCCTGACCAGGCTGTACGCAAACGCATCCCCGGTCAACGGCGCCCTGATGGTCGCCCGGGCCTGGACCGACCCGGGCTACCGCGAGCTGCTGCTCGCCGACGGGAACGCCGCCGCGGGCGCCGCCGGGTTCGCCCTGGCCCCGCCCGAGGACGGCGGCTACCAGCTACAGGTCGTCGCCAACTCCGCACAGGTCCACAACGTCATCGTCTGCACGCTGTGCTCCTGCTACCCGGTATCGCTGCTCGGGCCATCGCCGGGCTGGTACAAGAGTTTCGCCTACCGGTCGCGGACGGTCCGCGAGCCGCGGGCGGTGCTGGCGGAGTTCGGCGTCGCGCTGCCGGACAGCGTCGCGATCTCAGTGTGGGACTCGACGTCCGAAGCTCGCTACATGGTCCTGCCGTCACGCCCGGCCGGGACCGAGGCGCTCGGCGCGGAGGAGCTGGCCACACTGATAACCAGGAACGGGCTCATCGGGACGGCGCTGGTCTAGCGGGACGGCGTGATGACCGGACGTGACGCGGAGGTGCTACGACCTGTTCGACCGCGGGCCGCAGAAAGGCGAGCGTCAGCTCCGCCCGGCGGGCGATCCACTGT
Source organism: Streptosporangiaceae bacterium (assembly GCA_035505275.1). Taxonomy (GTDB): domain Bacteria; phylum Actinomycetota; class Actinomycetes; order Streptosporangiales; family Streptosporangiaceae; genus Palsa-504. The sequence continues at coordinate 40,858 of DATJQX010000106.1, read as the reverse complement.
GGTGAGGCCGGACTGGGGTCGCCGTACCGGCGCTGCCTGATATCGTCTACGACCTCTGCCGGGGCACCGAGTTCGGTGAGCACGCACAGAGCCTGGGCCTTGGTGATCAGCGTGCCGTCCCGCAACGTCACCGTTGCCCTGGCCAAGGTCAGCAGGCCGAGGTCGACCCAGATGTCACGATCCCACCGCTCCGGATGGTCCAGGGACGGCAGCCAGAAGCTTTCCAGGTCCCGGACCACGAACTCGGCGAGCTGCTCGCCGGTCACCGGCGGAAGCAGGGCCGCTGGCGCCTCGCCGTACAAGACGAGCCCGAAGTCGTGCAGCTCGCGCCTGGTCACCGGGGTGACGCGCCGGCGCATGAACTCCTCGTGCGCCCGCGCGGGGGGCCACGGTGCGCGTCCCGCCTCCGTACGATGCGCCGCGGCTCAGTCTTCTCATCTTGTGCGCTGTCCTTGGTTGGTCATCGTCGTGACCGAGGGAGCTCGTGGGGGTCTAGGGCACGAGAACGATCCGGTCGGACGTCTCGGCGGCAACCGTCCAGGCCTGCTCGACCTCGGAGAGCGGCATGGCCCGGGCGCGGACATCGAAGGTGCCTTCGGCGACCGCTTCCGCGAGCTTCGGGATCTCCTTCACGAAGGCGCGGCCGGGAACCGAGCCGATCCCGCTGCCGACGATCTGGAGCCGGGCCGAACGCAGCGCGGCGGAAGGGATCGGAGCGTCGGGGCCGGCGACCGAGCCGATCTCGATCCACGTCAGGGGGCGGCTGCGGTCGCGGCGGGCGGTGAGCAGGTCGGCCATGGCCTTAGCGGTGGGTTCTCCCCATACGTAGTCGAGGACGACATCGACCTCCGCTGCCGCCGCCAGGCGGTCGAAGGTACAGGTCTGGTCGGCGCCGAGGGCACCGAGCTCGCCGAGGCGGTTCCGCTCACGGCCGGCCGCGATCACCTGGGAGGCACCGAACCGCTTGGCGACCTGGATCGCCATCCGGCCGGCGTTGCCGGTGGCGCCGAGGACGAGGACGCGCTGGCGGCGGCCGAAGTCGATGCGCTGCCGGAGCGCCACCCACGAGGACATCGCCGGGTTCATTGCCGCTGCGAGCAGGACCGGGTCGGTCCGGTCGGGGAGGACGACGCTGCGGTCCAGCTCGATCACGGTGCGGTCGGCCATGGTGCCGAGGGTGGTGTCGTCCAGGACGGCGTAGCGGATGCGTCCCTTCGGGTCGCGGACCACGGCGTCGACGCCGGGGACCAGGGGGAGCGCGCCGGTGCTGGTGTAGTGCGACCCGTCCGCCTGGGAACGGACCCGGGGGTGCAGCCCGGCGGCCAGTACATCCACGACAATCTCGTCCTTCCCGCGGGCGACAGGGTCGGGGAAGTCGAGATAACGGGGCGGGACGTCAAAGGCGGTGACGACAGCGGCTTTCATGATAAACCTCCAGATGGTCGTGACGAAGCCGGGGACTAGGCCGACGGGCTCAGCCGTTGGCGGAGTCCGGGTGGCAGGCCAGGCGGGTCATTGCTGCCTTGAGGGAGCTGGCCGCAGCTACGGTCCGCTTCGGGCGCCCGGCGGCCGCTGCGGTTCCGGCGTCCATTACGTACTAGATTAGTTGCGAGTACCAACTAAAGTAAGTAGCATTCCCGGCGTGACGTTCCCCGAACGTGCGGCGCCTTCGACCAGGGGCGGCCAGCAGGAGCTGATCGACGCGCTGGCCCGGGCGGCGTTTGCCACGATGGTCGTACTCAGCCGCGTCGCCGCCGAGCACGACCTGTCGCTCACCCAGCTGCGCGTGCTCGCCATCCTCCGGGACCGCCGGGTCAAAATGAGCGAGCTGGCCGATTACCTGGGGCTCGACAAATCGACGATCTCCGGCCTGGTCGACCGGGCCGAGAAGCGAGGTCTCCTCCAGCGCGCACCCAACCCGGCCGACGGGCGCGCCGTCGACGTGTTCCTCACCACCGAGGGAGTGCAACTCGCCGAAACCGGGGCCAGCGAGATCGCCCAGTCGCTCGCGCCCATGACCGGCCAGCTCACCAAGGCCGACACGCGCCGTCTGGCGACCCTGCTCGAACGCATCCTTGAGCACGGCGGACCATGACCCGCGCCGCGAAGCCCGACCACACCGGCTCACCGGCGACGTCGAAGCGCTGCGGGCTCACCTCGGCCGGGACCGCATGGACCTTCTAGGACACTCGGCCGCGGGCAACCTGGTGGCACTCTACGCGGCTGCCTACCCGCAACGCGTGCAGCACCTGGTCAATCGCGCAACCGCATCGAGGCCGTCCGGACCGCCCGGACCGCCCGGACCAACGGCTGGCTCTGAGCAAGCTCTGAGCTGAGCGAGCCGCCGCAAATCCCGTTGTCAGCACGGCGGGCCGCTGGCTATCGTCCGTTCGTGAGTTCCTCCGGGCACGTTGAGGTCGCCCACGTCAGCCACGTCCTGCCGGATGGCCGGACGCTGCTGGCGGACGTCAGCTTCCGTATCGGCGAGGGCCTCACGGCCGCCCTGGTCGGTCCGAACGGCGCGGGCAAGACCACCCTGCTCAGGCTGGTGGCCGGGGACGTCCAGCCGCAGTCGGGCACGGTCGCCGCCACCGGCGGACTCGGGGTGATGCGCCAGTTCATCGGCAGTAACCGCGTCGGCCCGCTCACGCGGGCGGCCGTGCCCGGCCAGCGGGCCGACACCGAAGGAAACGGCGGCATCCCGATGGTGCGCGACCTGCTGCTTTCGGTCTCACCGTCGCGGGTGCGCGAGGCCGCCGCGCGGCTGGACGCCGCCGAGCTGGCGATGATGGAGCGGGACGACGAGCCCGCCCAGCTGCGTTATGCCGCTGCGCTGGCCGCCTGGGGCGAAGCCGGAGGCTACGACGCCGAGGTGCACTGGGATGCCTGCTGCGTCGCGGCCCTCGGGTTCGGTTATGACCAGTGCCGCTGGCGTGACGTGAGCACGCTGTCCGGCGGGGAGCAGAAACGACTGGTGCTGGAGGCATTGCTCCGGGGGCCGGACGGCGTCCTGCTCCTGGACGAACCGGACAACTACCTTGACGTCCCGGGCAAACGCTGGCTTGAAGCGCAGCTGGCCGCGACGCCGAAGACCGTGCTGATGGTCAGCCACGACCGGGAACTGCTCGCGGCGTGCGCGCAGCGGATCGTCACGGTCGAGGACCGGCACGTCTGGGTGCACGGCGGCGGGTTCTCCGGCTACGCCCAGGCGCGCGCCGACCGGATCAGCCGCCTGGAGGAACTGCGCCGCCGCTGGGACGAGGAGCACGAGAAGCTGAAAGAACTCGTCCGCACCTTCCGGCAGAAGGCCTCCTACAACTCGGACATGGCCTCTCGGCTGCAGGCCGCGGTCACGCGCCTGCGCAGATTCGAGGAACAGGGCCCGCCGGAACTGGCGCCGAAGGAGCAGAACGTCACGATGCGGCTGCGCGGCGGGCGCACCGGCAAGCGGGCGGTGGTATGCGAGAGCCTGGTGCTGACGGGAACCACCGACGCGTTCGGCACAGAAATATGGTTTGACGACCGGGTCGCGATCCTCGGGCCCAACGGGTCGGGGAAGTCGAGTTTCCTGCGGCTGCTGGCGGGAGAGCAGGTCCCGCACGACGGTGAGGCACGGCTTGGCGCCCGGGTCGTGCCCGGCTTCTTCGCCCAGACTCACGCCCGGCCCGACCTGGACGGCCGGACCCCGGCCGAGATCCTGATGACCGAGCATGCGCTGCTCATCAACGAGGCCATGGCCTCACTCGCCCGGTACGAGCTGCAGGCGTGCGCCCGCCAGCCGTTCGGGACGCTGTCCGGCGGGCAGCAGGCCAGGCTGCAGATCCTGCTGCTCGAACTGGCCGGTTCCACGCTGCTGCTGCTCGACGAGCCGACCGACAACCTCGACCTGCCGAGCGCCGAGGCGCTGCAGGAGGGCCTGGAGTCCTACCGGGGGACGGTGCTGGCGGTCACGCACGACCGGTGGTTCGCGCGGTCGTTCGAGCGGTTTCTCATCTTCGCCTCCGACGGCACCGTCCGCGAGGCGACCGAACCGGTCTGGGACTGACCAGGGTGCCTGGCGACCCGGTAAAGGCGAATAAGTAAAGCGCCGCCGAGCGCCTACCGTGAGTCAGCCGCCGACCCTGGTCCCGCACGCCGCGCAGAAGCGAGCGGTGGGTGAGAGCTCGGTCCCGCACTCGGTGCAGTGCGGTACCGCCGGAGCCATCGCCTGCCCGCAGCTCATGCAGAAGCGCGCGCCCGCCGGGTTCGGCGCCTCGCACGACGCACACGCCGGCCCGGCGGCCACCTCGGTCGGCGCCGCCTGCGGAGGCGCCTGGGGAGCCGCCTGCTGCGGTGCACCCTGGCCGTACCCGGGCTGCTGCTGCGGCCCGCCCTGGCCGTACCCGGGCTGCTGCGGAGCACCCTGGCCGTACGGCGGGCCCTGCGGCGGCTGACCCTGCCCGTAGGGCGCCCCCTGGCCGCCCGGCCCGTAGGGAGGCATCCCCTGCTGGGCCGCCGCCTGCTGCGCGGCTTGCTGCTGCGCCGCCTGCGCCTGCTGCATTCCGAACGCGCTGGCCAGTCCGAATCCGGCGCCGAGGAAGGCGCCCTCGGTGCCCGCGCCGCCCTTGGCCATACCCTGCCCGGCGCCGAGGGCCATCTCGCCCGCGGCGTACTGCTGGAAGCCGCCGGCCAGCTGAGAGTAGCTGGTGTCCTTGGCCAGCTGCTTGAGCTGCTGCTCGTCTTCCGGGGCCAGGTTGACGTCGAAGTTACCCATCCTGGACATCTCGACGCCGTAGGCGTTCAGCTGGCCGTTGGCCGCATCGATGGTGGTCTGCTCGATCTCCGCCGAGTACGCCATCAGGCCGAGGATGGGCCACCCGTTGCGGATGATCTGGGTGGTGACGTGGGTCCGCAGCACCTTCAGCAGCTGGTCGCTCACCCACCCGGCGATCCGCTCGTTGTCGGTGACGTCGACCGTCGAGGTGAGGTTGGTGATCAGCTTCACCGGGTCGGCGACGCGCAGCGCGTAATCGCCGAACACCCGCAAGGTCACCACCAGCCCGGTCCTCGGGTCCTGGACGTCGTCGACCCGTCCGCCGAACTTGAAGCCGGTGTACTCGCGCGTGCCGACGAAGTACAGCTCCGCGCGGTAAGCGTTCCCGCCGCTGACGTGGTCGATGATCGCGCCGAGCCCGGGCAGCTCGTTCGCGTCGATCTGGTGCCGGCCGGGGCCGAGGGTCTGCACGACCTGCCCGGTGTTGACGAACATCGCCATCTCATCCGCATTGACGATCGCGCGCGTGTAGCGGCGGATGGAGACGTCCGGCCATTTGAAGACGATCTGACCTTTGCGGTCATCAGGTACGGCGATGAATTCCCGCCCGAGCAGTGCCATGGCAGAACCATACCCGCTCTGGAGTATTGCGGCATAAGGGCCTGTCAAAGGTCGGTTCCCTGCTATCTTCCGGATCGTGGAAATGATCCAGTGCCAGTGGTGCCACGCGCAGAACCCGCCGGGCACCACCAGTTGCCAGGCCTGCGGCGCCCCCCTCGACGAGCGGGACAAGGTCAGCGACTCCGGGTGGCGTGAGGCGCCCCGGCTGCGCGACATGACCGAGTTCCGGTTCTCCGACAGCACCTGCCAGGTCGAGGGCGAGCTCGTCCCGGTGGCGGAGGTCAACCTCCATCCGCGGGACGGCCTCTACTTCGAGCATCACGTGCTGCTGTGGAAGGACGAGACGGTCCCGCTCTCCTCGCTGAACACCGGCGGTGGGATGAAGCGCACGGTCGGCGGCATGCCGCACCTGGTGACGGTAGCCAACGGCCCGGGCCGCATCGCGTTCTCCCGTGACGCGCCCGGCGAACTCGTCGTCCTGCCGCTGCATCCCGGCATGGAACTGGACGTCCGCGAGCACGCCTTCCTGGTGGCCTCGCACAGCGTCCAGTACTCCTTCGTCCGGATCAAGGGCCTGGTGAACCTGCTGCACGGCGGCAGCGGCATGTACATGGACCGGTTCGTCACGTCCGGCCAGCCCGGCATGCTCTTGCTACACGGCAACGGCAACGTGCTCGAGCGGACCCTCCAGCCGCGCGAGAAGATCCTGGTCGAGCCGGGCGGGTTCCTGTACAAGGACTCCTCAGTGCAGATGCAGGCCCAGCAGATGCCGCTCAAGACCGGGATGATGCGGCACGGCATGTACCTGGCCGAGATGACCGGGCCGGGCCGGGTCGGCATCCAGTCGATGTACGTGCACCACCACTCGGACTGAGCCGGAATGAACACCTATATATGCCGGTACTGCAGGCAGCCCAGCGACCCGACCTCGCCGACCTGCCCGCTGTGCGGGGCGCCGGTCGACATCAGGAGCTCGATCAGCGACTCCGGCTGGGTCGAGCAGCCGCCCATCAAGGACATGGCCAGGCTCCAGTTCGGCCAGTCGCACGTCCAGATCGCCGGCACCACCGTGCCGGTCGCGGAGTTCAACCTGGCGCCGAACGACTGGATCTACTTCTCCCACCACACGCTGCTGTGGGCCGAGCCGGCCACCAGGCTGGCCAACATGCCGATGCACGGCGCGTGGAGCCGCACCATGGCGGGGATGCCGCTGATGATGCTTGAGGCCCGCGGCCCCGGGCACATCGCGCTGTCCGACAACCACGCGGGGGAGGTCGTCGCGCTGCCGCTCCAGCAGGGCCAGCAGATGTGGGTCCGCGAGCACCGCTTCCTGACCGCCACGGGGAACATCGGGTACAACTGGCATCCCACGGACGTCTGGTACCAGACCGGCGACGGCAACGACCGCGAGACCCACTACCCGATGGGCCAGTTCGGTGACGTGTTCGGCGCCCACGACGGGCCCGGCCTTCTGCTCCTGCACTCGCCGGGCAACACCTTCATCCGCGACCTGCAGCAGGGCCAGACCCTGCTGGTCCAGCCGAGCTCCCTGCTCTACAGGGACGTCTCGGTCCGCATGCACCTGCACCTGGAGTACCCGCGAAACATGGGCTTCGCGTTCTGGAGTAACAGGTGGAGCTACCGCAGCATCTGGGTCAGGGTGTTCGGCCCCGGCCGGATCGCGGTGCAATCGGTCTACTCACCGCCCGAGGACACCGAGATGATCCAGAACCACTCCTACGCGACCAGGCACCACTGGTAGGGATCGCAGTCCAGTCATTACGAACCGGCCCCGGGATTTCCCTTGGGCCCATTCGCACGTGAGGGGGGCAAACCCCACCACGAAGACGGGTGGTGGCCTTGTTCCCCCGGCCGGCCCTGTGTCCCTAACGTGAAATCCCGAACGCAGGCGAGCGTGCCCGCCGGTACGGGGGCCGGGCACGCTCCGGCCATGACTGGAGGGCTTTGTCATGATCCAGGAACGCGGGCCGGTCAAGCGCTACGGCTCCACGACCTGGCCCGTCGGGATGCGTGACCGGCGCCGTCACCGGGGACAACCGTAACCGGGGACAATGAGACCCATGGAGGACAGGATCCGGCAGGTGGCGGGGACCGTGCTGCGGGCTCCCTTCACCCGCCGGACCGTCCGTGAGCTGGTCTACTGCGGCATCAGCGGGCTGGCCGGGGTGGTCGGGTTCTTCGTCACCGTGGTGCTGTTCGCGCTCGGCCTGGGTATCACCGTGTCGGTGGTCGGTACCGTGATCGGCCTGCTGCTGCTCACCCTGGCGCTGCTGGTCAGCAGGCGCCTGGGCGGCCTGCACCGCCGCCTGGCCGGGTGGCTGCTTCGCACCCAGGTGGCGCCGCCGGCGCGGTTCGGCAAGGGCAAGGGCATCCTCGGGCGCCTGGATCACCGGCTGCGCGACCGGGCAGCCTGGCGCTCGGTGTCCTACAGCCTGGTCAAGCTGCCGGTCGCCGCCGGGCAGATATACGCGCTGGTGCTCGCCGGGTTCGGGGTGTTCGACGTCGCCTCCCCGGAGATCTGGCTGCTGTTCCGCCATAACTCGGGTGGGGGCTTGAATCCGATGGCAGTCGTGGTACCACTGCCGTTCGGCGGAAAATATGACGTCTCCACCTGGCCCGGCACCTTCCTCGCGGCCATCGCGGGCCTGGCGTTCGTGATCATGGCGACGTGGCTGGCCCGCGGGATCAACGCGGCCGATCGCGCGCTGGTCCGCGGCCTGCTCGGGCCGAGCAGGATCAGCGAGCTCGAGCGGACCAGGGCGCTCGCCGTGGAGGACTCCGCTGCGGCGCTGCGGCGGGTCGAGCGGGACCTGCACGACGGCGCGCAGATGCGGCTCGCCGCGCTGGCCATGAACCTGGGCATGGCGCGGGAGAAGCTGCGCGACGACGACAAGACCCCGGAGGTCGCGACGGTCAGGGAACTGCTCGACGCCGCGCAGCGCAACGCGGTGGACGCCCTGGCCGACCTGCGTGACCTGGCCCGCGGCATCCACCCGCCCGCGCTCGACAACGGCCTGGCTAGCGCGCTGACCACCCTGGCCGCGAGCAGTGCGATCCCCACGACGGTCGCAGGCGCCATCGGGCCGCGCCCGGCCCCGGCCATCGAGACCATCGCCTACTTCTGCGCGGCCGAACTGATCGCCAACGCGACCAAGCACAGTTACGCCAATGAGATCATCCTCAACATTCATACCGAACGAGGCGGTGTGCTACGTCTCGAGGTGACCGATGACGGCATCGGCGGGGCGGACGCGGCCCACGGCAGCGGCCTAGCCGGACTGGCCCAGCGGGTGTCCACGGTGGACGGGCGGATCGACGTGTCCAGCCCGCCCGGCGGCCCGACCAGGGTAACCGTCGTCTTGCCGCTTAAGGCCTAAGGGGTTCGTGCTGATGCAGGTCGTGATCGCGGAGGACGCCGCGCTGCTGCGCGAGGGGCTGATCCGGCTGCTCGAGGACCGCGGGCATACGGTCTGCGCGGCGGTGCCCGACGGGGACGGGCTGCTGGCCGCGGTGGCCGGGCACCGGCCGGACGTGGCAGTGGTGGACATCCGGATGCCGCCCACGCACACCGACGAGGGCCTGCGGGCGGCGCTGCAGCTGCGGAAGGAGTTCCCCGGCACCGGCGTGCTGCTGTTCTCGCAGTACATCGAGACCTCCTACACCGCGCAGCTGCTCGAGGCGGGAGCGGCGGGGGTGGGGTACCTGCTCAAGGACCGGGTGGCCAACGTAGCCGAGTTCGCCGCGGCGCTGGAGCGGGTGGCCGCGGGCGGGACCGCGCTGGACCCGGAGGTGGTCAGCCAGCTGTTCCGGGCGACCAGGCAGCGCGGCGGGCTGGCCTCGCTGACCCCGCGGGAACGCCAGGTCCTCGCTCTGATGGCCGAAGGCCGGTCGAACTCCGGCATCGCGGCCGGGCTCGTGGTCTCGGCCGGGGCGGTCGAGAAGCACGTGGCCAGCATCTTCAGCAAGCTGGGCCTGCCTCCGGACGACAGCGACACCAACCGCCGGGTGCTCGCCGTGCTGCACTACCTGAGGTCTCCGGCCTGAGCAGGCCCGCGGGGCCGGCCGCCTGACCTGTGCCCTATAGACGTGCTCGGGCTGGTCGCGCGGGGCCTGTCCGGCACCCAGGTCGCCGAGCGTCTGGTGATCAGCCCGCACACCGTGCATCGCCATGTGGCGAACATCCTGGCGAAGCTGGGGCTGCCCACCCGCGCCGCGGCTGCCGCAGACGGGCCGAATGGGGCTCGTGGCCCACGAGCCCCGCTAGATGGGGCTTGTGCCTCACAAGCCCCGATAGAAATAGGTGCTGGGGCTACTAACACCCGGTAGGCGGAGGTTCAGGGCCCCAACGCCAAACATCCGGCTAGGCGGGCAGGCGGGTGCTCCGCACGCAGCGGCAGATCATCGGCAGGTCGATCCGGTCCCAGGGCTGGCGGTCCAGGAAGGCCCTGACCTGCCGGGTGAGTTCGGCCCGCTGGCCGGGGGCGAGCGTGATCACCCCGCTGTAGGTGCCGAGCAGCCCGGCGAGCTCGTCCTTGGTCCTCGGCAGCGAGAACTCGAACGCTCGCTCCTCGACCTGCGACAGCGGGATACCCGGCGGAAAGGCAACCTCGCGCCGGCGGCGGCGCCCCTGGGAGCGTTCCGGGTCCCGCCCGGCGTCGGCCCGCTGATCCCGCGGCCGGTCCGCCTCGCGCGCCCAGCGGGACAGCCGGTTGAATTCGGCCACCCACGGCGCCCGCTGGTCCCGGTGGGTCCACATCACGCCGAGCCTGCCGCCGACCCGGAGCACCCGGGCGATCTCCGGCACGGCCTGCTCGGGGTCGAGCCAGTGCCAGGCGGAGGAGATCAGCACCGCGTCCACCGACGCGCCGGGAAGCGGGATGTCCTCGCCCCGGCCGGCCAGGACCTCGGCCTCCGGGCACCGTGCCGACAGCACGGCGCGCATCCGCTCGTCCGGCTCGACCGCAATGACCCGCGGCACGCGGCCGATAAGTTCCCTGGTCACGGCGCCGGTCCCGGCCGCGAGGTCCAGCACCGCCTCCGCGTGTGGCGGGAGCACCCAGTCCAGCGCCTGTTCTGGCGGGCCCGGGCGGTACCGGTCGTAGTCGGCGGCCACCGAGCCGAAGGACTGCCTGCGTGTTTCGCGATCCGCCACGCCTGGCAGGGTATCAAGACGCTGATCAAGAACGGCGCGGGCGACCTGTTCGGCGTCATCGCCACGCAGGCCGGTAACGGCCTTCTGGTCGTGAACGAGGGGACCAACGCGATCGACGAGTTCCGCGGCTGAGGCCGAGGGGACTCAGCGGGGCGCCGATAGGGACTCGGCCACGGCCGCGCAGGCCCGGAGCGTGTCCAGCAGGTAGCCGACGTGCTGCGCGTGGGGCCAGCACGACAGCTTGGCCACCACCGTGCGGGAGGCACGGTCGGCGTAGATCAGCTGGCCGTGTATCCCGAGGCAGACCAGGACGGGACCGCCGGAGCCGGGGATGACCCAGAACTGGTTCCGGTACCAGCCGCCGGGCAGGACGTACTCGTTGTCGGTACGGGCGAAGGCGTCCCGGACACCTGGTTCCGGGGCGCGGACGTCGTAGAGCCAGGCCCCGGGGACGACCGTGCGCCCCAGCGCCAAGCCGTCGTCGACCAGCATCTGGCCGAACCTGGCCAGATCGCGCGCCGTGGCCGAGATCCCGCCGTCGTGGATGGCCGACCCCAGGGCGTCGCAGGTGATCTCCGCGTCGGACTCCGCGCCGATCGGCTGCCAGATGAGGGCGGAGATGAGATCGGCCATGCGGGTACCGCTGGCCCGCTCGCACGCCCAGCCGAGCATGTCGCTGTCGGCCGAGCGGTAGCTGAACTCGACCCCGTGCGGCCCGGCCGTGCCCAGCGTGGCCAGGTACGGGTAGGCGCCCTCCGGGTCACCGGGCAGCGGAGGGCGCCAGCCCATGGAGCGCTCCATCACCCGGACCTCGGCGTCCAGGGCGGTGTAGGTCTCGCGGAAGGCGACGCCGGTCCGCATGTCGAGCAGGTCGCGGATCGACGCGCCGTCGTAGCCCGAGCCGGCGACCTCCGGCACGTACGCCGTCACCGGGGCGGCCGGATCGAGCAGTCCCCGGCCGGCCAGCGTTCCGGCCACGCATCCGACGATGGACTTGGACACCGACATCAGCAGGTGCCTGGTGCCCGCGGTCATGCTCCCGTAGTACCGCTCGGTCACCAGCTCGCCGTCGTGCAGCACCACCAGCGCGTCGGTGAACGTGGCGGCGAGAACCTCCTCCACGGTTACGGCGCTGCCGTCCGGCCGGGTCACCAGCAGGTTGCCCACCGGCCGGTAGGCGGCCAGCAGCGCCGCCAGCCCGCGCGGTTCGGCCGGGATCACCTGGCTGGGAATGAGCTCGCGCATGTGCTGGAAGGCCCAGCGGTTGTACGGGGGGTCCTGCCAGTTGGCCAGGGTGACCCGTGATTCGGGCGCCGGGGGGAAGCCGGCCATCAGCTCGGGCGCGCCGTCGCGCCCCGCCGTCGGTGCCGCCGGACCGGTGCCTTCAAGGGTCATGGACCGCACCTTAACGCACCGTTCGGACTGACAGCCTCAACTAGGATTCGGCTATGTCGCTGGAGCGGGGGCCTGAGGTTCAGGGCGTACCGGTCACCGCGGGCAACTGGCAGGAACCGCCGTTCAACCGCTGGGCGTACTGGCACGCCAGCGAGTTCCTGCCGGCCTACCGCGTGTCACGCGGCACCGGGCCCGCGCGCGTGCTGCCCGCGCAGGCGGCGCCCGCCGACCTGCTGGGCGTCGCCCTGGCCCGCGCCGACGGCTCGGCCGGCACCGTGGGCGAGGTCATGGCCGATACCTTCACCGACGCCTATATCGTGCTGCAGGACGGCGAGCTTGCCGCCGAGTGGTACGGCGCCCTGGGGGCCCCGGACCTGGCCCACGCGCTGATGTCGGTGTCGAAGTCCGTGCTGGGCTGCGTGGCCGCCGTGCTCATCGACCGCGGCCAGCTCGACGCCGACCGCCTGATCACCGACTACGTCCCCGAACTCGCCGCCAGCGGCTACGCCGGGGCCATCGTGCGGCACATCCTGGACATGCGCAGCGGGGTCAGGTTCGTCGAGGACTACACGAACCCGCAGGCCGATATCCGGCTGCTTGACCACTGGCTCGGCTGGCAGTCCGGCGGTGGCAGTCACGTCCACGTTGACCAGGCCGGCGGCCTTTACCGGTACCTGGTCACCCTGCGGGCCGAGGCGCCGCACGGCAGCAGGTTCCTCTACCGTTCCGCGGAGTCTGACGTGCTGGGCTGGGTGTGCGAGCGCGCGGCAGGCACGCCCATGGCCGAGCTCATGTCCGAGCTGGTGTGGGCGCCGATGGGCGCCGAGCACGACGCTGACCTGCTGCACGACGCCGCCGGCGCGGCCGTCCACGACGGGGGCCTGTGTGCCACGGTGCGCGATGTGGCCCGGTTCGGCCAGATGCTGCTGGACGGGGGCACGGTCCCGGACGGGCAGGGTGGGGTACGCGGGGTCGTCCCGCCCCGATGGCTCCGCCAGGGCTGGGCCGTGGACGCCGACACCCGGTCCGTGTTCGCGGCGTCCCCGGCCGAATGGGGGCTCCCGGGCGGCTGGTACCGCAACCAGTTCTGGTTCCGCCCGGGCGGTTACGGCGATGTCCTGCTCGGCCTGGGCATCCACGGCCAGATGCTGCACGTCAGCCGGCGCACGAACACGGTGTGCGTGAAGTTCTCCTCGTGGCCGCAGGCGCAGAATCCGGCCTACCTCCAGGACACCCTGAACGCCTTCGATGCCGTCGGCGGGGCGCTGGGCGGCCGGGCTCCGATCAACCCGGCCCACGGCCGGCGCCTGGCGGGCGTCGTATCCGGCCTGAGCCGCCAGGGCGATACCGCCCCGCCACCACGGCCCAACGTGGTGTGAGCCCTCTGCGGCCCGAGCCCCTGCCCCGCGCTGGCCGCCGTTCGTGCTCGACGGCGCCGCATCTGGCAGCCTAGCCTGGCGGTATATCAGTGATTGTCCTGGTGCGTAAGGAGGCTCCGTGACTGATGTGCCACGTCCAGCCGGCTCCGCCGGATCAACCGCCCGCCGCCATCTGAACGGCATATCTGAGCTACGCACGTTCTTCCGTACCAACTCCGAGCCGATCTACTTCATCGGGCCCACGGCCTTCAACCTGCTCGGCATCGATCGCTGGGTCCGCAACTTCCAGTACATCGCCTACTACGACTCCTGGGACGGCCGCCATCCCCGGGTCTTCGCGCCGGAGAACCGCCCGTACATCGAGTTCGAGTCCAGCGAACAGATCAACAACTACCTGCTGCGCGACGCCGAGGTCCGCGAGTACCTGAGCCGCCGCGGCGGCGTGCCGAGGGTCGCGATGGTGTTCTTCGACTCCGAGACCGAGGAGATCTGCCGGGAACAGGGCTACGACCTGATCCTGCCGCCCGATTCGCTGCGGCGGCGCCTGGATTCGAAGATCGTGACCACCCAGCTCGGCAACGAGGCGGGCGCCCCGTCGGTCCCGAACGTGCTCGGCCAGGCCGACAGCTACGCCGAACTCACCGCGCTCGCCGAGGACAGCGGCCTGGGCGCCGACCTGGTCGTGCAGACGCCCTACGGCGACTCGGGCAAGACGACGTTCTTCATCGCCTCTGAGCAGGACTGGGATGCCTACGCCGCGGACATTCGCGGGCAGCAGCTCAAGGTGATGAAGCGCATCAACAACCGGGCCGCGGCCGTGGAGGCCTGCATCACCAGGCACGGCACGATCGTCGGGCCGTTCATGACCGACCTGACCGGGTACCCGGAGCTCACCCCCTACAAGGGCGGCTGGTGCGGTAACGACCTGTTCCCCGACGCCCTGTCCGAAGCCGACCGGGCCGTCGCGATCGGCCACGTCCGCAAGCTGGGCGACCGGCTCGCGCGGGAGGGCTACAAGGGCTTCCTCGAGGTCGACGTGCTGGTCGACACCGATACCGGCGCGGTATACCTGGGCGAGCTGAACCCCAGGATCTCGGGCGTCTCCTCGATGACCAACGTGACGGCGGGCGCGTACGCTGACATGCCGTTGTTCCTGTTCCACCTGCTGGAGTTCATGGACGTCGACTACACGGTCGACGTGGAGGAGATCAACGAGCGCTGGAGCGCCCTCGCGGCCGTGGACGTCTGGTCGCAGCTGATCATGAAGGAGCCAGGCGACGATGTGGAGCGGATCCTGGCCGCCCCGCGCACCGGGTCCTGGCGGATGACCGACGGCGGCGCCCTCGCCTTCGAGCACGTCAGCAACGACTGGCATGAGATCACCAGCGAGGACGAGGCCTTCTTCATGCGCGTCTACGGCCCGGGCGACTACAAGTTCCACGGCGCCGACCTGGGCATCCTGGTCACCAAGGGCCGCATGCAGACCGCGGAGGGGCTCACCGAACGCTGCCGGCGCTACATCACGGGCATCCGGGCCCACTACCAGTCCGAGCCGCTGCCGGCTCCGCCGGCCGTCAAGCCCATCGCCTACGTCAAGTAGGGTTCCCGGCCGGGCGCAGGAACTCGCGCAGTACGGCCATGACGTCCTGCGCGGCGCCCGCCGGGGTGAGCTGCGGGTCGGCCAGCGAGAGCGGGATGCCCATCCCGTCCGTCGCGGCGATGGTAAGGACGGCGACCTTGTCCGGGTCGTAGGCGTCCCCGAAGGTCCCAAGTTCGATGCCGCGCCGCACCACCTGAGCCACCAGGCCCCGCCACGCGGTGTTGTCGCGCAGCGCGTCGGCCCGCATCTCCGCGTCCCTGATGCCGAAGTGCCACGACTCGATCCACAGCCGGCCGCCTTCCGGCGCGTCCGGCTGGTACCCGCTGAGCGACCGGGTGATGATCCGCTCGAGTTGCTCCCACGGGTCGCTGAGGCCGGCGACTTCCGCCTCCAGGGCGTCGATCTCCGCGCTGGAAGCGTGCCGGAAGGCCGCCACGAGCAGGTCCTCGCGTGAGCCGAAGTAGTACTGGAGGGTGCTGACCGGAACGCCGCTCTCGGCCGCCACGTCGGCGAACCGGGTCGCGTCCGCGCCGCGCTCGGCGATGACCCGGCATGCGGCCTCCAGCACCGCGATCTTGCGCCGGCCGGCCCGACGGCCGGGCCCGCGGCGCCCGTGCTGGTCAGCCCCGTGCTGGCTAGCCCCGTGCTGGCTAGGCCCGTGCTGGCTAGCCCCGTGCTGGCTAGCAGGGCCGCGGGCCGACACGAGGGGACCTGGCCCGGCGGCGGATTCCAGGCCCGCAAAGGTCATGACGAGTGACTCCCTTCGCCCTGCGCTGGCGCCGTGATCCCGTCCGCGAAGTACCGCGGCATGAACCGGGCCGTGACCACCATCAGGATCACCCCGACGACCAGCGAGCCGGCGCCAATCAGGAAGATACCGCCGATTCCGTGGAAGCTGGAGTAACTGCTGGCCGCCGGCCAGTACGACTTGATCGACAGGACAAACGCGCCGAGCAGGGCCAGCCCGCCGACCAGCGGCAGGATCCCCTTGACGACGAACGCGCGCACGCTGGTCAGCAGTTCGCGGCGGAAGAACCAGGCGCAGGCGAACCCGGTCAGGCCGTAGTAGAACGCGATCAGCAGGCCGGTCGCGGCCGCCGAGTCGGCCAGCACGTTCTTGGAGACGAGGGTCAGCATGACGAAGAACAGCGCCGACACCACGCCCATGGCCAGGGTGGCGACGGTGGGGGTGCGGTAGCGGGGGTGCATCCGGGCGAACCAGCCGGGCAGCGCGCGGTGCGCGGACATGGCCAGCACGGCGCGCGCGGTCGGCATGATCGTGGTCTGGGCCGAGGCGGCCGTGGAGGTCAGCACGCACAGCACGAGCAGCTTGCCCGGCGTGCTGCCAAGCACGGAGGAGGCCATCGCGCTGAGCACGTCGGTACTGTGCGCGGCCAGGAACGCGGGCCCGGCGTAGGCCAGCGAGGCGGCGCTGATCACCGCGAAGATCGCCACCAGCATCAGCGTCGCCATGACGGCCGCGCGACCCGGCGTGCGGGCGGCGTCCTTGGTCTCCTCGTTCACGCTGAGCGCGCAGTCCCAGCCCCAGTAGATGAACACGGCCAGCAGGAAGGAGTTCGACAGGCTGCCGAACGATCCGGTCCACGGGTTGAGCCACGCCGCCGACGGGTGCGCCGCGCCGGGCAGGGCGTGCCCGGTGCCCGCCTTGACCAGCGCGACCACCGCGAAGACGGTCAGCGCGCCGACCTCGATGACCAGCAGCACCTGCTGGAGGCGGGCGGACACCTCGATGCCCCGGTAGCAGACCCAGGTGAGCAGGGCGATGAACGCGACGCCGACCGCCGTCACCCAGAAAGCGCCGGCCGAGCCCGCGCCGACCAGCTGCAGGAAGTACCGGCCGGCGATCTGGGACAGGCTGGCCATCACGATGATGTCGGCCGCGATGATCCCCCAGCCGCCCATCCACCCGGTCCGGGGCCCGAAGGCCCGCGCGGTCCAGGTGAACGTGGTGCCGCAGTCCGGGTCGGCCTTGTTCAGCTCGCGGAACGCGTACGCGATGCACAGCATCGGCAGGAACGACACGATCAGCGTCCCCGGGCTGTGCACGCCGACCACGGCGACGATGAGGCCGAGCGTCGCGGCCATGCTGTAGGCGGGCGCGGTCGAGGAGACCGCGATCACCACGCTGGAGAGCAGCCCGAGCGCTCCGGCTCGAAGGCCCTTGCCTGCCGGAGCCGCGGACCCGGCGGCGAGGTCCGGAGCCGCGGACCCGGCGGCAAGACCCGGAGCTCCGGACCCGGCGGCAAGGCCCGGAGCCGCGGACCTTGCGGCAAGGTCCGGAGCCGCGGACCCGGCAGCGTAGCGGGGCGGAGCGGCCGGCTCCGCGATGACGGTCGTGGTCATGATGTGTGCACCGCCTTCCGCCCGGCCGGGGGTGCCGGGCTCTACCGGTACTGTATTTCAATACCATATCTCTGTACAGGTTTTAAATACGGGAATTTGAAACTCTTCTCCTGGCGTTGTGTCTCAAGACCAGCGGAGGCAGTCGGCCACCCCGAGTAACCCTGGAGAAATGCCCAAACGGCTTCGTCCCTACGGCTCTGCCGTCGACGCAGAGTCCGCCGCACTGGCCCGGAGCCGACCAGGAGCGGCAGGGGAGCGCGCCGGCGACGTGGCCAGCGCGATAACGGCGGGCGACGTTGCCGGTCAGGCCGCGCAGGCCGTCCGGGCGCTGAACGAGCTCACCTCGGACAGCGCCGGCTTCGCCAGCCTGGGGAGCGTCCGCGAGGTCATCGCAAGCCTGCGAGGGATGAGTCAGGACCTGCCGCGACTGTGCGAGCAACTCGCCCGGATGCTCGTGATCCAGTGCGAGGACGGGCATATCACGCCGGTCCCGGGTCAGGATCCCGACTTGTGGGTGACCGAGGCGGTCGAGGCGCTCGCGGCAGCCGGACAGGCGGCGGACATGTTGGCCGCCGCCCTGACGCACGCCGAAAAGACCTCCGCCGAGCTGCGGCCCTTATCAGAGATTGCCGCGGTTCATGTCGATCAGGCGGCCGAGTACCGCTCCGGCGCTGACCCGCAGGCCGTCGTGCTCGTACTCGCTGGTCACCCAGCGGCGCAGGCCGCGGACCCCGCGTGCCGTGGCCATCGAGAACTCCCGGTCCACGTACATGTCGTCGTAGTAGACGGCCGCGGCCACGGGCACGTCGTTGGCCGCCAGGCGCGACGGGTCGTACAAGGGGGCCCAGTCGTCGCGTTCGGCCAAAAGATTGGCGGCGCCGCGCAGGGGATGCAGTACCGGGTCCGCGTCGATCATCCAGGGGTAGATCATCTCGCCGGTGAACAGCAGGGGAGCGGAGCTGTCCTCCTCCAGCGCCGGGCCGGCGTCGAACTCGGCGAACTCCGCCCTGACGCGCTGCGCGGCCCACCGGGTCGCGGACCCCTGGGCGTAGCAAGCCTCGTGCAGCACGGCGTACAGCGGCGCCGCGGCGAAGCTGAGCCTGGCCTGGACGCCGTACAGGAAGGCGTCGGCCAGATCGTCGCCCGCGAAGGGGTCCTCGAGCAGGTAGTGGAGCCCGTCGCTGCCGGTGCTCATGCCGAGCATGGAGCCGAGCGCCTGGAACGCCTGCACCGACAGCAGGGCCCCGTCCGGCAGCCGGACCTCGCGTTCGGCCAGGTATCTCGCGACCCGGCGCGCCTGCTCCGCGTCGTCCGGGTACCGCTCGTAGTGCGCGGCGTTCTTGGCGGCCACCGCGGGATACGTGCGCCGGTAGACGTCCTCGGCGCTCGCCGACAGGCCGGGCAGCCCCCCGGTGATCAACGCTTCGCGCACGCCGTGCGGGGCGAACGACAGGTAGGTGACCGTGCAGAAGCCGCCGAAGCTCTGCCCGAGCACGCTCCACGGCGCTTCGCCGATCAGCTCACGCCTGATCAGCTCGGCGTCGAGCACGATGCTGTCGGCGCGGAAGTGCGCCAGGTAGTCGGCCTGCGCCTGCGGCGAGCCCAGGCAGCCGAGCGTCCGCCGCGTCGCGGGGGTGGACCGGCCGGTGCCGCGCTGGTCGAGCAGGAGCACCCGGTAGTCCTCCAGCGCCCGGTCTAGCCAGGACTCCCGGCCGGCCGGCCGCGGCGACGGCTGGCCGGGCCCGCCCTGGAGGAACAGCAGCCACGGAAGTTCCGCGTCTGCCTTGCTGGCGGCGACGACCTCGCGCGCGAACACCTCGATCTGCTCTCCGTCCGGCCTGTTGTGGTCGAGGGGGACGGCGAACACGTGGTCGGTCAGGATCGTGCCGGGCTGGCGGTAGCGAGTCATGCCGCCGACGTTACGCCGGTAGGGTCAGCGTCATGGGGCACGGCATGCGGACGGTCAGCGTGGCCGAGCGGCGCGCGCGGCTGGCCGTTCGGCACCACCTCGCGCCAGGGGAGCGCGCCGGCACCGTCGCCGCCGCGGTCGCCGACATCGTGGGCCTGCACGGCACCGACCCCGCGTCGGTCTACCTGGGCGCCTGGGCCCGGACCGGTGAAGTCGATAAAGCGGCAATCGAGCGCGCGCTGTACGACGAGCGCGGGCTAATACGGATGCTCGGCATGCGCCGGACGGTGTTCGTCGTGCCCGCTGACCTGGTCCCGGTGGTCCAGGCCGCGTGTACCGACCAGATCGCGGAGCGCATGCGCCGACAGCTCGCCCGGGTCGTGCACGACGCTGGCGTCGCCGAGGACGCCGCGACCTGGCTCAAGGAGGTAGGCGAGGGCACCGTCCGGGTGCTGGCCGCGCGCGGCTCCGCGACCGGCGCCGAGCTCGCCAGGGACGAGCCGCGGCTGCGGACCCAGATCATCGCCGCGGCGGACAACCCCTACGGCGGGGCGGTGAACCTCACGACCCGGCTGCTCACGCTGCTGTCGGCCGAAGGTCTCATCGTGCGCGGCCGGCCGCGCGGCGGGTGGACCTCCAGCCAGTTCACCTGGTCGGCCGCCCCTCCGCGAACGGACCTGCCGGCCGCGGTGGCGCGGGCCGAGCTGGCCCGGCGGTGGCTGGCCGCGTTCGGCCCGGGCCTGCCCTCCGACCTGCAGTGGTGGGCCGGCTGGACGGCCGCGCAGACGCGGCAGGCGCTGAACTCGCTTGACGTCGCCGAGGTGGACCTGGACGGCGCGGCGGGCGTCGTGCTGGCTGGCGACGAGGATCAGGTCGCCCCGGCCGAGCCGTGGGCGGCACTGCTGCCCGCCCTTGACCCCAGCGCCATGGGCTGGCGGGAAAGGTCCTGGTACGTCGGCAGCCACGCGGCCGCGCTGTTCGACCGGTCAGGGAACATCGGGCCGACCGTATGGTGGGACGGCCGGATCGTGGGCGGCTGGGCGTGCCGTAAGGAAGGCGAGATCGCGTTCCGCCTGCTCGAAGACGCCGGAGCCGAGGCCGCCGCCGCGATAGCGGCCGAAGCGGACCGGCTCCGCGACTGGATCGGCCCGGACCCGCGCACGCGGGTCGTCCCTCGGTTCCGCACCCCGCTCGAACGCGAACTGGCCGATTAGGCATAATCCCCGCAGGGGGGGAACTATTACAGACGTGCTTATATTCATCATCTGGCTTTGCGTAATCGGACTCATCGTGGGCGCCATCGCCCGCCTGCTGCTGCCCGGCCGTGACCCCATCGGGATCTTCGGCACCATCGTCCTCGGGATCGTCGGCTCATTCGTCGGCGGGTTCCTCGACAACATCGTCCAGTACCACACGGCGAACGTGCACACCTTCCACGCCGTGGGTCTCATCTGGTCCGTCATCGGCGCCTTCGTGGTGCTGCTCCTGTTCCGGATGTCCGGCCTGGAGCGTGGCCACCGCCGCCGTCGCTGAGCGCACCATCGGCGGGTGCGAGCCTGCGGAATACCGGGCAGGCCTGCGGAAGCCGGCCTTCGCCGGGCGCCGCGTCCGGGTCCTGCCCGCCCGCGAGGGCTGGCTGCGAGAACGCCGGCTGCACCGCCGCTTCCGCGGCGCCTAGACCAGGTAGACGCTATCGCCCAGGCTGATCCGGCCGGGGTTCAGCACCTCGGCGTAGACACCGGCACACGGCTCGGGGCCGGCGTCCGGTATCGGGGCCAGCCGGTTGTGGCGGGCCAGCACCCGGAGGGCGTCGGTGTCGCGGGGGAGCGGGCCGTGCGCCAGGGTCGGGACCGCGCAACGCGGCGTGCGCGCGATGACGCGGAGGATCAGGTCGTCTCCGACGGCTAGGTACCGGTCCAGCCAGTCGTTCTCGGCGAAGCCACCGGCCGCGGTGCCGATGATCACGTTCGGGCGGTATCGCTCAGGATCGGCCACGCCGCGCGGGCTCAGCCCGGCGATGCGGTCGAGCGTGGCGGTGGTGATCAGGTGGAGCGCGGCGAAGTCGACGAAGGTGCCGGGCGGCGCGCCCGCGCCGATCTCGAGAACCTCGGCGGGCACCTCGGCGGTCACCCCGTCCTGTAGGACAGCCTCGGGAACGGCCCGGTCCAGCGACGCGCCGGGTGGCGGGGTCGCGGTCAGCGTGACCGGCTCGCTCAGCACCTCGGACAGGACCGCGTCGACATCGGAATCCGTGCTGTGGATGACCGCACCGTCCGGCAGCGTGATCCGCACGCCGTCGGCGGCGCCGTGACCTGCGGCGGGTTGTTCGGCGGCGGCGGACAGCGTGAGCAGGTCGCGCCAGAGCCTGGGGTACTTCGCGCTTGCGATCTTGCCCGTCCGGCGGCTGACCACAGCCAGGCGCCGGTCGCGGTCTAGGCCGCTGAACGTGACATCGCCGGCGTCCAGGTCCTCGCCCAGCATCGACTTGACCGGGTACCGGCGAAGCCTGGCTACTGTTCCGACCATGCTCTGATCATCGCAAGTCAGCGGCCGATGCCGCGGCCGGGGGAGTTCCCGTCGCGCAGCACCGCCGCGTTGTCGTAGATCTGCTGCAAGAGGCGCACCGTCTCGAGCGCGGCGGTGCCGGTTACCGGCGGTTCCCGGCCCGCGGTGACCGCATCGAGGTAGGCCGCGACGCTGGCCTGCACGGACGCCTGCCAGTCATCGGGCGGGACGGGCACCTCCCACCACCGCCGGTCGCGGAACATCGACAGGGGCGGGTCCGTGCGGTAGCCGACGTACCGCGACTCGAGGCCGGCCACGCGGAGGGTGGCGGCGCTGCCCGTGATCTCGATCTCGTCGTCGAAGGTCCCCGGCGGCCCGCCGTGATTGGCCTCTATGACGCCCAGGGCGCCGGACATGAATTCCAGGATGACCACGGCGAAGGTATCGCCTTGGCGCCCGGGCGAGTCGAGGATCGCGCGCACGCCGCGGACCGGCCCGAAGAAGTGCAGGGCGAGGTACAGCCGGTGCACGCCGGCGTCGGCCAGCAGCCCGCCGCCGGCCAGGTCCGGGGATGCCCGCCAGCCGCCCCACCGGGGACCCGCGCCCAGGCGCAGTCGGATGAGCACGGGCGTGCCGATGACGCCGGTGTCGATCAGCCGCTTGGCCTCGGTATGCGGGGCGTAGAAGAGCTGGTTGTGCGACACCCCGAGCGCCACGCCCGCAGCGGCCGCCGTGTCGACGAGCCGCTGGCCCTCCTCGACGGTGGTCGTGAGCGGCTTTTCGACCAGCACGTTCTTGCCCGCCCGGATCGCCTCCAGGGTCACCGGCAAGTGCAGGTGGTGCGGCAGGCACACGCAGACCGTACCGACCTGCTCGTCGGCGATCAGCCCGGCCCCGTCCTGGTAGCACCGCACGCCTTGAGCCTCGAACGGCGGCAGGAGCCCGCTCGCGGTGTCGGCCACGGCCATCAGGCGCGCCGAGCGTGACGCCCGCACCGCCGCGGCGTGGACCTGGCCGATCTCCCCGAGGCCGATCACCCCGACGGCACCGGACGCCGGGCCATTCACGGCTTTCCTTGCGTGTACACGGTGCCAGAGGATAGTGGCATGGAGTCGCTGGCCGCAGTCCTCGAGGAGCGGGCGTTCCGCTGCAGGCTGACGCCCGACCTGGCGCTCGGGTCGCTCAATGAGGCGGACGCGTTCCTGCGTGACCGCGGGATGCTGACCCGGACCGCGGACAGCGCGCTGCCGAGCCTATACGAGGCCTGCCACGAGGATCCCTACCAGCCGGGCAGTCCGGGCTTCGCGACCTGGCCCGCGACGAAGTGGCCGTGGTTCGGCGCGCTCGCGGAGCGCGGCCACCTGATCACCGGCGTCCACCGGGGCAAGAACCTGCTCGTCTGCGGCGAGGTGGCCCGGCTGCTCGACCCGATCTGCCGCGCCGAGATCACCCGCATGCGCGCCGCCGACCGCGGCGCGGCCCGGGTGCTTGACCACCTGGCGCGCGCCGGGCCGTCCGGCGTCGAGGACCTCCGCCTCGAACTGGGGATGAAGCGGCAGGAGCTGAACTCGCTGCGGGCGCCGATGGAGCGGTGCGGCGTGATCATCTCACGGTCGCTGCACGTCACCGGGGGAGAGGGGCAACCGCATTCCAGCGAGCTGGCGCGCTGGGACCAGGTGTATCAGGGGCCGGGCGGAGCGGACATCGATCCAGGCGAAGCGCTCCGGGACCTGGTCGCCGCTGGTGTTCGAGCTGCGGTGGCCGCGCCCGAGCGCGAGCTGCGGCGCTGGTTTTCCTGGCTGTGGTACTGGTCGGACTCGATCGTCGATGACCTCATCCACGACGGGCGCGCCCGTTGGCTGGACGGGCACATCGTCGCGGCCCACCGTGAATAAGGCTCGCTGCTATTGCGTTCGGGCGCGGGGATAAAGCAGACATAACTGGGCATACGTCAGGACCGACGCAGGCCCGGGCGGGGAACCATTGTTATCATCGTGCCGGTAAAGCGCCAAAAGGACTAACGTCGCAATTTCCGGAGCTTCGGAAGCCTTGGGGTGGGGACGCGCGTGGTGCGAGAGTTGGAGCCTTCTGATCCGCGGGAAATCGGGCCGTACCGGCTGCTCGGGCGGCTAGGCGAGGGCGGCATGGGCCGGGTGTTCCTTGGTCTTTCGGCAGGTGGCAGGCGGGTGGCGGTGAAGGTCATCCACGACAGGCTGGCTGCCGAGCCCGAGTTCCGGGTGCGCTTCCGGCGCGAGATCGCCGCCGCGCGGAAGGTAAACGGCCTGTTCACGGCCATGGTCGTCGACGCGGACGTAGACGGCCCGACGCCATGGCTGGCCACGGCGTACGTGGACGGCCCTTCGCTGGCGGACGCGGTACACGAGCACGGGCCGCTGCCCGTCGCCTCCGTCCGGACCCTAGCCGCCGGGCTGGCGGAGAGCCTGGCCGCGATCCACGCGGCCGGCGTGATCCACCGCGACCTCAAGCCGAGGAACGTCCTGCTCGCCGGCGATGGTCCGCGAGTGATTGATTTCGGCATCTCGCTGGCTGCGGGAACGACCGCGCTGACGGAGGCGGGTTTTGTGATCGGCTCGCCTGGATTTATGTCGCCGGAACAGGCTGAGGGCCGTGACGTCGGCCCGGCCAGCGACATTTTCAGCCTGGGGGCAGTTCTCGCCTTCGCGGCCACAGGCGAGGGACCGTTCGGAAACGGGTCGAGCAACGTGATGCTCTACCGGGTGGTCCACACGCCTCCGAACCTGGACCAGGTGCCCGATGACCTCCGGCCACTGGTGGCGCGGTGCCTGGAGAAGGAGCCGGGTTCCCGGCCCACCCCGGCCGATGTCCTCGCCGACGTGGGGCCGGTCCAGCCCGAGGCGGGCTGGCTGCCCGAACGCGTAACCCGCGCGTACTCGAGCGACCCGGTGCTGGCTGAGGCTCCGCAGGACGGTGGTACACACGGCATCCCTGATGCGGGCAGCCGGACGCAGGCCCCGGGCGGTCAGGTCGAAACGATGGGGACGCCACCCTCTCATGAAGGCCCAGCCGCGGTTGGCCCTGTCCGTCCTGCCGAGGACCGGTCTACGCGGCGCGGGCCACGGCGCAGGCTGGCTCTGGCCGGGCTCACCGTGGTGCTGCTGGCGGCGGGCGCCGCCACTGGCGTCGCGCTGACCGGCAGCGGATCGCGGGCCCATCCGCCGGTTCCGGCCGGCTCGGGCCGGGCCTCCGGCCAGGCCTCCGGTCAGGCCTCTGGGCGGGCCTCCGGTCAGGCCTCTGGTCAGGTCCGACGGGGCTGGACCTACCCCACGGTGGCCTCAGTCGATGGCAGCGCGGCCGTGGCGGACGGGGTCGTGTACGTCGGAGACGACAACGGCATCATGTACGCGATCGACGCCGACACGGGCAAGCTGCGCTGGAAGATCAGCACCCCGGGCTCCGGGACCAGCATCGTGGCCCGGCCCGCAGTGGTAGGCGGCACCGTCTATATCGGCAGCGAGAACGACGACGTCTACGCCCTGGACGCGGCCACCGACGCCATCCGCTGGAAAGTCAACACCACGGGGAGTGTCGACTCCAGCGCGGCGGTAGTGGCGGGAGTGGTGTACGTAGGCAATGACAATAACGAACTGTTCGCGCTGGACGCGGCCACCGGGCACGTCCGCTGGACGGTGCAGACCGGGGACAACGTGACATCCAGCCCGGCCGTATCCGATGGCACCGTCTACGTGGGCTGCGAAGACGACTTCGTCTACGCGGTCAACGCGGCCACCGGCCACGTCCGCTGGCAGCGGCACACCGGCGGGCAGGTCAACTCCAGCCCGGCCATATCCGGCGGGACGGTTTACGTAGGCAGTGACGACCGCAAGGTCTATGCCTTGGACGCTGCCACCGGGGCCATCGAGTGGACCCGCCTGACCGCGGGGAAGGTGGACTCCAGCCCGGCCATCTCCGGCGGGACCCTGTATATAGGCGGCGGCAATACGGTGTACGCCCTGGACGCCGCCACCGGCGCCATCGAGTGGACCCGGCCCACCGGGGGAGCGGTGGTATCGAGCCCGGCCGTATCCGGCGGCTTGGTCTACGTGGGCAGCGACGACGGCCAGGTGTACGCGCTGGACGCCGCCACCGGCGACGTCCGCTGGCACGTGCAGACCGGGGGACAGGTGAACTCCAGCCCGACCATCTCCAGCGGGATGGTCTACGTGGGTACCGACGACGACGCCGTGTACGCCCTGAACGCGGCCACCGGATCCTGACGGCATGCCCTTCTCGCCCACCGGCGTCAGCGCCAGCGTTCGGCGTCACTTTGTCAGTGGGTTCGCCTAGCCTCGGACCATGGACATCATCCTGATTCCCGGCTTCTGGCTCGACGGCTCGTCGTGGGACGAGGTGGTACCGGCCCTGGAGAAGGCCGGGCACCGCACGCACGCGCTCACGCTGCCCGGCATGGAGTCCAAAGACGCCGACCGCTCCGAGATCACGCTGCGCGACCACATCGACGCGGTGGTGCGGGTGATCGACTCCAACGCCCGAGCCGGCGGCCAGGTCGTGCTCGTCGGGCACTCCGGCGGCGGCGCGATCGCTCATGGCGCCGTCGACGCGCGGCCTGACCGGGTCGCCCGCGTGGTGTACGTAGACAGCGGCCCGCTCGGCGATGGCGGGCTCATCAACGACGAAATGCCAGCCGAGATGGGCGAGATCCCGCTGCCTGACTGGTCGCTGTTCGACGAGGCGGACCTGGTCGGCCTCGACGAGGAGCTTCGGGCGGCGTTCCGGGCTCGGGCGATCCCGCAGCCCGTGCACGTCGCGATCGACCGGCAGCAACTGTCTGACGAGCGCCGTTACGACGTGCCCGTTACCGTCATCGCGTGCGAGTTCCCGAGCTCGAAGCTCCGCGAGTGGATGGAGCAGGGGCATCCGTACGTGCGGGAACTGGCGAAAATCCGGGAGGTTGACTACGTCGACCTGCCCACCGGCCACTGGCCCCAGTTCACCCGGCCCGAGGAACTCGGGCAGGCGATCGTCGCGAGCATCAGTTAAGAACGGCACCACAGTCTTTCGCTGACCGTGAGCCGGGTCGAGACAGCTTCTTGGTGACCTGGCCGTAGCGCCACTGAACCCGCCACCGGCAGTCCCGCGTATCAGGAGTGTGCCCCCACCGTCTTGCGAGCCCGACGGGTCCTGGTTCTCGCCTCTGATCGCGGCCCGGCCCCGCGTCCCGGTCCAGGATTGGCGGCGGCCCGTAGTGGGCCTGGCTCCGTTGCCGTCGCAGCACCAGCGGGGCGGGGTGGAAGTTCACTGGGAGCAGCCGCCCGCGCCGGGCATCCAGGCGCACCTGCCGGTGCCTGCGCAGTTCCCGCCCGCCGAGCCGCAGCCCGTCAAGCTGCTCCCACCGGGCACGCCAGGCCAGCCGTGCGCGCCTGAGGCTCGCGTCCTGAAGGCCCCGAAGCACGCTATCCGCCGGGCCGGGGGTCAGGTGGAGCCCCGGCACGCAGCGGCGCGGGCTTCTCGGCCAAGCCCCAGCCGCGGGCTCCTGGGCCGGGCCTGGTCCGCCGTCGCCGCGAGGTTAGGGAACCCGGCCAGCCTGTCGAAGGCCACGGCCAACGGCTAGCCCGCCCTTACGAGCGGAACAATTGCGGCCAACTCCGGCTCTTTGGTCAGCAAGTATTACCAATTCGTGACATGGCACTCTGTGTTCGAACCGTGCTGTGAAAGCAGGCCGTGTCCGTAGTAAAGCGCCTAGTAGCCGCAGCCGCCTTCAAGGAAGCGCCGTGAATTCAAGACACAAGCACCGCCGACCGCGGAAGTTCCGGCGAACCGGTCGGCATACCACTCCGTCCCAGGTCGAGAAGATGGCAGAGGTTGCCGGCAAGGCGGCCCCTGCGATCGCGATCGCAGGCGTGCTGGTCACGTCATCGCCGGCGCACGCGGCCACCAGCGCCGGCGTGACCGCCGTGACCGTCTCCGAGCAGGTGCACACCGACGCGCTCACGCGACACCAGCAGGCACCCGCCCGGACCTACACCGTCAGCCCGGGCGACACGCTGTCCGGGATCGCCCAGCGGTACTACGGCGATTCGGCGGACTGGACCTGGATCTACGACGACAACGAGTCCGTGATCCAGAACCCCAACGACATCTACCCAGGTGAGGTCCTGAAGATCCCGTACGGCCAGCCTGACGACCAGTCCGCCAGCGCCAGCGCCGCCGCCACCGTGCTGACTTCTGCCGCCAACCTGAGCGGCACGCTGAGCTGTCCCCAGCTCGAGGAGCTGTGGGAGGCAGGCGGCGGCACGCAGGGCGAGGCCTTCATGGCGGCCGAGATCGCTATGGCCGAGTCCGGCGGCAACCAGTACGCCACAGGCACGGTCGGCGAGCGCGGATACTGGCAGATCAACCCCAATCACGGCTCGCTGTCCACCTACGACCCGCTCGGTAACGCCCAGGCCGCCGTGATCATCTCCGACAACGGCACCAACTGGACGCCCTGGACGACCTACACCAGCGGCGCCTACATCGACCGCTGCTGACCACGCTCGGCCGCACCGCCGTCGTTTCCGAGTACGGCCTCGACGCCGCGGGGGAGTTTCGCCGACGAGCCCGAGCCTGCGGGTGGTCCGGGTGAGCGCCACGTACAGGTCAGCCCGCCCGCGCGGCGATGCCTGCTCGATCCCGGCCGGGTCGACGACGATCACCGAGTCGAACTCAAGTCCCTTGGCTTGCTCGGGAGTAAGGACCGCCACCGGGGCGTCGAGATCCGGCCCGGGGGAGAGGCCTAGTGTCGCGGCCGTCTCGGCGGCGCGGGCCACCGGTACGATGACGGCGACGCGCCCGGGCCAGCCACGTGAGAGTAGCAGTAACTTGGTCGTTATTTAGGGTAATTATCGAAAAGCCGCTGTCTCGTATATCTTCTGCGTCTAGGGCCGAGATAGCTCAAACCTACTTACCGATGATGAATGGCTCGCTATTGGCTATAGTGGCTTAAAGCGGTATAATACGTACCCGGCAAGCTGTTCACCAGCACATCAAACACCGGCGAGGTCAGGCTGGGTCGAGGCCAAGGGGTCGGCAAAGTCCTGGCTGGCAGCGATTGGCATTGGGTCTAGGGGTGTCAGGTATCGCCTTTCCGAGGTAGGAAGCGGCCAGGGCCCACCAGCTCCGGCGGCTGGCCGCCGCAGCGCCGGGCGCAGCGTCCCTCCGGGGGTCCTGCGGAGATCGCGGCAGCTCGATCACCTGGTAGGCCCGGACGCTGCGGGCGTTGACGGACCTCAGCCGGGCCAGGGCTTCCTCGCGCCACGGCTCAGGCTCGCCATCGCGCTAGGAGGGAGCCAGGAGGTGCGGCGCGATATTCGGCCGGAGGGACCTCGTGCGCGATAGGCAAGGCGGTCAGCGCGACAAGCGTGAGGCACTGGCCATCTACAGCGAGACTAGCCATCGAATACGGCCAGGTTGAGTGAGACCTGGCCAACAAAACTAAGACGAGACGTCATTTCAACTGAGAAGGGACACCAGCCGTCGCCGTCGGGGGGCCGAGATCGCGTGAACTTTACATAATGCTGATTATCGGCGTTCATGGGAACGAGCCGAGGTGGCTGACATGGAGCTGTCCCGTCTCACGGACGGAAGATGCCGAATCTCACTCATCCTGTCGGAGGTCATGTCGATGGATGATCCATACGACAAGAACGGCCCGCGCGTACCACGGGTCGATGTCCCGCGAACAGGCAACGCGATGAATCAGAGGCAACCATGACCATCACCATCGACCCGGGGTCGACCGTGCCGATCTGCGCAACCTGCTGCTGGACTCTCTCCCCGAACACGCGGTGCGCTGGGGCCACGCGTTCGAATCCGCCGACAATGGCCTGCTGCACTTCGCCGACGGCAGTAGTGCGACGTACGACCTGCTGGTCGGCGCCGACGGCGCGGACTCCAGGGTCCGCGCTCTGCTTAGCGACGCCCGACCGGCACACACCGGCCAGAACGTCGTCGAGCTGGCCGGACGACTCTGCCGCCGCCGTCAGAGAATACGAACGCGAGATGTTCGAACGCACCAGCGCTGCCGGCCGACAGTCCGCGCACGTCCAGGAAATCCTGGCGTCGCCGGACGCCAGCCAGAGAATGCTCGCATTCTTCCAACCTGGCTGAATGTAACCGACCGCGGATCCCGCGGGCGCCACACCGCCCGGCCATGCTCTGCTTTGGACGGCAGGTCTACACGTTTCGTGCTGTTCTGTGTAGTAGCCTTGTTTGCATGGAGCGATCTGGCTATCGGCTGAACGTCACCCTCGATCCCGAGCACGCGGCACAACTGGCGCGGCTAGCGGAACGCACCCACGTGCAGGAAGGCACTCTGGCACGGTCACTGCTCTCTACTGCCATCGAGGAAGCTGATCCCGACGCGCGCAACATCGGCGAGATACTCGATGGCATCCCAGGCGCCTACGGGCACGCCATGCACAGCCTGGATCGCGCCCGGGCGGGAGAGACAATCTCGCTGGACGAGTTCTGACGTTGTCCCAGGTCAGGCTGAGCGTGGATGCGGTCAGAGACCTTGACCGCATGATCATCACGCACAGCCTCCCCCAGGACACCAAGGAGCGCGTCAGGCGCTCACTACGCCCGCTCGAGCAGTTTCCCCGTATCGGACGGAAACTTGAGGGCCGCTGGGAGCCGCTGCGGTTCATCCTCGGGCCGTGGCGGTGGATGTTGGTCCTATACAGCTACGAGGAGCCGGACGATATCGCCCTGGTGGTTGCCTTTCAGGACGCGCGATCGTCCTCCGCAGCAACCTCGTCATGATTTCTCAGTCATCACGTGGCCATGAGGCCGGTCCAGTAGTTTGCGGACGGTGCCGGCCAGCCGGTCGTAGTCGTCTGGGGCGTTGTACGGCGCCGCCGCGATGCGCAGGTAGCCGACTCCGTCGAAGTAGATCGGCGCGACCTCGACACGCTGCTGCGACAGGGCGTCGTAGAAGGGGTCTACCTGATCGGGAGAGGTGAGGACGCCACCCGGCAGCGGTATCAGCCGCATAGCAGGCGCGGGTGTGGGCGGAAGCCGCTCAAGCGTGGCCCCCAGCGCCTCGGCCACCCTCTTCTGACCGTCGGTCACCAGGTCGGAGAGCCGGGCTACGGCGTCCCAGCCGCCGAGTGCTTCCCAATATGCCAGGCCGTCCGCGGCCGCCAGCCAACCGGCATAGTCCCAGGTGCCGGGATAGTCGAACGCCTCGGCGTACCCATCGTCCAGTTGCCAGCTGAGCACGGTCGGCGTCACCCTGGCTTCTGGTCGGCTCCACAGTATTGCGCTGCCGCGAGGGGCATACGCCCATTTGTGCAGGTTGCCGATCCAGTAGTCGGCACCGAGCGCCGGGATGTCGTCTGGAAGCTGGCCGGGTGCGTGCGCGGCGTCGATCAGCACCGGCGCCCCAACGTCGGCGGCAGCGGCGGACACGGCCGCGACCGGGACGACGGTGGCGGTCGGCGAAGTGATCCGGTCGACCACGACCAGCCGCGTGTGGCGCGAGCAGGCGGCGGCATACGCCGACACGATCACGTCATCCTCGGCGCCGACAGGAAACGCCGCATCGACGATCCGCGCGCCGGCTCGGGCCGCGTGATGGCGGAGCGCCTTGCGGACCGCTCCGTAGCCATGGGTGCTGATTACCAGTTCATCACCAGGATGCAGCACCAGCGAGCCGAGAACTGCGGACGTTCCCTCGGACACGTTGCGTACCCACGCCGCGCGGGACGGGTCGACACCGAGGAACCCCGCCGCGCGCTCCCGCGCCGCGGCCACCAGCCCGCTGACCTCGACGCGGTTGAAGCGGTGCGGATTGCGTTCGGCACGCTCGCGCCAGGCGGCGGCAGCCTGGCGTACGACGACCGGCGCGACGCCGAATGCGCCGTGGTTGAGGTGTAGAACGTCAGGATCGAGGCCGAAGGCCTCTAGCAGCGCACGGTCCACGCATCCGATTTTGTCAGCCGGTGCTGGTCATCGGGTTGGGCGGCCTGCTGGCACGTAAATTGCGGCCCAGCTGTGTTCCCGCCACTCCCCCAGGCCTCCGCGGCGCCTGGCTGGTCGGCCTCGACGCTGAAGTCACCTGGAGCCGCTTGCGATCTTGCGTATCGTATCTCTGCTCGTATGACCATCTGGTAATAGCATATATATCGTGATAGATTTCGAGCTGACCATCATCATTGTCGACTTGCGGCTCCGCCCTGCGGCCTGCCAACAGGTTATGAGGAGATGGAACGAGTGTCCCGTCCTATGAACCGAGTTGAATGGCTCGGGGAGCAGACCAGCGCAGGTTGTGTCGAGCGGTCGTTCCTGATACGCAGCCGTTCTGGGAGCGTGCCGGGAGTCCTGTGGTCGCCCGGGACTGTGCCGGCTCCCCCGCTGGTCCTGCTGTTCCATGGCGGGAGCGGCCACAAGCGCAGCGAGCGTCACCTGCGGATGGGGCGCTGGCTCGCCTCGGCGGCAGGCCTCGCCGTCCTCGCGATCGACGGTCCCTACCACGGCGACCGCGTGGCGTCGCCGATGGCACCCGCCGTTTACCAGCAGCTGATCGTCGACGAGGGCATCGGACAGGTCACGGCCCGGATGACCGAGGACTGGCTGGATGTCGTCTCCGCGCTGGCCGCCGAGGGGCTCGCCGATGATACGAAGGTCAGCGTTTTCGCAATGTCGATGGGCGTGCGGTTCGGGCTGCCGGTCGCTGCCGCGCTCGGATCAGGGGTCGGGTGTGCGGTGTTCTGCAAATTCGGGATCCGCCAGACCGGGTTGCTCCATCCCGGGCTCTGCTCCCCCGGCCTGATGATGGCGGCCGCGCGTGCCGTAGCCGCCCCGGTGTTGTATCACGTTCAGTGGGATGACGAGATGTTCCCCCGCGACGGGCAGTTCGAGCTGTTCGACGCGCTGGCATCTGCCGACAAGCGCCTGTTCGCGAGGTCAGGCCCGCACGCGGAAACGCATCCCGACGATGAGACGTCCTGGCAGGAGTTCATCAGGACCAACACACCGGTTGCCTGCGGCCGTTGATAGCAGGCGACGCGGGTCCGGCCGACAATCGCCTCGCGTCTGGGTGGGGGCATTGACATCATGTCGGCATGCCGTTCCCGAACCTCGAAGGAAAGCACGCCGGCCGACCCTACGTGACGGCGCGCGGCCTGCTGGGTTACCACGAGTCGCGGGGCAGCGCGCGGGATCCTGCACCCCGCGCCGTGGTGCTCACCTGGCAGGCCCGCCTGGAAGACCGGGTGCGGGAGCGGCGCGACCACCAGGCGCTGCACAGCGCTGGAGTTGGCTCGGTGCTTCTGCGGCTGACTCCGGACCTGGGCCTCGCCCGGCTCCCCATCGGGGCGCCAGCTGCGGCCATAGCCGTCGAGGAGCTGTCCGCGCGCGGCACGGAAGTGTTCATCGGCATCGGTACCGCTGGCGCGATCAACGAGCGGCTGGCCGTCGGCGACCTCGCGGTCTGCTCCGCGGCGCTCAGGGACGAGGGAACATCCCATCACTACGCACGGCCGGAGCCCTTTGCCTTGCCGGACCCGGGCCTCACCGCACGCCTGCGGGAAGCGCTGCCCGCAGCCGCGCACGGCCCATCCTGGACGACCGACGCGCCTTACCGGGAGACCGCGGAGGAGATCGCCGACTACCGCGCCGAGGGGATCCTCACCGTCGAGATGGAAGCCTCCTGCCTGTTCACCGTCGCTAGGAGCACTGGCACCGCGGCCGCCGCCGCCTTCGTCATATCTGACGTGCTGCACGGGGAGCAGTGGGAGCCGCGCTTCGGCTCCGCCGACATCCTGGCTGGCCTGTGGACGCTCTTCGAAGCCGCCGAGGCCTGCCTGGCCTCTTAACCCGCGAGGGCCTCGGTCAGCTGCCGACGTAGGCCGCGAGGTGCTCACCGGTCAGGGTGGAGCGGGCGGCGACGAGATCGGCCGGCGTGCCCTCGAATACGACCCGGCCACCATCGTGGCCGGCGCCGGGACCGAGGTCGATGATCCAGTCGGCGTGCGCCATCACCGCCTGGTTGTGCTCGATGACGATAACCGACTTACCGGAGTCGACGAGCCGGTCGAGCAGGCCGAGCAGGTGCTCCACGTCGGCGAGGTGCAGGCCGGTGGTCGGCTCGTCGAGGACGTAGATGCCGCCCTTGTCGGCCATGTGGGTGGCCAGCTTGAGCCGCTGCCGCTCGCCGCCGGACAGCGTCGTGAGCGGCTGGCCGAGGCTGAGGTACCCGAGCCCGACGTCGGTGAGCCGGCCGAGGATCGCGTGCGCGGCCGGGGTGCGCGCCTCTCCCGCGCCGAAGAACTCCCCCGCCTCGGTCACCGACATCGCGAGCACCTCGCTGATATCCCGGCCGCCGAGGCGGTATTCGAGCACCGATGCGTCGAACCGCTTACCCTCGCACACCTCGCAGGTTGTGGCGACGCCGGCCATCATCGCCAGGTCGGTGTAGATGACGCCGGCGCCGTTGCAGTTGGGGCAGGCACCCTCGGAGTTGGCGCTGAACAGCGCCGGCTTCACTCCGTTGGCCTTGGCGAAAGCGTTGCGGATCGGGTCGAGCAGCCCGGTGTACGTCGCCGGGTTGCTCCGCCGCGAGCCCCGGATCGCGCCCTGGTCGACCAACACCACACCCGCGCCGGCCGGGATCGACCCCTGCACGAGCGAGCTCTTGCCCGAGCCGGCGACGCCGGTGACCACGACCAGCACCCCGAGCGGGATGTCGACGTCGACATCGCGCAGGTTATGCGCCGTCGCTCCGCGGATCTCCAGCGCGCCCGCGGGCTTCCGCACCGTCTCCTTGACGCCGGCCCGGTCGCCGAGATGGCGGCCGGTGATGGTGCCGCTGGCCCGTAGCTCCTCGACGGTGCCCTCGAAGCAAACGGTGCCGCCCGCCGCGCCGGCGCCGGGGCCGAGGTCGACGACGTGGTCGGCGATCGCGATCGTCTCCGGCTCGTGCTCCACGACGAGCACCGTGTTGCCCTTGTCCCGCAGCCGCAGCAACAGGTCGTTCATCCGCTGGATGTCGTGGGGGTGCAGGCCCGCGGTGGGCTCGTCAAGGACGTAGGTGACGTCGGTCAGCGGCGAGGAGCCGAGGTGACGGATCATCTTGACGCGCTGGGCCTCGCCACCCGACAGCGTGCCCGACGGCCGGTCGAGCGAGAGGTAGCCCAGCCCGATCACCGAGAATGAATCGAGGGCCTGCTGCAGCGTCGCGAGCAGCGGCGCCACCGACGGCTCGTCGAGGCCGCGGATCCACCCGGCCAGGTCGGTGATCTGCATCGCGCAGGCATCGGCGATGCTGATTCCGTTGATCAGGCAGGACCGGGCCAGCTGGCTTAGCCGGGTGCCGTCGCACTCCGGGCACGTGGTGAAGGTGACCGCGCGGTCCACGAACGCCCGGATGTGCGGCTGCATCGCCTCCTTGTCCTTGGACAGCATCGACCTCTGAATCCGAGGGATAAGGCCCTCGTAGGTCATATTGATGCCCGCGATCTTCATCCTGACCGGCTCATGGTGCAGGAAGTCGTGCAGCTCCTTCTTGGTGTAGTTGCGGATCGGCTTAGCCGGATCGACGAAGCCCGACTCGGCGTACAGCCGGGAGTTCCAGCCGCCCCCGGTGTAGCCGGGAACAGTGATCGCGCCCTCGTTGAGCGACTTGGACTCGTCGAGAAGCTGGTTAAGGTCGATATCGGAGACCGAGCCCCGCCCTTCGCAGCGCAGGCACATGCCGCCGGTGACGCTGAAACTGCGGCGCTCCTTCACGGTCTTCCCAGCACGCTCGAACGTGACCGCACCCGCTCCGCTGATTGAGGCGACGTTGAAGGAGAACGCCTGGGGCGATCCGATGTACGGCTGCCCGAGTCGGCTGAACAGGATGCGGAGCATCGCGTTGGCGTCCGTGGCGGTGCCGACCGTGGAGCGGTTGTCGGCACCCATCCGCTGCTGGTCCACGATGATCGCGGTCGTCAGCCCTTCGAGGACGTCGACCTCGGGCCGCGCCAGCGTCGGCATGAAGCCCTGCACGAAGGCGCTGTATGTCTCGTTGATCAGCCGCTGCGACTCCGCGGCGATCGTGTCGAATACCAGCGAGCTCTTGCCCGAGCCGGAGACGCCGGTGAACACCGTCAGCCTGCGCTTGGGGATCTCGATGCTGACGTCCTTGAGGTTGTTCTCGCGCGCGCCGTGCACGCGGATCAGGTCGTGTCTGTCGGCAACGTGCAGCGCAGGCGACCGCGTGTCCGTCCTCGTGGCGTTGCTCATCGAGGCTCCGGCGGTCAGGCAGGGTCCTGGACCAGCCCCAGGACGTTGCCATCGGGGTCGGTGAAGGTAGCCACCAGGCGGCCACCGCCGACGTCATGCGGGGCCTCCTTCACGGCGGCGCCGGCCGCGGTCACCTCGGCCAGCTTCGCCTCGATGTCCGAGACGTGCCAGAAGGCCACCGGTGAGGTCATGCCCTGCGCTGCGCCGCCCGGCACCAGCCCGATCTGCTGGCCGGCGGCCTCGAAACCGACGTAGTAGGGCGCGTCGGCCATCGGCGGTACGCCGAGCAGTGCCTCGTACACCGGCTTGGCCTTCGCCAGGTCGGACACGGGATGCAGCACGGTCTTGATTCCCTCGGTGGGAGAGCCGGTCATGGTCGCTCCTGAAGTCGCGGGTCACAGCTATCCGATGTGTCTGGTCAGGAGTCAGGCTAGCCGCGGCTCCGCGACCCGTGCTTCTCGATTCCTGCTCGGTCTGCCGACCGCCGCAGGCACCCCCGGCTCCCCCGGGTCATTCTCCTTGTCGCGGGCCAGGGTCGGTGGCGTCGGCCGCGGCGCGGCGCATCGGCCCCTGCGCCAGTTCGGGATGGTCGTACTCGTCGTGCCAGTTCCACCAGTCGTACGGTGCGGTCTGGGGATAGCCCTCGGGCGAGTCCTCCCACGACTCCTGGCGCCCGAGCGCGGTCAGGTCCAGGTAGCTCCAGGTGCTCCCCAGCGCCTCGTCGCCGCGGTTGTCGACGAAGTAGGTGCGGAACACCCGGTCGCCGTCGCGGAAGAACGCGTTGGTCCCGTGCCATAGCTCCACGCCGAAGTCGGCATCCCAGTCGTCGGTGATCGTGTACCAGGGCATCGACCAGCCCATCCGCGCCTTCAGGCGGGCGATATCCGGTTGCGGGGCGCGCGAGGCGTAGGCGAACGTGGTGTCGCGGGCATTCAGGTGGATGACGTGGGCGACCTGGTCGGCCATCATCGAGCAGCCGTGGCACGCGTGGTCGGGCCAGCCGATCACGCCGGGCTCGAAGAAGGCGCGGTAAATGACCAGCTGGCGACGGCCGCCGAACAGGTCGCGCAGGGTCGCCGTGCCCGCGGGTCCATCGAACTCGTAGTCCTTCTCCACCGCCAGCCACGGCATCCGCCGGCGCTGCGCGGCCAGCGCGTCCCGG
Source organism: Streptosporangiaceae bacterium (assembly GCA_035505275.1). Taxonomy (GTDB): domain Bacteria; phylum Actinomycetota; class Actinomycetes; order Streptosporangiales; family Streptosporangiaceae; genus Palsa-504. Next base: position 3,729 of record DATJQX010000106.1, on the reverse strand, counting down.
GCTCGGGTCACCTCCTTCTCCTTCACCAGCAGCCGCTGGCGTGCGGCCTCCCACTCCTCGGGCGTGACGATCGGGGGTGTCTCCATTCGTGCTGTCCGCCTTTCATTGGGTTTGGTGAGGCTGAGGCAGGCCCGGGAGCACCCGGTCGAGGTGGTCCTTAAGCGCGTCGAGCCTGCCGTCCCAGTCGCGGGCCAGTGCGGCCAGGAACTGCTGCGCTACCTGCATGGGCGCGGAGCACAGCCGGTACCGCACCCGGCGCCGCTCCCCCGGCTCGGCCGTCACCAGGCCGGCCTCGGCCAGCAGGGCCAGGTGCTTGGCGATCGCCTGCCGCGTGATCGGAAGGCACCCGGCCAGGTCAGTGGCCGTGGCCGGACCCTGCGAGGCGAGCCCGGCCAGGATGGCGCGGCGGCTCGGGTCGGCCAGGGCGACGAAGACCTGCTCGGCGATCGCCTCAGCGTCACGCGGCATCGAGGTAGTCGACCAGCTCGCCCAGCTCACTGGCCCAGCCCTGGGTGTTGCCGTCGTAGGCCTTGCCGTAAGCCTCTTCCGGTAGCTGGGCGAAACCGGTCTCGGTGACGGTCAGCCGCGTGCCCGCACCGGCCGGTTCGAGCGTGAACTCGACATAAGTGCGACGAGGGTCGTCCTCGGGCAGCCCGTAGATGGGCCAGGTGAACCCGAACACCGTCGGCTCCTCCACCCGTTCCACGCGCATCTCTACCGTGGGCCCGTCGGTCCACGTCATCCGGGCCTGCCCGCCCGGACGCAGGTCGATCGTCGCCTCGTTGCCGAACCAGGTGCCCAGCCCCTCGGCCGTGGTAAGCGCTGCCCACACCCGGCCCGGCGGGTGAGCGATCTCCACGGTCCGCTCGATGCGATCGGGAAAGCCCATGACTGCCTCCAGCAAAGTAGCAACCGAACGATTGCTACTTTATGGCAACCAGCTGGTTGCGTCAAATGGCCAGCAGCGTTGCCGGGTGCCGGGCGGCTACGTCTGGGCGGCTGGCTTGATGAAGGTCAGGCGGCGCATGTCGTCGGCCGACAGCCGCAGCGCGCCCGCGGCCACGTTGGCCTCCAGGTGATCCGGGTTGCCGGTGCCCGGGATGGCCAGCACGTGCGGCCCGAGCTGGAGCGTCCAGGCCAGCCGGACCTGGGCGGTGGTCACTCCATGGGCAGCCGCGATCGCGGCGACCACCGCGCCGTCGGTTAGGCCCGCACCCGTCTCGCGCCCCTGCCCGGCGATCGCGAAGAACGGCACATACGCCACGCTCTCCTGGCCGCAGGCCAGGAGGAACTCATGCTCCGCGGCGGGCGCGCCGATGCCGAACGAATTCTGCACGCAGACCACCGGCGCGATCGCAAGGGCCTGGGCCAGGTGCGCGGGCGTGACGTTGGAAAGGCCCAGGTGCCGGATCAGCCCGGCGTCGCGCAGGCCGGCCAGCGTCCCGAAATGCTCCGCGATCGACCCGGTCGTCATCCGGCGCGGCAGGCGCAGGTTCACCACGTCGAGGTGGTCGAGGCCTAGCTGCCGCAGGTTCTCCTCGACCTGCCCGCGCAACTGCGCCGGGCTGGCCCACCACCATTCTCCGGAGGGATCCCGGCCCGGCCATACCTTGGTCGCGATGACCAGGCCGTCCGGATATGGCGCAAGGGCCCGGTTGATCAGCTCGTTGGCGGACCGCAGCGGCGAGAAGTAGAACGCGGCGGTATCGATGTGGTTCACGCCGAGATCGAGCGCGCGGCGCAGCACCGTGGTCGCCCGGTCGCGGTCCATCGGCGTGCCGTCGGCGTTGCTGGTCAGGCGCATCGCGCCCAGGCCGATCCGGTTGACCGTCAGGTCACCGAGCTTCCAGGTGCCCGCCGCGCCCGCGGTGATCATCTCGCTGGTCACCCAACGGAGTCTGTCACGGGCGGCCAACCCCGGCGACCTTACGTTTTGCTGGTGTTCCAGGTATTTTGGCGCATGATGCCATCTACCTTGTCTGTCCTCGGGGCCGACGCTGCGGGGGTGCCGCCTTGACGGACGAGGTTGACGCCCGGGCCGAGACGGGACCGGGGGTCGATACGGGAACGGGGGCAGGAACCCGAACGGGGGCCGCGCTGTCGGCGTCGTCCGAGCCGGAACTGGTGCCAGCGCGCGCTCCGCGCCGGTACGGGGTACGGCGGATCCTGCTCGCCGCGCTCGCCTTGGCCGTCCTGATCAGCGTGATCGTCATCGAGCGGCATACCCTGGCCAACTCGCTGCACGTGCTGGCGCACCTGAACTGGGCCTGGTTCCTGCTCGCGCTGGCGTCCGAAGCCGTCTCACTGACCAGCTTCGGGCTCAGCAGGATGCTGCTGGTGCGCGTCAACGGCCGGCGCACCCGTCTCAGCTCGGTCATGGCGATCACCTACGCGGCGAACGCGCTGTCGATCTCCGTGCCATTCGCAGGTGCCGAACTGGCCATGGTGTTCTCGTACCGCCAGTTCCGCAGGTACGGCGTCGACGCGGCCACCACCGGGTGGACGCTGGCCGTGTCGGCGATCTTCTCCACCTCCGCGCTCGCTTTGCTCCTGGTCATCGGAGCGCTCGCCGGCAACGCGTCACTGGCCAGCGCGGCCGGACTGGTCGGAGCGTTCATATTCATCATCCCGGGCGCTGCGGTCCTGCTCGCGCTGCGCTTCGAGACCGTGCGGAAGATGCTGCACCGGGTTATCGCCTGGCTGGTGGGCCTGTCCAGGAGCATCTTCGGCGTCCCGGGGCAGGGAGTCAACGGGCTGGACGAGTTCCTCGACCGGGTGGCCAGCATCCGAATGTCCTGGATCCAATACGCCGAGGTGTTCGGCCTGGCGGTGCTGAACTGGGCCGCGGACTGCGGGGCGCTGGCCTGCGCCATCCGGGCCACGGGGCAGTCCGTCCCCTGGCACAGCCTGCTGCTCGTCTACGGCGCCGGGGCCGCGGTCGGCAGCACGGGTATTACGCCGGGCGGATTCGCGCTGGTCGAGCTCGCCCTGACGGCCGCGCTGACCGCGGCAGGGCTGCACCGCTCGCCGGCGCTGGCCGCCGTGCTCGCGTACCGTCTGGTCAACTTCTGGCTGATCCTGATCGCCGGGTGGCTCCTGATGGCCTACCTGGCCCACCGCCGCGTGCCACCGGGTGAAGATCCCTCCCGTCCCCCGGGCCCCTCCTCCCCCCGAGCCTCGCCAACGGCGACGGAGCATAGGGCGCAGCGCGGACGCCGACGTCAGTCCCGGTCGGCCAGGCGCGGGTTGCTGGCCTCGCTTTCGCGCGCGACCCGGCGGTACGCGTTGGCGATGATGAGCATCGGGATCGCGCTGATAAGCAGGACGGGGCCGCTGCCATAGGCGACCGCGGCAGCTAGCGCGGCGAGCGACAACCCGACCGTGGCCGCAGGAGCCGACGAGGCCATGCCGATGACGGTGTCCTGGGCGGCGCCGATCGCGTCCGGCTGGAGCCTGGCCGCAGGAGCCGGAACGCGTCCCGCGAAAGCAGCGGACTGACCCGCCATCTGTTCTCCTCACTAAGGCGCCAGCCCGGTGTGTCCGCGCGAGCCGGCCCCGGCCAGCTCACCCAAACGATCATATAGATCACATTCTGTTACCAGTAGGTACGGTTGAAAGCACCGCGGTTGCCCGGGCCCGCTTCCGGGTTAGGGTGCGTGAGTGACAACCTCGAAGGCAACGAGCCTGGACCGGACCCTGTCTGCCGACCTTCGCATCCAGTGCGATGAC
>DATJQX010000105.1:0-38726 GCA_035505275.1 Streptosporangiaceae bacterium | reverse complement strand
ACGCCCGGCGCCTCGGCGGCCCGCCCGGTGGTGTAGGCCGGGTAGTCCGGGTCGTCCAGGTCATCGAGCCGTCCGGGCATCGCGGTACCTCCAGGTCCGGGCGCGTCCCGCCGGGCTTCCCGGAGCGGTCCCGGGCTCTTGGCAGTTTCCTGCAGTGCGCGCTATATAAAAAGTGTACCGGTCATTGACCTGGTGATGCTACGACAGGTTCCCGGCAGGGTGATCGGCATGACCCTTACCACCCGCGAGGCGGACGCGGCGTTCGCCGACATGGTCTGCGCGGACCCGCAGTGGCTGCGCGAGGAGTTCGACGCGCTGATCGCCGCCTCGTTCAGCGAGCCCCCGCCCCCGCCGCCGCCCGCGCCGCCCCGGGTCCCGCCGCGCCCCGGCACCCCGCCCCCGCCCTCCCGCCGGCCCGTCCCTGACCCGGCCCTCCCGGCGTCCCCGGCCACCGGGCCGGAGCACCGCCGGCAGCGCTCCCCCCCGGCGCATATCCCCGGCCGGCCCCCGGGCCGCCGCCCCGGCCCCCGGTCGGCGGCCCGCGACAGCGACCAGCACCGGGCAACGCCCAGCCGTCCTGGAAGGGAGATGAGGACACCGAATCACCAAGCCGAACCTTCAATACTTGAGTCTGTGACACACGGCGGGGCACCCAGGCGGGCGCCCCGCCGCGCGTTTGCCTGCAGCTGCCTGGTGCCTCCCTGAGCCGTCGTCACTATCCGCGAGCCTGGGCCGCTGATTCTCTGCACCCTGCGCCCGGCATCCGCGGCCTGGCCGGCCAACAGCCACCTATGAGCGGGCATGGGCGCTGGCCCAGGTCGGCTTCATCGGCGCGGCCCGGGCCCCTGCGAGCACTTCCGGATGCACCGGCCACGCACGCACGGCGTCGCCCTCGGCCTGACCGACCAGTGGCTGTCCGGGCAGGACACCAGCGCCCCAGCCGACCTGGCCAAGATGATCCAGCTGCCCGCCGGACACCGGATCGGGGAACGCGCCGCCCGCGACATCCTCATCCTTGCCCGCAAAGGACGCGCCTTCGCCTCCCTCGCCGCGCTCATCACCCGCCAAGGCGGTCAGCACATCCTCTACGGCAATGCCCTCGTCCTCACCGCGGCCCTCCAGGCCTGGACACGACACGCCGGCACCCCCAGTACGCCCTGCTGGAGAGCGTGCTCGGGCTGCGCGCGCTGACCGCGCACGTGGCCGCCGGGATGACGGGCACGCTGGCGCTGCTGTTCGCGGTGATGCTGGCCAGGGCCGGGTCGTCCGGCGGCCAGGCGCTGATCCGGACGCTGATCGCGGCGGGCATCATGCTGGCCCCGCAGCTCGGGCTCGGCGTCTTTGCCATGGACCTGCCGGCCGGCCACATCGGCACCGCGGTCCCGCTGCTGCTGATCTGGCTGCTGCTCGACCGGGCCGCGCGGTACGTGCCCGTGCTGGCCGCGGTCCTGCTCGCCTGGGTCCTGGTCGCCGACCGCATCGTGTACGTCGTCGGGATAGGGCCTGACCACCGCCTCGCATCTAGCCGCGCACGAGGTCGCCATCATCGTCCCCTTTAGCTTTAGCGCGGCGCTGGCCGCGGGCATCCTCGTCCAGGCGAAGGACAGGGGCCCTACGGCCCCGCGGGTCCGGCGGGTCCGGCTGGCCGGTTTCGCCGCCGGGATCCTGGTCTTGGCCGGCTATGCCGCCTGGCCTTCTCGTACTGGGAGCCGCGCGCGCTGATCAAGGAATATTTCGGCACCCCGGCCCGGATCTATCACACCGGTCCGTACCCGGTGCTGGTCTGGGACAGGAACCCTGCTGCCCAGCATCCCGGGGTTAACCGGAGCCTGGCCAGGCACCTGCCGGAGCGGCGTACGGCCGGCTAGCGTCCGGTGCCCGCGTTGATGGCGAAGCGGGCCATGGTGGTGGTCCCGGCGGGACCGCGGCTGATGCGGAACTCGTCGGCGACCTGGCCGGCCACCCACAGGCCGTGGCCGTGCACGACAGGCCAGGACACCGGGTCACCCGCGGGTTCGGCAGCCCGGTCGCCCGGTTCCGCCGGGCCGTCGTCGCTGACCTGGCAGTACAGGGATCCGTCGCGGGTCCACAGCCGGAGTCGGCCGTGCCCGGCGCCGTGGAGCACTGCGTTGGCGGCTAGCTCATGCGCGACCGCGGTCACGTCGTAGACCCGGTGCGGGCTTAGTCCGGCCGTGGCGGCGTGCGCGGCGACCGCCGACCGCAGCGCGTACAGCGACCCGGCATCAAAGCCCTGCTCCAGCGACACCGACCGGGCCTGGACGGCACCGCGGTCATCCGGGCCGCCGGGCCGGGATTCCCGGTCACCGGCCATCGGCGGTCACCAGCGCGATGCCGGGGACGTCGCCGAGGCCGAGCCGGGCGAACCCGGCGGCGACCTCGGGCAGGCACCGGAGAGTCACCCTACGGAAGGAGGACGCGATCGTCCGAGCGGCATCGGCGACCATCAGCGTGCACCGGGCGTCGGTGAACGCCAGCCTGGCCATGTTGACCGTGACGTCGCCGTCCAGCCGGACCGCCTCCGCCAGCGCCAGCGCCAGCGGCCCGGCGGCCTGGTAGTCCAGTTCTCCGGCGATCCGGATGCCCGGCGGGGCATACTGGCGGCAGATCCGCAGCAGCTCATCCGCATGATAGGTGGCCGCCGCCACCGACCGGGTATGGAACCCGGCCACCGAGGCCAGCGTGACCGGGTCGAACCGCTCCCGGTCGTACTGGCACAGCACCGACGCGGTGCTCCCGGACAAGGCGGCGGCGATGCCTTCCTCGAACCGGGGCAGCTCCTCGATCCCGGCCACCGGGCGCAGCGCCCAGCTCATGTCGACAGCCACCCGCAGCCCCGGGAACCCCTGCTGCCGCGAGGACGCCAGTTCCCCGGTCAGCCAGCCTACCGCCGCATCGGCGCGGAACGCCTGCCCGGATACCAGCCGGCCCTCGGACCCGGCCGCGGTCATCTGCCCGGTGCCGATCGCAGCCTGCACCTCGACCCCGCGCCGGCCCAGCTCGGCGATCCCCGGCCCGGGGCCGGCGTCGCTGACCCATACCACCTTCAGCCCCGCGGCCAGCCCATCGCGGACGAACGCCGCGGTCAGGTCGAACAACTCCTCGGCCTCGCCGAAGGTCAGGCACGCGTGATCCTCGGCCGTCAGCTCGGTCACCTGCGTGCCCGCGTCCGCCGCCACCGACCCTCCTGCCCCGGCCACCGCCCGCACCCTCCCGTAGTATGACCGTACCGGCCGCCGCGCCACCCCGCAGCGCATCACCACCCACTGCCACGTGCCGCCTGCGAGCCCACCCGCGCTGCCTACCCGTGCCCGGCCCGGTCATGCCGCCCGCACCCGGTGATCATCACCACCGCGGGCAGGCGCGGGCCGCCCGGCCGGGAAGGCGGATAACCACCGACCAGGGGATAGGGGACCCCCAGGTCAGGGCAAACCGCGGGAGGTGCGCAGCATGACCGGCTTGCTGCCGGTGAACCTCACATCGCCGGTAACAGCGGTCAGCGGCAACCCAGGCAGGCGGCCCCGGCAACCCGGCTCCGGCCCCGTCGGCGTCCGGCCCGGACGGCGCACCAGATAATCCCAGGACAGCGAATGCCGTCAGTGCAATGACCCGTGCCATGTATGCAGCTAGCGCGCATAGCTGCAGGTGGCCGGGCTTCTTGTAAACGGCAGGCCAGCGGTTCGAATCCGCTCGCCGGCTCAGGGTTCGGAGGGTTTCGAGCCCTATCCCTTCGACCTGACCATCGACGTGCCGAGAGCGTATCCGTGCCGCACGCCTCCTACCGGGTCTCCGCCTGCCAGGAACGTGAGCGCGGCGAGCACGACCAGCCTGCCGCGCTGCAGGCGCGTGTGGATGAGATCGAAGATAAGAAGTGGCGGACGCTGGAGTCAGCGCTCGCAAGCTCATCCGCAAGCACTGGCGTGATATATTTAAATGTTTCGTGTTCTACATCGGTGACCGTCACGATACTCGTTAGGAATCGCCAGATGGCTGTCGGAAAGCTCTTCCACATCATCCACATGACCGGCCAGCTCAACGAGCTCGAGGCCTGGTACGACGACGTGTTCGCGGTGAAGGTGTTCATGCCGCACAGCTACATGCCCGGAGAGCGCCGTGACGCGTCGCTCGTCTTGCTGGGCGACACGGTCATCGAGCCGCTGGCGCCGGCCTTCAACGAGCCAGACTGGTCGCAGTTCCCGCTCGGCCGGTTCTACAACCGGTTCGGCAACCACTGGCACTCCCTCGCGTACTACGCCGACGACACGGTCGAGATCTGGCGCACGACCCAGCAGCTTGGCCTCCGCACCTACGGCGAGGGCGGCAAGGCGCTCACCGAAGAGCCGGTCTTTGACGAGCAGCACGCCAACACCTCGGTCTTCACGCACCCGAAGGAGACATTCACCCAGATCGAGTTCTTCGACCCGCGTTTCACCAACATGAAGAGCCAGGACCTGCGCTTCCGCCCTGACTGGGACGGGGACTGGTGGATCAAGAATCACCCAGTCAAGACCCCCGGCCTGGCGTATACCACGGTGATCGCCCGTGACCTCGACCGCGCGGTGACGATCTACACCGAGGGGTTCGGCGGCACGCCGCTGCACCAGGGGAGCTCGGACCTGACGGGTACCGATGACGTGTACGTGCAGCTCGGTGACACGGTGATCCAGCTGTCGAAGCCCGTGAAGGACGGCACGATCGCGGCCGAGGACGCGGCCAAGTTCGGCGACAGCCATCACGCGGCCGCCTTCAAGGTGCAGAACCTCGACGACACCGAGGCGTACTTTGCCGAGAAGGGCATCAGGACGGTCGGGCGCGACGACCAGACGCTGATCACCGACCCGGAGACGACCTTCGGCGTGCCGTTCCGCTGGACCACCTGGGACGTCCCGGGCGGGCCACGCGACACCAGGTAGCGCGGTGCAGGTTCAGCGATTTCGCGTGGACCGAGGTAGCTGGCTTCTGCTGATGCTTACGGCTGCTTACGCCGCACGTGGGGCTTCCCGCTTATCCGTCCGGTGTGGTTGCGCGGTCACGGGATCTTCGGCTTTGCCGGGTGGCGTCCCGTGATCGACGCGCCGGTGAGCGGCGGTCACGCTGCTGCAGTAGCCGGCGCCCAGGCCCTCCCGGAGCCGGCCGCGCGGACCGCGGGCGCACGCGCACCAGGTATACCGGGCGCTGGCCACGGTGGCGGTCGATCAGGCTTCGGCGCGCCGGTCGAACAGCCTGCGGGACGCCACGTACCCGACCACGGTCAGACCCACGCACCAGGCCACCGCGGCAATCCACTGGTTCCCGATGTGCGTGCCAAGCAACAGGCCGCGCACGGTCTCGGTGATCGGCGTGAAGGGCTGGTACTCGGCGAACTGCCGCAATCCGGGGCTCATCGACTTGGCTGGCACGAACGCGCTGCTCAGGAACGGTAGCAGGATGAACGGCAGCGGCAGGTTGCTCGCGCCTTCGGGCGCCTTGGCGGACAGGCCCATGGCCATGGCCAGCCACGTCATCGCCCAGGCGATCAGCGCGGCGACGCCGACGGCGCCCAGCCACTTCAGCGCGTCCGCGTGCGGCCGGAAACCAATGGCCACCGCGACACCGAGCAGGACGCCCATGCTCAGCAGGGTCTGGATCACGTTGCCCAGGACGTGCCCGGCGAGCAGTGCGAACCGCGAGATCGACATGGTCCGGAGGCGGTCCACGATGCCCCCGGTCATGTCCGTGCACACCGATACGGACGTGCTCACCATGCTCGAGGTCCCCGTCATGATCAGCATGCCCGGGGCCAGGTAGTTGATGTAGCTGCCGCCGATGCCGGCACCGAGCGTATTGCCGAACGCGTACCTGAACAGCAGCAGGAAGATCAGCGGCATCAGCAGGCCGCTCACGGACATGGCGGGATAGCGCAGGGCGTGCACCAAGTTGCGGTGCAGCAGTGTGCGGGTGTCGGAGAGCGTGTAGGTGGCGGCGGTCATCGGTCTGCTCCGTTTTCCGTGATCGAGGCGGTTTGGGTCGAGTGGTCGGTCAGGGCGAGGAAGACGTCATCCAGGTCGGGGGTGTGCACGGTAAGCTCGGCCGGTTCGAGGTCCGCCCGGTTGAGCTGCTCCAGCAGGGAGTACAGCGACCGGACGCCGCCGTCGCTGGGCACTTGGAGGGTCAGTTCCTCCTCGTCGCGGCTGATCGTGTCGAGCACGCGGGCCGCCAGGTTGAGTTCGGCCGCGCCGGTGAAGCGCAGGCTCACGTGGCCGCCGGGTACCAGCTGCTTCAGTTCGGCCGAGGTGCCCTCGGCGACGAGCCTGCCGTGGTCCAGCACGGCGATCCGGTCGGCGAGCTGGTCGGCCTCCTCCAGGTACTGCGTGGTGAGGAAGATCGTGACCCCGTCCTGGCCGACCAGGTCGTGGATGATCTGCCACATGGTGCGCCTGCTGCGCGGGTCGAGCCCGGTGGTCGGCTCATCCAGGAAGATGATCCTGGGCTTGCCGACCAGCGTCATGGCCAGATCCAGCCTGCGCCGCATGCCACCGGAATAGGTCGCCAGTGATTTGCCGGCGGCCTCCACCAGATCGAATTTCTCCAGCAGCTCCGTGGCGCGCTGCCTGGATTCGCGCTTTCCCAGGTGGTGCAGATTGCCCATCAGCACCAGGTTCTCGAAACCGGTGAGCAATCCGTCCACGGCGGCGAACTGCCCGGTAACGCCGATCGCGGCACGCACCGCGTCAGGCTCTGTGGCCAGGTCCTTCCCGGCGATCCAGGCCCGGCCCGCGTCCGGTTTGATAAGCGTGGACATGACGCGCACGATCGTCGTCTTCCCGGCCCCGTTCGGGCCGAGCAACGAGAAGACCGTGCCCTCCTTGATGTCCAGGTCGATGCCGTCGAGCACGAGGTTGTCCTTGAATGATTTGCGCAGTCCGCGCACGGCGATAGCAGAAGGCGGCATGCTCATGCCAATTCATCCCTTTCGAAAATGGGCGCGCGTCACCGCACGGCGAATTCCTTCGCGAGATATTTCGCGGAATCCCGGATCGGCAGCCGCACCCCGCCTGCCAGGGGGCTCACGGCCCCTAGATGGCGGTGGCGCGCCGGATGATGATGTTGCCGACCGAGCTGCGTGCATACACGTGCACGGTCTGCTCGCTCTGTGCCGGCTGGCCGGCGCTTTCCATCAGGTTCTGCAAGGTGCCGGCCTTGGTGCTGACGTCCAGGTATGCGGCGGTGCCCGGGTGGATGCCCACGTCCAGCTCGCCGACGGACGTCTCCAGCTGCAGGGTGCCGCGCGACGCGTCGCCGATGCGGATGCTGCCGTTGGCGGTCTTCGCGGTCACCGAACCGCTCGGGCGCTCGACCGTGATGTTGCCGTTGGCGGTGTTCACCTGGAGATCGCCGGCGACTTCGCCGATCGTGCTGTCCCCGTTGGAGTTCTTGACGACCGCGCTGCCGTCGATGTGGCGGATGCGCACGGTACCGGTGCCGGTGCTGATATTCGCCCGGCCCACCACCTGGTCGACCGTGATGCTGCCGCCGGAGGTATTCAGGTCCAGCGGGCCGGCCTGCTCCAGCTGGATGTCGCCGACGGAGTTCTTCAGCTCGCACTGGCCTAGTTCGCCGGTCACCACGAATCGGCACACGCTGGCGGTGCCGTGCAGCCGGGAGCCGGTGGGCACCTCGATAGTCACGTCGACCGACGGGGTGTTGAAGGCCCGGGGCGGGACGTACATCTTCCACCCCCTCGGCCCTTGGACGGTCAGGCGGCCGGCGGCGAAATCGACCGTGGTCTCCTGGGCGCCACGCACGTCTTCCTTCTTGGCCGGATCGGAGGGCCGGACCTCGACGACGGTGTCGGTACGGTCCGAGGCGACGATCTCGACGTGGCCGACGAACACGTCAACGGTGACGGCGACCGGCTGCGGCGTTTCGAATTTTGGCATGGCTCTTCCCTTAATAGCTTCTTGACTGCGAGATGGGCTGCTGATCAGCGAACCCAGCCGGCGAACTGCTGGCTGCCGATGCGGCCCCGGTTGACGGGCCGATTGGCAGGAGTGCTGTCTAGGGCGGCCGCGGCGGCCCGCACCAGCCAGACGTTGGCGGAGACCTTCTCCTTGCCCGCGGCGTCCTCGATGCGTGCCTTCAACGCTTCGGGCAGGCGCAGGTTGATCCGGGCCATTGCGCTGTCGTCCGCGTCGATGATGGGCGACGGCGCAAGGGCGGCGGCCGGGGCGGAGTCTACGAAGGAATCGTGGGCGGGTGGCGGGGTGACGATGAAGTCGGGTTCACGGCCGCGCAGGCGCAGTTCCACCGAGCCGGGCGCGAGGTCCCTGGTGATCTCGTCGGCCGCGGAGGACAGCGCCTCCAGTAGCGTGAGCCGCACCGCCGAGTCGAGGGGCGCGATGAGTCGCTCGGCGAGCGCGCGAGCGTCCTCGCCGCCGGCTTCGGCGGCTATCGCCAGGTCGGCGCTGAGCTTGGATACGTACGGCGTGAGGTCCATGGCACAACTATGGCACACTGATGGCACGTTGTCAAACCATCATCGGTGCCGTGAAGTGAAATGTGGCACTCTTTTGGCGTAGCGAGGTGCCATACCGGTGCCGGCATGGCGATGCGGGCCCGCGGGCGGCTCACGGGAGTGCGCGTTGGTCCTGATGGCCGACGGCTTCTCCAGCCGCGCATGCGACCAGGCGAATGAGGGAAGTCCACGTAAGTGGAGATCGACGACGTGGCTCGTCTGGCCGATGATTTGGCGGGAATACGCCGCGCGGCGCAGGATGGGCGGGCCGAGTGGCGCTACCACGGCAGGCTCGTCGCGCGCCAGCTCGATGACGACCACCTGGTGATACGTGCCGAGTTCGGTTACCGCGACGCCATCTTGCGGCAGTCTCCCGAAACCTTCAGCGTTCCGCCCCGGTACGCCAGGCACATGATGGTGGTCGCCGACCTCGCGGGAGACGCCGATGCGATCGCGGACGCCCTCGAGGCAGCGTGGCAGCTTCAGCGGGGTGCCGACTGACCGCCGCCGGGCGCCGTCAGCGGTCCGCGGCGGCCGTCCTGCCGCGCTGTCACCCGCGCGGTCCTGCTCGAGGTGGACGGGACCGCCCTGCGCGACCTCCTCGACGCCGGCGCCGTCTAACAGATAACGCTGAGGGCGTGCGGCACCGCGCTGATCCGCAACGGCGGCCTTAGGTAAAATGACTCTCCATCCGCCCCGACCTTCAGCGAACCGTCGAACGTGACGATGATCGTCGGGGCGCGGCCGGTGCTCACCTGGCTGAATTCAATATGGGCACCATCTCTCGCCTTCATAAGAACACGCAAGAAGGTCAACTTCGATGCGTGATGCATACGCACGATCTCGAGCAAGCCGTCGCTAGCGTCGGCCGCCGGGGCGACCTTCATCCCGGCGCCAAGATAGGGAAAGTTCGCGATCACTACCCCGTACCCAACAAATTCCTGCGGCACAGATCCTGTTGCCGCCACGGTGAATCTTGTCGGCTTCCATTTGGCGAGCGCGCGCAAGGCGGCAACCGGGTACACCGCCGGTCCTCGAATCAGTCGGGTCTCATTGGCGATTTGACCGGCTTCCGAGGCGATGCCCAGGTAGACGCTGCCTGCCACAGTCATCTGGGTGCCGTCCGCGCCGCTGATCGCGATAAGGTCCATCGGGCGAGGCTGGCCGGCGAGAAGCAACTGGGCGGCGGCAGCGGGGCTGAACGGGATGCTAAGCGTCCGGGCGAAATCGTTGCCGCGCCCGGCCGGGATAATGCCGAATACGCCATCACCCCGCGGTCTCGCCTCAGCTACCGCGCCCGCGACGGCGCCTGCCATTCCGTCCCCGCCGACGGCCACCACCCGGTCGCCCCGTGCTGCTGCCTCGGCAGCCAGCGTGCATGCGTGCTGCAGGCTGCTGCCCTGGCAGGTCTCGTAGCGGACACCGGCGGCATCCAGTACCGCGTGAACGGCTGGCAGGCACCGGGCGGCCTTCCCGCCACCGGCGGCAGGGTTGACAATCATGATGAGCGGAGTGGCCATTCCGGCATTCTTCCAGGCCGCCCAACCGGTTGGTACGCTGGCGACGGTGAACCGGCTCCGCTATGCCGCCCCGAATGCCATAACTATGGCGAGCCTGGTTCTGGGCATGCTGGCCGTCCAGAACGCGTTCCAGGGGCAGTATGCGGCGAGCGCCTATTTGATTGTGTTCGCCAGTATCGTCGACACGGTGGACGGCTTGGCCGCCCGGCTGTTGCACGCCACGAGCGCCTTCGGCAAGTACCTGGACACGCTGTCCGACGCCGTCACGGTCGGGGTGGCGCCCGGCGTACTGGTCTACGCCGTGTACTTCAAGGGCTGGGCCCTCGGCGGCGTGATAGCCGCCGGCTGGACGGCCGCCGTGCTGGCCCGGCTCGCCTACTTCCAGGCTACCGAGGCGAGCGACCCGCTCTATTTCATCGGGCTTCCCTCACCGCCAGCGGCCGATATCCTCGTCGGCTTCGTCTTGGTCAGCTCCCGGGTCTGGCACCACTATCGGTACCCATGGCTCGTCCTCGCCTTGATGGTGGTGCTGTCGTTCCTCATGGTCTCGAAGCTACGGGTGGAAAAGGGGGCCTTCTTCACTCCGGAACGTATCGTCCGGACGTGGCGCGGCCGGGCTTTCCTACTTGGTTTCGTCTTTGCCGCTGTCCTTCCGTGGGCCGCTCCCTTCGTGGTCTTTTCCACGATGCTCATCTTGGTGACCGCCCGGGAATTGCTGGCTCGGGTCCGGAAATCCGGCGGCCGGGCGGCGGCACGGATTGGTGAGGTGAACAGCGTAACCGCCGACGAGTAGCAGAACGGTCAGCGCCACTACGGTGAGTGTCGGCGGTTCCCACATCCCGAGGGTGCCCCTGGATGCGCGGTAAATGACCAGCACGACGAAACCCATGTCTACGCAGAGATCCGCGAAGGTGAGGGCGGCCCAGACCCCGAACTCCAGCCAGTTCTTCCTCACCGGAACGGGATACCTGAGCTGTCCCACGCGGATAGGGCCTCGCGGGCCGCCTCGTATCCGGCCCGGATAACAGACGGGAGCTGCGTTGTGTCGGTATAGGACGACGAATTGAAGTGGGGGCGGATGTACACGTCCGCGCGCGCTATCTGTCCGGACTCGAGGCTCTTCGAGCCGATTTCCATGACCCGTAGCAGCACCTGCCCGATACTGGGGGCCACGAGCGGGGCGCCCAGCGGGTTCAGGCGGCTGCGAAGGACCCGGCCGAGCGGGAGACTGTCGGAGTAGTCGTACGGTTCGTCAGCGGCGTAGAAGGGCTCCGTGACGTTGACGAGGATGAGCGCGCCGAGCGCCGTGCGGTTGACCAACGGCAGCACGGGGAGGTTGTTGAGCACGCCCCCATCGGCCAGCAGGTGCCCGTCCGGCCCCACCACGGGAGGGAGCAGGACCGGGAGCGAGCAACTGGCCCGCACCGCATCGCGCAGCGAGCCGGCGTCGCGAACTACCAGTTCCGCCGCGGTCAGGTCGGTGATCGTACACAGGTAGGGGATCCACAGGTCCTCAACGCGGCGGTCACCGAAGATCGCGTTCAGGACCCTGTTGAGCTGGACGGAACCGACGATCGAGGTTGTGGGGATCGTGTAGTCCATCAGCCGCCGCCGGGGGACGCCGAAGAGCCTCACGTTACGCCGCTCGACCTGCCCGGGCGTCCAGCCCATGGCGAACTGGCCGCCGACCAGGGCGCCGGCGCTTGTCCCGCAGATCACATCGACCGGGACGCCGTGTTCGTGGAGCGCCCTCAGCACTCCGGCGTGACCGAAACCCCGTATGCCACCTCCGCTCAGGACGAGGCCGACCGGGACGTCGAGCAGGAACCGGGCCAGGCGCCCGAGGTGCGCAGGGTTATCCGGGATGACGTGATGAGCCCGGCTGAGCTGACGCAGGCTGAGCCATTGTCCCGTCTGCCAGGTGCCCGGCCGCGGGTCATCGTGCAGCAGCACCAACTCCCTGCGGGCCTTCCGCGCCATGCTGCCGGCGTGCAGGCGCTGCTCCGTCTGCCCGAGCCGCGGGCTCGCGCCGGCCCGGCCGACCAGGAGCACCACGTCCGCCTCCCGCACGCACAACCGGTCCCAGAAGCCCGGATCCCCGGCGTCCCGAGACGGAGCTTCCGGCCCCGGCGAAGGGGCATACAGCACGAGGTCATGACGGTCTTCCTGGTCGCGCAGCCAGCCGGCGAGCCCCACGGCTTCCGCGCCGTCGGCGTCGGCGGTGGCTCCTGTCCCCACGGCCGCCTCCACGGCACCGGGGCTCAGCACCGCTACCTGCAGGTGCCCGGACAGGAAGGCCCCTAGGACCTCGGCGAAGCGGGCCACCTCGGGCGGCGAGATATCGCCGGCTGCCACCAGGGCGACGCTGCTCACGGACGGTTGCGCCGCCGACGGGGCGGATGGAGGCCGGGCCAGGCGGCGGGCCAGCGTCGCCATGATCCGGCGCATGGCCGACACATCGCTGAACAGGTACAGCTCCACGCTCTCCGCGGTGAGCCGGTAAAGCTCCGTGTCGCGCACGGCGGCGACGGTGGCCGTCCGAGGCTCTCCGGTCAGCAGCGCCATTTCTCCGATCAGCTCTCCCGGGCCGAGGTCGCGGATGGCTCGTTCGGCTCCGGGCTCACCGACCAGCATGCGCACCCGCCCGGTGACGACGACGTACAGGCTGTCCCCGAGATCTCCCTCCCGGAAAAGGATCTCGCCGGCCTCCAGCGCGACCCGGGTGAACGACCGCTCGAGGTCCAGCCAGCGCTGGGCGCCCAGGGCGGCCCGGACGCCGAAGTCGCGCATGGGCGGCAGCACGGGTACTTCGGCCATGAGCTTCGCGATGCCGGTCCCGTACCGCGCGCGGAAAGCTTCAGCGACCCGGAAATCGTCGGCGCCGAGGGCCGCGGCGACGGCTGGGAACATGGCGGACGACAACCCGGAACGCCGCACCACCGCGTGCAGGAGTGCCGCCCGGGCGCCAGGGTCAGCCGGCACGAGCTGCCGCCAGGAATCAATCGCCCGGTCGAGGTCGTGAGCGGTCGGGACCAGGCTCTCGGCGGACCCGGCCGGGACCCTGCCGTCCTCGCTGCCCGAGAAGACGGCGATGGCCCGGTGCAGTTGGTCGAGAACCTTCCGCACCCTGGTGTCGATGGAGGCCAGGGCCTCGGCTGCGGCCGCCTCCGGGGCGTCGGGACCGGGGACGGACACCTCAGGCCTCGTAGGTTCCGGCCCGGAGCCGGCGTACGAGCATGGTGATGATGTCGGCGGCGACCTCGGGCCGCCGCGCCATGAGATCGAGGAGGGTCGTCCGATCCAAGATGAGCAGGTCCGTATCGACCGTGGCCACTACGTCAGCCGACCGCGGCGCGGGGTCGAGCACGGCCAGTTCCCCGAACAGCGAGCCTGGGCCCAGCCGCGCCACAACCTGATCCCCATGCTGGACCGCGGCCTCACCGGCTCGCACGATGTACAGCTCATCACCATCTTCGCCCTCCGTCACGACGCGCACCCCGGTGGACACCGAGTACGGTCTCAGCCTGTCCGACAGTTCGGAGAGGACCTGGTAGGGCACGCGCCCGAAGATGTCGACCGTCCTCAGCCAGACGACGGAGGCGACCTCTGGCGGGTACGTGTCGATTGAGCCGAGTTCTGACATGCCGGGCGCTTTCTTGTCGGTGCTTTCGGCGGAGCCGTTTACTGTGGCCAAGCCGAGGCGAACCAGGCTCAGCGTCCAGCTGCTGAGAGACGGGTCATCTCCCATCAACGCAAGGCGTTCTTCGGCTGTCGTGGCGGCGGGCACGAGGTCCGCGCCCAGCTTGCGCAGCGTCGCAAGCGGCCCGTGATCCTCGGCCAGGGCCACCACCGGGAGCTTCAGCCACTTCGGCAGCGTCACGTCGAGCAGCTCGATGGCGTTGGCCCGGTCGTCAGCTACTCCGTTGGCCATCCGCGCTTCGGCATCAAGCAGGATGTCCGCCATGGGGGAACCGGAGTCATCGCGCGAGCAGCAGACCAGCGAGAACACGTTGGCCTGGATCCGGGCTAGCTCTTCGTGCAGGCACTGCGCCAGCAAGGGCCAGGTGCCGGACAGGTCGCGCTCGGCGGCCAGCAACGAGCGGGCGCTTTGGACCTGGACCTGTACGGCCGCGCCGAGCCGCTCGTCGTCAAGCAGGGGGGTGCTTGCGCGCAACTCCGCCCGCGCCTGCTCCTGGTCGAGGTATGAGGCGCCGGGAGCAAGCCGGCCAAGCAGAGCGTCGAC
The DNA here is from genome assembly GCA_035505275.1 of Streptosporangiaceae bacterium. Lineage (GTDB taxonomy): Bacteria > Actinomycetota > Actinomycetes > Streptosporangiales > Streptosporangiaceae > Palsa-504. Next base: position 24,451 of record DATJQX010000105.1, on the reverse strand, counting down.
CCCGTCGGAAGACCCGTTGGCCGACGGCGCCGCCGCGGCGGCGAAGCCGCGGTTCGTGGCGCGCCGCAGGGCCGTCACGTACTGGGCCGTCGTCGTCCGGGTGAGCAGCAGGTAAGCGACCGACACCACGACCAGGAGCGCGACGAAGGGCACGACGTTGGCCGGGTGCAGCCACGTCAGCAGCAGCAGCAGTACGCCGCTGAGGATCAGGGCCACCGAGCCGAGCCAGCCCTCGGTCGCCACGCGCGCGGGCAGGCGGCGCTCTCGGGGCATCGGCTGGAACAGTAGGACGAACGTCGGGGCGTCTACCCCCTTGTCCAGCACCTGGTTCGCGAACATGGTCAGCGCGACCAGGGCGAAGAACGCGGTACCGACGCCGATCAGGCCGCCGTAAAGGGTTGCCGCCAGCGACGTGGCCGTCATGGCAAGAGGCATGATGAGCAAGGTGCCGCGCACTCCCAGGCTCGTGATCAGCCGCCCGGCCAACAGGGCGGCGACCAGGACCATCGCGAGCGTCATCCCGGCGGTGAAGGTGCCGAAGAAGCCGGCCAGGGACGGCTGGGTCGGGAAATGCCGGGCGGCCTGCTCGTAAAAGACGTACTCGATCAGGTACGCCGTCAGCACGGTGAAGGTCTTCAGGCTGAAAATGGCCCGGGTATACCGGTCTTGCACCAGCGGTCTCAGGCCCTCCCGCCGGTTCCTCTTCGCTTCCTGGCGCGTTTCGTTGACGTCCCGGAGGATGCGGGCGAGCGAAAGGGCGTACAAGCCGAGGAACACGGCAGACAGCAGCAGCAGGTTGACGGTGCCGGTGGCGGCCACGATCGCCGGGATGAGCAGACCGCCGACGACAGACGCCAGCATCACCCCGAGCCCGACCAGAGGCAACAGCCGCTTGCCCTGGCGCAGGTCGAACAGGCGGGAAACGAGTTCCCAGAGGCTAAGCGTGGTGTAGATGAAGAGCAGGCGGAACCACGCCATCATCAGGAAGATGAAGCCGTGGTTCCCGGTCGTCTTGATTCCGGCCCACAAGAGCAAGATGGTGGCGGCCAGCACGAAGTTGAGGGTGAGCGTTTGCGTCCGGAACCTGACGCGGCGGCCCAGGAAGGCCAGCCCGATACCGAAGGCAATGACCAGGAAGCCGTTGACGATGTATACGTAGGGCAGTTTCTGTATGCCGGAGCGGGTCAGGAAGATGGCGTTGGCGGCCGAGTAGTACAGGACGAGGGAAAGCCCGAGCATGAAGGAACTAACCATCACCGTCCGGAGACGGGTGACCTCGTCGCTGCGAATGCCGAGCCCGGCGAGGAGACGCTCGCTCGATTTCACCTTCCCGTTCAGAAGCCGGCCTCCGCGAACGTGACGAAGTGCCCGGCCGCCTCATCCCAGAGATTTGTCCGCAGCGTCTTGGCGCTCGACCTCAAGGTCAGGGTGGCGCCCGGCTGCAGTTGCGGGTAGGCGGCTTGGGCTTGCGGCAGGAGGTAGTTCGGGATGCGAGGCGCCAGGTGGTGGATGTGGTGGAAACCGATATTACCGGTAACCCACTGAAGGAACCGGGGCAGCGCGACCCGGGAACTGCTCGCAAGCGACGCTTCCACGTAGTCCCAGTCCGCGTGCCGTCGCCAGTAGGTCCCCGGGAAGAAATGCTGCACATAGAAAAGGTAAACGGCCGGGATTCCCCCGAAAGTCAGGACCATGAGCTGGACAGCTATATATCTGGACGGCCCCATCCAGGCAGACATGAGCACGACGTAGCCGACGATCGCCAGGTTCGTCAGGTATACCGATATCCTGAGGCGCCGGCCGGTCAATCTCGGGTCCATGCGGAGGCGCTGGGCGATGACGAACTTTATTACCGGGCCAACGGTCAGCAGGAAGAGGGGATGATGGTAGATCCGGTAATACAGGCGCTGGCCGGGTGAGGCGGCCCGGTACTCGTCGGTGGTCATCAGCCAGAGGTCACCGGACCCTCTCCGGTCGAGGTCACCTGTCGTGGCATGGTGCCTTATATGCGCCCTCGTCCAGTAGGTATAGGGGGTGAAGACGATAACCCCGATGACGCTGCCCGCCAGGGTATTCAGCCGGCGTGAGCGGCTGAATGACCCATGGCCGCAGTCGTGGAAGATGATGAAGGCCCGGATGGTGAAGACCGCGATGACGAGCGAGGAGACCGCACCGAGCGCCCAGGACACAGCAATCACCCGGTCGGTGAGGATCCAGCCGGCCGCCAGCCCGATGGCCGTCGTCGCCAGTTGCGCCGGGCTCCGCCAGGTCGGCCGCTGGAACTCCTTGAGCACGCCTCGTTCGACCATGACGCTCATCGGGACCCCCCTAGAACGCTTCGTACCCTTCGGCTGCGGTTAGCCCAATTATGACCGAAGACGTCCCGGCTCGGTATGGTCGCTCGGACCAGCGGAAAGAAGGCCGGGAGGCGACTCCAGGGGTCCGCTTAAGCCTTGCCGACCTGGAGATGCAGCGCCGCAGGCGGGCGCAGCGGCCCACCGTGTCCGGCCAGACCCCGCCGATGGGAGCCAAAGCCGCTCCGGCTGCGCCCAACGCCTCGGCTCACCACCTCACAGCCGCGAAAGACTGAGGGTGGTATAGAGTTAGCCGCAATTACCGCATTCCTACTCATCGTATCGGGTACTAGTACAATGGGTGTTCAGGTATACGACCGTAAGCAGGGAGTTGTCTACGACGAACCGCAGTACGGCGAAAAAAGGCTCCATCTTCTCTACGAGACAGCGTTTGGCAGGCTTCTGCTCGGGGCTATTTTCGCCCGTCCGTGGTATTCAGGCCTGAACGCCATTCTGGATAAAAGACCAAGTTCGGTGAGAAAGATCCAGCCGCTCGTCGAGCGGTTCGGTATAGACATGAGCGAGTACCCAGAGCAGAGCTACACATCCTACGACAGCTTCGTCACCCGTAAGATTGACCCGGCGAAGCGTCCGATAGCCGACAACCCAAATGCCCTGATCGCGGTGGCAGATTCCAGGCTACTAGCCTACTCGGTCACCGGCGATGGCCGTATTCCTGTAAAGCAGAGCTCATACACTACAACCGAACTTCTTAGAGATCCCGGGCTGGCTTCCGCATACAGCGAAGGCATCTGTCTGGTATTCCGCCTTGGCACGGAAGATTACCACCGCTATTGCTTTGCGGACGACGGTGAAGTGATCCGAACGAAATCCATAAACGGGGTACTGCACTCCGTGCAACCCATTTCCTCGAAGCGCTATAAACCTTTCAGCGAGAACTACCGCGAGTACTCAGTCATCGAGACCGTCAATTTCGGCGCCGTTGTGGTTGTTGAGGTGGGAGCGCTCCTTGTCGGCAAGATCAATAATCATGACGTAACTCATTGCCTGCGTGGCCAGGAAAAAGGTTACTTCAGCCTTGGCGGATCGGCGATAGTCATCTTGCTGAAGCCCGGTACCGCTGAGATCGACTCGGATATCATGGAGTATTCTCGAAAACAAATCGAAACTAAGGTCCGGCTAGGTGAGAAGGTCGGAGAGAAAGTCTCCGGGCCTTAGCAGGGTCGGGTGGGCGAGATGACGGCCACGGTGTTGCTCGTGGAGGACGAGCGTAAGCTGCGGGAGCTCGTCCGGTCATACCTGGAGCGGGCCGGGTTCACCGTGTTGTCGACCGGCTCCGGCGCGGAAGCCATCACCATGGCCACCTCGGCGGTACCGGACCTGGTGGTTCTTGACCTGGGCCTGCCGGATGTCTCAGGCGAGGCGGTAGCCCGCGAGCTACGCGGCGCCGGTCCGGTGCCCATCCTGATACTCACCGCCAAGGCGGCCGAGGAGGACCGGATCGCCGGGCTGGAACTCGGTGCCGATGACTACGTGACCAAGCCGTTCAGCCCTCGGGAGCTGGTGCTTCGGGTCCAGGCGATCCTACGCAGAGGCGGGCCGTTGACGGCCCCGCGCGCCACCAGCTACGGCGGCGGGATCCTGATCATCGACGAGCCGCGCCGCGAGGTCACGGTGCGCGGCGCGGACGTAGAGTTGACCCCGACCGAATGGGGGATCCTGGTGGCGCTGGCCACGGTTCCCGGCCGGGTGTACTCGCGCGCTGAGCTGATCAACCGGGTACGCGGGTATGAGTTCGAGGGTTATGAGCGCACCGTGGATTCCCACGTGAAGAACCTGCGCCGTAAGGTCGAGCAGGATCCGGGCGCCCCTCGGATCGTGCAGACCGTGTTGGGCGGCGGGTACCGGCTGGGCCTGGCCCGCGATGACTGACGGCTAGACCGCGGGCGCAAGCGGCAGGACCAGGGTGAACCGGGACCCGTTGCCGGGCTCGCTGGCGACCTCGATGCGGCCCTCATGGGCGCGGGCCAGTTCGGCCGCGACGGCCAGGCCGATGCCGCTACCGGCGGTCTGGTTGGTGCCGGGGCCGCGCCATAGGCGGTCGAACACGTGTAGCTGGTCTTCCGGGCTGATCCCGGGTCCGGTATCGCTGACCTCGAGCCGGACCTGCCCGCCGTTCCTGGACAGGCTCATCCCGACCTGCCCGCCGGGCGGGGTGAACTTCAGCGCATTGCTGAGGAGGTTGGTGATGACCTGGTGGACCCGTCCCGGGTCGGCCAGGACCGGCGCGGGCTCGAGCCGGCGAGTGAAGCACACCCCCGCGGTCGCGAAGCTGGCGTCCCATCCCTCGGCCTCCGCCGCCGCGATCTGCGCCAGGTCGCACGGCTTCCGGTTCAATTCCAGGGCCGCGGCCTCCGCCGCGGCCAGGGTTTGCAGGTCCTCAACCATCCGGCCCAGCCGCAGCACTTCCTCATGGAGCGAGGCCGTCTGCTCGGGAGTGTGCGCGACCAGACCGTCGAGCAGCGCTTCGGTGTTGACCTGCAGTACGGCCACGGGAGTCCGCAGCTCGTGCGCGACGTCGGCGACCAGGTTCCGCCTGAGCTGCTCCTGCATGGTCAGGCTGTCCGCCATCTGGTCGAAGGCGACCGCCAGTTCGCGCAGCTCGGCCGGTGCATCGGCCACCTGACCGACCCGGGCCCGCCGGTCTCCGCGGCCCATCGCGCGCACCGATTCGATGAGCCGGGTGACCGGCCGGGTGATCCTTCGTGAGACCAGCACCGCGGCCAGCAACGCCAGCACGGCGGCCAGCCCGGCCGCGCCGATCACCGCGCGGACCAGCGAGGCGCGCAGATTATACACCGAGGCGGTCAGGCCCTGGCCGGTGAACCGGACCAGCAGAGTGCCGATCTGCCGACCTCCCGACGTCAGCGGCCTGCGGGTGATCCCGCTCAGACCGCGTGGCACCGTCAGCGTGGAGACGACCACGCGGCTCTGGTCGTTCAGGACCGCGGCCTGCGCGCCGTCGCTTTCGGCCAGCTTGAGGGCAGGGGCGAGGTCGACGTCGTACCAGCCGGGCTTGCCGGTGTTGTAGGTGGAGACGGCGTCGACCGCGAGCGAATTGGTCAGGTCATCGCGGCGCTGCTGAACCAGGACCGAGATGTCCCGGTCGGTGAAGAGCACCGCCAGTACCGCGACCAGTGCCACCGCCAGCACGGCCACCGCGATGAACGCCAGCGCCAGTCGGAGCCCAACCGTCCCTTGGCCGCGGAGCCTGCGTTCGTTATCCACCGCCAGCACCCGCCTTCCTAAGCACGGCGTCGGCAGCGCCGCCGTACCTGGTATCGCGGGCGCCACCGTGAGTGTCTCCACGCCTTTACCATCGCCCTGCCAGGCGTTATCCGCAACTGACCGGCCCGTTCAGCTTGCTCCGGTTACCGGCGGGAATGCGGCGGAGGCCGCTCATCGGCCCGGTCCTGGCCGCGCTGGGTGTGCGGGCAAGGCTGCGGAGGGCCACGACGTCGGCGGCGACCGCGGCTGGCGGCTAGCCGCCAGCCGATCACGGCCAGGCCCGCGGCGAAGGCCAGCCACGGTGCCGCGACGATCAGGTCATCGCCGGTCAAGTTTCCTCCCACGGGTGCGTGGTTCTTCCCCGTCATCAGACCGGCCGGAGGCGGGGGCAGGGTGCAGGCAGCGTGGTGAACGTGTGGAGATGGCGCCTCCATCCGGCCTCCACATGCGACACGCGCGGCCACCACATCGGCCCGCTATCACACCAGCGACGACTATTTCAGCCGGCGGAAGGGAGACGACACATGTCCGTTTTCTGCCGTGTCATCACCGGCGTGAGCGGGTCACCGCGGAACTTGCAAGCGCTCCGCTACGCGGCGGTAGTGGCTCGCAGCCAGGATGCCACGCTGATCCCCGTCGTAGCCTGGGTCCCGCCGGGCGGTGACGCGGCCGACCGGCGGCATCCGTCCGGTTACCTGCGGCGCATCTGGGTGGAAGACGCCCGGGCGCGCCTGCACACTGCGCTGGACGCTGCACTTGGCGGCCTGCCTGACGACGTGGTCACCGAACCGAGGGTGATCCGTGGCGAGGCCGGTGAGGTTCTTGTCCGTGAGGCCAGCCATCCCGGTGACCTCCTGGTCATCGGGACGGGAAGGCATGGCAGCGTTGGCCGCCTCCTCAGCGCACAGGTCAACCGGTACTGCCTGGCGCACGCTTGCTGCCCAGTGCTAGCCATCCCGCCCACCGCCCTGGAAATAGAAGCCGGGCACGTATTGCACCGCTGGGCCTTCCGGCATTCCGGGCTGACCTTCAGCGAACTCGCTGCCGACAGGTGATGATGCCCATGTACTCCAATCCTCAGCTCACGGGTCAGATCGGCGGTGACCGGCAGCGCGACATGCTGGCCCGCGCCGAGCAGTGGCGCCGGGCGCAGCGGTTCCGTTCCCGGTCCAGGACGGCACCCCATGCGGCGCCGCCTGAGCGCCGTCTCGGGCGGGCATCGCGAACGATGGCGAGGCTGCGTTCTGTGATTCCCCACCGACCTCGGCCTATCGCTGACGCCGAGGCGCCCGAGGGTTCACGGCCAGCCCGGGGCTTAGGCCAGGGCTGGCCCGGCGGTTACGCCGGGTAGGCGGTTGGGGTGGTGGTGTAGGTGCGCCCGGCCGGGGTCCGCCAGACCAGGACGCCTGGTTCGGGCTGTTCGAGGTGCCGTCCTTCGGCTGCTTGGCCCAGTGGTGGTGGCGGCACAGCGGACCGCGACCATCAGTAACTCCCGCCCCGGTTATGCCGCGGCAGCTGGATAGGCGGCGTTGTCGAATCATACGATTGTGTTATGACACAACCGGAAGTTCCTGAAGGGTTGCCCTCGCCATCGTCGGCGCTCCTGCAACTCGCCCGGCTGAAGTCCGGCATGAGCCAGCGCGAACTGGCCGAACGAGCCGGGGTCCCAGTCACGATGATCTCTGCTTATGAACGCGACCAGCGACAGCCAACTCTCACCACACTGCTGAGGCTGATCCACGCTGCTGGCTTCGACCTCCGCCTGCACCTGGCCGCCTACGATCCGCATGACGACATACTCGCCGGGCTGGAAGCGGACCGCTCCGAATCCGAGCGGCTGCGCCGCGACCGCCAGCTTCAGGCATGGCGCCAGGCCGCTCCCGCAGAAGATGTGGCGTGAGCCACCTGGAGCAGGCTGCCGGTGCACCAGAGCTGAACGCCGCCGCCATCGTCGCCGCGCTGAACCGGCATCAGGTGCGCTACGTAATCATCGGCGCTTTCGCCGCCATCGCGCAGCAAGCCCCGATACCTGCCACAAGAGACATCGACCTCACGCCAGAGGCAAGCCAGGAGAACCTGGCCAGGCTGTCGCTAGCGCTGAAGGAGCTCGGTGCGCGGATCCGGACCGAGGCGGTGCCGGAAGGGCTGCCTTTCAGTGACGATGCCACGTCCCTGGCAGCAGCCGATGTATGGAACCTGATCTGTGCTGACGGCGAGTTCGACATCTCGTTCCATCCGGCGGGCTTTGCCGGAGGGTACGCCGAGCTGGCGGTCAACGCGCACCGCCTTCGCGTCGGTGAAGTGGAGGTCGTCGTCGCAGACCTCGCAGACGTCATACGCTCCAAAGAGTCAGCCGGGCGCCCGAAAGACCTGCGCGTGCTACCCCTGCTCTACAGGCATCAATCCACCCGGCCCGGCGGGAACGGATGACGGCAACCTGTGTAGTTATCGCTTACGCGGCTCACTGTTCTGGTATTCCCATATAACTCGTTGAGCTGGGAGAACAGCTTTGGTTTACGATTACCGACGACGGATTGGGAACTGACCATGTACCGGGCTTCCTGACAGCGGCCAGACCTAACCTCGTCCACGGTCCTGCGCGGCGCCGGGCAAAAGAAAACCCGGCCCACAAGGAGCCGGGTGGTATGCGAGAACTATAACGCAGTTCCCGTGTGAAGTCCTCCGCCTGGGATGACTGCAGCTGCTACCAGCCAGCTGGACGCCGGTACTGGCCGACTGGGTCGGGCAGTTGATGAGCCTTCAGGTCGCCAGATGTCAGCCTCGCCCACCAGTGCCGGCCCGCACCCGTGCTGGCGGTTCCGAAGGAGATGGGCAGCCACGTTGACATCGGAGCCCTTCTCCTCCCGGTTCGCGTAGGACACCATGAACACGGCTCCGGTGACTGGGGCGCCCCCTCCGTCCTGGATCATCACGGGCCATGCCGGGCTCACGAGCTGCGGTCGGCCGCATGAGGTCCGCAGCAACGACGAGCAAGACGCCCATGACGAGCGGGCCGAGCGCGCGCGGCGCCTGGAAATCCTCCAGCGTGCCGGAAGCGAATTTGAGCCGGTGCCGTTCGACGCCGAGGCGGCCCGCATCTTCGGCAGCGTCACGGCGGCGGTCATCGCCGCTGGCCGCAAACCGCGAGGCAGAGTCGTGGGGCTGATGATCGCGGCTACGGGCCAGCCGTTGTTCACTGGCCCACCCGATAGTGCATCCGCCTCCTCGACCATCGTGGGAGGTGCACCGGGATGCAGTGTGTCCGGACCTTGTGACGAGCGCAAGGGGAAACAACTGTCCACGGTGTTGCACCCGGGATGGTCAGCGGTGAGAGCTGGGCAGCGCCGGCGGGGCGGCTAGCGTGGTGGGGAGGACGCGGAGGTAGTCGGGTGGCTCAATGCCGGGCGGGAGCCCGTCGGCTGCCACGGGCTGGCCGAATATCAGTCCTGCCGGTATATGGCCGGCCCATGCTGACAGGCCGCGATCATCGCCGGAGTCGAGCGTCGATCCGCTGCGTGTCTTGGCCGAGGCCTCGTCGATGGGGACTTGCCATAGGGCGGTCTCGCGGATTTCTGCGCTGCTGGGCTTGCGTACCTGTTCCCAGCGGCCGCGGAGGAGGTGCTCCACCACTGCCCGGAGACCGGCGATGATCTCGTCAGGCTCGGTGATCGCGGCAGCGTGCCCGTGAATGGTGACAGACCGGTAATTCATGGAGTGATTGCGGGCTGAGCGGCCGAGTACCAGCCCGTCGAACAGAGTCGCTGTGATGCAGACCGGACTGCCGGCTGCTGCGTCGCGAAACAGGCCCGCGGCATGTGACCCGTGCAGGACGAGCGATCCGCCGAGACGGCCATGTGCCATCGGCAGCACGACCGGGCGCCCGTGGCGCACAGCCGCCACGTGGCTGAAGGGAGCCGCGTCCAGCACGGCATGCACGGCCGCTATGTCGTAGCGGGCGCGGTCGGGCTTGCGGCGTACTCGCACCAGCCGGGAGGGCGTGCAGCCGACGGTGGAGGGGTCGGTGGTCATGGTCATCAGGCTAGGCGGCAACTGGCACGACTGTATGATCCAGTTTCGTGGCTTCAGACTGGTCCAGTGGTATCGACCTCTTTCTCGACCTAGACTGGTCAGGCGGCCTGCGCAATGGCATCGAGCATGCACTGCGTGAGGCGATCTGCGGTGGCCGCCTGACTCGCGGCGCGATTCTGCCGTCATCCCGTTCCCTGGCCCGTGACCTGGGTGTGGCCCGCGGCACGGTCAGCGCTGCCTACGATCAGCTTGCCGCCGAGGGGTATCTCGACGTCCGGCAGGGGACACCTGCCCGCGTCCGCTGGCTGCAGCGGCACAGGCCACCAGCGGCAGATTCCCCGGAGCCGGCCGCACATCCTCGATGGGATTTCCGGCCTGGCCGGCCTGAGAGCGCAAGTTTCCCTCGCCATGCATGGGCGCGGGCGCACCGTCAGGTCATGTCGCACGCGCCTGACGAGGTCTTCGGGTACGGTGACGTGCGCGGAAGCGTCGAGCTACGCGATGCCCTGACGGACTACCTGGGCCGTGCCCGCGGGGTCGATACCGACCCCGCACGTCTGCTTGTCTGCAACGGATTCACCCAGGCCCTCACCTTGATCTGCTGCACGCTGCGGACCGCCGGCGCCACTACTCTGGCGGTCGAAGACCCAGGCGCCCGCCGCTACCGACAGCTCGCCGAAGCTGCAGGCCTCAGCGTGGTGGCTGTGCCCTGTGATCAGGACGGCTTGCGGATCGACCTGCTCCCACGTTCGGGTGCTTCGGCGGTTCTGGTGACCCCGGCTCACCAGTACCCGCTGGGTGTGACTATGTCTCCTGCCCGGCGCATTGCCCTGGTGGAATGGGCCCGCCGCCACCAGGCCCTGATCATCGAAGACGACTATGACGGCGAGTTCCGCTACGACCGGCAGCCCGTGGGTGCCCTTCAGCAGCTAGACCCCGAATGCGTGATTTACGCCGGATCTGCGAGCAAGACCCTGGCGCCAGGTCTCCGGCTGGGCTGGATCAGCTCGCCGACCTCCCTAGGCAAGGCTCTCCGGACCGCTAAGCAGCACCTCGACCGCGGCAGCAGCATCCTGGAGCAGCTCACCTTCGCCGAACTCATTGCGAGCGGCGCGTTCGATCAGCACGTGCGCCGCATGCGGGCTAGTTACCGGCGCCGCCGCGACGACCTGCGGCACGCCCTCGCCGCGAATCGTCCAGACTTGCACCTGGCTGGTATCTCCGCCGGGCTGCACGCCCTGATCTACCTGCCCGAGCGCGGGCCCTCCGAGCATCAAATCCGGACGCGCGCCGCCGGGCGCTCCATAGGGCTTCACACCCTGGCCAGCTATTGGCACAGTCCACCTGAGCCGTGCCCCAAGGCGATCATCATCGGCTACGCCACTCCCGCCAGCCACGCCTACCAGCCCGCACTCGGCGCGCTCACCCGCCTCCTAGCCCTGAACTAGGCCGGGAACGAGGACGTTCCTCGGGACCACAGGGCGCGGCTGGGCCGGTACCCGGCCTCGGCCCGGGCATGGTCACACCCGCCGCGGGCGATCGGGACCACCCGGACCGGCAGGCCGGCCAGGTCGTCCCCCGGGGTTCCGCCGGGCGGCGGGCCGGGTGCCGGGCCGCGGCGGCCAGCAGGTCCCGCGCGTCCCGGCGTCCACCAGCCCGTACCCGGCGACATCGGCCGGGGTACCGGACTGGCCCAGCGCGGTGGCCAGCGGCACGGTGATATTCACCAGCGCCGCCACACCCGGGCCGGTACCGGGCCCCCGGCCCGCACGGCCGCCGGGGCTGGTCCCGCCGGGCGGGCCAGATCCGGGCCCGCCGGTCCCCGCCCGGGCCGTCGTCTTCGTCCTGCGAGCCGTCCGAGTCGCCTCCTCGCCGTCCGGCCCGCGATCGGGGAACGGGTCCTGGATCATCCGCCGCCCCCGTGCGGAGAAGCTGTATCCTGCGCCTAGTCTGACATATAGGTGCCAGTGTATCTACTAGTAAACGAACATTTGTTCAAGACTTTCAGGCAAGAGATTGCGCTGCCCGTATGCGATCAGGGGTGAGAGCTTCCATGGCCGCCACCACCGGCTCGAGACCCGGGCGGGCGGTGACGATCCGGACCACCGTCTCGTCCAGGCCCTGGGACAGGCGGGCGTAGGCCGCCGCGGCGCCGCTGGCCGGGCCGAAGTAGCCGACCGAGGCGAGCAGGTCGTCGGGCGCGGCATCGACGAGGGACCGCATCGGCTCCCCGTCGTTTCGCCTGCGCTCCAACTCCGAGAGGATGTCGCCGAACCCCATCTGACCGAACATTCCCCGGTACCCCGCCGTCAGCGGGGTTCCCGGCGCGGCCATCGCGTAGGCAAGCACCTGAGCGCCCAGTGCCTGACGGGCCGCGGCTACGTCGTCGTCGACGCAGACCCGGATATACATGGTCAGCGGCACTTCGCCTGGGTCGCGCCCGACCCGCGCCGCCCCCTCCGCGACGAGCCGGCGGCTCTCGGCGATCCGCGACGGAGTTGCCCAGTTCAGTAGGGCGCCATCGGCCTGCTCGCCCGCCAGGCGGAGCATCTGCGGGCCGAGTGCCCCCAGATACGCCGGGACGCGGGGCAGGCCGGCCGCCCCGCCCAGCGATGCGCCGCGCACCCGCAACGCCGGTCCCTCGTAGGTGATCGTCTGGCCGGCCAGCAGCCCGCGCAGGACGGTTAGGTAGTCACGCATGACCGCAATGGGCCGGTCGGGCAGGCCGACCGACGCCCAGAATCCGGCGCCGTAACCTCCCGTCCCGATCCCCAGAACGAACCGGCCCTGCGAGATCTCGCCCACCGTCGCCGCCTGCATGGCGAGCGCCACCGGGCCCCAAAGCCGCGCGGCCGGGACGACCGATATCCCCGTCCGCAGTGACGTGTCCTGTGACCAGGCGGCGCACACGTGGAAGGCGCTGGGCACGCCCAAGTCGGGGGTCCACAGGCTCTCGAAACCCAACCTGGCGGCCTCCCGCCCAGCCTGGCGAAGTCCTTCGAACCCCAGGCCCAGCCTGATGTCAAGCCCTGCACCGACACGCATAGGTACCTCCCCTGGAACGGTCAGCACGACAGGCCCGCCGGAACGGCGAACGGGCGGCCCGGGCCGCTGAAGCTACAGTAGCCAGCGTGATGGCTGACCAGACTCCCCGGCTGACGTCGCTCTCGCCCGGGGCCGGGTGCGCGTGCAAGCTGCCGCTGGCCAAGCTCGAGGCGCTGTTCGCGTCGATGGGCCCGGTCAGCCCGGCCTCGGGCGACCTGCTCATCGGCGCGGCCGAAGGCGACGATGCCGCGGTTCTCCGCCTGGACGACCAGCGGGCGCTGGTCCTGACCACCGACTTCTTCACCCCGATCGTCGACGACCCAGAAGACTGGGGAGCGGTCGCGGCCGCGAACGCGTTGTCCGACGTGTACGCGATGGGCGGCAGGCCGCTGATCGCGGTCAACCTCGCCGCCTGGCCGGGCGACGGGCTCGACATCGCGATCCTCGGCCGGGTCCTGAGCGGCGGGGCGCGGGTCGCGGCCGAGGCCGGGTGCGTCGTCGCGGGCGGGCACACGATCGACGACCCGGTGCCGAAGTACGGCCTGGCCGTCGTCGGGCTGGCCGACCCGGCCCGGCTCATGACCATCGACGGCGCCACCCCGGGCGACCAGCTCATCCTGACCAAGGCGATCGGCACCGGCGTGATCGCCACCGCGCTCAAGCGCGGCGCGCCCGAGGACGACGTGGTACGCGCCGCCGTCGCGTCGATGACGCTGCTCAACGCGGGCGCCAGCGAGGCCGCGCTGGCGGCGGGCGTCCGGGCGGCCACCGACGTGACCGGGTTCGGGTTGCTCGGCCACCTGCACCGGATGCTGGCGGCGAGCGGGGCGGCGGCCCGGATCTGGGCGGCCGAGGTGCCGCTGCTGCCCGGCGCGGCAGACCTAGCCGCGGCCGGCTACGTATCCGGCGGGACCAGGGCTAACACCGAACGCATGCGCACGGTCACGAGCATCGACCCCTCGATCCCGCAGGCGCTGGCCGTGCTGCTGCACGACGCGCAGACCTCCGGCGGGCTGCTGCTGGCCTCGCCCGCCGATGCGGCGCCCGCCCTGCTGGCCGACCTCCGGGCCCGGGGCCTGCCCGCCGCCGTCGTCGGCGAAGTCGTTGAAGGGGAGAGCGGTCACGTAGACGTGCACCACCACCGTTCGGATTGAAAGGTTTTCGCAGGATACGGCGGGCGGGCGAGGGCCAGGCCAGGTGCGGCGGGGTCCGCGGCGGTGCCGTCCCGCTGCCCGCTGACCGTGGTGGACCTGGGCGCCATCCAATCTGCCGAACGAAACGCCTTGCTCGTCTTGGCTGATGCGGGCATCGCCGTCCTGGCTGCCGTGGCATATGGTGATACGACCGTCGGCAGGCCCGGGCAGAAAGTGACACGTGCAGTACCAGCTATCGCGCATCGTGGCGGGCCCGTTCCTGCACACGATCTGGCGACCGACAGTGACCGGGGCGGAAAACATCCCCTCCTCCGGCGGGGCGATCCTGGCCGCCAATCACCTGTCGGCGGTCGATTCGGTCTTCCTGCCGTTGATGGTTAACCGCCCGGTGACCTTCTCGGCCAAGGCCGAGTACTTCACTTCGTCCAGTCCCGCGGCGCGGCTGCTTGCCGCGTACCTGAAGGGCACCAAACAGCTGCGGATGGACAGGGAAGGGCCACGGGCCGCCCAGGACACGCTCGAGGCGGCGCTGGCCCTGCTGCGGGAGGGCAGGCTGTTCGCCATCTACCCAGAGGGGACCAGGTCGCCAGACGGGCGCTTGTACCGCGGCCGGCCCGGCGTCGGCTGGCTGGCGCTGAAGTCAGGCCTTCCGGTCATCCCGGTCGCGATCTTCGGGACCAGGCACGTGCTGCCGCCGGGCCGGGTGCTGCCGCGACCGGGCCGCATCGAGGTCAAGATCGGCAAGCCGCTTCCCATCGCCCCCGAATTGGCGGATGAGCCCCCCGGCAAGGCGCGCCGGCTGATCGCCGACCAGGTGATGTGCGCGATCAGGGAGCTGTCCGGCCAGGAGTACGTGCACGTGTTCGCGTCGGACCGCAAGGCGGAGCTGGCAGCGGCAGGTGAGTCGTGAGCGGGCTCGTGACCGAGGCCGACCCCGCCGAGGTGGGCCTGGACCCGGAACGGCTGGCCCGGATCGACGCGCACTTCGCCCGTTACGTTGACGACGGCAGGCTGCCGGGATGGCTGATCACCGTAAGCCGGTACGGCCGCCTGGCGTACGTGGCCCGCTACGGGTCGCGTGACCTGGAGGCCGGGCTGCCGGTGACGGACGACACGGTGTGGCGGATCTACTCGATGACCAAGCCGATCACCTCGGTCGCCGTGATGATGCTGTACGAGGAGGGCAAGCTGGCCCTCACCGATCCGGTGAGCGCGTTCATCCCTTCTTTCGCCGGGACCCGCGTGTACGCCGGCGGCTCGGACCTGCGCCAGGTGACGGTCCCGGCCGTGGAGCCGGTGCGGATCTGGCACCTGCTCACGCACACGGCCGGGCTCACCTACGGCTTCCACCGCGCCCACCCGGTGGACGCCCTGCACCGGGCGGCCGGCTTCGAGTGGGGCACGCCGACCGGCCTGGACCTGGCGCAGGCCTGCGACGTCTGGGCCAGCCTCCCGCTGCTGTTCCAGCCGGGGACCGAGTGGAACTACTCGGTGGCCACCGACGTCCTCGGCCGGGTCATCGAGGTCGTCTCCGGCCAGCGCCTCGACGAGTTCTTCGCGGCGAAAATCCTGGGCCCGCTGGCCATGACGCAGACCGCCTTCTGGGCCGGTGAGCAGCTCGCGCCGCGGCTGGCCGCGCTGTACACGCCGAGCGCCGGCGGCAAGGCGAAGCGGGCCGACGCCCTGGGCAAGGCGGCGCTGGCGCCGCCGGGCATGCTCAGCGGGGGCGGCGGCCTGGTGTCCACCGCGGGCGACTACCACCGCTTTACCCAGATGCTGCTGCACCGGGCCGACAGCCCGGCCGGCGAACTTGACGGCAGCCGGCTGCTGAGCCCTCGTACGGTCAGCTACATGGCCCGCAACCACCTTCCCGGGGGCCTCGACCTTGAGACGTTCGGCCGGCCGCTGTACGCCGAGTCCCCGTTCCGCGGCGTCGGCTTCGGGCTGGGGTTCTCTGTCGTCATCGACCCCGTGCCGGGCGAGGTCATCTGCTCGGCGGGCGAGATCGCCTGGGGCGGAGCCGCGAGCACGGCGTTCTGGATCGATCAGGAGGCCGAGCTGACCGTTTCGTTCTTCACCCAGCTGCTGCCGTCCAGCACCCACCCCATCAGGCCGCAGCTGCGCCAGCTCGTCTACCAGGCCCTTATCCGCTAACGCGCGGTGCACTGGGGACACAGGCCGAACAACTCGACCGTGTGGCCGACTTCGGCGAAGCCGTTCTCCGCGGCGACGCGTTCGGCCCACTGCTCCACCGCCCGTCCTTCGACCTCGACGCTGCGGCCGCAGTTGCGGCAGGTCAGGTGGTGGTGGTGCACGCTGGTGCCGCACTGGCGGTACAGCGTCTCGCCGCTGGCGTCGCGGATGGCATCGACGCTGCCCTGCTCGCTGAGCGCCTGCAGGTGCCGGTAGACGGTGGCCAGGCCGACCGGCTCGCCCTTGCGCCGCAGCTCGGCGTGGATCTCCTGGGCGCTGGCGAAGCCCGGCAGGCCCGCCAGCGCGGCGGCCAGCGCCTGAGCCTGCTTGGTCCCGCCGGCCCGGGTGCCGCGCGCGGGCCTGGCCCGCACGCGCTCCTCTGGCTGCGGCGTCGTCACAGTCGCACGGTACAACGTTGACCTCCGTCCCGGCTAACGCGCGGCATTACCGCGATCGTGTTGCATGCGATAGTGAGAATCATTATCATTCTACCTGACGTGAACCGGCGACGATAGGAGTGGCTGTCATGCGGATCGGCTGGAAGGCGCGGAGCCTGGCTGTCGTGGTCCCGCTCGGTGTGGCGCTGCTGGCCGGCGCCTGCTCTTCGTCCCCGACGGCCAGCTCGGCCGGCTCGGGAGGCGGCGGCGGCAAGGTCGTCGCGGTGGGTGCCGAGAACGAGTACGCGAACGTCATCGCGCAGGTGGGCGGGAAGTACGTCCAGGTCAGCGCGATCATGAGCAACCCGAACACCGACCCGCACACCTTCGAGGCCAGCGCGTCGGTCGCCCGCGTGGTAAGCGCGGCCCAGCTCGTGGTGCAGAACGGCGTCGGCTACGACACGTTCATGAACACGATCGAGAACGCCGCCCCGAGCAGCTCGCGTAAGGTCATCGTCGTGCAGAACCTGCTCGGCCTGCCGACCGACACCCCGAACCCGCACCTGTGGTACAAGCCGGTGACCATGCCGGACGTCGCGAACGCCGTGGCGGACGACCTGGCCGCCCTCCAGCCCGCCCATGCCGCCTACTTCAAGGCCAACGCGGCCGCGTTCATCAGCTCGCTCACCGCCTGGGACAACGCGATCTCCGCGTTCAAGGCGCAGTACGCGGGCACGCCGGTGGCCACGACCGAGCCGGTCGCGGACTACATGCTCCAGGCGGTCGGCGCGGACATCATGACGCCCTGGGCGCTGCAGGCCGACATCATGAACGGCACCGACCCGTCGGCGCAGGACGTGGCGGTGGAGCGGAGCCTGTTCACGCAGCACAAGGTGAAGGTGTTCCTCTACAACCAGCAGGTGACGGACTCGCTGACCGAATCCTTCATCGCGCTGGCGCACGCGAACGGCATCCCGGTCGTGGGTGTCTACGAGACGATGCCGGTACCCGGCTACGATTACCAGTCGTGGATGCTGGCCGAGGTCCAGGACCTGACGAAGGCCGTGGTCAGCAAGGTCTCCACCGAGCGCCTATGAACTCCGAACTGCTCCGCCTGGACGGCGTGGGGGTCCGGCTCGGCGGCCGGGAGATCCTCAGCGACGTCTCGCTGACGGTCCATCCCGGTGAGTTCACCGGCCTGATCGGGCCGAACGGCGCAGGCAAGACCACCCTGCTGCGGGTCATCCTCGGCCTCCAGCCGGTCACCAGCGGCTCGGTGCTGATCGAGGGCTCGCCGCGACCGCCTCGCGATTCGTCGATCGGGTACGTGCCGCAGAAGCTGGCCATCGACCCGGACATGCCGCTGCGCGTCCGGGACGTGGTCTCCCTCGGCGTGGACGGCAACCGGTTCGGCATCAGCCTGCCGTCCCGGGCGCGCCGCGCGCGTGTCGCCGGCATGCTGACCGCGGTCGGCGCGGAACGGTACGCCGACGCGCGCATCGGCGAGCTGTCCGGGGGCGAGCAGCAGCGGGTCATGATCGCCCACGCGCTGATCAGCCGGCCGAGGCTGCTGCTGCTCGACGAGCCGCTGGCCAACCTCGACATCTCGAGCGAGCAATCGATCGTCTCCCTGCTGGCCCGGCTGGCCAAGTCCGAGGGAGTCGCCGTCCTGCTCTCGGCGCACGACATGAACCCGCTGGTCCAGGTCATGGACAGGATCGTCTACGTGGCCGGCGGGCACGTGGCGGTCGGCACGACCGACGAGGTGGTCCAGCCGGAGGTCCTGACCCGCCTCTACGGCCATCACGTCGACGTGATCCGGGTACACGGGCGGATCCTGGTCGTGGCCGCCGAAGGCCTCGACGAGGAGGCGGCCCGCGCCGAGGACGTCGGAGTCGCGGGGTAACCGTGGGTCATCTGTTCAGGTACCTATTCGAGCCCGGCTTCTTCTCCAGCGGACCGGTGCACGACGCGCTGGCCGTGGGGGCCGTCGTCGCGATCACGTCGGCCGTGGTGGGCGTGTTCACGGTGACGCGGGGGCAGTCGTTCGCCGGCCACTCCCTGGCTGACATCGCCACCACCGGCGGCTCCGGCGCCTTCCTGATCGGCGTCAACCAGTTCTGGGGGTTCCTGGCGTTCGGCGCGGGGGCAGCCGCGTTCATGGAGATGATCGGCGTCCAGCGGCGCCGGGGGCGAGACGTGGCCACCGGCGTGGTGCTCGGCGCCGCGCTCGGCCTGGCCGCGCTCTTCTTGTACCTGAGCACCCAGGAAAGCTCGACGACCGGCGCGTCGTTCACCATCCTGTTCGGCTCCATCTTCGTCCTCACGTCGTCCACCATCCCGGCCCTGATCGTGTCCGCGCTGCTCGCGCTGGCCACCGTGGTCGTGCTGGCCCGGGTGCTGCTGCTCAGCTCGCTGAGCCCGGACATCGCGGCCGCGCGCGGCGTACCGGTCCGGGCCGTCGGCACCGCCTACCTCATGGCCCTGGCCATCTCGGTGGCGCTGTCGGCCGTGATCATCGGCGCGGTCCTGTCCACCGCGCTCCTCATCGGGCCCGCCGCGACCGCGCTGCGCGTCGCGAAGGGACCGGTCCGGGCGGCGGCGGTGGCGGCGGGCATCGGCGTGCTGGCCACCTGGCTGGGCATCGTGCTCGCCTACGACAGCTACTACTGGCCCCCGGCGGGGCGCGGCTGGCCGGTCAGCTTCTTCGTGGTCACGCTGATCGTCGGCAGCTACCTGGCCACCTACCTGCGCCCGCGCGGCAACCGGGCCTCGGCGCAGGAAACCCCGGATGCGGAGCACGCATGTTCAGTGGCCTGATGCTGAACACCTGGATCGCCGCGACCGCCGTCGCGGTGATCGCGGGGGTGACGGGCTTCTTCGCGGTGCTGCGCGGATCGACGTTCGCGGCGCACGCGATACCCAACGGCGCCTTCGCCGGGGCGGCGGGGGCCAACCTGCTCGGCTTCAACCCGTTCGCGGGCCTGGCGGTGTTCGCCGTGGCCGGCGCGCTCGGCATCGCCGGGCTGAGCCGGCGCGCCAGGAGCGACGTGGCGACCGCGCTGACGTTCGTGATGATGCTCGGGATCGGCGCGCTGTTCGTCAGCTGGAGCACCGAGTACGCCCAGGAGGCCTACTCGCTGCTGTTCGGCGAGGTGTTCGGCGTCGCCTCGGACGAAGTGCTCCCCATCGTCGCGCTCGGCGTGGTCTCGGTCATCGCGATCGCGGTGATGTTCCGCCCGCTGATGCTGTCCTGCGCCCTGCCCGAGGTGGCCGAAGCGCGCGGCATCAAGGCCCGCCAGATGGACCTCGCGTTCCTGCTGGTCATGGCCCTGGCGACCAGCATGACCGTCCCCGTCGTCGGTGCACTGCTGATGTTCAGCCTGATGATCGGCCCCTCCGCCGCCGCCAGGTCCGTAACCGCCCGCCCGGTCCTCGCGATGGCCCTGGCGGTCGCCATCGCCCTGGTCACCGTCTGGACCGGGATCGTGGTCTCCTACCACACCAACTGGCCCCTGGGCTTCTTCGTCGGCAGCATGGGCGCCGCCTTCTTCCTCCTCGGCCGTGGCTACGCCGCCCTCACCCGCTCCGCCAGGGCCCGCACGGCCGTACCGTAGGTACGGTGAACCGGCTGAAGGACTCGACGAGTCCGTACCTGCTGCAGCATGCGGACAACCCGGTCGACTGGTGGCCCTGGTGCGACGAGGCCTTTGCCGAGGCTGCCCGGCGGGACGTTCCGGTCATGCTCTCGGTGGGTTACGCCGCCTGTCACTGGTGTCACGTGATGGCGCACGAGTCGTTCGAGGACCCCGAGACGGCGGCGCTGCTCAACGAGCACGTGGTCGCGGTCAAGGTGGACCGCGAGGAACGGCCCGACGTGGACGCGGTCTACATGACGGCGACGCAGGCCATGACCGGGCAGGGCGGCTGGCCGATGACGGTGTTTATGACACCGGACAAGGAGCCGTTCTTCTGCGGCACGTACTTCCCGCGGGACCACTTCAGGCAGCTGGTCCTGAGCATCTCGCGGGCCTGGCGCACCCAGCACGACGGGGTCACCGACCAGGCGCGGCAGGTGGTCACCGCGCTCCGCGAGCACGCGGAGGCGACCGCCCGCGCGCTGCGCGAGGGTGAGAGCCAGTCGGCGGAACGGCTCCCCGAGCTCGGGGACGCGGCGGTGGTGGCGCTGCAGCGCGACTATGACGCCGCGGACGGCGGGTTCGGCGGCGCGCCGAAGTTCCCGCCCTCGATGGTCCTGGAGTTCCTGCTGCGCTTCCGCCGGCGGACCGGCTCGCCCGAGGCGCTGTGG
The DNA here is from genome assembly GCA_035505275.1 of Streptosporangiaceae bacterium. Classification (GTDB taxonomy): domain Bacteria; phylum Actinomycetota; class Actinomycetes; order Streptosporangiales; family Streptosporangiaceae; genus Palsa-504. Next base: position 3,741 of record DATJQX010000105.1, on the reverse strand, counting down.
ATGGCGGAGGGCACCTGCGAGGCGATGGCGCGCGGCGGCGTGTACGACCAGCTGGGCGGCGGGTTCGCCAGGTACTCGGTCGACGCCTCCTGGATCGTCCCGCACTTCGAGAAGATGCTGTACGACAACGCGCTGCTGGCCCGGGTGTACCTCAACCTGTGGCGCGCCACCGGGTCCGAGCTGGGCCGGCGCGTGGCGGCGGAGACGTGCGCGTGGCTGCTGCGCGAGCTGCGCACCCGCGACGGCGGGTTCGCGGCCTCACTCGACGCCGACAGCGAGGGCGAGGAAGGAAAGTTCTACGTCTGGCGGCCCGCCGAGCTGAACGCGGTCCTGGGACCTGCGGACGGCGAGTGGGCGGCGCGGGTCTTCGACGTCACGCCCGCCGGCACGTTCGAGCGGGGCGCCTCGGTCCTCCAGCGGCGCATCGAGCCGGACGACGACGAACGCCTTGAGCGCGTCCGGGCCGCGCTGCTGGCCGCGCGCGGCGAGCGCGTCCGGCCCGGGCGGGACGACAAGGTGGTGGCGGCCTGGAACGGCCTGGCCATCTCCGCCCTGGCCGAATGCGGGCTGCTGCTCGGCCGGGCGGAGTTCGTCGCGGCCGCGCGCGACGCGGCCACGCTGCTGGCCACGGTGCACCGGGCGGGCGACAGGCTCATCCGCACCTCACGCGACGGCTCTGCCGGGGACACGGCCGGCGTCCTTGAGGATTACGCCTGCGTCGCCGAGGGATTCCTCGTGCTGTCGGGGGTGACGGGCGAAGGACGCTGGATGACGCGGGCGGGGGAGCTGCTCGGGACCGCGCTGGCCGAGTTCGGCGACGGCCACGGCGGTTTCTACGACACGGCCGCGGACGGCGAGCGGCTCTTCTACCGGCCGGCCGACCCCGCGGACAACGCCACGCCGTCCGGCACGTTCGCCGTCGCGGGCGCGCTGCTCAGCTACGCCGCGCTGACGGGCTCGGCCCGGCACCGGGAGGCGGCCGGGGCGGCGCTCGGCGTGCTGCCCGCCGTCGCGGCCCGGTACCCGCGCGCGGCCGGAGCGGGCCTGGCGGTCGCCGAAGCCTGGCTGGCTGGGCCGCCGGAGATCGCGGTCGTCGGCGACCCGGGCGATGAGCGGACCCGCGCGCTGCACGAGACGGCGCTGCACGCGGCCCCTCCCGGCGCGGTCCTGGCGCTCGGTGACGGCGCCGAGCCGGTGGCCGGCACGGCGCCGCTGCTGGCGGGGCGAGGGCTGGTCAACGGGGCACCCGCCGCGTACGTCTGCCGCCAGTTCACCTGCCAGGCGCCGGTTACCGCGCCGGAAGAACTCACGCGGGTGCTCGCCGCTCCGTACTGACGGGGCGTGATCGGGCGCCTTCGCGGCCGGTGCGCCATTGCAGCGGCGGGTATACCCGCAGATCGCCGCCGAGCTGGCCTGACCTTCGCCCGGGGAACTCAGCGGAGCACCCGCCGGCTCGTCGTGGTCAGCTCGTGGCCGGCCTGGCTGTGGGGCCGGCTTGACCGCGTGACCAGCGCCGCCACCTGCACCCGTCCGCTTGCGGACCAGCCGTGGGTGATGGTCGCCGGCAGCACCACCCGGTACTCCAGCCCGCCGCCGGACCCGGGAACCTTCACGGTAAAGGACGTCAGGTGATCCCGGCCGAGCTTGTGTTCACGGACGCTGTGCCACTTGCCGTCGGACCGTTCCTGCAGGACGACGACATCGCCGGCGTTCGCGAACGGCGCCGTGGCCGTCAGCGTGTCCGCTCCGGGCGCCTCGCCCGCAGCCAGGTCGAGGTATACGCGCGGTATCACCGTGATGAGGACCGGCAGGCTGGGCGGGCTCCCCGGCGCGGTGAGCCGGAACGACGCGTTGCCGGTCAGATTCCTTATGGTGAGCCGCACGTCACCGTAGCGATCCGTTATCGCGCTTCCCGCCACCTGCCAGCCGCGACGGCCGGCCACGCGCTCGAACAGCCAGACCCCGACACCGGGCTCCGCCCGTCCGCCCGGCGCCAGCCGTCCGGAAAGGTCGTCGCCCCCGCCCGCCGTGATCCGAGCGCGCGACGCCGCCAGGACCAGGGCCGGAGGGGCGTTCGGGCCCGGCGTCACGCTATGGCAGGGGCACGCCGGTGCCGGAGCAGCCGTCGCGGTCGGGGCGGCCGACACCGCGGTATTCGACGTCGTGGAGGGAATCGAGGAGGCGACGGGAGGTGCGCCGGGTGACGGCGGGCGGTGGTGCGCGTCGGGCACGCCGATGCCGTCGAGCATGCGGAAGGCGATGTGCTGGACGGGCGCGGGCAGGACGGCCGCGTACGCGGCGGCGATCCCGCCGGCGACCAGGACCGCCGCGGCCGCCGCGCCGACCGGGAACGGCGGCCGGCGGCGAGGCCGGCGGCGGCTCCGCCTGAACAGGGTCAGCGCGGCCTGCCTTGCGGCCAGTTCGTCGGCGGACCCGTCGGCCGTCAGGGCCCGGAGCAGGCCGTCGAGCGAGGGGTCCGCGGTCCCGGGCCCGTCCGGGAAGTCTGCGCTCACTGATCCACCTCCTGCAGCCCTGCGATCCGCGGGTCCGCCGCCAGGGTCCGCAGGCCCCGGTGCAGGGCGATACGCACCGCGCCGGGCGATTTGCCGAGAATCCCGGCGACCGCAGCCGTGTCAAGACCCGCGATGACCCGAAGCGCCACCGCCTCCGCCTGGTCGCGGGGGAGCCGGGCCACCAGGGCGACCGCCTGCTGGGTCGACCAGCCGTCGAGCACCTCGTCTTCCACCGGGTTGGGGTCGGCTCTGGGGGCGAGGGCCGCGGTCAGCAGCCTGATGCGGGACCGGATGCGGGTCCGCGACGCGTCGACGGCCCGGTGGCGGCCGATGGTGAACAGCCAGCAGCGGAAGTCGCCCGCCCCGCCGTCGAAGCGGTCCAGGTCCCTGACCGCCTGGAGCCAGGTCTCGCTCGCCACGTCGTCGGCCTCGTCACAGCCGAGCACGCGCAGGTACCGCAGCAGCCGCGGGTGCAGCCGCTCCCACAGCTGCAGGAAGGCCCTCTCGTCACCGGACCTGGCCCGGGCCAGCACGTCGTCGAATTCGTCACCCTCGGCGCCCATCGCGTCAGGATGATCCCATATCGGCCGACCTGGCCGGGCCAAGACCGGCATTGGGCACCTAGGCGGTAACCTTGACCGTGACGATGCCGCTGTGCGTGGGGGCGTACACCGAGTTGCCCTTGTACACGAGCTCGTAACGCGCGGTGGCGCCCGGCGTCACGGTGAACGCCACGCCGCCTTCCTTGCCCGTGACCCCGACCTGCACCTGGACGAGGATCTTGCCGTCCACGCGGTCGAGGTAGACGGTCCGGCCGGCCAGGCTGGCCTTGTCCGCGGCGAGCCGCCCGCTGACCACGTCCTTCTGCCCAGCCCTGATGACGTTCTTCGCCGCCACGATCGACAGCGTGGTGTGCGTCCGCGCGGGCACGGTCCCGGCATGGGCGGGACCGGCCAGCGCCAGCACCGTGGCCGCTGCGACCGCCGCACCTGCCGCGGCCCGGGTCATCGCAGTGCGCATGCTTCTCCTCCAGAGTTCGGCCTCGAGCTACCGAGGCATAAGGGGTACGTGGGAGAGCGATGCTCACGTCGTGTCTGTTACTCAGCCGGATTTGCGGCGCCGGCGGACAGCACCGCGCCCGCACCGGTCGCGCCGCTGGGCCAGCCCGACCTGCCCGGCCTAGGCGTGCAGATCGTCCCGGCGAGCTTCGGGTCGGAGTACGCCGGCG
>DATJQX010000104.1:0-65229 GCA_035505275.1 Streptosporangiaceae bacterium | reverse complement strand
CATGACGAGCAGGTGTGAGGCCACGACCCGGACGATGCCGGGCGCCGCGGTCATCGAGCTGTCGGGCGAGGTCGACGGGTCCGCCGCCGACGTCCTGACGAAGGCGTATCAGGACGCCGTCACGGGCACGGAGCTGGGCATCGTCGTGCTCGACTTCGCCTCGGTCGTCTACATCAACTCCACGGGCATCGCGCTGATCGTCAGCATCCTCGCCCGCGCCAGGGCCGAGCGCAGGAAAGTCGTCGCCAGCGGGCTGTCGGCGCACTACCGCGAAATCTTCGATATCACCAGGCTGTCGGACTTCATCGAGCTCTTTCCCGATCTCGACCAGGCCGTCAGCCAGCTAGCCCACTAAGGCAAGACTCCGAACACCAGGGTCCTCAAGGGGAGGAAATCAGATGGGTGCACCGGCGATCACGATGGACGTCCGGCGGTTGGGCGACTCGGTGGCGGTCGTTGACATCAAAGGCGAGGTGACTTCGGCTTGCGAGCCCGTACTCATGTCGGCGTACGAGGCGGCAGGCCCGGCCAGCAAGCTCGTGCTGAACTTCGCCGGCCTTGAGTACATGAACAGCGGCGGCATCGGCATGCTCGTGACCTTGCTGGTCCGGGCCAACCGGCAGCGCCAGCAGCTGGCCGCGTACGGGCTGAGCGATCACTACCGCGAGATCTTCGAGCTGACCAGGCTCGACGAGGCGATCACCATCTTCGACAGCGAGGAATCGGCGCTCGAAGGCGTCGCGAGGTAAGAGGGGCTTGCCATGACAGACACAGCAGGGCCGGACAAGGTCGCGTCAGCCGAGCAGATCGGGCTGAGCGCCCAGGAGGCGCAGGCCACGCCGCCGAGGGATTCGGCCAGCTGGGCCAGGAAGGTGGACCGGCTTGAGGTAGACCAGCGCGACGGGGTCCGCGGCACCAACGTCGCGGGCCGGCGGCTGATGGGCCCGGTGCAGGGCTTCGGCAAGATGTGGCAGAAGACCTACCGCATGAAGGCGGGGTCGCAGATCCAGCCCGATCACGCGATCGCGGTCTGGAAGGAGCACTTCCCCGAGTTCTGGCCGAAGGGCAACCGGTTCGCCGGCGCGCTCACCGGCATCAACCCGGGTGACGTGGCCCTCCTCGACCTGGCCATCGGCGGCGGCGTGAAGCTGTCGACCGGCGTGTTCGTCCTGTACGCCGACCACGAGTCGTTCACGCTGATGACGCCCCAGGGCCACATGTTCGCCGGCTGGATCACGTTCTCCTCCGAAAAGGAGGGCGACGAGACCATCATCCAGGCGCAGGTGCTGATGCGGGCGAACGACCCGCTATACGAGGCCGGGATGGTCATGGGCGGGCACGCCAAGGAAGACAAGTTCTGGGCGGCCACGCTGATCGCGCTCGGAGAGCGGCTCGGCGTGCCAGACCCCACGGTGCAGACCACCTCTACCTGCGTAGACTCAAAGCGCCAATGGCGTCACGCCCGTAACATCTGGCACAACTCCGCGGTACGCAGCGTCTTCCAGCCACCGCGCCGGGGGGCCAGCGCACAGAGCCAGGCCAACCAGTAGCTCCAGACCCAGCGGGCGGATGAGGCGTGATGCGGGGGAACCCTGACGCGGTGATTGTCGGCAGCGGTCCGAACGGCCTGGCCGCTGCCGTCACCCTGGCCTCGGCAGGCCTGAAGGTCCTGGTCATCGAGGGTGCGCCCACGATCGGCGGCGGGTGCCGAACCGAGGAGCTGACCCTGCCGGGCTTCCGGCACGACGTCTGCTCGGCGGCGCACCCGCTGGCCCTGGCCTCGCCGTTTTTCCGCCGCTTCGACCTAGCCGCACGCGGCATACAGTTCGCGCGGCCGCCGGTGGAGTTCGCCCAGCCGCTCGACGGCGGCCGGGCGGCGGTCGTGACCCGTTCGGTCGAGGAGACGGCCGCGCGCCTCGGCGCGGACCGCCGCGCCTACCGCCGCCTGTTCGGCCCCCCGGCCGAGCACATGGACCAGATCCTGCCTGAACTGCTCGCCCCGCTGCGCCGCGTGCCCGCGCACCCGCTGGCCATGGCCGCCTACGGCCGCCGCGGCATCCTGCCCGCGGCCACGGTCGTCCGGCGCTGGCGCACCCCCGAGGCGCGAGCCATCATGGCGGGCGCCGCCGCGCACGCGATGATGCCGCTCACCGCCGTCCCGACCGCGGGCATCGGGATCATGCTGGTCTCGCTGGCCCACGCCGTGGGCTGGCCGGTCGTGGCCGGCGGGAGCGCCATGATCACCGACGCGATGGCCGGCGCGGTCATCGCGTCCGGCGGCGACGTCGAGACCGGCCGCTGGGTCCGCTCCCTGTCCGAGCTCCCGCCCGCCAACGCCACCCTGCTCGACGTATCCCCGCGCGCTCTGGAAACGATCGCCGGCGACCGCCTCCCTTCCCGGTACCGCGACGCGCTGCACCGGTACCGCTACGGGTCCGGGGTCTGCAAGGTCGACTTCGCGCTGTCCGGCCCGGTGCCCTGGACCAACGAGGACTGCCGTAAGGCCGGCACGCTGCACCTGGGCGGGACCTTCGAGCAGGTCGCCACGGCCGAGGCCGAGGTGAACGCGGGCAAGCACCCCGAACGCCCCTACGTGCTCGTCGTCCAGCCCGGTGTCGCCGACCCGTCCCGCGCCCCAGCGGGCCAGCACACGCTGTGGACCTACTGCCACGTGCCTGCCGGGTCCGACGTGGACATGACCGCGGCGATCGAGGCGCAGATCGAGCGGTTCGCCCCGGGCTTCCGCGATCTCATCCTGGCGCGGGCCGTGCGCACCGCCGCCGACGAGGAGGCGCACAACCCCAACTACGTCGGCGGCGACATCGCCGTCGGCATGCAGACGCTCCGGCAGACCGTGCTGCGCCCGGTGGCCAGGTGGAATCCGTACCGGACTCCGATCCGCGGCGTATACCTGTGCTCGTCGGCCACCCCGCCGCTGCCCGGCGTGCACGGCCGGTGCGGCGAACTCGCCGCCCTGAGCGCGCTCCGCGACGTCTTCGGCGTCCGGGAGATCCCCGACATCAGCCCGTCCGGGCGCAGACCCAAGGACAGTGCCGCCGCCCGCCATTTATCCCCGAACGCGCGGTGGTATCTCCCGTGGGCCCTCTGTTACCTGCGCGAGCCCCTGATAGACCCGAACAGGTACGCCCCGGCCCGCTGCTGAGAGGTTGAGTAGTACGCCACGCAGTGCAGCCCGCGGTCGCCGACCTGCCATGTCGAGGCGTCGGGGAACATGTTGGTCCAGGTGTACCTGGACTTGACGTAGGCGATTCCGACGTAGGTCCTGAACGCGCCGTTGCAGGCCGCGTCGGCGGCCTTGACGATCGTCCCGCTGCCCGGGTACGCCAGGTCTGCCGGCCAGTAGCTGTCGTCCGCCAGGAACACCTCGGCGGTGTGCCGCTGGCCGCACGGCACGGCCCTGGCCTCCTGCGGCCAGGGCTTGGTGGTGTCGAGCCGGAGATCCGCCCCGGTCAGGCAGTCGCCGACGCGCAGCTGGGTGAGGGTCAGGTATCCCACCGTCGGCGCGACGGCCGGCGCCGGGGGAATGGTGCTGCGGGCCGCGCCCGGGCTCTGCTCCGCCCCTGTTCCGGGGTGCCCCGCCCCAGTGTGCACCACGGCGAGCGCGATGACCAGCGCGGCAACGACCGCCCCGCACACCGCCGCGATGAGCCCTGCCCACAGCCCCCGCCGTCGCCTCCGCACCGGCCGCCCGGGAAACGAGGGCGAGGGCGGGGGAGCGGTCGGTCGCATGGCCGCGGGTTCCGGTGTCCACCACCGGTACGGTTCCCCGCCGGCGCCCGCGGGCGGTACCCGGACCGCACCGGCCAGCGCGGGAGGGTCCCCGGCCAGCCCAGGAGGGTCCCCGGCCAGCGCGGGAGGAGCCGCGGCCAGCGCGGGAGGAGCCTCGACGAGCGCGGCAGGAGAAGCCGCCACGGGCTCAGCCGCTGCGCGCCCGGCCGCGATGGCGAGCGGTTGCCTGCCCGGGTACGTCGCAGACGCGCGCTGAATGGCCGGGTCGCGCAGCCGTGGCGGCAGCCAGTCGGCCAGGTCCGCGGCTCCCGGGTACGCGGCGACCAGTTCGGCGAGAAACTCGGCGGCCGAGGGCCGGCGCCTCGCGTCCTTGGACAGACACCAGCTGATCAGGGGCCGCAGCCTGCCGGGCACCCGGTCGAGGTTCGGCGTCCCGTGCACCACGCGGTAGAGCAGCGCGGCGGTGTCCCCGACGCCGAACGGCCCCTCACCCCTGATGGCGAAGGTGAGCACGCCCGCGAGGCTGAAGATGTCGCTGGCCGGCCCGACCGGCTGACCCTCGGCCTGCTCCGGTGCCATGAATCCGGGCGAGCCGATCATCAGGCCGGCTCCGGTCAGCGTCCTGGCTTCCGCGGCCGAGGCGATCCCGAAGTCGATGATCCGCGGCCCGTCCAGCGCCAGCAGGACATTCGAGGGCTTGAGGTCCCGGTGGATGACGCCGGCCGCGTGGATCGCGTTCAGGCCCTCAGCCAGCCCGGCGGCCAGCGCGAGCACGGTCCTGGGTGGCAGCGGTTCCTGCTGCTCGACCGCCTCGGCCAGCGACAGGCCGGGCACGAAGGCGGTGACCAGCCACGGCACCGGACTCTGCAGGTCGGCGTCTACCACCTGGGCCGTGAACAGGCCGCCCACCCGGAGGGCGGCGGTCACCTCCCGCGCGAACCGCGCGCGGAAGCCGGGATCGTCCGCCAGTTCGGCCCGGATCACCTTCACCGCCACCTGCCGCCCGCCCGGTGACCGCGCCAGGTAGACCCGCCCCATCCCGCCGCTGCCGAGTCGGCCCACGACTACGTAGGGCCCGATCCGCTCCGGGTCGCCAGCCTGCAGCTCCGCCAAACTGGTCACCCCACCTCGGCCCCGCGGAAACTACCCGCTCACAGTAGTGCGAATGTGCGGCAAAAGGGAGGTAAGGCAATAACTGGTGAATAACACCGACCTCTGGGTAAAGCAAAGGGCCCGGCTACCGTCCGGCCGCCGGGCCCAAGCGTTAAAACCAGTATGTCCTAGCTGCTGCGCACCCAGGTGCAGCTGAAGGCCTCCCCGACGGGCGCGGTGGTAGACAGCGACGACACGGTGTCCTTGTCTTGTCTCTCGTTGTTGACCATGGTGATCGCGGTTACCCCGGGAGCACTGGCCATGGCCTCGGCGCTGCCCGAGGTGGGCGTGACCGTGGCGCCGGTGAAGTTAACCGTGCCGAAGTCGGTCAGCGGCAAGATGCCGCCGAACAACGTGCAGCAGGGCGCCTCGGCGATGACCTCGGCCGAGGAACGCTTCGTTCCGCTGACGTTCACGTCCGTCGTCTTAGTCCAGGACTCGCTGGTGTCGGTGATAGTGAGGGCGTACTCGGTGCCGCTCACGTACGACACGGTGGCGGTGAACGAGTCGCCGGCCTTGACGGGCTCGTTGTAGTCCACCGACGCCTTCGGGTAGGCCTCGTACCAGGCGTAGTACTCCGCAGTCTTCCCGATGCAGTCGACCTCGCTGCCCGTCTGCTCCACCGTGCTGCTGCTGTAACCGTCCAGGCCGACCCAGAACGCCGCGTACTGGTCACCGCTGCTGCACGTGCCGGCCGGCTGGGTCCAGCTGGCCGTGACGCTCGTGAACGTGCCGGTGGTGCCCGCGTAACCCGACCAGTTCGTGCTATCGACCTGGCCCAGCTTGGATTGGAATCCCTGGCTGGCCCGGTTGATGGGCCCCCCCGGGCTCCAGTTCTGCGTGCCGGTCGGTGGCCATGTCCAGCCGGGGCCCCCGTAAAACCCCGCCTGGCCGTGAAGCTCGGCCGCCGCGGCCGACGTCGTGCCCGCGCTGAGCACGGTGCCGAGGGTCATGGCGAGCATGGCAAGCAGGATGGACCATCGTCTTAGCATTCAGACTCCTTGCGTGTCGGTAGCCGTGCCCGATCTGGTGAGAAAAGCAGAACCCCCCTGCGGAGAACTGTGCTCCTGTGTCGGGCTACTTGTACTTCGCCAAGTCAGCTTGCGGCGAGCCTAACGCAACAGAACTAATTAAAAAAGCCAGATCGCCGACTGTTGCGGTTATGCGAAAAATGTGAGTTTCGCGAACCACCGCCATGCCGCGGCGGCGCCGGTTAGCCGCCGCTGGTCAGCTCCGGCGGTGCGCTGCCCGGGCCGATCTGCGCCTTCAGCGCGGCGAGCTCGCTCTCCACGTCGGCGTCGCTCCCGGCCTGGTCAAGTTCCTTCTGGATGTCGTCGGTGTTGCCCCCGACGTCCTCCAGCACGCCGGACTGCAGCAGCTCGTCGAGGGCTCCCGCGCGCGCCTGCATCTGGGCGATCTTGTCCTGGGCCCGCGCCAGCTCGGCACCAGAATCGGACAACGTGCCCGAGATCCCGGCCACGCTCTCGTTGACCGAGCTCATGGCGCTGGCGGCGGTGTACTGGGCCTTCAGCGTCTCCTTCTGCGTCCGGAAGTTGTTCACCCGCTGCTGCAGCGCGGCCAGGGTCTGCTCGAGCTTCTGCTCCTGCTCGGTGAGCTGCTGGTGCTGCGGCTCCAGGCCGTCGATCTGCGCCTGGGCCGCCGCCTTGCGGGACAAGGCCTCCCTGGCCAGGTCCTCCTTGCCCACCGACAGCGCCGCCTTGGCCTGGTCCTGCAGGTGGTCTACGGAGTGCTGGAGCTGCTGTTCCTGGAGCTCGATCTGCTTACGGGAGGCGGCTACCGACACGAGGGCCTGCCGGACCTTGGTGAGCTGGTCAAGCATCTGCTCGTAGGAGAGGTCGAGCATTTCGTCTGGCTTCTCGGCGGCGTCCAGCGCCTTGTTCGCCTTAGCCGAGAGAATGTCGTGAGCCCGCTGGAAGAGGGACATGTCGGTCTGCTCCTAGTCGACGGTGAGCGGAGCCTGCGTCACAGATGCTACCGCTCCGGGTACAGCCCAAGTCGCCATGCCGTCCCTATGACCGAATTCACACGCCACCCTCTAGTTACCTTGAGGTAAAAGCCGCACAATCCAGCTAGAGAAACGGCCGGGACGCGCGATGGGGACACATGCTCAGGCTTAGTGCCACCCTGCTAGTGGCGTGCGGCTCGGTCGCGGCGCTCGTCGGCGCGGCACTGATCTTCGCGGGCCCGGCGTTTCCGGTCGGCCACCATCGGCATCCGGCCGCCCAGACCGCCCAGACCGGCCAGACCGGCCAGACCGCCCAGACCGGCCAGACCGCCGCCCGGTCGGCCGGGCGCGACAGCGACCGGGTCGACCAGGGCGGTGACCCGGACGGTGCCGCCGTGGAGGCGATCGATCCCGGGCTGTTCTACCCCGGCGCGTGCGTAGCCTTCGACCCGACGACCCCGGCGAGCGGCGACAAGAACGAGACGGTGTTCCTCGACGCCGGGCACGGCGGGATCGACCCCGGCGCGGTGGGCAGCACGGAATCCGGCGCGCCCGTCGATGAGTCCGCGGTGAACCTGGCGGTCGAACTGGACACGGCCGCCATCCTGCGCGCCGAGGGTTACCGCGTGGTGGTGTCGCGCACCCAGGACACGACCGTCACCAGGCTCACCCCCGCCGACCTGTCCGACGGGCTGCTGAGCGTGCAGGGCGTCGTCGACGACATCGGGGCCCGCGACGTGTGCGCCAACCTCGCCGGCGCCGACGTGCTGGTCGGGATCTACATGGACGCCGGCGCCCCGGGCAACGCCGGGAGCGTCGCCGGCTACGACGCGGACCGGCCGTTCTCCGCCGCGAACCTCCGCCTGGCCACCCTGCTCCAAGACGACGTGCTGGGCGCCCTGAACGCCCAGGGCTACGCCATCCCCGACGGGGGCGTCATGCCCGACACGGTGCTGGGCTCGGCGCTCGACGGCGCCGCCCTGGCCTACGGCCACCTGATCCTGCTGGGACCCGCCCAGGCGGGCTACTTCACCACGCCGAGTCTTATGCCGGGCGCCCTGATCGAGCCCTTGTTCCTCACCGACCCGTTCGAGGGCTCGATCGCGGCGAGCGCCCACGGCCAGCAGGTGATCGCGGGCGCCGTGGCGCAGGCCATCAACCAGTACTTCGGCTGGTCAGCCCCGTATCGGCCAGATATTTAGGTTATGGACCTTTATGGTCGGATTTATTACCTTAGGTACTAGGTGCGGTGAAGGAGGGTTGCCATGGCCAGCAACGGAATCGGCCTGGCCCGCGGGGCCGTCGGACTGCGCGAGGTCCTGTTCCAGTCCGTCACCTCCATGGCCCCGGCCGGCGCGGTCGCGCTGTCGATCGCGGCCGGTGCCACCTACGCCGGCGGCGCGCTGCCGCTGGCCGTGCTGCTGGCCCTGGTCGCCTGCCTCCTCGTCGCCAGCTCGATCGGCCAGCTGGCCAGGCACCTGCCGTCGGCCGGCAGCATCTACACCTACCCCGCCGAGGCGATCCACCCGTACCTCGGGTTCCTGGTCGGCTGGGGCTACTCGCTCGTCGAGGCGCTGATCGGGCCGATCACCATGGTCCTGTGCGGCTACCTGGTCGGATCGATCGCCAACACCGAGTGGGGCTGGCCGTTCACCACCACCTGGGTCATCTTCATGATCGTCGCGGCGCTCCTGGTCGCCGCCCTGAACTACCGGGGGATCAAGGTCAGCGCGCGGGCGGGCACGATCCTCGGCTCCTTCGAGATCGCCGTCTTCCTGGTCCTGGCCATCTGGCTGGTGGTCAAGGCGGGCTCTCACAACACCGGGAACGTCTTCACCCTGCATTACGCGACGATCAAGGGCTACAAGGGATTTGGCGGCATCGCCGCGGGCTCCATCTACACGATCCTCGCGTTCATCGGCTTCGAGGCCTCCGCCCCGCTGGCCGAGGAGGCCCGTAATCCGCGACGCACCATCCAGATCGCGGTGGTGGCGTCCTGCCTGGTCATCGGCCTGTTCTACGTCTTCACCACCTACGCGGGCGACGTGTTCTTCGGCCCGGACAAGTACGTGAGCTTCGGCGCCCTCGGCGGCGGCAGCCCGTGGATCCAGCTGGCGCGCGACGTGTGGGGACTGGGCTGGGTGGTCGCGTTCTTCGCCATCCTGAACTCCACCTTCGCCAACGGCAACGCCGGCACGCTGGCCACCACCCGTACCTGGTTCGCCATGTCCAGGATCGGGCTGCTGCCCTCCCCGCTGGCCCGGCTGCACCCCAAGTGGCGGTCCCCGTACGTCGGCGTGGTCGTCCAGCTGGTCGTCACCCTGGCCATCGGGCTGCCGATCGGCATCCACTTCGGCCCCACCACGGCGTTCGTCTTCCTGGCCACCATCCTCACCGGCGTGATGATCGCCATCTACATGATCTTCAACCTGTCCTGCATGCTGTTCTACCTGCGCCGGAAGCGCTCGGAGTTCAACATCGGCCTGCACGCCGTGATCCCGGTCCTCGGCATCATCGCGTTCATCCCGGCGTTCCTCACCGCGCTCGGGCTCGGGTCGTCGTTCCTGAAGTTCGTCACCCCGCTGTCCTACCCCTCAAGCGAGACCGGCCTGGCCATCGGGATCTGGTACGTCATCGGCATCGTCGTGCTTGTCTACCTGGCCGTCAGGCACCCGGCCCGCCTGCCGGAGATGAAGCGGGTCTTCGCCGACGAGCCGGAACTCGCCGCCGACGAGCCGGTGGCATCGGCGTGACGGTCGAGGAGGGCTACCTCGAGGTCCCGGGCGGCCGCGTCTGGTACCGGTCGCTAACCCCGGAAGGCGGGACGACGAGCACGCCGCTGCTGTGCCTGCACGGCGGCCCCGGCTTCACCCACAACTACCTCGAGCCCCTGGAGATGCTCGCCGACCGGCGCCGGGTGGTGTTCTACGACCAGCTGGGCTGCGGCCGCTCCGACCGCCCCGACGATCTCTCGCTGTGGACCGTCGAGCGGTTCGTCGAGGAACTGGCCCAGGTGCGAGCCGCGCTCGGCCTGGACCGGCTGCACCTGTTCGGCAGTTCCTGGGGCGGCATGCTCGCCATGCAGTACGTCCTCGACCGCCAGCCCGACCTGGTCAGCCTGACCCTGTGCGGGAGCCCGGCCAGCATGATCCGCTGGGTCGGCGACTGCGAGAAGCTGCTGGCCGAAGAGCCCGACCAGGTGCTGCGGGTGATCCGCGAGCACGAGGACGCCGGGTTCACCTCCTGCCCCGAGTACCAGGCCGCGATCCTGCCCTTCTACCGCAAGCACGTCTGCCGCCTGAACCCGTGGCCCGCCGGCTTCGAGCGCTCCTTCGCCGAGGCGGGCTACGTCGTCTACAACACGATGAACGGCCCCAGCGAGTTCACCGTCACCGGCACCCTGAGGAACTGGGACGTCATGGACCGCCTGGGCGAGATCCGGGTCCCGACCCTGGTGGTCGGCGGCCGCTACGACGAGTGCACGCCGGGCCACCTGGAGGATATCCACCGCCGGATCGCCGGGTCCCAGCTGGAGGTCATCGAGGACGCCTCCCACCTGTGCTTCGCCGAACAGCCCGCGCGTTTCGCCTCGATCATCAACCCATTCCTTGACCGAACGGACGGTGGTATCCGCGCCTGATAACCTCACCGTCGGGGGTGGGTCCGTCATGTCGGATTGGCGCATTGCGTGGACAGCCTGGAAAGGCTCAGCCCACCGGAAACTGACCGGTCATCACGGTGACGTGACCTCGGTGGCCATCGGCAAGGTCGCCGGCCAGGACGTGATCGTGTCCGCCAGCCATGACGGGACGGTCCGGATCTGGGATGGCGCCACCGGCGGATTGATCGGCGAGCCGCTCGAGACTCGCGCTGGCCTGGTGAGCGCGATGGTGCTCGGTCAGGTCGGCGAGCGCGACGTGATCGCCTGCGCCTACGGCCGGGCGGGCTTCAAGGAACTGCGGGTCTGGGATGCCGTCACCAGGCGGCCGACCGGGCCGCCGTTCCCCGGCCACGGCCAGTACGTGGACACGATGGTGCTGGGCCGCTCTGGCGGACGGGACGTCATCGCGTGGGCCGACCGCGGCGACCATACCGTGCGGATCTGGGATGCCGGCACCGCGCAGCCGATCGGGCCGCCCGCGGCCCTCAGCCGCGGCTGGCACTGGGCGCTGGCGCTGGCCGAAGCGGACGGGCGAGACGTCCTCGCCGTGGCGGTCGGCGAGTCCACCGTGCTCGAAAGGGAGGGTCCCCGGGTCGGACACGGCGCGACCTTCCTGCTCGACCCGGGTACCGCGCACGTGACCGGCAGCCCCGTGCTGATCCATGACGGCGGCATCCAGTCCGCGATGGCGATGACGTACGAGCCGGAGCGCGACGTGGTCCTGTGCGCCGGCCAGACGGACGACCAGACGATCGGAATCTGGGACGCCAGGACCGGACAGGCCATCGGCCGGCCCCTGAACGCGCCCGGTGTCCACGCCCTGACGTTCGGCCGGATCGCGGGGCGCCTGATCCTCGTGTCCTCCCACTACAACGAGGCGACGCGGTTCTGGGACGCTTTCACCGGAGCGCAAGTGCGCTACCCGATGAGCCACGACTACTCGCCCCAGGTGCTATCGATGGGCCGGGTCGCGGACCGCGACGTCATCGTCTGCGGCTGCCGCGATTACCTGGAGGTCGTGGACTGGGACGCGAAGGACCATCCGTTCGGGCATACCGACTCGGTGCGCTCCCTTGCCTGCGGAACCTTCCTGGGCAGCGGCATCGTCATGTCGGGCGCCGCGTGTGATGACGACCGGGTGCTGGTCTGGGAGGCTACGACCGGGGAACCGCTCGGTGCGGGCCTGAAGCCCCATCACGTGTCCGTCGACGGACTCGCCGCGGGCCGGGCGGGTGATCGCGACGTGGTCATCACCGCGGACCAGAACAGCTCGCGGACCGCCGGTCAGATCCGGGTGTGGAGGCCCATTTCGGACGCGCAGGTCGGCGATCCGATACCTTGCGGCGGGTACGTGGCGGCGCTGGCCATGGGCCGGGCCGGGGACCGTGACCTGATCGTCTCTGCGGCCACCGATGGCGTGGTGACCTGGGACGCCGTGACCAGGGAAGCCGTCCATCGACTGCCGTTTCCCAGCCAGGGGCAGCCCCGCGCGCTGACCCTGGTCGCGAACGGGCCGGATCTCACCATCCTCTGTGCCGTCGTGTCGTACGGTGACGTGAACATTTACGGGTGGGACGCGGCGACCGGTCAGGCGCTCAAGCGCACGATAATCATCGCCAACGCTGCGGTCCGGTCCGCGCTGGCCTTTGGTCAGGTCGGGAATCGGCCGTGCATCGTCTGCGTCGATGAGCACAACCCCCGGCAAGTCTGGCTTCATGACGCCTCTGACGTGGATCTGCCCGGTCAGTCTTTCGTCTACCCGAACGCCGACATCTACGCGCTGGCCGCGGGGTGCGCCGGCGGCCGGGATGTGGTCGTTGCGGGCACAGCCGACGGGGCGGTGGTCATCTGGGACGCGGCCACCGGCGAGCAGATCGGGGAACCCCTTACCGGACACGACCGCCGCCCGGTATGGGCCGTGACGCTGGCCCACGTTGAGGGTCCCGACTACCCGTGGTCGGGGGTCCGCGATTTCGTGCTCTCGGGGGGAGATGACCAGAGGGTCATCTGCTGGACTGATTGGGCGGACGGCCGGGACGGCGCTGCGGGCTGACCCGGCCTGGGAGCCGTCCGGCCCCGGCCAGGGCGCGGCGGAGCAGGAACTCGATCTGGGCGTTGGTGCTGCGCAACTCGTCGGACGCCCAGCGGGACAGCGCGTCATGGACGGCCGGGTCCAGCCGGAGCAACAGTTTCTTGCGCTCGCTCACCGGTGCCTTACTAGTAAAGCGATCCGGTGTTGACGATCTGCTGGGTGGCCTGCTCCGAGCACAGCACGACCAGAAGGTTGGACACCATGGCGGCCCTGCGCTCCTCGTCCAGTTCCACCACGTCCTGTTCCTCCAGGCGCTGCAGGGCCAGCCGGACCATGCCGACGGCGCCCTCCACGATCGTCCGGCGGGCACCGACCACCGCCGCGGCCTGCTGCTGGCGGAGCATCGCCTGCGCGATCTCCGCGGCGTAGGACAGCCTGGTCAGCCGCGATTCGACCACGCTCACCCCGGCCGGGGCGACCCGCTCCCCGATCTCGGCCGACAGCTTCGTCGTGATCTCGGCGGCGTTCTCCCGCAGCGACAGCTCCCCCTCCCGGTGGCTGAGGTACGGGTAGGCCGAGGCGATGTACCGGATCGCGGCTTCGGTCTGGATGGTGACGAAGTTCGGGAAGTCATCGACCGCGTATAGCGCCTTGGCCGTGTCGGCGACCTGCCAGACGACCACTGCGGCGATCTCGATCGGGTTCCCGTCCGCATCGTTGACCTTGGCCACCGCGCTCTCGTGGTTGCGGATCCTGATCGACACCTTGCGCCGGCGGGCCAGCGGGTTGACGAAGTGCATGCCCGACTCGCGGACCGTTCCGAGGTACCGGCCGAACAACTGCACCACGACCGCCTCCCCGGCCACCACGATGAACAGCCCGTGGGCGATCAGGTAGGCCGCCGCGATCACCAGGACGCCGATCACGACCACCTCTGCTGTGCCTAGGGCATGGTACGGGCCGCTGGCCAGCCATACGATCCCGGCGATCAGCACCACGCTGTGGAGCAGCACCCCCGCGGGGGCGACCGCCGACCACGCCGCGCGCTCGGCGACCGGCCGCGCGCTCGGCTCCGGGGTCGCGCTGTCCGGCGTCTTCATGCTCATCGCCACCACCTCGGGTCAACCTTGATATAGTAAGTCTAGCTTATTGATATCAGTTTAGCGGGATGCTGACAAGAATGTAAGTAAGAACGCTAGCCTGTCCTGGTCCGTAGGATCAGATCGGCGTCTCCGCGGAAACGCCCCACGCAATTGCGTCAGGATTAATCCTTCGCGGCCCGCGGACGTAGCCGGCGAGAATGCGGCGATGGCCACCTTGCCGGCGCGCTGGCCGGAGGCGGTCCTCGCGGACTACCCGGCCCTCGCCCGGCCTGGTGCGCCGCGGGTTCAGGTGCCCGGGTTCTGGCAGCCCGAGGTATGAGTCAGGGCCCGGCGCGAGCGCCGGGCCCTGGACTATCTCGTCAGAACGGAACTGCCGTTGCTAGTGGCCCAAAAATGGCGTGCAGAAGGGCGCGCTCATCCCGTGCGGAGTGTGGACCTCGATGCACGCCTGCGCCTTGGTCGCCGCAACGCCGACCATCAGGGTCGTCTGCCATTGCCGGGTGAATATCGAGCGTTCGGTCGACGCGACCTCGAGCGCATGGGTGCCCCGGTCGTAGATCCAGAACGTCGCACGGTCGGGGTTGTTGGTGTCGGTGACCGTCGCCCACATCGACTGGCAGCCGGAGCTGTACCGCAGCCGCAGCGTGACGCGCGTCCGGTACACGGCGTCATAGGCAGAGACCGCGTAAACCGTGACGGCGTCCTTGCTGCAGCCCTGAACCTGGGCGCTCTTGCCGATGCAGCCGTACCCGTGGCACCCGTACCACGGCCCGGCCGATGCCGATGCTGGTGCGGTCGTGGCGGCCGATGCCGATGCCGCCGTGGCGGCCAGCACCCCCGCCGTGAGCGCCGCGGCGCTCACCACCCCGATGAGCAGGTTCCGAACCTTCGCTGATGCTCGCATGCCATATTCCCTTCGTCCTGCCAACCGCGCCATGCTCGCGACCCTTGCCCCTAAATCTGCGCACAGCTACTGATGGGCTACTGTGCCAATCTCCCGGCGGAGCTGCAGGTTGTCTGAGGTTATGCGGGCCAAACTGTGACATTGCTGGCAGGATCCGCCCAACTCGCCCTGGGTCGGCAGAGGGTTTCCCGAGCGCCCGCGCCTTCCGTTTCAGGAGTCCTGCTCTTCCGGCGCCGGCCTCAAATCGCCGAACAGCTCCTGGTACTCGTACGCCGACTCAGGCTTCGCGCGTATCCGCTCGTCGAGCATGATGGCGTCCTGGCCGACCAGGACCCGCCAGGCGCCGGACCGCACGCCGTCGAGGATGACCGTCGCCGCGTCGGCCGCGCTGAGCGGCGCCTTGTCTCGGAAGTCGTTGGCCACCTGCATGTAGAACCGGCCCAGGTCGTCGGCCGACGCGTCCTCGGGCAGCATCCCTGCGCCGATCAGCCTGGCCCTGGCCTCGAGCTGGGCCTCGTTCATGTCCTCCGATACCGGAAGCATGTTCTGGGCCCGGAGCGAGTTCAGCAGGATGTTCGTCCCCACGTGTCCCGGCATGACGACGGCCACCCGGACCTGGGGGGCGTTGGTGCGCAGGTCTTCGATGAGTGCCTCGGTGAAGCCCTTCACGGCGAACTTGGCCGTGCTATACGCGTGGTTCGGTACGCTCGGGCCCAGCGTCGCCCAGAAGCCGTTCACGCTGCTGGTGTTGACCAGGATGCCGTCGCCGCTGGCGGTCAGCAGCGGCAGGAACGCCCGGGCGCAGTAGTAGACGCCCCAGAAGTCCACGGCGAACGTGCGCTCCCACGCCTCCCGGCTGTCCTTGACGAAGCTCGCGGCGCCGCCGATGCCGGCGTTGCTGAACACCAGGTCGACGTGATCGGCCGCGTGCTGCTCGAGCACCTCGTCACGGAACCCCACGACCTGCGCCTCGTCCGCGACGTCGCACGTGTGGCCGGTGACCAGCACGCCCGCCGGGGCGCCTTCCCTCGCCATCGCCGCGGTCTCCGCGATGGTCTCCGCGCTGATGTCGCACGCCGCGACCGAGCATCCCTGCGCCGCGAGCTGGCGGACCAGTTCCCGGCCCATGCCGGAACCGCCGCCGGTCACCACCGCGAGCTTGCCTGCGAACGAATCCACGGCCCCGGACCTCCCGGTGATGGACTACGGCACGATGACGACCGGTACCGGCGAGTGGCGGGCCAGGCTGACCGCTACCGAACCGATCACCCGGTGGCTGGCGTGGGACGAGCTCCCGACGACGATCACCACGACGTCACTGGCGTGGGCCTCCTGGATGCTGGTGGCCGCCGCGGTCAGTTCCTCGGCGATGAGCCCCTGGCGCCGCTGCAGGTCCCAGTCCTTCACCCGGCCGTCAAGCTGCGCGGCGGCCTGAGCGCGCAGGTCCTGCTCGATCTCCCCGAAGTCGGATTCCACCTCGGCGATGGCGTCGGCGGACAGCATGACCAGGCTGGACAGGTGAGCCACGTAGATGACGTCGATGCGGCCCGCCCGGCCCTGCAGCAGCCTGACCGCGGCGTCAAGCGCCCGGACGGCCGGAGGCGAACCGTCGTAACCGACGACGAGGTGCAAGAACGCGGCGGGAGGAACATCAGTGGTCATGGTGGTCAAGGCTAGTCCCAGGACCGATGAGTTCCCCGCCCGGGACCCGTTAGATGGGGCAGGACACCAGAACATGGAGGAGACAGAGCCATGACTACCCAGCCGTTCGTCACCTGCCTGTTGTTCGACACCGAGGCCGAACCGGCCGCGACCTTCTACACCGGCATCTTCAAGGACGCCAAGATCGGCGCGATCCACCGCCACACGCAGGCCGGCCCCGGCGCGGAAGGCACGGTGCTGCTCGTCGAGTTCGAGCTCAACGGGCAGAAGTTCTCCGCGCTCAACGGCGGCCCGCAGCACACCTTCAACCCGGCCGTCTCGATCGTGGTCCCCTGCGCGGACCAGGCCGAGGTCGACTACTACTGGAGCAGCCTGACCGAAGGCGGGCAGGAGGTCGCCTGCGGCTGGCTGACGGACAAGTTCGGGCTGAGCTGGCAGATCGTCCCGACCGCCTTCTTCGAGATGGTCAGCGATCCGGACCAGGCGAAGGTGGCCCGGGTCATGCAGGCCATGATGACCATGACGAAGTTCGACATCGCCGAACTAGAGAAAGCCTACGCTGACGCCTGACAAAGCCCGTGAACCGGCGGCCAGGTGAGCACGTAGTGAAGAGCGTGGGGAGCCATGCGGGAACGTCAGTCGGCCGGCGATCGGTGTTCGGGATCGCCGGCTCGGCTTTGCTCATCGCCTCGGGCGCCATTCACCTCGACCTGTACCTGACGGGTTACCGGACCATCCCGACCATCGGGTGGCTGTTCCTGCTGCAGGTGATAGCGGCCTTCGCGCTGGCCGCGGCGATCCCGCTCACCGGGAACTGGCTGGCCGGCGCGGCGGGCGCCGGGTTCGCCATCGCCACCCTCGGCGGGTACCTGCTGTCGCTGCGCATCGGCCTGTTCGGCTTCACCGAGGTACGCACGACCGCCGGGATCGTGGCCGGAGTCATCGACGTGGCCGCCTTCGCCGCGCTGATCATCGCCGCCGCGCCCGGCCTGCCGCAGGCGCTGGACCTGGGCCGCCGGCTGGTCGCCGCGGTCGCGGTGGCCTCGGCGATCGCGCTCGCGCTGCTCGCCGCCGACGTCGCCTCGCCCAGGACGCAGCCCGTCGCGACCGGCCCGAACGTCCTGGAGGCCCGGGACATCGGCGGGGTGAGCGTGCTCACCGACGCCAAGGGGCTCACCCTGTACTCGTTCGCCCCCGACACGTCAGGCAAGTCCGCGTGCTACGGAAGCTGCGCCGCCTACTGGCCGCCGGTCACCGGGAGCCCGTCCGCCGGGCCCGGCGTCACCGGCAGGCTCGGCACGATCACCAGGACCGGCGGTATGATCCAGGCCACGTACGACGGCCACCCGCTGTACACCTACATCGGCGACAGCGCGCCCGGCCAGGACAGCGGCAACAACCTCAACCTGAATGGTGGCCTGTGGCGCATCGTGCCCGTCTCGGGGTGACGGCGTGAGTGATCCGTTTCCCGAGCCGACCGCTCCGGCGGCCTCGCGCGCCGAGGTGTTCCTGCGCTACCTGGACTACTTCAGGTCCCGGCTGGCCGCCAAGCTCCGCGCCCTGCCCGCCGCCGACCTGACCAGGAGCGCGCTGCCGTCCGGCTGGACGCCGCTCGAGCTGGCCAAGCACCTGCGCTACGTCGAGCTGCGCTGGCTGGAGTGGGGTTTCGAGGGCCGCGACGTCGGCGACCCGTGGGGTGACCGCGAGGGCGGCCGCTGGCACGTCGGCCCGGACGAGACCCTCGACACCATTCTGGCTGACCTGCGCGACCAGGCCGCGCGCAGCCGCGCCATCGTCGAAGCGCACGACCTGTCCGATGCGGGGCAACCCGGCCCTCGCTGGGGCGGCGCGGACCCGGCCACCCTGGAACGCGTGCTGTTCCACCTGCTCCAGGAGTACGCCAGGCACCTGGGTCACCTGGATGTGGTCACAGAGCTCGCCATCGGGGTGGCGGAAGAATAAATATCTGCCGAACGGGCGGTGGTGCATCCTCTCAGTCCTAAGAACCGACTGGGATGCGCCGCAGCCCCCGCTCGATGGGCTTCTCGACCAGGTGATGCAGGGCGGCCGCCACGGCGAGGGTGAGGGCGAGATAACCCAGGAAATCGGCCAGCCCCCACAGTCCTCCCGGGTTCGCCCACCAGCCCAGCGGCGAGGTGAGCACCAGCGTCGGGGCGTGGATCAGGTACAGCGCATACGACCAGCCGCCGAGCAATTGCAGCACCGCCGAGCCCAGCCACCATGGGCCAGGCCGCAGGTCCCGCGTCGCGCTGGCCAGCAGGAGCAAGGCGAAGAACGGCACCGCGAGCAGGGCCACGAACGGCCGCGGCACGGCCGAGCCGCTGTGCACGGTGTAAAGGGTCATGGCCCAGACCACCGACCCGATCCCGGCCGTCGCGACCAGGCACGAGGTGATCGGCGCCGGGACGCGCAAACCGAGGACCATGGCCCGGCCGAGCACCATGCCGAGCAGGAATTCGCAGAACCGGTAGGGCGGGAAGACGAAGAACAGCCAGTAGTACAGGTAGCCGGGTACGGCGATGTGGGCCAGCAGCAGGACGAGCGGGGGGCCGACCATGACCGCCAGCGTCACCGCCGCGACCGCGGCGAGCCCGCGGCCCCGCAGCCTCCGCAGCAGCAACATCGCGAACGGGAAGAGCAGGTAGAAGAACATCTCGTTGGACAGCGACCAGGTCACGCCGTTGCCGCCGGCGTAGATCCGCGCGTCAGGGAACCACGACTGGATCAGCAGCGCCTCGGCCACATGCCCGAACGTTCCCGGGATCCTCTCGTCCGCCGCCAGCACGGTCCAGGCGAGCACCATGACCAGCATCTGCAGCGGCCAGATCCGGCAGAAGCGCTGCCACCAGAACCGGCGGACCGGCCGGCCGGCGACGTACGACCAGGCCAGCACGAAGCCGGACAGCATGAAGAAGAAGCTGACCCCGGCGTACCCGTACGCGGCGGCGACGTTCAGCGGAGTGGAGTTGGCGAACCCGTTGCCGACGTGGCACAGCACTACCGCCACCGACCCGAAGATCCGCAGGCCGGTCAGGCTGGGCAACCGGGAGCGCGGCACCAGGCCATGCTGGCCGGCCGAGCCTCACGGAACTCGGGGGAACGGTAGGAGAACTCTTGGAGCAGCCTGGGAATGCCGGCGTCAGCCGTTCTTGTCCGGGACGCAGTAGTTCACGCACTCGCCGAGGCCCTCGATCGAGGTGCGCAGGGTGTTCCCCGGCCGCAGGTAGACCGGCGGCTTCCTGGCGTCCCCCACGCCGCCCGGCGTGCCGGTGGCGATCAGGTCGCCGGGCCTCAGCGTGATCACCTGGCTGGCGTACGCCGCGATCTCCGCCGGGCTGAACAGCAGGTCCGAAGTCCGGGACTGCTGCATCACGGCCCCGTCGACCTCGCAGCGGACCTCGAGGTCGGCGGCGTTCCCGACCTCGTCCGGCGTGACCAGGTACGGCCCGGCCGGCGTCGAGCGCTCGAACATCTTGCCCGCCAGCCACTGCAGCGTGCGCCGCTGCCAGTCCCGCATCGACACGTCGTTGATTACCGTGTACCCGGCGATCGCCGCCGCGGCCTGCTCCGGCGTGGCCCGGTAGAGCGGCCGGCCGATGACGACGCCGAGCTCGGCCTCCCAGTCGACCCGCTCGCTCACCGAGGGCATCACGAGTTCGTCGCGCGCGCCGAGCAGCGACTCGGCGAACTTGGCGAACAGCGTCGGGTACTGCGGCAACTCCCGCCCCGTCTCCAGGATGTGCGCGCGGTAGTTCAGCCCGACGCAGATCACCTTGCCGGGCCGCGGCACGACCGGCGCGAAGTCCGCCTCCGCCACCGCGATGGGCCGCGGGTTCTCCCGCTCGGCGACCGACCCCCCGGCCGCGAGCAGCTCACCCACATCGGCGCAGGCCAGCGGTATGA
Source organism: Streptosporangiaceae bacterium (assembly GCA_035505275.1). Taxonomy (GTDB): domain Bacteria; phylum Actinomycetota; class Actinomycetes; order Streptosporangiales; family Streptosporangiaceae; genus Palsa-504. The sequence continues at coordinate 45,075 of DATJQX010000104.1, read as the reverse complement.
GCACGTCCCCGTCGAGCCGTGCCGCCGTCGTGCCCTGCTGAGTCCGGATCGTCGCAAATCGCATGCCGCCGACTTTAGCGCGGCTGGTCGTCGGCCTCGCCGACCAGGTCGCGTAGCTGATGGCGGCCCGCTATGCCGAGCTGGGGTAAGCGCGATACAGATGCGAGGCGACGGTACGGGGATGTGACGTTCGACGAAAAGTAGCTGGCATCTTGCGACGCTATCTGGCGGGATCGTCGCTTGGTCTGCCGGAACCGAGCCAGTCAGGACGCGGGGCTGAGCCGATGGTAGTGAGCAGGAATCGGGTGAGTGGCCGCGGCGGGGTTCCCTGGCCGGGAAGCCCCGCCGCGTGCGGTTGAGTTTCACCTGCGTTGGTTCCTGTGTCTCTCCTTTCCCCGATGGTTCCGGGCAGGTGCCTGGGTGCTGGCGGGTGTCCTGCGGCGCGCCAGGTGCGGCCGGTCAGGCCGGAGGCGAGCGCTGCCGGCCATGCTCCGGGCCGGTGGCCAGGGAGGGGATGGCGGCGGCCGGGCCTGGCAGGGGCCGCGGGACGGGTGGGCCCGGGATGCCGGGGCGGGGCGGGACCCGGGGCGGCGCGGGCGGCGGCGGCGCGGGCGGCTCGCCGTAGGAGGCCGCGATCAGCGCGTCGAACTCCGCGTCCACCAGCTGCTGATCCGCGTACACGAGGTCCGCGAATGCCGCGTCCGCCTCGTGGGTGGAAAGGTCCATTCCGATCACCCTCCCGGGAACCTTGCGGTAGCGCTGCCAGGTAAATGACCGATACACTTTTCATATAGCGCAGACTGCAGGAAATTGTCAAGAGGACTTGGTAGCCCGGCGGGCGGCGCGGGATCCTGGAGGTACCCGGCGATGACCGGACGGCTCGATGACCTGGACGATCCGGACTATCCCGCATACACCACCGGGCGCGCCGCCGACGTGCTCGGAGTCCGGCAGGCATTCCTGCGCTCCCTTGACACCGCGGGCGCGGTGACCCCTGAGCGGACGGCCGGCGGGCGCCGTCGCTATACCCGCCGCCAGCTCGCCTTCGCCGCCCGGATCCGGGAACTGTTCGACCAGGGGCACACGCTGGCCTCCGCGCTGCGGATCCTGGCCCTGGAAGACGACCTGGCCGCGGAGCGGGCCCTGACCGCCCGCCTGCACGGACGGCTCGCCGAGCGGGACGCGCAGGAGAGCTGATCCTGGGCTACCCGGCCGGCGTACGGCGGACGCGGCCCTGCGGCGCGATGGCCGAGCTGTCGCCGAGCAGGCCGCGCAGCCGGGCCAGCTCGTCCTGCAGCTGGCGGGTTTCCTCCTGTAGTTGCAGGACCCGGCGGATGCCGGCCAGGTTGAGGCCGTCGGCGGTCAGCGTGCAGATCTGGTGCAGCCGGTCGATGTCCCGCCGGGAGTACCGGCGGGTGCCGCCCGCGCTGCGGGCCGGGTCCAGTAGCCCTTCCCGCTCGTAGATCCGCAGGGTCTGCGGGTGCAGCCCGGCCAGCTCGGCAGCCACCGAGATGCTGAACAGGCCCCGGTCCAGGTCCGCCCACCCGGGGTTCACCACGGCCGGCCCAGGTCCCGGGCCAGGCACCGCAGCGCCAGTTCCGCCAGGATGGCCAACCTGACGTCCTGCTCATCCCAGCCCCCCGCCGGCGGTGCCGGACTGGGGGCTTCCACCCGGACCGGGCCCGCGCGCAGCGGCGGCCCCGGCACCCGCACCGGCGGAGTCACCCGGGCAGGGCCGGCCGGCCGCCGCACCGTGACCCGGACCTGGACCGGGGGCTGCTGGTCGCGGGCGAGGGCACGGTCGTAGGCGGCGCGGCGGGCCGGGTCGCCGAGGACCTGCCAGGCCTCGGCCAGGGCGCGGAACCGGCCCGGCGCGTCCGCGTCGGCCGGCCGGGCATCGGGATGCTCGGCCCGGGCCCGGCGCCGCCAGGCCTGCGCGATCTCCTCCCGGGAAGCTCCCCGCGGCACCCCGAGCAGCTCGTACAGATCCGGGACCGGCCCGCCATCAGCCGCAGCGGCCATGAACCGTCACCTGCCCTCCGCCAGCCGACCGGCGATATTCTCGCCTCCAGTATGCGGCAGGAGAAAACATCAGTCGAGTCTTGTCAGGTAATTCCGTGGCGTGCTATACAGATCTCGAGCGTGACATGACAACCAGGACAAGGTGAGGAGGCACCCGATCATGCTCATGCGCACCGACCCGTTCCGCGAGCTGGACCGGCTCACCCAGCAGGTACTCGGCACCGCCGCCCGGCCCGCCGCGATGCCCATGGACGCCTACCGCCTGGGCGACAGCTTCTACATCTGCCTGGACCTGCCCGGCGTCGACGCCGGCTCCATCGACCTGACCGTCGAGCAGAACGTCCTGACCGTCCGCGCCGAGCGCGCCCCGGTGCAGGCCGACGGCGCCGAGATGATCGTCGCCGAACGGCCCTCCGGCACCTTCACCCGCCAGGTCTTCCTCGGCCAGACCCTGGACGCCGACCACATCGCCGCCGACTACGCCGCCGGCGTGCTGACCCTGACCATCCCGGTCCACGAGTCCGCCAAACCCCGCAGCATCCACGTCACCAGCACCGACACCAAGCAGGCCGTCACCGCCTGACCGGCCCGGGCGACCGGGTCAGACCTTGCCCGGCTCTCCACGTCCGCCGGGCAGGCCCTCGGTTACCAGCCCCGGGCCTGCCCGGCCGGGCGGGCGGCCGCTCACCGCGGTGCCGGCACGGCCAGCCAGCCGGTCACCGGACCAGCTGACCGGCATCCTGGCCCGTTTACCGGACCAGCTCGAAGGCAGCCCGGATGATGGCCTGCAGCCTGGGCACGGCCGACTCGATGAGCAGTGCCGCCGCCGGGTTGCTGAGCATTACTACCACCACGAAGGTCTGGCCTTCGCTGTCGGTGGCCAGCTGGCCCGCGGCCAGCATCCCGGGCTCGAAGCCGCCTTCGCCGAAGCCTGTGGGCCACCGCACCGGGTCGAGGCCGAGACCGCCGTCGTTGGCCGACAAGATAGGCCCGAGGGGGGCCAGCGCGGGCTGGGCCGCGAGCTGCTGCAGCCCGGCGAGGGCGCGGCCGATGTCATCGGGCGAGGCGAACCATCCGATGGAGCCGATGTGGCGGGGTTCCGGCCATGCCGGGAGCAGGCTGTTCGCCTGGCCCTGGCTGAGCGGCACGGGGTCCACCGAGGCGGCCAGGAACTCCGCGCGCTGGCCCGGGGCCAGGCTCGGCGCGCAGCCGGTCCAGGGCGGTGTACAGCGTCCCCGCGCGCAGCCGGACCCGGCCGCCGGAGATCTGCTGCACGTCGGTGATGATCCCGTACCCGTGCTGGCTGCCGTCGGCCAGCGCGGTGAGGATCAGGAACGTCGCTTCCTGCATCGCACGCGTGCCCATACCGACGTTATGTACCGTTGAATTAGCTATGGCAAGCCCCCGGTCCGCCCTGCCCTCGCCCCGGTCCGGACACCCCGGCCGGGCCCCGGCCTGCCGGCGGGGCCGCACGCGAGAACGAGCAGCAAACGGCGGGTTCGCAGTCGCGGCGGCGGCTACGGGATCGCTGGCCGTCAGCTCTCAGCAGGCGGGGTGCCCGGCGGAACCAGGCACGTCCAGGCCCTGCGCCCAGGCCCAGCGCGGTCTACCGGTGACGTCACCCTCGGCCGGTCGGCTGACGCACACGTTGTTCAGCACCCACATACGGGCATTTCCACGGACGGGACGGTTGCGGCGGGGGCGGTTGGCTCGGATACTGGCGGCTGATACGTCCGGACGCGAGCGCTGGAGGACGTGGTGGGCGAGGACGGGCCCGGCGGCGGGCGGGCAGTCTTGTCTGCGGGTTCGCGGGTCGGCGGGTACCTCCTGGAGGAGGAGATCGGCGCCGGCGGGATGGCGGTGGTGTTCCGCGCCCGCGACGAGCGGCTGGAGCGGCCAGTCGCGCTGAAGGTGCTGGCCCCGTGGCTGGCGGCCGACGAGGGGTTCCGGCACCGGTTCCTGGGGGAGTCGCGGGCCGCGGCGGCGGTGGATGATCCGCACATCATCCCGGTCTACGAGGCGGGCGAGGCGGGCGAGGTGCTGTTCATCGCGATGCGCTTCGTATCGGGCGGTGACGTGCGGGAGTTGCTGCACCGGGAGGGCGCGCTGGCCGCGCCCCGAGCCGCCGCGATCCTGTCACCGGTGGCGGTGGCGCTGGATGCGGCGCACGCGGCCGGGCTGGTGCACCGGGACGTCAAGCCGGCCAACATGCTGCTGGATTCGCGGCCGGGGCGGCTCGATCACGTGTACCTGTCGGACTTCGGGCTGAGCCGGCGTGGGTCGTCGTCCGGGCTGACCGGCGCGGGGGTCCGGCTGGGCACGGTGGCGTACATGGCGCCGGAGCAGATCGAAGGCCGCGTCCTCGACGGGCGGGCCGATCAGTACGCGCTGGCGTGCGCGGCGTTCGAGCTGCTGGCCGGGGTGGTGCCGTTCGACAGGGACCAGGACATGGCCGTGATCTATGCGCACATGTCCGCGCCGCCGCCGTCGCTGTCCGCCGCCCGTCCCGGCTTGCCGCCCGCGGCCGATGCGGTCCTGGCGAGGGCGATGGCCAAGGCGCCGGGCGGCCGGTACCCAAGCTGCCGGGACTTCGCCGAGGCGCTGCGCGAGGCGTTCGGCCTGGCGAGGTACGACGACTCCGGGGCGCCGGCCCAGGCGGCGCCTCCCGCCGTCATGGCGACCCGGCAGGCCGCGGGAGCGCGCGCGACCCGGCCCCTCCCCGGTGGCGAGCGGGACCTTCCGACCGGCGTGGTCACGATGCTGTTCACCGACATCGAGGGGTCGACGCTGCTGCTGGCCCGGCTGGGCGAGCAGTACGGCCAGGCGCTGTCGGCGCAGCGGACGATTATGCGCTCGGCGATCAGGGAGCACCACGGGCTGGAGATGGGGACGGAGGGGGACAGCTTTTACGTGGTCTTCCGGTCCGCGGCCGACGCGGTGGGGTGCTGTGTCGCGGCGCAGCGCGCGCTGGGCGAGTACGAGTGGCCAGGGGGTGCGGCGGTGCGGGTCCGGATGGGGCTGCACGCGGGCCAGCCCGTGCGGCATGAGGAGGCGTACGTCGGGATGGACGTGCACCGGGCGGCGCGCATCGCGGCGGCGGCCCACGGGGGCCAGGTGGTTCTGTCGGAGGCGGCGTGGCAGCTGGCCCAGCCGGAGGCGCCGCCTGGGGTCGGGGTCCGGGATCTGGGGTTCCACCGGCTGAAGGACATCGAGGAGCCCGAGCGCATCGTGCAGCTGACCGCGCCGGGGCTAGCAGACGGGTTCCCGCCGCTGAAGAGCCTCGGCGCGCCGACCAGCCTGCCGACGCCAGCCACGCCGCTGGTGGGTCGGGAGGCCGACCTGGCGTACCTGCTGGCCGAGCTGACCGGACCGCAGGTCCGGCTGGTGACGCTGACCGGCCCGGGCGGCGTGGGCAAGACGCGGCTGGCCATCGCGGCGGCCGCGTCGCTGGATCACCTGTTCCCGCACGGGGTGTACTTCGTCGCGCTGGCCGCGGTCGCCGACCCGGCCGTGATGTGGAAGACCATCGCCGGAGACCTGGACGTGGAAGGGGACGACGCGGCCGCGGTCACCGGGCACCTGCGGGACCGGCGGCTCCTGCTGGTCCTGGACAACCTGGAGCAGCTGCCCGGCGCCGCCGGGGTCATCGCCGAACTGGTGGACTCCGCCCCTCACCTGGTGGTCCTGGCCACCTCGCGCGGGCCGCTGCACCTGCCCGGGGAGCATGCGGTGCCGGTTCCGCCGCTGCCGGTCCCGCCCGACGAGGCCGGCGCCGGGGACGTCGCCGCGTCCGCCTCGGTGCGGCTGTTCGCGCGGCAGGCGGCCATGGTCCGGCCCGGCTTCGAGGTCACCGAGGGCAACGCCGCCGACGTCGCCGCGATCTGCCGGCGCCTCGACGGGCTGCCGCTGGCCATCGAGCTGGCCGCCGCCCGGGGCCGCCTGCTGGCGCCGAAGGCCCTGCTGGCCCGGCTCGGGTCCAGCCTGCCGCTGGGTGCCTCCGGGGCCGGGCGGCCATCACGGCAGCAGACCCTCCGCGCCACCATCGCCTGGAGCTATGACCTGCTAGAGCCTGACGTGGCGGCCGTGTTCCGGCGGGCAGGGGCATTCGCCGGGGGCTGTGACCTGGACGCCCTGGCGGCGGTGGCGACGGCCGACGTCGGCGACCCACCCGATCCGCTGGAACACCTCGCCGCGCTGCTTGATGTCAGCCTGATCACGGTGACCGAGGACGCCGACGGCGAACCGCGGGCCGGCCTGCTGGAGATGATCCGCGAGTACGCCCTCGAACGCCTGGCCGAGGCCGGTGAGCTGGAAGAAACCCGGCTCAGGCACGCCCGGCACTTCACCGAGTTCGCCGAGCGGGAACGCGAGAAACTCAACACCTTGGAGCACCTGGCCGCTCTGGACCGCCTCGAGACCGAGCACGACAACCTGCGCGCCGCCCTGGCCTGGTCACTGGAAGCCCGGCCCGCCGACCCAGCCGCGCCCGGCGAGCGGACCGCTATCGGCCTGCGGCTGGTCCAGGCGCTGATCGGGTTCTGGTACCACCACGGTCACGCGGCGGAGGGGAGACGGTGGCTGGAACGGGCTCTCGAGCTGGCCTGCGAGGAAGCCGGGGCGCCGCTGGCCCGGGTCGCCCACGGCCTGGGGATCCTGCTCGGTGAGCAAGGCGACCCCGCCGCCGCCCGCCCGTTCTTGGAGCGCAGCTTGGCCATCTGGCGCGAGCTCGGCGACCGGGAACAGCAATCGCGGGAGCTCAACAGCCTCGGCATCACCTACCACCACCTGAGTGCCTGGGACGCCTCGCGATCTGCGTTCGAGGAGAGCATCGCGATCGCGCGCGAGCTCGGCAGCGAGGTCAGGCTCGCCGTGGCGCTGTCCAACCTGGGCCAGCTGGAGAGCGCGGCGGGCGACTTCGACCGCGCCGCGCACGTGCTCCAGGAGGCGCTCGCGATCGACCAGGTCAAGGGTGACGTCTTCGGAGTCGCCATCGACCAGCAGTCGCTGGCCATGGTCAGCTTGCGCGCGGGCCGTCCGCAGGAGGCCAGCGAGACACTGTCCGGCATCCTCGACTACGTCATCAGCTGCGGCGACCCAGATTTTCTTGCCAACGTCCTGGAATTGTCGGCTTGCGTCGCCGCAGAACTCGGCGACGGCCTGCGGGCCGCGCGCCTGGTCGGCGCGGCGGAAGCCCTCCGGCAGAAGACCGGGCTACGGATGGCGCCAACGGACTTGGTCCTTCTGGAACGCTTCACGGGTCCGGCCCGCGCCGGCCTTGGGCGCGACACATGGGACGCCGAGCTGGCCGTCGGCCGCGCGCTCACCCAAGAGCAGACGGCCGCGCTGCTCGGCTCCGCCGCCAAGCCCTCGACCTGACGCCAGGCCGACCACCGCCAACGCCGCCCGCCGAAGCCGCGCCGGAGCGGCCCCGCCCGCCGAGCCGACCTGACCGGTAGGCGGCCGCCGAGGCCGCGCCGGATATGATGCTGCGCACCATGACCGCCCTGGAGCGCGTGCCCGGCAAGATCGTCGCCGTGCACGCCAGCTACCGGAGCCGCGCGGCCGAACGCGGCACGATGCCGGCCTGGCCGTCCTACTTCCTCAAGCCCTCTTCGTCGCTGGCCGGCAGCGGCGATCCCGTCGCGCGCCCGCCGGGCTGCGAGCTGCTCGCCTTCGAGGGCGAGGTAGCCCTGGTCATCGGGCGCGGGGCCCGCCGGGTCAGCCGGGCGCGGGCCTGGGATTGCGTGGCGGCGATCACCGCCGCGAACGACTTCGGCGTCTACGACCTGCGCTACGCCGACCGCGGTTCCAACCTGCGCTCGAAGGGCCTCGACGGCTTCACCCCGGTCGGCCCGCGCCTGCTCGACGCGCGCGCCGTCGACCTGGCCGCGCTCCGGCTGCGCACCTGGGTGAACGGCGAACTGGCCCAGGACGCCTGGCCCGCGCAGGACCTGCTGTTCGGCTTCGACGACATCGTGGCCGACCTGTCCAGGCTCGTCACGCTCGACCCCGGCGACCTGATCCTGACCGGCACCCCGACCGGCTCCACCGTGGTCCACCCCGGCGACGTGGTCGAGGTCGAGGTCAGCGCGGGCGACCAGTCGTCGGGCCGGTTGCGCAGCCCCATCGTCGACGCGGACTACCCGCTCGGCCCGCCGGGCGCCATGCCCCGCGCGGACGACGCCGAGCGCGCCGCGGCCTACGGCGCGGGCCGCCCGCCGACCGCAAACCCCACCGGGATCCTCGACCAGCTCAGCGAGGTGTCCACCGCCACGCTCGCCTCGCAGCTCCGCAAGCGCGGCCTGAACGGCCTCACCCTGGACGGGCTGCGCTCGACCCGTCCCGGCACCCGGATGGCCGGGTACGCCAGGACGGTGCGGTACGTGCCGCTGCGCGAGGACCTGTCCGCCACCCACGCCGGGGGGATGAACGCCCAGAAGCGCGCGGTCGAGCAGATCCGCCCGGGCGAGGTGCTGGTCATCGAGGCGCGCGGCGACCACACCGCGGGCACGATCGGTGACATCCTCGCGCTCCGGGCCCAGGTCCGCGGCGCGGCCGGGGTCGTCACCGACGGCGCGATCAGGGACAGCGCGTCGCTGGCCGGGCTCGAGATTCCCGTCTACCACGCCGCCGTCCACCCGGCGGTCCTCGGCCGCCGGCACGTCCCCTGGGAGACCGACGTGACCGTAGCCTGCGCCGGCGTCACGATCGAGCCCGGCGACATCGTCGTCGGTGACGCCGACGGCGTGGTCGTGCTCCCGCCGGGCATCGCGCCCGAGGTCCTCGCCGACGCCCGGGAGCAAGAGCGCCAGGAGGCCTTCATCGCCGCCCAGGTCGCCGCGGGCGAGCCCCTCGACGGCCTCTACCCCCTCGGCGACGGCTGGCGCCCGGCCTACGAGGCCTGGCTTCGCATCGACGCGCTCTCCCGCGGGGAGGCGCCGCCGTGAGGTTCCGCTCCGACCCGGCGACCACCATCCGGGGGTCGATCGCGCCCGTGGTCACGCCGTTCACCGCGGAAGGCGAGCTCGACCTCGAAGGCCTGAATGCCCTGATCGCCTGGCAGCTGGAGTCCGGGTCGCACGGCATCTCGCTGGGCGGGTCGACCGGGGAGCCGAGCGCCCAGACGGTCAAGGAGCGGATCGCGGCCATGGACGCCGCGGCCGGCCAGATCGCCGACCAGGTGCCGTTCCTGCCCGGCACCGGCTCGGCCATGCTGGAGGAAACTCTCGAGCTGACCGCCCACGCCCGCGCCGTCGGCGCCGACGCCGTGCTTGTCATCACCCCGTACTACGCCCGACCGACCCAGGAGGGCCTGTTCGGCTGGTACGACACGGTGGCGCGGGAGTACCCCGACCTGCCGGTCTTCATCTACAACGTGCCGTCTCGCACCGCCGTCGACATCGCGCCCGAGACCGTTGCGCGCCTCCGCAAAAGGCACGCCAACGTGGTCGGGGTCAAGGAGACCACCAAGGACTTCGAGCACTTCTCGCGCGTGCTGCACCTGTGCGGCCGGGACACGGTGGTGCTGTCCGGCATCGAGCTGCTCTGCCTGCCGCTGCTCGCCCTCGGCGGCGCCGGCTTCGTCAGCGCGGTCACGAACATCGCGCCGCAGGCCGTCGCCCGGATGTACGAGGCCTGGCAGGCCGGCTACCAGCACACGGCCAGGGACCTGCACTACGCGCTGCACCCGCTGGTCGACCTGATCTTCACCGAGACCAACCCCGCCCCCGCCAAATGGGTGCTCAAGCAGGCGGGCCTGCTCGGCTCGGCCTACGCCAGGCCGCCGCTCGCCGGCCTCAGCGACGACGCCAAGCTCAAGGTGATGGCCCTGCTGCGGGCCGGCTCGCCGGTGCTCAACGACCCGGTGAGCAAGCTGGCGCCCCGGGTCTGAGGTAGCAATGACCGATAACCCGGCCGGGCTGCCCGCCAGGCTCGAGCACTTCATCGGGGGCGCACCCGCCGCGAGCGCGGACGGCGCCACGTTCGAGGTCGCCGACCCGGTCAGCAACCAGCCGTACGCGACCGTCGCCGCAGGCGGGCCACAAGACGTAGACCGCGCGGTCGCCGCCGCCGCGGATGCGTTCACCCACGGCCCGTGGCCGCGCCTGCCCGGGCGAGCCCGGGCCACCATCCTGAACGCCATCGCCGACGGTATCGAAGCGCGCACGGCCCGGATCGCCGAACTCGAGACGTTCGACACCGGCCTGCCCGTCACCCAGGCCCGCGGCCAGGCGGCCCGCGCGGCGGAGAACTTCCGCTTCTTCGCCGACCTGGCCGTGACGCTGCACGAAGACGCGTTCTGCGCCGGCGGCACGCAGTTCAGCTACGTGATCCGCCACCCGGCCGGGGTCGCGGGCCTGATCACCCCGTGGAACACGCCGTTCATGCTGGAGACCTGGAAGCTCGCCCCGGCGCTTGCCTCGGGCTGCACGGTGATCCTCAAGCCGGCCGAGTGGACCCCGCTGTCGGCCAGCCTGCTGCCCGGGATCATGGCCGAGGCCGGCCTGCCCGACGGCGTGTTCAACCTGGTCCACGGGATCGGCGAGGTCGCAGGCGCCGCGCTGGTCGCGCACCCCGGCGTGCCGCGCATCTCGTTCACCGGCGAGACCACCACCGGGCAGACGATCATGGCGGCCGCCGCGCCGCACCTGAAGGGCCTGTCCATGGAACTCGGCGGCAAGTCGCCGTGCGTGATCTTCGCCGACGCTGACCTGGACCGGGCGGTGGACAGCGCCCTGTTCGGCGTGTTCTCACTGAACGGCGAGCGGTGCACGGCCGGCTCCCGGATTCTGGCCGAACGAACGGTGTATGACCGCCTCGTGAACCTGCTTGCCGCGAGGGCGGAGCGGATCCGCGTGGGCGACCCAGCGGACCCGTTGACCGAGATCGGGGCACTGGTGCATCCCGAGCACTACGCGCGGGTGCTCTCCTACGTCCAGGCCGGCCTGGACGAGGGTGCGCGCCTGGTCGCCGGGGGAGCGCGGCCCCCGGGGCTGACCACCGGCAACTACCTGGCCGCGACCGTGTTCGCCGACGTGACGCCGTCGATGCGGATCTTCCGCGAGGAGATCTTCGGCCCGGTGGTATGCGTCACCCCGTTCGATTCCGAGGCCGAGGCGACCGGCCTGGCCAACGCGACCGCCTACGGGCTGGCCGCCTACATCTGGACGTCGGACCTGGCCCGCGCGCACCGCGTGGCCCACGCGGTGCAGTCCGGCATGACCTGGATCAACTCGCACAACGTGCGCGACCTGCGGACCCCGTTCGGCGGCGTCAAGGCCAGCGGCCTCGGGCGCGAGGGCGGGCCGCACAGCCTGGACTTTTACACTGAATCGCGTATCGTCCACATCCCGCTGGGAGACACCCACGTCCCCCGGTTCGGAGCCTGACCATGCCCCCGACACCGCCCCCCGATATCGTCCGCGCCGCCTACGCCGAACTGGTCGTCACCGACCTGGAGAAGGCCCGGTGGTTCTGGGTCTACCTGCTCGGCTTCGCGGTCACCGAGGAGACCGGCGAAGCGCTCTACCTGCGCGGATACGACGAGCTCACCCACCACAACCTGATCCTGCGCGAGGGCCCCGCGCCGGCCGCCGGGCGCCTGGCCTACCGCGTGCGGACCGCCGCCGACCTTGACCTCGCCGAGGCGTTCTACGCCGGACGTGGCCTGCGCACCCGGCGGGTGCCCGCGGGCGCAACCCCGGGCATAGGAGAGTCGGTCCGGGCCGAGGACCCGCTCGGCTTCACCGTCGAGTACTTCTTCTCCGCCGCCCACCCGCAGCGCCTCCAGCAGCGCTACGACCTGCGCCGCGGCGCCGAGGTGGCGCGCCTGGACCACTTCAACATCGTGGTCCCCGACGTGCGCGCCGCCTACGAGTACTACCGGTCCCTCGGCTTCGGCCTGTCGGAGACCATCGAGGACGGCGACACCCTGTACGCGGCCTGGATGTTCCGCAAGCAGACCGTGCACGACGTGGCGTTCACCGGCGGCGACGGCCCGCGCCTGCACCACCTGGGGTTCTTCGCCCACGAGTCGCACCAGGTCCTGCGGATCTGCGACATCCTCGGCTCGCTGCAAGAGGAGTCGCACATCGAGCGCGGCCCCGGCCGGCACGGCGTCTCGAACGCCTTCTACGTCTACCTGCGGGACCCGGACGGGCACCGGGTGGAGATCTACACCAGCGACTACTTCACCGGCGACCCGGACCACCCGGTGCTGCGCTGGTCCGTGCGCGACCCGAGGCGCCGCGACTTCTGGGGCCACCCCGTCGTCCCGTCCTGGTACACCGAGGCCACCACCGTCCTCGACCTCGACGGCCGCCCCCGCCCCCTGATCAGCGAGCAGCAGCCCGCCGAGGTCACCGTCGGCGCCGACGGCTTCACCCGGTAGCCCCGCTAGAGCGCCTTGCGGCGGTACATCTGGACCGCCAGCGGCGCGAACACCAAGAGCATGCCGACCGACCAGCAGATCACGGCGAGTTCGGGATGCTGCATCGGCCAGGCGTGCACGGCCGCGGCCGGGTTGGGGTTGCCGAACAGGTGCCGGCAGGCCGCGGCCAGCGCCGACATCGGATTCCAGTTCGCGACCGGCTGCAGCCAGCCGGGCATCCCCTGCGTGGGGACGAACGCGCTGGAGATGAAGGTCAGCGGCAGGAAGACGATGAACCCGAGCTGCTGCGCGGCTTCCGGGCTGCGCAGCAGCATGCCCAGCCAGACGCCGGCCCAGGTGAAGGCGTACCCGAACAGCAGGGCGAGTCCCAGCGCGGCGATCACGTCGGCCGCGTTGGTGTGCACCCGCCAGCCGATGGCCAGGCCGACGCAGACGATGATCGCGGTGCTGATCAGCTGGGTGAGCAGTTCGGCGATCGACCGGGCGACCAGCACCGCCCACCGCGACATCGGCAGCGACCTGAACCGGTCCATAAGCCCGGTCGACATGTCCGTGACCAGGGCCACGGCCACCCCCGGCGCCGTCTGCGCCAGTCCCATCCCCAGCATTCCGCCGATCAGGTACTCGTGATAGCTGCCGCCGGCCGGAAGGCGGATCGCGCCGCCGAACACGTACGCGAACATCAAGATGAAGATGACCGGCATGAACGTGACGTCGGCGAGGGTCTCGGGCTCGCGCCTGATCCGCGCGATGCTGCGCTTGGTCAGGACCAGCACGTCGGAGGCGAACAGCCGGAACGGGCTGTGCCCGTAGGTTGAATCCTGGCCCGGGGCCAGGTCCGCGGCGATGACGCTCATGCCGCCGCGCTCCCTTCTTCTGCGATGTGGCCGGTCAGGGCGAAGAAGACGTCGTCCAGCGACGCCCGTCGCACCGTCATGTCGTTGACACCGACGCCGCCGGCGTCCAGCGCGCGCACCATCTGGGTGGTCAGCCCGTCGGACGAGACCACCGGCACCAAGAGGCGAAGGCCGTCCTCGTTCGGCTGGATGGTGCCGGTGGCGTACGGCTTTAGCGCGGTCATTGCCGCCTCGACGTCTGCGCCAGCCGCCAGCGCGACCTCGATGTGCTCGCCGCCGACCGACGACTTGAGCTCGAGCGGGGTGCCCTCGGCGATGACCGTGCCCTGGTCGATGACGGCGACGCGGCCGGCCAGCTGGTCGGCCTCTTCCAGGTACTGCGTGGTGAGCAGCAGCGTGGTGCCGTCCGCCGCGAGCCCGCGCACGATCTCCCACATCATCGCGCGGGCGTTCGGGTCCAGGCCGGTGGTCGGCTCGTCCAGGAACAGCACGGCCGGGTGGCCGATCAGGCTGGCCGCCAGGTCCAGGCGCCGGCGCATGCCGCCCGAGTAGGTCTTGACCGCGCGGGTGGCGGCCTGCGTGAGGTCGAAGCGCTCGAGCAGTCCGTCCGCGCGCCGCCGGGCCGCGCTCGCCGTCAGCCGGCTGAGCTGGCCGATCATGATCAGGTTGGCGCGGCCGGTGAGGTATTCGTCCAGCGCCGTGTACTGCCCGGTCAGCCCGATGCTGCGGCGGACCGCCGCCGCGTCGGCCACCACGTCGTCGCCCAGGACCTGCGCCCGGCCCCCGTCCGGGCGCAGCAGCGTGGCGAACACGCGGACCGCGGTGGTCTTCCCGGCTCCGTTGGGTCCGAGCAGGCCGTAGACGGTGCCCGCCGGGACCACCAGGTCAAGCCCGGCGAGCGCCTTCGTTTTCCCGAAGTTCTTGATCAGTCCTTCCGCCACGATGGCGGGATTCTCGCCCATCTCGTCGCTCCGTTCGTCGTCTCCCCGTTAGCTTGCCGTACACGGCACGAGTCTCGTACGTCGTACGATCAAGTACGATGTACGATAACAGTACGCCGTACGAGACGCAACCTGGATTCCGGCTCGACGGCTTCCCGCGTGACGAGCGAGGGCCGTTGGGGGCATGCTGTAGCAGGCCGTCATCGCGGAGCCGGCGGCACGCGTCCGGGCCCAGGAGCACGAAAGGAGCGGTCGTGGGCGAATACGACAAGGAACCATGGCCGCGCTTCCGGCCACCGCCCTCGCGCGGGATAGCGGGACCATGGCCCCCACCGGACCAGGCGCGCCAGACCAGGCGCGAACAGCGCATCAGCGACCACCTGGAGCGCCACCGCACGCGGGGCGCCCCGCCGCGCCTGCGCGACCGCGGCCTGTCGCGTGCCGAGATCGTCGACGCCGCGATCGCGGTCGCGGACGCCGAAGGGCCGGACGCGATCAGCATGCGGCGCATCGCGCGGGAGCTACGGGCCGGGGCGATGTCCCTGTACTGGCACGTCACCTCGAAGGAAGAACTGATCGACCTGATGCTCGACTCCCTCGAGGTCGAGATCGGGCTGCCAGAGCCGACCGGTGACTGGCGGGCTGACCTCGCGGAACTGGCCCGCCGCCAGCGCGCTGGACTGCTGCGTCACCCGTGGGTCATGGAGTTCGCCGCCAGCAGGCCGCCAAGCGGCCCGAACGATGCGCGGAACCTGGAGCTCATGCTCGGCACGGTCGGCGGGCTCGGCCTGGACGCCAGGACGTCCGTGGACGTCCTGATGACCGTGGTCAACTACGTGCTAGGCGCCGTGCTGCGCGAGGTCCAGGAAATGCGCTCAGAGCGCAACCGCGCGGAGCGGGAGGCGACCATGACCGCGGACGAGATCAACGCCGAGCGCGAACGCTTCCGCAGCTGGCTCACCGACTCGGACCGCTACCCGAACATCCGGCGCATGGTGGAGGCCAACGTCGACCCGGACGCACCGCAAACCAGGGACGAGCGCTTCGAGTTCGGCCTCCGCTGCCTCCTCGACGGCATAGCCGCCCAGCTCCCCCCAGCGGGCTGAACCCGCCGCCCCGGCGGCGGCCTGCTCAGCCGGGCCCGGCGTCGCCACCAGCCCCGGCCGCGGGGCCACGCTGGCCAATATGTCCAGTTTGTCGTAATCGCGCCCTCTCCGGCGGCCTTGGCGGCCGAATTGTTCGGGGTCGGTGCGTCACAAGCCCCGCATAGCGGGGTCGGTGCGTCACAAGCCCCATTCGGCCACTCCCGCCATGGGGGGCCAGGTCACATCGGGTTGGTCACAGCTGGATAGTTGCCTCGATGGGGAGCCGGCGGGCCGGCTGACGGTTTGCGCAGTTGGCATGCTCCCGTCTATCGGGGCCCGTGGGCCACAAGCCCCAGGCTAGGAGCTGCCGGTCGGCGGCAGGTCCTGCGCGATCTCCCAGATATGGCCGCCGGGATCGCTGAAGCTGGCCGTGCGGATTCCCCAGGGCCGGTTCACCGGGCCGTTGAGCAGGGCCACCCCCGCGGTGGCCAGCTCCGCGCACACCGCGTCGACGTCATCGACCCCGACGGTGAGCACCAGGCGCGATCCGGCCTCGCGGCTCGCCACCACCGCGGGCTCGACGAGCTCAGGCGCCGCGCTGGTGGCCAGCAGGTTGACGCCCATGTTATGGAAGCGGAAGAACGCGGAGTTCGCGTCCTCATACGCCACCGGCAGGCCGAAGACGTCCCGGTAGAACACCTTCGCGCGTTCCAGGTCCTCGACGAACAGCGTGATGACGTCGACGCTCTTCAGCGGCCAGCTCACGTCGCGGCCCCCTTTCCTGTCTCCCCAGAACCGTAACGAAATCCGCCGAGCCAGGTGCCGTGAAGGGACCGGCAAGCCAGGTGCGACCCGCTCCGGCTGACATAACACGCGGGGGGAATGCGGGCCTCGGTAGTTAATAACAAGGCAGACGCCGTAGTGAAGGTGATACTCGGGATGCGCCGCGACCCGGGTGAGCCGACGCCAGCGCCGGACGACGACGAGATGGAGTTTGCCCTGGGCTAGCTGTGCGCGGCGATCATCACGGTAATCATGACGGCCGTTGCGCCGGCCGCAAGCACCAGGATCACCGTGGTGATGCGCACGAGGACCCGGGCCTGGCTTTCCCCGATCAGCAAGTACCACGGCGACCTTCTGGGCGGGCGATAGCCAGGGGGAGGATCGTGCAGGATGAGTGGCTTGGTCCGGCCGCCCCCGCGTCGCGGGCCACTGAGATAAACCATCACGCCTCCTGCTGGCAGCGTACCGCTGCGCAGGAGGCCGGAGAAAGACCGCGGCCTGCCCATTCGGCCGGTCCGTACTCGATAACTCGGGAGCATTCGCGGCCCGGTCCGCGAGCTCGCGCTCGATGATCGCGACGAGGTCCGGGTGAGCGCTCAGGCCCCACAGGACGTCCACCGGGAGGCCGAGCCGCCGGGCCGCCTCGGACACCACGGGCTGGAGCATGCCGAGCGCCTGGGCCAGCCCCTCGTCCCGCGCGTAGGTGGGCGGCAGGTCATCGAGCGAGAGCTCGGCCGGGAGGTGGAAGGACCCGTCCCGTCCCGGCAGCCATGCCGTGGACTCCGCGGTCAACGCGATCGCCGACCTGACGGTCTCCACCTGGGAGTCGCCGAACGACGGCAGGACTGCCCGCTCGACCGCCCCGGCCACCAGGCGCCGGTTGGGCGCGAGCAGCACGTTCCACACGTATTCCGAGCGCGCGTGCCCGGCATGGCGCAGCGCGAAGTCCAGGCCGTCGATCTCCGCCTCGGGGTCGAACCCGTCGAGGCCGCGTTCGTTCCGCCCGAAGCTGGCGACGATCAGGACGTGCCCGAGCGGATCCGGCGTCCGGGCGCGCACCTCGACGGCCTGCCGGACGCCCATCGCGCGGAGCTGGACGAGCCACGGCCCGTAGCCGTCGCCGGCGAACCACGCATCGGGGTTCGCCTCGAAGTAGACCTCCAGGTCCTTGCTTCGCTGGTACAGCGCGACCGGCGGCATGAGGCGCTGCTCGCCCGTGGCGGCGTTCTCGCCGATCAGGAAGGCCGTCCGCTGGAGCCGCTCGAGGAGTTCCTGGAGCGGCCCGGGCGGCGCCTCGTCCAGGGCGCGCATGATGCCGTCCAGGTCGGCGGCGTGCTGGGCGAGGTCAAGCTGGGAGACATCCAGGCCGTCGTACCTGGGCAGGATGAGCTCCAGGATTTCCGCCACCAGGTCCGGTTCGGGCAGGTGCAGCGCGTCGAGGAACGGCCGGGCCGCGGGGGAGTCCGCGATGTCACGGCGCACGGTGGGAAAGCCGCTGGCCCCCGGCCCCGGCAGGTACACCATCGGCCGGCCCCGCTGGTCGAACGGCTCGACGTGACGGCCGTCCTCGAGCCGGATCACCGGCGTGGTCCGGGCCGGGCCCGGCTCTTCGTCAGAAGACGGCGCCGCCCGCCACAGCGCGGGACGGTCGAACAAGAACGCATACAGGCGTGTGATCCACTCGTCCGGCTCGTCCTCGAGGAACTCGCGGCTCAGGCTAGCGACCAAGGCAAAGGGCGTGACCTCCCCGATGCCGATCTCCTCCCTGAGGTACCGCCAGAGCACGGGCGTCCCGGCCGGGGTGATCAACTCGGACGCAAAGAACAGGTCCCGGCCCGCGCCGAACAGCAGGCCGAGCCGTTCCGGATCGAGCAGCCCAGGCAGTCCCGGGTCACTCGCCAGCCGAAGGCCCTCGGCAGAACGGTAGCCGCCGGCCGCAAAGGGCGCAGCGGGGATGAGCTCCTGACCGACCATCGCCGAGCGCACCGCGTCGAACAGCGGGCGGAACATCGAACCGGGCGGGAACCGGGCCGGATCGATCGGCAGCGCCTCCAGCACGTCCACCGTGAGCAGGCCAGACACGCGCAATTCAACCAGCACGTCGGCGAGCAGCGCGGCGGTCTCGCGGACCAGGGCCTGGTTCGACGGGTCGTGCTCGGGGACGTTGTCGCGGGCCGGCGTCGTCCGGTACGGCCCCTGGATCACGAACCCGAGGAAGGTTTCCTTCTCGGTCGGGAAGAAGACCGCCAGCGGTGACGGCTCAGACCCGACGATCCGCCCGGTGGCCGGGTCCAGCCTGAACGCGACCTCCACCCGCTGCGGCCCCTGGCCGAGCCCCGCGACCGGCCGCTCCCAGACCAGCCACTCCTCGCCCCGCCGCCCGCGATCCGCGGACAGTGCGACGTGCCGGGGCGAACTGCTCAGGCGATCCGTCGCGCGCGAGATGACCGAGGAGGCCACGCCCGTCCCGCCGACGCGCAGCCGCCCGATGTGCTCGAGGAACAGCAAGATCCTGGGCGCAAGCGCGTTCAGCGCAGCGGATATCTCGGGCAGCGCGACAGCAGGCGGCACCGTGTCGAGATCAAACGGGAAGACGAACAGGGTCCCGGCCACGGAAAGCGGCTCCACGGCAAACGGCCGCACGTACCTCTCGATGCCGAAGTGCTCGTGCCCGCTGTAGACGCGCGGCGTCTTCGTGTACGCGTACACCGACTTGAACCCGATGCCGAACTGGCCGATCGCGGTCAGCGACTTCCCGCTCTTGGCGACGCCGCACAGGCCGCGGACGTCAGCCTCGGTGAAGGGCCGGCCGTCATGCCGCAGTTCCAGGCGATCGTCGAACAGGTCGAAGGCCACCTCGGTGGCGCCGGCGTCCTCGGCGTTCTGGATCAGCTCCAACAGGAAGTGCGTGCGCTCGCTGTACAGCTGCCCGAGCAGATCCAGCACGGCGGTATCCCAGCCGTACCTCGCGATGTTCTCGTCGCGGATCTTCTCGTAGTCGGCCGACACCCAGGCACGATATCAACGCTCAAGCTCATCCGGCCCCCCGAGCAGTCCGGCAACGCCACGCACCGCGTTGCCGACCGGCCTGCCCGCCACGTAAACCCAGCGCATGCGGCACACGTCGAGGATGGCCCAGTTGCCGCTCTCCGCGCCGTCGCAGTCCAGCCCGGTCACCTCGACAGGACCGAAGCCCAGGTCGACCCGGCGCGGTCCAGGCTGACGGCGCCGCCGAGGGCGAGCCAGTCCCGCCCGCCCCAGCGCCAGCGGTGCCAGACGCGCTCGGGTTCCCCCGCGGCGAACACCTCCACGCGTCAGCAGCGTAGCCGGGAACCCGCCGCCCGTTCGGGCCGGAGAGCGGTTAATTTACGGTGTGCGGGCGGGCGCCCGGGTGAGGGCCGCCGGAGTACACCTGCGCGTTGACATCTGTCAATGAACTCGTTTAGCGTCGTTTATCCCGCGTCCATCATCCAAAGGGGGCGATCATGCAGCGGGTGCTCACGCCATCCCGCCCGTCATGGAGCCTGTCCCTCAGCGGATCGGGATCAGGGTCGGGGGAGCGGCGGTCGCCGGTGGAGATCGTCGCGAACATGGGGACGTACGTGACCCGGACCCAGGCCGCGGAGTTCTCCGGACTGCGCGGCGGGCCGTTCGGGCGCTGGGCCGACGGGGTCACCGCGATGCGCGCGGACTGCGTCACCTTCGCGGACTACTGGCGGATGCACAACGAGCGGGTGCTCAGCCAGCCGCCCGGGCCCGGCCCGCTGTGGGCCGTGCTCGGCGATTCGACGGCGCAGGGACTCGGCGCGCCCGGCCCGGAGTCCGGGTACGTCGGCCAGGTCCTCGAGGAGCTCAGGCAGCGGAGCGAACTCCCGTGGCAGGTGCTCAACCTGTCCGCCTCCGGCGCGCTCATGCGCGACGTGCTGAACGACCAGCTGCCGCGAGTTCCGGCTTCGGCTGACCTCGTGACCTGCGGGATCGGCGTCAACGACGTCTTGTTCGCCTCGCCGGGGAGGCTGTTTTCCGACATGCGCGCGCTGCTGGCGGCCCTCCCCGATCAGGCCGTCGTGCTCGACCTGCCGCTGCCCGAGAGATGGGGGGGCCTGTTCGGGCGGTCGACCCGGCCCTACGTGGCCCGCATCAACCGGACCCTGCATGAGGTGGCCGCGTCCCGGGGCCTGCCGGTGGCCGAGATTTCCGCGAACTTCGGGCCGCCCTGGAGCGGGAAACTCGCCTCCGACTGCTTCCACCCCAGCGAAGACGGGTACCGCGACTGGACCCGCGCCGTCCTGGCCGTCATCTAAAGGACCGAGAACCCAGGTGAGCGACTCGGCCGAGGTCGTCGACAACCCGGGCGAATCCCGCTTCGAGTTCCGCTCGGACGGGTGGCTGTCCGAACTTGACTACCATCGCCGCGGCCACCGCCTGGTGCTGGTCCATACCGAGGTCCCGGTGCAGCAGGAGGGCCAGGGCATCGGCGGCAGGCTGGTCACCGCGGCGATCGACCTGGCGGCGCGGGACGGGCTGACCCTGGTGCCGCTGTGCCCGTTCGCCCGCGGCTGGCTGGAGCGCCACCCCGACGCGGCGAGCAAGGTGGTCATCGACTGGAGCCGCTAGGCGCCGACCGTGTACTCGTACGGGATAGCGGCCAGTTCATCACCGCTCAACTGGGTGTACGGGGGAACGCCGCTCTCATAGACGTCCACGTACAGGTTCCCGCTGACCACCGTGCCGGATGCGGCGTCCGGCGTGATCGTCACGTTGATCGTGGCGGTCTGGCCCGGGTTAACGGTGACCGGCGTGAACGTCGCCGACGGGTCGATGGCCTCAAGCCACAGGTCGCCCGCAGGCGAGGTCACGGCCGGGTCGAACGCCTCGGTCTGCGCGCTGACCGCCAGTGTGGCCGTGCCCGCCGGCGCGGGAGCCGGGTACGGCCCGCACTCGGCGGGGCGGCCCACCCACTCGCCGGGCGTCACCGTACCGCCTGACGGGTTGTACGACGCCCGCGCAGGGTTGGAGCACAACTGGGTGCCGATGTTCGCGCTGGCAATGTCCGGGTCGCCGTTGAGCGCGGTGAAGTCGAACATGGCGGGCAGGCTCGAGGTCTGAGACACCGACAGGTTCGACGTCTCCGACGGGACCAGCACGGTCGGGAACGCGCCATTGTTCGGCAGCGGCACGGTAAGCGTCGACGGCGGGATCGGGGCGAGCGTGTACGCCTTCGTCGTGGTGAGCCGGGGATCGATGAAGAACTCCCCGGGTGCGGCGCCGTGGTTCGTGATCGACACCGGGATCGTCACCGGCTGGCGCGCCGGCAGCGTCGTGGCGGCGCCGTCTGGTAGCCCGGCGGCGCTCGCGCTGACGTCGTTGAACAGGATGTTCCCTGTGAACGGATCGGACAGCTCGTTCCCGGCCGCCGGCTCGGCGAAGTCCACGATGACAGTCCAGGTGCCGGCCACCGGGTTGAGGGTGTAGGCGGTCAGCGACAGGCCTTGCGTGCCGTTCAGGCTGTTCTGTCCGTAGCCGAGCGTGTCGCCGTCCGGGCTGATCAGGTAGGCCCCGACGGGGTCGGCGGCGTCGTTGGCCAGTGTCACGTTGGCCGTGATGTTCTTGACCCCGCTGGGCACGTCGAATTCGTAGTACTCCGCCTGCCCCTCACCGGGCATCCGCCCGTTGCCGCCGCTGAGCACGCCGCTGAACGTCCCGCCGGCGGCCACGTCCACCAGGCTGCGCAGCGTCACGGGAATGGTGGTAGTTCCGCCGAGGCCGGCGCTGACCACGATCGACCCGTCCGTGTCACCGGGCGAGGACGGGATGGTGGCGCTGACCGTGACGGTCCGGCTCTGCCCCGCGGCCAGCACCACGCTGCGGGGCGAGACCGACGCGAACGAGGTGAACTGCTGGGTGGCCACCTGCCACGGGACGGTGCCGTTCGTCCCGCCGTCGCTGGCGACGTCACCGAAGATGACACCGGTCCACGTTCCGGCGGTCGGATACTGTACCTCCGCGCTGCCGTAGTTCCCCGGCCCCTGCGGCAGCGAGTCCGCGGTGAACCGGCCGAGCGGATCGACCAGGATCAGCCGGACCTCGGAATTCTCTCCCGCGTTGCACTCCTCCGTCAGGCAGTAGGTCGTATTGCCCGGCCAGGCGATCGAGGCGACCAGCCGGTCCTGCCCCGGCCGTACGGTGAAATGGAAGACGCCGTAGTTATTGAGCTTCCCCGAGGCGTCGTCGAACGTCGGGCTGCTGGCGTCGTTCAGCGTGACGCTGCCGGTCTGCACGCCCTGGTCCGGGCCGAACCCCCGGCCACTCAGCTGCACGAGTTCGGGCAGCGCGCCCGTGTTCAAGATCGTGACCGGCCAGCTCTGGCTGCTGCCGGCGGCTCCGGCCGCGTTCAGCTGGCTGGTGGACAGCAGCAGGGTGCTGCCGACCGGCCGCGGCGAGCCGTCACTGGTGTGGATAGACTCCGCCAGCTCGACGGCCTGGTAGGTGTCCAGCAGGCCAGCGCCCTGCTCGTCGGCCGGGGCGCCCACGTCGGTGGCGGTGCTGAGCAGGATCTGCTTGACCAGGGCGGGCGCCGGGGTGGCGCCGCCGTGGGTCTTCCTGTAGGCCTGGATGACCAGGGCCGCGGCACCCGCCACGAACGCCGCGGACTCGTCGGTGCCGCCGCTCGCCTCGACATCCGAGGGCTGGCCGAGCAAGTTGACGCACCCGGAGTAATCGTGGGTGGCGTCGCAGGAGGCGAAGCTCTGGTCGCCGGGCGCTACCAGGCTGATCGTGCCGTCGGCCTGGTCGAACCCGGCCGAGCTCGGCGAGCTGATGTTGTCACTGAGCCAGCCCGTCGACGCGAAGTACCTGGCGGCGTCGGCGTTGGTCTGGGCGTACATCTGGAACTGCGTCGTGGCGCCAACCGAGATGACGTTCGGGTCGCTTGACGGCGAGTCGATGGTGTCGGTCACGCCCGCGTCGCCGCTGGCGACGACGACCACCACGCCCGCCGCGACGGCCGCGTCGTTGAACTCCTTGACCGCGTCCAGCGCCGTGACGTCAGGGAACGGGTTGTTGCCGAACGACTCGTCGAGCACGTTGACGTGATCGGTATCGACCGCGTAGTTGATGGCCTGGAGGAAGCTGGACTCGGTGCTGTCCAGCAGGTCTGCCTGGTCTTCGCTGAACGTATCCAGGCCGACCAGGCTGGCCCCGGGGGCCACGCCCTCGATCCGGATGTTGCAGGCCGACCGGTCGGGCTGGGCGGAGAAGTCGGCCACGTTGTAGACATGCGCGCCCTGGCCTGCGATCACGTTGGAGTCGAGGAACGCGACGCTGCCGTTGGTCGGCGCACCCGTACCGTTGCCGGTGAAGTCCTGGTAGTCGGCGAATACCGACGTGCCGTCTGACCGGGTGAGGTTCACGTTAGCTGGGTCGACGCCGTCCGCGATCCAGGCCACCTTGACCCCGGCGCCGGTGATGCCGAGCGAGTGGGCGGTCCGCGCCAGGGGACTGGACGAGGCGGTCTGCGTCAGCTCGAGCCCTTCCGGGGTGAGCTGCGACTGGCCGAAAAGGCCGCAGGCCCCGGGGATGTCGTGCGCCGTCGGCGAACCCGGCGGGTCGGCTGCTGGGCCGCTCGCGGACTGGTCCAGCGCAACTCCGTGGATGCTGACGTCCGGGATCACCTCCGCGACGGAGGGATCCTCGCTCAGCAGTGTCTCCTCGCCCGCCGAGACCGTAGCCGCAAACGAGTTGGTGAGCTGGTATTGCTTGATGTCCGTGGCATGCACCTGGGCCAGTTCGCTCATCAGCGGCGCCTGCTCGGCGCCGATCTCCGCCGAACTCGCGACGGCCGCCTGGCTGCCCGCCTGGGCCGAGGCGGGCTGGCTCTTCATGATCACGATCACGTGCTGGTTCACGTGCTGAGACAGCTGAGCGGCCAGCGCGGGCGTCAGCGGTATCTGCGCCGAACCGCCTGCGGTCGGCGCGGCGTCAGCCGCGACCGCGACGGCGGGCTGGCCGATGATGAGGGCCGCCGTCGCAGCCGTCGCCACCAGGACTGATACCGACCTGCTCCCGGGCCGCCGCGCAGCGCCGCCTGACCTCCGACCGTACATGCCCTGCCCCGTCTACTCGCGCGTTGCTGATGCGCACCAGGTGAACATTGTGCGTATTGAGCACCATCCGGCCAGGCCCGTTAATTCCGCGCCGCACGCTATCAGTGATGTTTCCCCTGAGATGGGAGGTCTTGTAACATCTCGGCCACAAAGCGTTCCAACCCGTTCGATCCGGATGGTTAGCCCTGGAAAGGGCTGGAGGGCCGCCCGGACAACGGGTTACACTCCCGCCATGGCCGGGACACGCCTGCTCCTTCTCACGCCGCACTGACGCGATCGGTCAGTGCGGCAGCCCCTCACGCGTGAGGGGCTTTTTCATGTCCCGGTTGAGATTCGAGACAATGCAGGAGAGGCAGATGGACGAGAGCAGGCCCCCGTTCAGGTACGACGCGCGGCTGGCGGACGAGATCGAGCTACGGTGGCAGGACCGCTGGGAACGCGAGGGGACGTTTCACTCCCCGGACCCGGTCGGCGCCCTGTCCGACGGCTTCGCCCGCGTGGCCGGGCGCCCCAAGTTCTACCTGCTCGACTTCTTCCCCTACCCCAGCGGCATCGGGCTGCACGTCGGCCACCCGCTGGGCTACATCGGGACCGACGTGTTCGGCCGGTACCTGCGGATGACCGGTCACCACGTGCTGCACCCGTTCGGCTTCGACACCTTCGGGCTGCCCGCCGAACAGTACGCGATCGACACCGGCCAGCACCCGGCGGTCACCGTCCAGCACAACGCGGCCGTCATGCGCCGGCAGCTGCGGCGCCTGGGCCTCGGGCACGACGGCAGGCGCGAGATCCTGACCAGCGACCCGTCCTTCTACCGCTGGACCCAGTGGATCTTCCTGCGCATCTTCAACAGCTGGTACGACCCGGCGGCGGGGCCGCTGGGCCGCGCCCGCCCGATCGCCGAGCTGGTCGCCGAGTTCGAATCGGGGCAGCGCCCGACCCCGGACGGCCGGCCTTGGGCTGACCTGGCCGCCGGGGAGCAGCGCGACACCATCGACGGCCACCGGCTGGCCTACCTGGCCGAGGAGATCGTCAACTGGTGCCCAGGTCTTGGCACCGTCCTGGCCGATGAGGAGGTCACCGACGAGGGTCGCAGCGCGGTCGGCAACTACCCCGTCTACCGCAGGCCGCTGCGGCAATGGATGCTGCGCATTACCTCTTATGCCGAACGACTAGTGGCTGACCTCGACAGCCTGGACTGGCCGGATAACGTCAAGCGCCTGCAGCGGAACTGGATCGGGCCGCCCGGGGGACCGTACCACCTGCGGGACTGGCTGTTCTCCCGCCAGCGCTACTGGGGCGAGCCGTTCCCGATCGTGTACGACGAGGCCGACCCGACCCGGCCGATCGCGCTGCCGGACGAGATGCTGCCGGTCACGCTGCCGGACATGACCGACTTCCGGCCGGTGCCGCAGGACGACGACAGCGACCCGGTACCCGCCCTGGCCCGCGCCCGCGTCGGGGGGACGCCCTGGGCGGACGTCACGCTGGACCTGGGCGACGGCCCGAGGCGCTACCGGCGCGAGCTCAACGTGATGCCGCAGTGGGCGGGCTCCTGCTGGTACTACCTGCGCTACCTGGACCCGTTCAACGACAAGGCGCTGGTGGACCCGCCCCTGCAGCGGTACTGGATGGAGCCGATCGGCGTCGACCTGTACGTCGGCGGCGTCGAGCACGCGGTGCTGCACCTGCTGTACGCCAGGTTCTTCCACAAGGTGCTGTACGACGCCGGCGTGGCCAGCACCCCCGAGCCGTTCGGTCGGCTGTTCAACCAGGGCTACATCCTGGCCGACGCGTTCACCGACGCGCGCGGCATGTACGTGCCCGCGGCCGCCGTCACGCGGCGCGCCGGCGGGTGGGAGTACGACGGGCAGCCGGTCACCCGGCGGGCCGGGAAGATGGGCAAGAGCCTGAAGAACGGCGTCAGCCCGGACGACATGTACGACGCCTACGGCGCCGACACGCTGCGGCTGTACGAGATGGCGATGGGCCCGCTGGACGGTGACCGCGCCTGGCACACCGACGACATCGCGGGCGTGCACCGGTTTCTGCAGCGCCTGTGGCGGCTGATCGTCGACGAGAACACGGGGGAGACGCGGCCGCCCGCCGCCGAGCCGCTGGACCCAGCCACCGCGCGGCTCCTGCACCAGACGATCACCACGGTCCGCGAGGACTTCGCCGCGCTGCGGTTCAACACGGCGATCGCGCGCCTGATCGAACTGACCGCGCACGCTTCCCGGATGGACGCGGTGCCGCGCGCGCTGGCCGAGCCGCTGGTGCTCATGGTGGCGCCGCTGGCCCCGCACATCGCCGAGGAACTGTGGCAGCGCCTCGGGCACCCAGCATCGCTGACCTACGAGCCGTTCCCGCAGGCCGATCCGGCGCTGGCCGCGCAGGCCAGCGTGATCCTCCCGGTCCAGGTCGACGGCAAGGTGCGCTTCACGATCGAGGTCCCGGCCTCAGCCGGGCAGCAGGCCATCGCCGAGGCGCTGGCCGGCCATCCCGGTTACCCGCGCGACGACGTTGCCCGGCTGGTCATCGTGCCGGGCAAGATCGTCAACGTGGTCCTGCGGCGTCCGGATCCCGTTTAAACGGGCAGGTCAGGCGCCGCCGTACCGCGACAGCGGAACGGTCTGGGTCTGGGGCTCGGTGTACTTCTTGCCGCCCGCGGTGTAGCTGCGGTTGCCCGTGAGGATGACGGTCATCTCGGTGAAGTAGCGCACGCCGGAGTGACCTGGCAGCGCCTGGGCGCCCCAGAGCACCATCAGCCCAGGGAGCGTATGGCCATGGCCCGACAGGCAGTTCGGGGTGCAGTCGTTGAACGAGTAGTTGCCGCTGGCCAGCGCCGAAGACGATCCCCAGGCGCTCCAGCTCAGCGCGCTGAGGTAGACGTTCCCGTCCGCGCACGCCAGGGTGAACGTACCCGGGCGGGTCTGGGTCTTCATGCCGCAGTTGACGACGACGGGAACGGAGACCGTGGTCGCGGCCCGCTGCGGCGCCACGGTGGCGGCCGACGCGGCGCCGCAGGCGGCGGTGGCGATCACGGCGATGCCGCCGAGCGCAAGGACGGCGGCCTTGCGCAGGGTCGAACGGGTCGTCATCACGGGTCACCTCAGGTTTCCGTCGTGCGATGGTGTCGTACAGATAGACACGCAGGACACCCTCCCGGTTGTCGAGCATTGCCACGCACACGACGATCCCCGGCCGCCGTTGGTGCCGACAGCCGGGGACGGGTCAGATTGTGCTCAGCGGATGTAGAGCTCGCCGACCTCGTACGTGGTGAACTCGCCGTTGGCCATCACTTCCTCGGCCAAGCCGAGCTCCTGGAACGCGGGGAAGAGCTGCTCGGCCGCGAACCGCTCCTGGTGCGCCCGGGACTGCCAGATGGTCACCACGTTGAGGCTGTCCTCGTCCGCGCCGGCCGCCCAGGCCAGCAGGCCATCGAGGTCCTGGATCGGGTTGTGCTTGGCGGTGACCGCGCTGTATCGCTCGAAGGTGACGCCCTTCACCTTGGCGGAGTGGACGAACGCCATGATCTGTCCTGCCTTTCCTTATCTGCGCGCTATTTGCGCTGGCAACCGACGCTACGGGAATGCGCGCGGCCGGCCATCCGGGGAAGTACTCAGCTGACTACTCATTGCTGGCCGGAGCGCGCGCGTCGGGTGAGCCGCCGCGCGGCCGCTTACTGGTTGCTGGCCGGAGCGCGCGCGTCGGGTGAGCCGCCGCGCGGCCGCTTACTCATTCCCGCCCGGCCGGCCGGTGCATCCGTAGCCAGCCAGGCGGCGATCTGGCTGCGGTTGCTGAACCCGAGCTTGGTCAGGATGTGCTGGACGGGGGTTCTCCGCCGTGCGTTCGGAGACGTACAGGGTCTCGCCGATCTGTTTGTTGGTCAGCCCCCGCGCGACCAGCCGGGCGACCTCTAGCTCGCGGGGGGCTGAGCGGCGACCCGGCCGCGGCTGCGGCCGGCAGCCCGGTCCGTAGCCGCCCGATCCGCTCGGTGAACGGGACCATGCCGAGCCGTTCGGCCTCACCAGCTGCGGCGTCCAGCGCGGCCCGCGCTCGGTCCAGGTCGCCCGGTGCCTGGCGGCGGACCAGCGCGGCGGCCGTTCGCGGCGTGCTGACCGCGGAATGGCTCGAACCGGCCCAGGAAGTAATCGATGTCCTCCGTCCGCTGCAAGCCGATGGCGAGCACCAGCCCGTGGCCCCAGCAAGCCATGCGCATCGCGGCCATGGGCGTCCACGACGCGACAGGACCCGCCAGCGCGTAGGCGGCTTCGGCGCCGGCCCGGTCGCCCTGGAGGAGGCGGATCAGCGCGACGGTGAGCGCGGGGAACACGGTGGCGGTGCCGCGGGTGGTGTCTACCGCTTCCGGCAGCATGAGCGCCGGGGCGAGGTCGAACGCCTCGGCCAGGCCTGATCGCTCCAGGCCGACGTGCAGTGTCGACTGGTACAGGACCACGGCGAGAGCACCGATCGCGGCCGGGTGCCCCATGTCGTTGAGCACCTTGAACCCCTCGCGGGCCAGCCGCGCCGCCTCGGCGAAGCGCCCGGTCGCCAGGCAAAGCGTGGCCAGCCTTCCAGGTGATGGAATTGCCCGACCGGACCGCTGAGCCGTTCCAGGAAGGAGCCAAGGTCCGCGAGCTCACCCTGGACTTCCCGAAGTTGGCCGGTCTCGAACAGGATATCGATCCGCCAGAGCCGGCCCCACATCTCGGCCCAGGCGCTGCCGAGGTGGTCGGCCACCTCAAGCATCCGTCCGGCCAGCACGGCCCGCTCGGCTAGGCCCTCGGGGGAAGAGCAGGCCCAGCTGGCGGGCCTGGAGCGCGTCCACGAGGGCGACCGGGTCGCCTGCCGCGTCGGCGACGGCCAGCGCGTCCCGGCTGACCTGTTCGGCCCGGTCGTTCTCGCCACGGTAGGTCAGGGCCTGCGCGTACCTGGCGGACACCCGGGCCCGCAGGTCAGCAGGGATATCGTCCCCGGCCAGGGCTTGCTCGCAGAAGCGGCAGATCTCACCGTCCCATTCCGGTACGCCGGTAGCCTCGCTCACTAGCGCCGTGCGGGCGAGCCAGAGCCGGTCACGCCGGGCTTCCGCCCGCCGGCCGACCTGGACCGCCGTCTGCTGCGCCCCGGGCAGGTCGCCGCTACGGTGCAGTTCCGTGGCCAGGGCCAGCTCGAGCCGGGATCGGTCATCCTCGCTGAGCTCACCCTCGCCGACCGACAGCGCCAGCCGGTTACAGGCGCACGGCCTCCTCGAAGGCCAGCGACTCCGCCGCCACGTCGGCGGCCGCCCCGCACGCCGCCACCGCCCGCGCCCGGTCGCCGGGCAGCGACGCCTCGACCCGGTGCCGGGCCACCTCGGCCAGGTGCAGCCGCACCTGCCCCTCGTACAGCGCCTCGACCGCGTCCGCCGCCACGGCGTGCAGGCGCCGCTGCTCCGCGGCGCTCAGCCGGGCGATCACCGCCGCACCGACCAGCGCGTGCGAGAACCGGTGATCGCCGCGGCGGTCACCGGCCACGAGGAACCCAGCCGCCCGGCCCTCGTCCAGCGGGCCGAGCAGGCTGAGTACGGGCACGTCCAGCATCTTGGCCACCACGCCCACCGAGAAGCGGTTGCCTGCCACCGCGGCCGCCTGGAGCAACTCCCGGGCGGAATCTGACAGCTGCGCGATCCGGTAGGCCGTCGCCTCGACCACCCGCCCCGGCACCGATCCCGGCCCGCCCCGGCGCTCCTCGAGGAGCATGAGGGCCAGCTCGCGGACCAGGAACGGATTGCCTCCCGTTTTCGAGTGGACCTCGTCGGCCGCCTCGGCCGACGCCGGCAGCCCGGCGGCGAGCAGCATGTGCCCGACCGCGGCGGCGGTCAGGCCGCGCAGATCTACCCGCTCGGTGTTGGCGTCCACCAGCAGCCCCTGCAGCAGCCCGGAGCTCACCTCGCCGGGCGACGCCGGATCCCGGTACGTCGCGAGCACGAGGATCGGCGTTCCCCGCAGCTGTCGCACGATGTCGGTGAGCAGAGCCGCCGACGCCTCGTCGGCCCACTGCAGATCGTCGAGCACCAGCACGAGCCCGCCCGCCCGCCCGCCCGCGCCGCCTCCGCCAGCCGCCTCCGGACCCTGGCGAACAACGCGAACCGACTGCCCGGACGGCGGGGTCATCCAGTACCATCCGCCACAGGCCGTACGGCGGCGAGCTGCCCCGGTCCGCCGCCCGGGCCCACACCACCGGCACGCCCCTCGCCGCGGCCAGCGCGGCGACCTCCTCCGCTAGCCGGGTCTTCCCGATCCCCGCCTCGCCTGTGCACAGCACCAGGCGCCCGCGCCCCGCCACGGCGTCGTCCAGCAACCGCGTGACCCGTACCAGCTCGCGGTCACGCCCGACCATCAGCGCGGCGGCCTCGCCGTGGACACCCCCCACCGGGCCACCATAAGCGCCGGTTATCCCTGCTGCCTAGCGGCGCACGGGACCGCCCGGCCGCTCAGACCCCGCCCGTCCCAAGCGCCCCTGACCCGGCGCAGACAACTTTGGTAACTTTAGTTTTTTATTCGAAACACGCCGCGTGAACACGAAAAATGTCGGTAACACTCGCTACTCTGTTTCATAGAGGCCTTCGGCCTTTATGAAGATCCTTAAATTCGAACTGGAGGTGGTGCGTGGCAGCAGGACCGGTTCCCCGGGATCCTGGGCGAGGGGAGGACCCGCCCGGCGGCCCGGCTAACCCGTGGCCGGAGGATCACTGGCCGGACCCGGGAGCAGGCTGGCATCGGCTCCCTTCCCAGCCGGAGCCTGCCGAGGAGGACATTCAGGCCTGGCTGGACCGGCTGGAATCGGAGGGCGAGCCGCCCGACCCGGAGATGTACCCGGACCCGGACGATCCGCCGCTACCAGGCGAGATCGATCTGGACGCGATCGCCGCCGAGTGCGCCGAGATAGCCGCCGAGGAGGCGGACGCGGCCGAGCGCGCCGCCGGGGCGGGTGCTGCCGGAGCGCTGGCCGGCGGCCGAGGTCGACGCGGACCAGGCCAGCCCGGCTCGGCGCAGTCCTTCCCTGGCGAGTACGCCGGCCCGGCCGGCTCCTTCGCCAGCGGGCAGGCGCTGGATACCGCACCCGGGTGCGCGGCCCTGGCCGCGCTCGCCGACGCCGCGGCCGGGGACGGCGACAGCTACGCCGACGTTAGCGACGACGAGCTGGTGGGACTGATCTGTGCCTGGCAGCGAGTCGGCGCGCACGTCGCCGCCCGCGCGTACACGCTGATCGCCGAGCTGATACGCCGGCGCGCGGAGCCGGGCTGGCCGCTGGAAGGACCGGGGCGGCTGCCGCGGGTCTGGGATGAGTTCCTGCCGACCGAGCTGTCCCACGCCATGGCGTGGTCCCGGAACCAGGCGGAAGGCGCAATCGGGATGGCATACGCACTCGAGGCCCTGCCAGGGACCAAGGCGGCGCTGTGTAACGGGATCATCGACGACTACAAGGCCAGCATCATTGTCGGCGCCACGGCGGCCCTGGACGTCGCCGAGGCGCGGGCGGCCGAAGCCATGGTCCTGGACCGGGCTGGGCGGCTGACCCCGGGCGCGCTGCGCGCCGCGATCAACCGGGCCGTGATGGAGGTCGCCCCGGACAAGGCGAAGAAGCGCCGGGAGGAGGCAGCGGAGGACGCTCGGGTCGAGCGCTGGGCCGAACGCTCGGGGAACGCCGCGCTGGCCGGCCGGGACCTGCCCCCCGCCGATGTCCTGGCCGCCGATCAGCGGGTCAACTGGTGGGCCCAGCAGCTACGCAAGGCCGGCCTTGACGGGACGATGGACCAACTGCGGGCGCGAGCGTACCTCGACCTGCTCCTGGGCCTGGACTCCCGGCCTCCAGTCGGCCACGACGCCACCCCGGCCGATCGGGACGGTTCAGGTCCCAACAATCAGCGTCCGGACGGTCCTGGTCCGGACGGTCCTGGTCCGGGCGGGTCAGATCCGGGCGGTCCTGGTCCGGGCGGGTCAGATCCGGGCGGGTCAGATCCGCGCGGGTCAGATCCGGGCGGGTCCGGTTCTGGCGGTCCTGGTCAGCCGCCCGCCCCGCCATCCGGCGGCCCGCTGGCCGGAGCGATCCCGCCCGGGTTCGTCGGCAAGGGCAACCTGACGATCCCGCTCCTCAACTTGCTGGGCCTCGCCGACCGGCCCGGGGAACTCGGTTCGGTCGGCCCGATCGACCCGGCCCTGGCCCGCGACCTGGCCGCTGCGGCCGCCCGGAATCCCCGGACTACCTGGTGCGTAACCGTGACCGACGATCAGGGACACGCGATCGGCCATGGCTGCGCCCGCCCCGAACCCAGATCGTCCCAGACAGCACGCCAGCAACACAGTGCACCAGACGGTCCTGACCCGCCAGGGTTCACCTTCACCGCCTCGGGGGAGCCCGGCCCGCCGGGCGGTTACGGGACGTGGCGGCTGACCACCGGACCGCCCGGGACGCGGGGCCTGATCGTTGCCCTGCATCCGATCGCCGTCGATACCTGTGACCACAGATTCGAGGCGTCCGGCCACGATCCAGGTTCGTTGCTGCGCCACCTCACCGAGATCCGCCACGCCACGTGTACCGGGCCGACCTGCCGCAGACCATCGAGCCGCGCGGATTTCGAGCACAACACACCGTACGAGGCCGGCGGCAGGACCTGCGAGTGCAACGGCTCTCCGAAGTGCCGGACCGAGCACCGGATCAAACAGGACCCGAGGTGGAAGGTGGAACAGGTCACCCCGGCCGTCCTCCGGTGGACGACCCCCTCGGGTCGGCAGTACGAAACCGAGCCCACCCGCTATCCCATTTGAGCACGCTGCGGCCCGCCTCGTCCGGCCGCAGCCCCTGGTGATGTCCCGGCCCGAGCCTGTCCGGCCAGCAGGGTCATGATCGCTTCGACGCACAGCGGCACAATGGTCCGGTGGACGCCGACGTAGTAGTAATCGGGGCCGGTGCGCTGGGCCTGAGCACCGCCCTGCACTGCGCGCTGGCGGGCCGGTCGGTGGCGGTGGTAGAACGCCACACGGCCGGATCGCAGGCCTCCGGGCGTGCCGCGGGCCTGTTCAAGTCGGTCCAGGCGGACGAGCTGCGCACCAGGCTCGCGCGGCGCAGCATCACCAGAGCGAGTACCTTCGCCGACTGGGCGGGAGCGCCGCTGGAGGTGACCCGCCCGGAGAGCTTCCTGATCGCCCGCACCGATCAGCACCGCGACTTCCTGCACCGGGAACTGGACCAATCACGACGCTGGGGCGTCGACGTCCGCGAGGCGACCCCGGCCGAGCTCGCCGAACGCCTTGGCTACTACCAGCCCGCCAACGATTACTTCGCTCTCTCGTGCCCGGAGGACGTCTACATCGAGGAACCGGCCAGCCTCATCGAGGCCTACCTCGCCGCCTGCCAGCAGCACGCAGCGGTCGTGCTCGAGAACGAGCCGGTCATCGGGATTACCGTGACGGACGGCCGCGCGACCGGAGTAGAGACCGAACGCCGGTCGATCACGGCACCCGTGGTCGTGGACGCGGCCGGCGGCTGGGTCCGCCAGGTGGCCGGCCTGGCCGGGGCGGAGGTGCCGCTCGCCCCGGTCCGCCACCAGTTGCTGATCACCGCGCCCACGACCGAGGTCGATCCGGCCGACCCGATCATCCGGGTGGTCGATGCCGCCGTGTACCTGCGCCCGGCCCGCGGCGGGCTCATGGTCGGCGGGTTTGAGTCCGAGCCGCTGCCCGTCGACCCGCGGCACCGGCCACCCTCGTTCTCCACCGATGACCTGCCGCTGGACCTCGGCGTCCTGCTCCAGTTGGCGGCCCAGGTCGCCGCGGAGGTCCCGCTGGCCACGACCGCCCCGGTCGCCGAACACCGCGGCGGGCTCTTCACGATGAGCCCGGACGGCCGCTTCGTCACCGGCCCGGTCCCGGACCTGCCTGGCCTCTGGGTGGCCAGCGGGTGCAACGGCTCCGGGTTCTCCTCTTCCCTGGCGATCGGCGAGGCCCTGGCCACCTGGATCACGACCGGTGACGCGCCCGAAGGCCTGACGGCGCTCTCGCCCGCCCGGTTCGGCCCGCTACCCGACGACGCGCTCGTGTCCCGGGGCTTGTGGCAGTACGCCCACTACTACGATC
The DNA here is from genome assembly GCA_035505275.1 of Streptosporangiaceae bacterium. GTDB lineage: Bacteria > Actinomycetota > Actinomycetes > Streptosporangiales > Streptosporangiaceae > Palsa-504. The sequence goes on along the minus strand of DATJQX010000104.1, from coordinate 10,774 downwards.
CCGAGGCCTAGCCGTAATGATCACCGTCAAGCCTGCCGAGCCAGGCGACGTCGAAGCAATCGTAAGGCTGGCAGAGGAAAGGGACCGCTTTTACGCCGAGACCGAAATTGAGCCGCCAGAGGTTCGCATTGAGCAGGTCGGCGAGGCCCTTTTCGGCGCCACCCCGTATGCAATGACCATTCTGGCGTGGGATGACGGTGACCTAATAGGGTTTGCCTCGCGGGAGCGGCGTAGGCAAACTGCTCATGCAGCACGTATACGAGATCGCGATCCGCCACGATTGCAGCCGAGTTGAATGGACCACAGACACCGAGAACACCGCTGCCCGCCGGTTCTATGCGGGACTGGAGTTCCCGTCCATCAATCCAAGCTCTACTACCGGGTCGCGACCGACGGCCTGCTGCCGCCTAGCGCTGGCTAACGGCCGGTCGCCCCGTCGATCTGCTCACGGAGGATGTCGGCGTGACCGGCGTGCCGCGCGGTCTCGCTGGTCATATGAGCCAGGAGCCACCGCAGCGTCAGCCGCTGGCCATCGATCCGCTTGACCAGGAGCGTCTGCGGGTCACCGGCCGCGATGATCGCCGCGTTGCTTTCAGCGATCGCCGAACGGTAGTCGCTGATCACCTCCTCGGCGGTAGTCCGCGCGGGAACCCGCATCCCGAACTTGTAGCCCCCCGCAGGCTTGACCCCGGTGAGGTGGAGGCCGAACCAATAGCGTTCGGCCCCGGCGAGATGCCGCATCAGGCCGAGCAGATTCGTGCCGGTCGGGACGAGCCTGCGGCGCAACTGCTTGTCGTCGAGCCCATCGGCCTTCTTCAGCACAGATTCTCGATTGAAGTTGAGAAACGCCAGTGCCGTATCCAGTTCGCCAGAATCGTTGCGCGGCACGGGCTGTCGCTGGGTCTCAGCCATCTCATCACCCTAGCCGAGGGCACGTATCGTGACCGCCGTATCGACCGGGGCCAGACCCCGGCGTAGGCTCGGTCAGCGTGACACCGAATGAGCGCTGGCTGGACGCGAACTGGCCGTTCGTAAGCGCCCGTATCCCGGTGGCACCGGCCCGCGTGGTCGAGATCGGCTGCGGACCGCTGGGCGGGTTTGTCCCGATGCTGGAGTCGGCGGGCTACCAGGCGACCGGGGTCGATCCCGAGGCGCCGGACGAACCCTCGTACCGCCGCATCGAGTTCGAGCGCTCCGAGGTGCCCGGCCCAGTCGACGCCGTCGTAGCGTCTGCGTCCCTACACCACGTCGCCGACGTGGGTAAAGTGCTGGACCTGGTAAACGCCATGCTGGCTCCCGGCGGCTTGGTGCTGATCGTGGAATGGGCGCAGGAGCGCTTCGACGAGGCGACCGCCCGCTGGTGCTTTGCCCGGCTGCCCCGGCCCGAGCACGTCACCCCGGCCAAGCAAGAGCACGAGCCGGAGCACGACCACAACCACGACCACGGCTGGCTGCACCAGCGGCAAGCAGACTGGCAGCAGTCGGGCCGCTCCTGGGATGACTACCTGCGATCCTGGGCCGAAGCCGAGGGAATCCACGCCGGGCACGACATCCTGACCGAACTGGACGCCCGGTTCGACTCGCAGCACGTCACCTACGGGCCCTACTTTTTCACCGACCTGGCCGGCACCAGCGAAGCCGACGAGCAAGCCGCCATCGACGCCGGGCTGATCCAGGCCACGCGCATCCAGTACGCGGGCCGCCGAAGAAACCGCCGCCCAGCCCCGCCCGCCTAGCCGCTCACCGGCCGGGCACGAAGAGATCGTCACTGGCCGACGCGGCCGTCGATCCGTTCCCGTAGCAGATCGGCGTGGCCACAGTGACGGGCGTACTCCTCGATCATGTGGACCAGCACCTCACGCAGCGCGACGGTCGTGCCGTCCCGCATGGTGCCCCTGATGCCAAGGTCCTCCGATTCACCGACGAACTTCTCCGCGAAGGCAACCTCGCCGCGCCACGCCCGCCAGGCGTCGTCCACCACCGCCGGGTCGGCTACCGCGCCGAGCCAGTCAGCGTCGGATACCTCCTCGGACCAGTACAGGGGTGGCGCGTCGGCCTGCGCCATTACCCGCCGGAACCAGTTGCGTTCCACGTCGGCCATGTGGCGGACCAGGCCGAGCAGGGACATCGTCGACGGCGGCACGGACCGGCGCGCGAGCTGGTCCGCGTCGAGGTCCGCGCACTTCATTTCCATCGTCATCCGGTAGCCGCGCAGGTAGTCAAGCAGCGTCGCCCGTTCGCCCTCTACTACCGCGCCCGGCGCGAACCTCGGGTCCTGCGCCGTGTCCATCCACATATCGGAGCCAGGCCCAACAGCATTCCACCGTTCCGGCACCGGCTCCCGGGTGTTGTCATCAGTCACGGCCACCAGCCTGTCACACCCGCCTGACGCCGCTACCGGCCTAGCGACATAACGGCCAGCGCCAGCCGATCAGGCCGGCGCTCCTCACCGCGGGAGAACCGCGCCACGGCCGTGCCGATGAGGGTCGCCTCCACCACGTGATCGCGCCGGCCCACCTGCACCGGGCAGTCCCGCTCGCTCACCCGCAGGCCCATGTCGGCAATCACCACGCCCTCGGCGCCGAGCCGCCTGACGTCGCCCTCCAGCTGCCGCCTGGCGTCGTGCCGCGACTCGGTGACCAGCTCGGTCCAGCCGGCGACCTCGGCGTTTCCCGAAATCCGGCGAGCCTGGCGGGCGGTGACGCGGTCGTCGTGACGCAACCCGATCGACACACCGAGCGCCAGCCCCGCGGGCACCCAGCCCGCCGTGATCAGCTTCACGAAAGCCTGCCCGGACACGTCAGAGCTAAAGGGCATCCCCCGCCCGAACGCAACGCCCGGCGCCCGCACCGCGGTCCCGATCGCCGTGAACTCCACGCCGCCGAGCAGGAACGACCCCCTGGACAACCGAACGCCCACCACCCCGTGCCCGCCAAGCTCGGCGCACTCGGCGCTCATCCGCGAGATGGCCAGGTCCCGCGCCTGGTACATCGCCTCCACCAGCGGGCCGAACGACCCGGAACCCGCCGACGTCACGGCGGAACCCGACGCCCCCGGACAGCCGTAGCCGCTGGCGGCCCCGGCGGCGACCACCGCCGCGCCGAACACCTGCCCCACCGGCTCGAACCCCGCGCCGCGGATGGCAGCGAACTCGCCCGAGGTCAGCGCGGATCCCCACGTGCCGCTGGACCGCATCTCCGCGATCCGGGCCCTGGCCACGGCGGGCAATTCCGCGCTCACGCCCCGGCCCCGGCGAAGAAGTCGGGCCCCAGCGGCCAGGACAGGCTGAGCTTCCCGCCCGGCGGCACCGCCATCCACCGCCGCTCCAGGTCGCGGACGCCGCGGATAGCCACGGCGATCGTCTCGTCGTCCACCCCCGCGACCAGGTCAGCCAGGGCCGGGCTGCAAAACCGGGCCGCCCGCTCCCTGACTCCGCCCGGCGTATCCGGGCCGTCACCCCAGCGGTTGGTCACGCAGTTCGTGATCGTCTTGGCCAGCCGGTGCCCGGCGGAGAGCCATTCGCCGGTCGGGGCGCCGTCGGCGGCCCCGGAGACGATCCGCCCCTGCTTGTGGCGTCTAGCGTCGCGAGCCGCGGCCGCCCGCCCGGCACCAGCGTGCGCTCCGGCCGCAAGTTCGCCCCACAGCCCGTCGTCGATCCCGAACACGGACTCGACCACAAGATGGGGAAGGTCGTGGACGACATGCACCGGCCCGCGCCGGGTATCCCCGTCAGCCGACAGGTAGGCACGGTCCGCCTCGCCCGGCCCGGCCGCCTTGACCAGCGTGATCTCCATCACTGGCAGCGTTCCACCGTTCCCGAAGTCATGGCAACCCGAGTTAAGGTCGGTGCGTGTGCACCGTCGTGCTCAGCCTCGCCCCCGCGGGACCGATGCCGTTGCTCCTGCTCGGCTTCCGCGATGAGTTCACCGGCCGCCCGTGGCAGCCGCCGGCCAGGCACTGGCCGGGATCGCCGCTGATCGGCGGGCGCGACGAGCAGGCCGGCGGCACCTGGCTCGCCGTCCATCCCGGCATCGGCCGCGTCGCCTGCATCCTGAACACCCGCGGCCAGCAGGCCCCGCCCGCCGCCCGCCGATCACGGGGCGACCTCCCGCTCCGCGCCGCCGCCGACGGTGAGGCGGCCCTCAAGCAACTCCAGGACGACCACGACACCCTGGCCCACTACGACCCGTTCTTCCTGCTGTGCGCCGACCAGGAATCGGCGGTGATGCTGAGCTGGGACGGCGCCCATACCGCCCTTGAGGACCTCGAACCGGCCACCCATGTCATCACCAACGCCGGTCACACCTTCCCGTCCGCGCACGAAGACGCCAAGGCCGTGCACTTCGGCCCCAAGTTCGCCGCGCACCGCCCCGGCGCCGACCCGGCCGCCACGATCAAGGACGCCTGGGGCGACTGGCTCACGCTGGCCGCCGGCGACGACCTGCCCGACACCGACCCCGCCGCGATCGTCGTCCGTCACGTGCTGCCCGACGGCCGGCTGTACGGCACGACGTCGGTCAGCCTGGTCGCCCTGGGCCCCAGCGGCCTTCGCTACGACTTCCAGCCCGTCCCCGCCGACCCGACCACCTGGTACAGCGTCGATATCGGCGGTTAGAAGAACTCGAAGTACTCCCGCATCTCCCAGTCGCTGACCTCGCTGACGTCCGGGGCCAGCCCGCCCGGAGACTCCGCCGCCGCGGCCGCCAGCGCGTCTGAGTACCGCCGGTTCTCGGCCCGCTTCATCATCACCAGGTAGTCGACCAGCGTCGCGCCGAACACCGACCGGTAGAACTGGTCCGCATCAAGCGCCTCCACCGCCTCGCCGAGCGACGCGGGCAGCAAAGGCGCCTGAGCCGCGTACGGGTCGGCCGACACGGGCGGCGGCGGTTCCAGCGAGCGCCGGATGCCGTCGAGCCCGGCCGCGATGTTCGACGCCATGTACAGGTAAGGGTTCGCGGCCGGCTCGCCGAGCCGCATCTCGACGTGGCTGTTCGCGTCGCCGGGCGCGCCCTGGACCCGGACCAGGGCGCCGCGGTTCTCCAGCGCCCAGGTCACCCGGTCCGGGGCGAACGAGTACGGCCGGAACCGCTTGTACCCGTTGACGGTCGGCACCGCGAACACCGCCATCGGCGCCGTGTGCTCGAGCAGCCCGGCCACGTAATGCCGCCCGGCATCCGACAGCGCCGCGGAAGAAGAGGCGAACGCGTTCGACCGGCCCTGCCGGTCCACCAGGGACTGGTGCAGGTGCCAGCCGGAGGAGAAGAAGTTCGGCAGCCCGGGCCGGCACATGAACGTGGCCAGCAGCCCGCGCCGCTGGCACACCTGCTTGACCGCCGAGCGGAACAGCACCGCCGCGTCGGCGGCCGCCAGCCCAGAGATGGGGCTGAAAGAAAACTCAAGCTGCCCAGGTCCCCACTCGTCCTCCATCGACCGCGGCAGCAGCCCGACCCCGTCCAGCGCGTCGCGGACCGACTCCAAAACGGGCCCCATCGAATCCAGCCGCACCTCAGACAGGTACTGGTACCCCCGCTCGAACACGCTGACCGCCGGCGGTGGCGGGGTGAACCCCGCGTCCTGCGGCGCCAGCGGCCCGCCCGCCAGCACCACGATGTAGAACTCGACCTCGATCCCGGCCAGGAACTCATACCCCGCGGAACTAAGCGAGCCGAGCACCCGCCTGAGCAGCCCGCGTCCATCAAGCGGCATCGGCTGCCCGGTGCCGAAGTACACGTCGCACAGCATCCAGCCCGTCCGGTCGGCCCACGGCAGGACCCGGAACGTGGCCGGGTCGGGCACCAGGACCACGTCCGGGAACCCGGTGAACTCCTCGATGCCGAAGCCACCCCCGGCAGCGAACGCGGGCACGAAGACCTGGTTGCCGGTATCCAGGCTGTAGATGGCGCCGGAGAAGTCGAGCCCGTCGGACATGGCCGCGATCGCCGCCGCGGGCGAGAGCATCTTGCCGCGCGGCACCCCGTGCTGGTCGACGACGGCAAGCCGTACGGTCCGCAGCCCGAGCTCGCCGATCCGGGCCGCGACCTCCTCGGCAGCGGCGGTCCGCTCCGCCGAGGCTAGGCCGTGCCGGCCCACGAACCCCGGCTGTCCCACACCAGAAGGATCAGTGCTCACGAGAGTCAATCGTCGCCACCCTGGCCGCCGCGGTCCAGGAATCGCCCGAAAATAATGCCGCCAAGATCACGGCAGGTGCAGCGCCAGCCCGAACTCCGGGTAGAGCCGCTCCGTCTCCAGGAAGAACGTCCACCGGGTGAACCGCCCACCCGACGCCTCGTGCACGAGCAGCGCCCAGGCCGAGTACCCCCCGGCCGGGTCCGGCTTGTACTGCGCCCACGACCGGACGCCGTTGACCTGCCCCGCGGGGACCAGGATCGAGCCCCGGCACTGGCTCGGCCCGGGCAGGCCCATCCACTGGCGGATGTTCTCCGCGCCGCGCAGCCACATCCCGATCGGCGGCATCGACATCACCGCGTCCTGGTGCAGCAGCGCGACAAGCTGGTCAATGTCGTAACGCTGGAACGCGTCCACGTAGCGCGCGAGCAGGTCGGCCTGCTCCGCCTCGACCGCCACCGGGCGCTGCTCTTCCGGCAGCGCGGCCAGCGTGGCCCGGGCCCGCTGCAGCGCGCTGTTGACCGCGGGCACGCTCGTGCCGAGCGTCCGCGCGGCCTCGGCCGCGGGCATCCGCAGCACCTCGCACATGATCAGCGTGGCCCGCTGCCTGGCCGGCAGGTGCTGCAGCGCGGTCACGAACGCCAGCCTGATCGTGTCGCGGGCCACCGCGATCTCGGCCGGGTCGCCGTGCTCGGGCACCACCCGGTCGTCGGCGATCGGCGACATCCAGAGCTCGTCCGGGTGCCAGTCGGACAGCAGCGGCTCGACCGGCGGCGAGGCGGGCCCAAGGTCCATCGGCATCGCCCGCCGCTGCCTGCCGCGCAGCATGTCCAGGCAGATGTTGGTGGCGATCCGGTACAGCCAGGACCGCACGCTGGACCGGCCCTCGAACCCGTCGGCCGCCCGCCAGGCGCGCAGCATGGTCTCCTGCACCGCGTCGTCGGCCTCGAACCCCGAGCCGAGCATGCGATAGCAGTAACCAGTCAGTTCCCTGCGGTACTGCTCAAGGACCTCCGGGCTGACCTCGACGGGAGCGGCAGGCGGCATACCGCCACCCTACGCCGGCCCCCGACATTCAGGCGGGCTCCATCCCGTACCTGGTCATCAGCCAGCAGGTGTCCCGCTCCCGATGGCACTATGCCAGTCATGATGCCTATTCTGCCTAGATGACCGACCTGCTGGCGGAGGCCACGGCGGAGCTTTACGACGCCGACCCGGACGACTTCATGCCACGCCGCGGCCAGCTCGCCGGCGCCGCGCGCGAGGCGGGCCAGCCAGACGTCGCCAAGCAGATCACCGCCCTGCGCAAGCCGACGCGGTCGGCCTGGGTCGTGAACCATTTGGTCCGCGCCGACCCGGAGGTCACCGTCGCGCTTGCGGCCCTGGCCACCCAGCTGCGCGCGCCCCTGGACGCCCCGAAGATCAGGGAGCTGACCGCCGCCCGCGCCCGGCTGGTCGACGAGCTCACCCAGCAGGCCTTCAGCCTGGCCGGCCACCCGTCGCCGCCCGCGGGCCAGCGCGAGGAGGTGGCCGCCACCTTCGACGCGGCGATCGCCGACCCCGCGGTGGCCGGCCGTCTCGGCACCCTCGTCCGCGCCGCCCGCTGGGCCGGCTTCGGCCTCGACCCGGACGCGCCGCTGCCCGCCCCGGCCCCCGCGCCCGCCAAAACCAAAAAACCCGCCCCGGCTGAGGCCATTGCCGAGACCGAGCGCCGCCGACGCGAGAAAATCCATCTGGCCGAACGAGCGGTGGTTGATGCGGACGAGGCTCTGCACACGGCTAACGTGGCGGAACAGCAGCTGGAGGACACGGTCCGGCGGCTGGAAGCGGAGCTGGCCGACGCCCGCGAGCGGCTCGCCGAAGCCAGGCGCCAGTCGTACCGGGCCGAATCGCGGCAGCGGCGGGCGAACGCGACACTCGGCCGGCTACGGGAGTAAACCATTCGGCCCGGCCGTCGTCTCTATACACGTGAGGCCGCAGGCCCGGAACGGAGGATCGGTGTATACGTCGCCCGGGGTGGGTCGTCCGTATGAGCCCGATGGGTTCCGCGAGTTCGTTCAGGCCAGATCCGGCGCGCTGCTGCGCTCCGGCTGGCTGCTGACCGGCGACTGGCCGAGTGCCGAGGACCTGGTGCAGACCGCGCTGGCGGCCGCCTGGCCGCGGTGGGGCACCCTGCGGCGGCAGGACGCACCGGAACTGTACGTACGGAAGATCATGGTGAACACCTTCTTGCGCTGGCGGCAGCGCCGCTGGACCGGCGAGATCGCGACCGGGCGCCTGCCCGAGATGCAGGCCTACGGGGACGCGTTCGCCCAGATCGACGCCCGCCAGGCGCTGCTCGCGGCGCTGGACAGGCTGCCCGCCAGGCAGCGGGCGGTCGTCGTGCTCCGCTACTTCGCCGACCAGAGCGAGTCGCAGACCGCCGAGGCGATGGGCTGCTCGGTGGGCACGGTGAAGGCGCACGCCGCCAAGGCCCTGGCCCGCCTGCGGGACGCGCCCGGCCTGCACGAGCTCATGACCGGAGGTGTGGCGTCGTGAACACCGAGGAACGGCAGCTCTCGGATCTGCTGCACCGGATTACTCCCGAGCCGCCGCGCCGCGTGACGGTCGAGGACGTCGCGTTCCGGCTGGCCAGCCAGGCCGGGCGCGCCCCGGGCAGGCACTACGAGCCCCGCCGGCGCTTCGGGGGCCGGGGCTTGGTGCCGGCGTTGGCCGCGCTGGCCGTATTCGTGGTGGCCGGCCTGAGCGCGGGTGTCGTGGCGCTGGTCTCGCACCACAGCACGCCGCCGGTCGCGTCCGGAGGCGGGCCGACCACCAGCACATCGGCGCCGGCCTCGGCCACCGTGTCGTCCTCGGCGACGTCGGGGCCGGTTTCGTCGGGGCAGGCCACGCAGCCATCCGCCATCCATGGCGGGCCGTTCGGCGCCGTGCTGATCGACCACCAGACGTTCACCCAGGACTCGCTGGTCGCCGGCGACGGCGCGCTGTTCGCGATCGCGCCCGGATCCCTGGACCGGATCGACCCGGCCACCGGGGTCGTCGCCAGCGTCCCGGTCGCATCGCCGGCCCCCGGCGCGCCGGTCGTCGACGGCCACACGGTCTGGGTGGTGTCGTACCAGCCCGGAGGCGTCATAGAGCTGCACGGCTACGACGCGAGCACGCTGGCCCAGGTCGCGTCCTGGCAGGTGACCGCGCTCGGCGCGGTGTCCAGCACGGTCGAGGGAGCGCTGGCCGCCGGACCCGACGGCACCCTGTTCGTGGCCGCGGGCATCACCGTGGTGGCGGTGGACCCGTCTACCGGCCAGGTGACCCAGCGGTACTTCCTGAACTCGGCCTCGGCCAGCTCGGTGGCGGTCTCACCCGACGGGAGCACGCTGTACGTCGGATCCGGCTCGTTCCGGGTCGTGAAGTTCGCCGTGAACGGAGCCCAGCGGACGGGTGACTCGACCATGAACATCGGCGGAGCCGGCGGAAACCTGGTCGCGACCCCCGGCGGCCTGTGGGGCACGGTCGGGATCGGGATGTCCGAGTGGGTCTGGTACGCCCCGAACGGGGACCTGTCCCGCGCGGCCCGGGTCAGCCAGGGCGCCGGAGCCGGCCTGGCCTCGGTTCCCGCCTACAGCGGCGGCCACATCTGGATCGGCGGCGGGCAGACGCTGGTCTGCGCTGACCCGTCCACCGGCCAGGTGCTGGCCAGCGCCAACCTGCCCACCGACAACGGCGCGCTCGAGTACTTCAGCAGCGTCGCCGTGACCGGCGGCCAGGCCTACGCCTACTACGAGGATCAACCGTCCCAGCGGAGCGGCGTCGTACGCATGTCGCTGCCCGCCGCCTGCGCGAGTAGTTAATCCCTGCCTGCTCGCGCAGCCGGGCCCGTCGCCACCGCCTCCGAGGCAAGCGGCGGGCCCGGCGGCGTTCCGTCGCCGAACGGCCGGCCGCCTAGTTCCTCGCGCCCGTGCGGGGTGAGCCAGCCGCTCGGGTCCGGCCCGGCCGGGACGATGCCCGACGGGTTCAGGCCGGTGTGCACGCGGTAGTAGTGCTGCTTGGTCTGCTCGAAGTCGATGGTGTCGCCGAACCCCGGCGTCTGGAACAGGTCCCGCGCGTACGCCCACAGCACCGGCATCTCGGCGAGCTTGTTCCTGTTGCACTTGAAGTGGCCGTGGTAGACGGCGTCGAACCTGACCAGCGTCGGCCACAGCCGGACGTCCGCCTCGGTGATCGTGTCGCCGACCAGGTAACGCCGCCGGGCGAGCCGCTCAGACAGCCAGTCGAGCCGGGCGAACAGCGTGGTGTAGGCCGCCTCGTACGCGGCCTGGGTAGAGGCGAACCCGCACCGGTACACCCCGTTGTTCACGTCGGTGTAGACGCCGGCGCTGACCTCCTCGATCTCATCGCGCCGCCGCTCCGGGTACAGGTCGGGCGCGCCTGACCGCTGGTACGCGGTCCACTCGGCCTCCATGTCCAGGGTGATCTCGCGGTAGTCCGCGGTCACCACGGCCCCCGAGCGCACGTCCACGATGGCCGGGACGGTCACGCCGCGGTCGTACCCCGGCACCGCCTTCTCGTAGGCTTCCCGCAGCCAGTGCACCCGCAGCACCGGGTCAAGCCCGTCGGGGTCGAGGTCGAACGTCCAGCTCCGCCAGTCGTG